>DASYWU010000021.1:0-1597 GCA_035935755.1 Occallatibacter sp. | reverse complement strand
CGCTCGCCGTCGCGCTGTGCCATGCGCATGCCGCCCGTGCCGCGGAGCGCTTCGCGCAAAGCACAGCTTTGAATGCCGTCGAGAAACGGGCGAATGGGACGGGGCGCGCGAAGGCCGCTTCGCGCAGCCATCACGCGATTGTGCGCATCTCAAATCAATGATGAGACTCTTTCGGTTTTCCATACTTATGTGCGCGTTTTTGGCCGGCGGGATGCTGCGTCCCGCGTTGGCGCAAATGCCGGCTGTAAAGAAGGCCTCCGTTTCCACCAAGACCCAGGCTTCGATAACTTTTCGCAAGGTCTTCAAGGCAAGCTATCCGGAATTTGCCGAAATCAAGGTCAACGAGGACGGCACGGGGACATGGGACATCCGGCAGCTCGATGAAGCGGCCAGCCCGCATGCGCTGCACATCGGCCAGGCGCTCACGCAGAAGATTTTTGACCTCGCGAATGATCTCCACAATTTTCAGGGCATCGAACTCGACGTTCACCGCCGGATTGCAAATCTCGGCCAGAAGACTTTCAGCTATGAAAAGGGCTCCGAGAGTTATTCCGCGCAATACAACTACACGCTCAACAACTCCGCCAACCAGCTCAGCGCGATATTCGAGGGGCTGGAACGCGAAGAGCTCGACTTGAGCGATATGGACCGCACGATGCGGTACGATCATCTGGGCGCAAACGACGTGATGGTGCGCGTGCAGAGGGATATCCAGAACAAGCTCATTCCGGAGCCGGATGCACTGTTGTCGCTCCTGGACCAGATTGGCGCCGACGAGGATCTGATAGATATCGCACGCCAGCGCGCCCGCGCCATCGCCGAACAAATTCGCGCCAGACAGTAATTGCGAAGCCCTCTCATGGCCAGGAATGCGGAACTACATCCTCATATCCAAAGGACTGCAGTGAATTAGCTTGACGGGGCGGCTAATAAGCAGGAGCATTAACAGAGAGGGAACCGCGCAACCGCCCTGCGCGCGGAGCCATCTATAAAAGCAACGGGATTTCCCCGGAAGGGGGTGCGGTATGCGGCGCATCATTTCAAGCCTTTCATTTTTCAGCCTTTCTGTTCTCCTCCTGGCAGCACTTTCGCCGGCGGCACATGGCGCCGACTACAGCTACGCGAGGATTGTCCGCCTGAGCTACGTCAGCGGGGATGTGCAACTCATCCGCGGCGGACACTCCAATTGGGAACCTGCCATCGCCAATATGCCCATCGAGCAGGGATTCACCATTGGCACGAACGACGGGCGCGCGGAGGTCGAATTCGAAGACGGTGCGACGATTTGGATTGCAGAAAACACTCTGGTCCAATTCACCGAGCTTGGACTTTCCGACGGCGGCCGCATCTCGCATCTGAGCATGGCGCAAGGAACAGTGACAGCGTTCGCGAGTTTGAAGAGCGCCGACTCTTTCACAATCACAGCCGGGAAAGTGCAGGCCAGCGCCTCGACCCACGCGCAATTCCGCATGGATGTGTTCCACGACGGGGCCTCCATCAGCGTGACCAGCGGTTCAATTATGGCCGAGTCCCCTGCGGGATTGAAGATGGTGCCGCACGGCCAGACTTACGCCTTCAACGTGAAGGCCTCGGATGT
>DASYWU010000020.1:0-1827 GCA_035935755.1 Occallatibacter sp. | reverse complement strand
CGAACCGCTACTTTAGCAGGTACACGATCGTGGTTTCCGTGTCGGCGGGATTCGGCGTTGGATCTCCGTATATTTCCCACGAGTGCCCGGCCGACTCTCTGCGGTTCGCCGCCATCCACTGGCGGATCGCGTCGTGCGTTTCATTCATGCGGTTGTAGGGGCCGCGGTGGATGGCGACGGCGGCCTCACCCGCAGGCGTTTGTGTCGCCTGGACCTCGCCCGCAGTTTCGAATGAGCGTGTGACCTCGACGCCGAAATCGCAGAGCACAGGCGCGCCCGGTTGTGTGGGGTGATGATAGAGAAAAATGTTGTGGCCGTCGGTCCGTAGCCCCGGCTGGCTGCGAATGAAGTCCCAAACCTTGCCCAGCGCCGGACCCCACGCCGACGCAACCGCCCCGGGCGAAACCTCTCGCCGCACGGCAGCCAACTTCCGGGGCTGAACAGTCTGTGCGCTGACAGATGCGGACATCGCCAGATGGTAAAGCAGGGTTGCGGTCGCATGCAACACCGCGCCGAGCCTGAGCGGGCGAGAAATCGTGGGCGGACATCCAAATGGGTTTGCAGAGGTTGACAAATGCGATCACGGATTGACTGCACATCCGCACGCGGGCTGCTCTGTCGGTGCGAGTAGGCCGGGTTACATGAGACAGATTCGTTCTACCGTTTGATGGCGTAGTAGATCACGTAAAGCCAACTCAGAACACCGTGCACGATCATCCAAAGGATCGAATGGTTGACGCTCCACGAAAGGGTGATGGCGAGCATACTTCCGAAGCCCCAAAAGCCGATCCCTGCCGAGCTGCCAGTGTTTTGCACGGCGTTCTCCCCTCAGAAAACTGGTGGAGCGGGGATTCTACACCAGATATCACCCGGCAGATACGAAGGAGGCTCGAACTGCGAGCGAGCCGATTTTCAGAGGCGCAACCTCGGAAAATGGCCGGAACGACGGCTTGCTCTGAGCCCCTTCGACGAAGGGCTTGCCCCGAGGGCTTTCAGCGAACCGTTTGTCGTGAGTGAAGCGAAGGGAGACTCGAAACCAAGGGAGCCGATTCTCTGAATGAGTAGCCTCAGAAAATGGCGGGGACGACGGGACTCGAACCCGCGACCTCTGCCGTGACAGGGCAGCGTTCTAACCAACTGAACTACGTCCCCTAACTGAACTGCGGACTATTTCAATCCACAAAGTATATCCGCTCAGTGCGTTCGCCGCAAACAGCTAATCGGGAAGAACGGAAAATTGAAAGTGGGAAAGAAAAAATGGGAACCGCCAACGCGCCTGTGAGACCGCCTGCCGCGGTCAAATCCCGGCGTTAAAGGCAATCGCAGCATAGGGCTTGCGGAGGACCCAGAGCGGGACTACGCTGCGGGCCCGACATGCCATGCCCCTGCGCGAAATCCTGCCGCGTGAACGGCACCAGGTCCATTTAGGTCTCACCTGAGCTGCAGTGGTTGGGCGGCGAGGAACGATGCTTCGCCCGGTTTTGCTTAGCTTTCTTTGCCACGCTTCTTGTAAGAAAATTCGCGCCGTGGCGACTACCTCTAATGTGAAGCGCCGAGACGACCTTTACCAGCAGGCCGCGTCAGAGTTCGGCGCTGCGCTGGCCCGTCTGGCGCGTGGTTACGAGGCGGACGAGGACAAGCGCCGCGACCTGCTGCAGGAAATCCATCTCTCGTTGTGGCGCAGTTTCGACGGCTTCAATGGGGCGTGTTCAATGCGCACTTGGGTCTATCGCGTGGCGCACAATGCCGCGACGTCGTACGTGATTCGGCAGCGGCGCGCGCGACCGCAGACCCTGGTTGGTCTGGACGAACTCGATGCTTTCCCGA
>DASYWU010000019.1:0-2177 GCA_035935755.1 Occallatibacter sp. | reverse complement strand
GCCGCGGAGGCGCGGCTATATATGAATTCGGTGGTGAGCGACAGGATTACGGCGATGCAAAGCAGCGCGGCAGCGAAGCTCCACAATCGCTGGCGGCGATGCTCCCACTGGCGGAGGCGCTTCTCGGCCGGATTTGACGTCGATTCGATGGCAGCATGCCGAAGACCGAGCCATTCCCGAAGCACGGCAAGCGCGGCGACGCCGAGAACCACCACAAAAAAGAAATATTCGTTTCGGACCAGCGGTCCGACCGTTGCCATTTCCTGCCTGCTTGAGGGAATCCACTGAGCCTCGCTGAGTTCGTGAAGTCCGGTCAGTCCCAGCTGAAAAGCGATGACCATCAGAATGGTGCTCGTGGCGGCAAAAAAACGGCCAAGCGGGATTTTGAGCGTCCCCTGAAAGAAAAACAGGCCCACGGCGACGGCCACGGCCAGCCCGATTCCAGTGCCAATCCAGACCTGTACACCGGTGATGGATATCTCGACGGCGCGGAGGATCAGGACGAGTTCGGCCCCTTCTCGGATCACGATCAGGAAGACGAACAAGCCGATGCCTAGGCCCGCATAAAGCTCGCCGCGCTGAGCATACGTTTCGACGCGCTGTTCAATTTCTTTTCGCAGCCGCCGGGCGATGCGGTTCATCCAAATGATCATGGAAACGACAAGCGCGCCTGCGGCGAGCATCAGGACGCCTTCAAATCCGTCCTCGCTGATTTGCCAGCGATCCAGCATGACTGCGGCGATGAAGCTGCAAGCGATGGCGAATGCGACGCCGCTCCAGACGTATCGCACCAGCGCGCGACGGCCCGTGCGGTTGAGGTACACTAAGACGATGCCGACGACGAGTGCTGCCTCGACGCCTTCACGAAGAGCGACCAAGAGTGCAGAAAGCATAAGCAAAGCCAGTTGAAACACTGTATCAACTGGAAAAAGTAGTGTATCTTGCCTTTTTCCAATCGTCAAGGGAAATACCCTAATTTTGGTCGAGATTTATGAATACTGCCCATCCCCGGCTTAACACGAGTGAATTCGCTGCGCTTCTCGGGTCTGGCGGGTGGCTCAGCCATTCTCTGAAGCAATCGCCAGCTAAGTCCCGCGCACTTCCTTGCCCCGTCGTGTTGCTTGAAGCCAACACGACAGATTTGGCGTTAAAGGCACACTCCCGTACAACGTCATCTCTCCCATTTCAATCTCTATAATATGGTCTTCAGAGTCTGACCTTTGAGATTACAAGCCATTCTCGCCTTTGTTGTCATCCTCGCATTCGCACCAACTTCTGCGACCGCACAGACTCAGGCCCATCAGCCGCCTGCGGCGGTGCAGGCTTCGTTGAATCCGGGGACCTCAGGAAATCAAGCGGAAAGCCCAAATCCTAAGAAGGCGGAAGAGGCATACAAACGAGGTCAGAGCGCAGAGAAGGCCAAAGACTGGGCCGCTGCATTTGCAGGCTACGCTGAAGCGGCCAAGAATGACCCGAGCAACTGGGAATATGCGATGCGCCGCGAATTCGCGCGAAGCCAGTTGGTAGGCGAGGCCGTGGAACGCGCGGAGCGGTTCGCGCTGCTGGGACAGGACGAGCAAGCACGCAAGGAACTGACAGGAGCATTGGCTCTTGACCCCGGAAATCAGATTGTTCGCGAACGACTTGCACTGCTCGCCCCCGATGCGAAAGCTGCGCTGCATCAATTGCTTGTCCAGCCGGGAGGGCTGATTCGACTCGAGCCGCTGACCGGTTCGCGCAATTTGAAATTCAGTGGAAACACCACCAGCGCTTACGAGGAAGTTGCGCGTCAGTTCGGCGTGGAGGCATCGTTCGACGTGGATCTGGTTCCCAGGCCGGTCCGGCTGGATCTGCAGAACGTTGATTTCCTCACCGCGATGCAGGCGCTCGGCGAGATGACCGGGACATTTTGGCGGCCGCTGACGCAGCGCCTGTTTTTCATCACCTCCGATACGCCGGAAAAAAGGCGGCAGTACGATGCCTCGGTTGTGCGGACGGCACAGCTGCCTGCTTCCGTGACTCCAACGGATATGACTGAGATGCTCCGCGTTGTCCGCACAATCGCCGGAATCAGCCGGGCCGATCTGAACCTGGGGACGCGCGAAATCACTTTGCGTGCCACGCCGCAGGCAGTGGCTGTCGCAAGCAGGCTGCTGGACCAATTGGAACAGCCGCAA
>DASYWU010000018.1:0-310095 GCA_035935755.1 Occallatibacter sp. | reverse complement strand
TAGAGCATTTTAGGAAATAGTATAGACTGTACTTGGCGACAGTCTGCGGCGAAAGAGATATGGGGCGACCCTATGGAGATGATTTGCGCCGTAAGTTTCTTTCGGCCTACGACGAAGGCGAGGAGACTCTGGAAGAGCTGGCGGAGCGCTTCCTGGTTAGCGTGGGCTGGGGAAAGAAGATCTCCGCGCAGCGAAATCGTACCGGGCAAGCCGAGCGAGTGCCTCATCGCGCTGTGCGCAAGCCGCACGCGGGATCCGAGGCTCAACGGCAAGTTCTGGACTGGGTTGCGGCCAAGCCGGACCTGACCCTGGCCGAAATTCAAGGCAAGCTGCTCAGCCAGGCCGGGGTGACACTGAGCATTCCGCAAGTCTGGCACCTGCTGCGCAAAATGAGACTGCGGCTGAAAAAAAGTCACTCCACGCCAGCGAACGCGACTCGGAAGCCAACCGCAAAAGGCGAGCGGAGTTTGCCGCGCGGATACGCACGATCGCGCCGGAGCGGCTGATTTTTCTGGACGAGAGTGGCGTCACCACCTCGATGACTCGGTTGCGTGCCCGCTCGACCGGCGGCGAGCGCATTCACGAGGCAACGCCGGGTGGGCGCTGGAAAATCATGACCATTCTGGGCGCTATGAGCCTTCGCGGCATGGTCGCCGCCATGACCATCGAAGAAGCCACCGACGGCGACATCTTTCTGGCCTTCGTCCAGCAGGTGCTCTGTGCGGCCTTGAAACCTGGCGATATCGTGGTGATGGATAATCTCAGCTCGCACAAAGCTGCAGCCGTACGCACCAGCATAGAACAAACCGGTGCGGAACTGCTCTATCTGCCTCCCTATTCGCCGGACTTCAATCCCATCGAGAAGGCTTGGGCAAAGCTCAAGGAGTTGCTCCGTGCCGCCCAGGCGCGCACCCGAGAAGCACTCGAGCTTGCCATCGGCGATGCCCTCGAACGGATTACGCCGGACAACGCCAGGGCCTGGTTCAGGCTCTGCAATTCGGTCTACAGTATTTCCTAAAATGCTCTAAATCTCCGCTATCGTACTTGCTGGCTCGCCGCCTGGCCGGGCAAAACCACCAGGAACTGCTTAACCGCCACCCTCTGTCGCTGAACCTCCGCGGCTTGTTCTTTGGCGATCTCATCGTGGAGTTGAAACTGCTCGCGCGCCTTGCTTTTTTCCCCCGTACGCTCGTAAGCGACTCCGAGCCGATAATGCGCATCGCTCAACTCCGGCTCGGTCTCGATCGCCTGCAGATAAAAGCCGATAGCCTGCTGCCACTCCTTTTCGCCTGCGCTCAAATTCCCTAACTGCAGAAAGCCATCGGCGCATTTCGGGTCCAGGGTTACCGCCCGGGCAAGCATATTTTTCACTCGTTCCATAACCTGCGCATCCCCGGCCTGGCCCTGCTGCTTCCACAGCGCCATTGCGTAGTAGTAATTGGACAGTGCGTTCGCGGGCTGCAAATTTTCAAATCGCGCCAGCTTCGCCACCACGCACGGCAGCGGATCGGGCGCCGCAATTGCGATCTTCCCCAGGAAAAGGTATGGCTCCGCACTCTCCGGATTCAAGTCAGATGCTTTGCATAGATCCATCGCCGCCTGGTCGTAAAGCGCTCCGGCAAATAGCGCAGCTCCGCGCGCGGTGAGCATGCGTGTGGATTGTGGATAAAGCCTCGCGCCTTCGTCAAACACCTCTTTCGCCTGCCAGATCGCGCGGTGAATCAGCAGCTCCGAACCCCACGCGAAATAGTTGTCCTCGCTCGGGTCGTCGCTCGCCGCCTGCTGAAACTCGCGCACGGCCGAGAGCGGATCGCCCAGCTTCTCGTCAAGTTCGCCCAGCATCCGGTGAAGGTCCGCGCTCGGGTGGCGCGCCAGCAACCGTTGAACATGCTCGCGCGCCGGCGCCGCCTCGCCTGCCATCTTCAGCGCCAGTGCCAGGTCATACTCGTTGTCGTATCTCGAAGCGTTTGCCTGGTACGCGGTTTGCAAAGGAGGAATCGCATCCTTATACCGCTGCGCCTCAAGATAGAACCTTCCCAGCCTGAAATTAGCGTCGAAGCCCTCTGGATCTTTTGCCACTGCCTCGCACAGCGCTTCTTCCGATTCCCCGTGCTCGCCTCCGCCGCTCGGCATAACCGCCGCCGCAGTTTTTGAGTTGTCGGATTTCAGCTTCACCGCATCCCGCGTCAGGGCCTCGCTGGTGCGTAAACTCGCATCCGAACCGTGTCCTCCCGCGGCCGTCCAGTCACTGACGCCGGCGATAGCAAAGTCGGGATCGTCAGCGAACTGCATCGCCTGAGTCGCATCTTGCCGTGCTGACGCTTTTCCCGGTGCGACCGATCCGCCTAGCACCAGGCTCACTGGCGGCTGCTCGCCCGGCACGGAAATCGTCACCGCAACCGACTCAGAGCGCACCGTCCCCGAGCTTGCCGTCAAGGTAAATGCACCCATCGCTACTTCGGTAAACGCGAAGCTCCCAGCCGCATCGGTAGTTGCTTCCCGTGAGACCTGCGAGCCTTCTCCGCGAAGCACCACCTTGGCGTCGCTCACCGCCTTCCCCGCGGAATCGAGCACTACGCCTCTCAAACTCGCAGCTTTGGGTTGCTGGCCGCCGAGCATCGGCGCCAGCAGCAGCATTGCCGCCACCGTGAACTGCAGGACCGAAAGGACGCGCCGGAACACAACGCTTTCCCTCGTGCTCCGCGAAGATCCAATGCCGCCAATCCATGAAGACAAACCCGACAGCTTGCAGCTCCTTTCCACTTGCCTCAGCCGTCCTTGCAGACGCATGCATGCCTCCTTAACATAGGCTTTCGCGTCTTTGCGGCTTTAAGCCGATTGTACGACTCCTCGCAAGGCGCCGAGAATCTCTCGCCCTCGCAACCGGCCGCTCTCTGACAGGCTCCGCCGCAACGAATACACTCAATTCGTGGGCTTCGATCAATTCTTAGGCAATTCTGCAACGGTTACGCACCTGCGCGAGAGCATACGCGTGGGGCGCTTTCCGCATTCCATGATCCTGGCCGGGCCGCGCGGCGCCGGCAAATACACGCTGGCCCTGATGCTCGCCTCCACGGTGAACTGCCTCAACCGCGCCGAGAGTGGCGGCCTTCCGGATTTTTGCGGCATCTGCTCCAACTGCGCGCGCATCGACGAGTCGGCCAACCTCGACGCCCGCGTAGTGGAAGCAGTGGCGGCCCGCGAAGAACTCCGCGAGACCGACAAGCGCGAAACGCGGATCCTCATCCAGACCCATCCTGACGTGATGATCGTGCCTCCCGATCCGCCGCAATTGCTGATTAAGCTGGGCCAGGTGCGGCAGGTCATTCACTGCGCCTACTACCGGCCGCCTGCCGAGGCGCGGCGGGCATTCACCATCTTTACCTCCGGCGCGTTTATGAAAGAGGCGGCCAATAGCCTGCTCAAGCTGCTGGAAGAGCCGCCGGCGCACACCACCCTCATTCTCCTCTCCGAAAATCCGCAGGAACTGCTGCCGACCATCCGCTCGCGGGCGGTGTTGCACCGCCTGGGCGCGCTGCCGGCCGCGGAGCTGGAGTCCCTCCTCGCCGCACGCCGGCCGGAGTTGAAGCCGAAAGAGCGGGCGCTGGTGGCGCGGCTCGCCGAGGGCGCCGTTGGACGTGCGCTGGGGCTCGACCTCGGCGCGTGGCTCCAGAGCCGCCAGGATGCGCTGGGCATTCTGCACGGGGCTTTACGCGATCCCGATTATTCTCAGCTCTTTCGTGCTACTGAGACCTACCGCGCCGGCGCCGAAGGTCAGGAGAAGACGGTGAATCTGCTTCGCGCTCTGGGCAGCCTCGTCGAGGACCTGATGCTGACTGGAGCCGGCGCAGGGTGCCTGGTCCGCAACGTCGACCTGGCGGCGGAGCTGGAGCGAATGGCGCAGGGACTCAGCCTCGATTGGATCGAAGGCGCCGCACGCGCCCTGGTACAGGTCGAGCAGGGCATGCGCAGGAATTTGCTGCGGTCGCTTTCACTGGACGCGATGGCGGTGGGATTAGAGCGGTCTGGCAGAGTCTAATTGCCCGCCGCGAAGAGAAATTGCCGAATCTCAGGTGGTCTCGAGCAGGGGCGGCTCGATTTCTGCATCTATCTTCGCGGATTTTGCCATTTCGAAATCCGCCATCGCCAGCGTAATCGACCTCTTGAGCTCGAGAAAGGCTGGATCGGCCGGATCAATCTCTCCCGAATGCTCGATTCGCTCCAGCGTGGCGCGGAGGACCCCGGTAAGCGTCGGCGAGGGGGGAGATATAGGCATATAAACACACACAGCGGTAAATCAGGTTTTATACCCGCCGCACATAGTCACATAGGATGCAGTTACCCCGCCGTGGGGTTACCGATGAATGAGGAAAAATCGGCAGTGCAGGCAACCATATTTTCCACAGTGTCCACTTTCGTGCGCTTTCTTGGGTTACCTGCAACGCTGAGGAAAGGGGCAATCTCCGCTTGCCAGACCGCGCCGCCGCCTGCATAATACAGAAGCAACCCCCCTCAGGCACCGGGCATCTCTTGGGATAACTGTATTCCGAGTCATCGCACGGGAACGAACTTCGATTGGTTCACGCCGGTGCGTGCTCGTGTCCGTTGCGTGGGGTGCGCGGAAATCGGCTCGCAAGCGTGGTGAAAGGCGCGAACAGCATTCACCTGGTCAGCTCTGAAAGGCGGCCTTCTGGATCGCGCGAAAATGCAGAGCGAAGTCGTGGGGCCTGCAGTTTTTTGCGAATTGGAGGGTTTTATGAGCATCTCACCGGTTTTGCCTGCCCGCCGTGAACGAGCGAGCTTGCCGCCTGCACGATCCAGAGGCCGGAACCGCACCTCGCCGCTATCCACCACCCCTTTCCGCTTCCCAGCAAACATTGTCGAAATGGACGCTCCCTATCGAAACGCCGAATTGTTCTACCTGCAGAAGCAGATCCAGTCCCAGACCCCCATGGTGATCGTCATGGAAGATGGCGAGTTGGTCGAAGGCTGCATCGAGTGGTATGACCGCAACACGCTCAAGGTCCGCGGGCGCTGGAAGACGCTGGTCTACAAATCGGCGATCAAATATATGTACAAGCTGGGAGACACCGGCCGGCAGTCCCTCAGTTCCTGACTCGATACACGCTTCATCGCCCCTTCAGTGCCGCGTCTCCGGGTGCGCCGCTTTGCGCAATCGGTCGCGTATCGCCGCGCCAATTCCCTCCCCTGGCGGCAACGGACACAAAATTACCGTGCATCCGTGGACATCCAGCTTGCGCAGCCCGGCGTACAAATTGCGCGCCAGTTCTTCCGGCTCGTGCCAGCTACCCCATTCGTAAATCTCTGTCACATCGATGCCCTTCGCCATCTCTGTCAGCCCCGTAGGAAGCAGAACGCCGATGTGCTCGCCGGCCAGGCTTTCCGTGACGCGGGCCAGTTCGCGGCCGAGTTCGTTCAGCCCGGCTTCTATCAGCACCAGCCGCGCATTCGGCGCATAGTGGCGCAGGCCAAGTCCAGGCGCGGCAAGCGATTGCGTCGGCGGCGCGATAGGCTCCGCGCCACCGTGAAAGAGCGTGACTTCGCCCGCCACCTCGCGGATCTGCTCGGCAGTCACAGCGCCAGGTCGATAAATGACCATGGGCGACTGTGTGGGATCGAGAACTGTGGATTCCACGCCGTGCTCCGTAGGTCCGGCGTCGAGCAGCACGTCAATGCGGCCGTCCAGATCGTGCAGAACGTGCTCCGCCGTGGTCGGGCTGATGTGGCCAAAAACGTTGGCGCTGGGAGCGGCGACAGGCACGCCCGCGCGGCGAATGAGTTCGAGAGCCACGGGGTGCGAGGGCATGCGCACGCCAACCAGCGCACGGCCCGCGGTCACAGCCTCGGGAACCGACGCCGAGCGTGGCAGCAGCAACGTGAGTGGGCCTGGCCAGAACGCCTCCATAAGGCGGCGAGCGGTATCCGGAGTTTCGTGAACCAGCGGACCGAGCATCACGTCGCGACGCGAAGGTTGGCCGGCCGCCGGCGCGATGTGCACGATGATTGGGTCCCACGTCGGGCGGCGCTTGGCCGCGAAGATGCGCCCCACGGCGTCGGCGTCTAATGCATTGGCGCCCAGCCCGTAGACCGTCTCGGTGGGAAAGGCGACCAACCCGCCGGCGCGGAGAATAGCCGCGGCGCGATCAATTGCCTTGCCTGCCTCGGCGGAATCGAGGCGGCCAGGATCGACTTTCAGGCGCAGGGTCTTCACAGTTCCATTTTCGCTGCTGCCGCCGAATCGGGCTCAGTTCGCGCCTCGTTCTCCCACCCAGGTCTGTAAATCCTCACTTGCGCCACCCGCTTCATAACAGGTTGGATGCGCGAATCGTGCCCGGCACGTGAATCGGAGAGGCGCTGACCGGTATACTCACTGCTTACGATGGCTGTCGAGACGGAAATCAAATTTCTCGTGTCGGACCTGGACGAGCTCACCCAACGGCTCCAGGCGGCAGGCTTTCGCATGATCACGCCGCGCGCCTTCGAGAGCAATGTGCTTTATGACACCCCCGACCGGCAAATGCGCGCGCGCACCGAGATTCTGCGCATCCGCAACTACGACGGCCGCTGGGTGGTAACCCATAAGCGGCTGCCCGACGACTCCACCGGCCCCGATTCGTCTACGGGTATGGAGCGCCACAAGCACCGCGTCGAGACCGAGACAGAAGTTGCCGAAGGCAACGTCCTGGCGGAGATCTTCGTTTCCCTCGGGCTCACGGCGGCCTTCCGCTACGAAAAATGGCGCACTGAGTGGAGCGACGGCGAGGGACACTGCGTGGTCGACGAGACGCCGATCGGAAACTACGCGGAGCTGGAAGGCGCATCGGCATGGATCGATCGCGCGGCGGCGCGCCTCGGCGTCGACCACGCGCAGTACATCACCCTGAGCTACGGCCGCCTCTTCGAGCAATGGCGGGAACAGCATCCCGGCTGCGGCGACCATTTAACCTTCGACGCGGTGACCCGGTGCAGCGATTAGGGATCAGTTGGGAGTAGATAGTCCTCCTTTCAATACAGCGTGTCATCCTGAGCGCAGCGAAACGAAGTGGAGCGGAGTCGAAGGACCTGCGGTTGCTTTTCTCCAGCTGATGGTTTGAATGGGAAATTCATGAACGTACTCAAACAGCTCTTCGAGCAACATTACGGATTCGCCGCCGAAGAAGTGAAGCCGCTGCAGGGCCAGCTTGGCGGCTCCGGCCGCGCCATCCTGCGCCTCTCCGGCCGGGGCGCAAGCGCCATTGGCATCGTCTACTCGGTGCGCGAAGAGAATGTCGCATTTCTCGAATTCTCGCGCCACTTCCGCCGCCATGGGCTGCCGGTCCCTGAAATTTACATCGACGATCTCAGCCAGGGCGCGTACCTCGAAGAAGACCTCGGCGACACCACGCTCTTCGAATATCTGACCGCGAACCGCGCCGGCGATGCCATCGCCCAGCCGGCCGTGCAGGCCTACCGCAAAGTCGTCGCCGTCCTGCCGCGCTTCCAGGTGGAAGCGGGCCGCGACCTCAATTACAAAGTCTGCTACCCGCGCGCCAGTTTCGACCGCCAGTCGATCGCCTGGGACCTCAATTACTTCAAGTACTATTTTCTCCGCCTCGCCGGCGTACCTTTCAACGAGCAGGCGCTGGAGAGCGACTTCTCGCGGCTCACAAAATTTCTGCTCGCCGCGCCTCACGACTATTTCCTTTACCGTGATTTTCAGTCGCGCAACGTCATGCTGCGCGATGGCGAGCCGTGGTTTGTCGATTACCAGGGCGGCCGCCGCGGCGCGCTGCAGTACGACATCGCTTCCCTGCTCTTCGATGGCAAGGCCGATCTGCCGCCGGAACTGCGCCAAAAACTGCTCGACTACTATCTCGCCTGCCTGGCGCAATGCACCGATCTCAAGCGCGACGCCTTCATGGAGCACTACTACGCCTATGTCTATATACGCATCATGCAGGCGCTGGGGGCATACGGCTTTCGTGGATTCTACGAGCGCAAGCCGCACTTTTTGCAGTCCGTGCCCTATGCTCTGAAGAACCTGCGCTGGCTCGCCAGCCATGTGAAGCTGCCCATCGCCCTGCCCTCTCTGATGGAAGCCTTCGACGGCATGGCCACTTCAGAGAAGCTGCGTGAAGTAGTCTCGTCGGTGACGGAGGAAAAGAAGCGGCCGGCCGCGTTGACGGTGCGGATCTTCAGCTTCTCTTTTCATCGCCAGGCGCCCGTGGACGAATCGGGCAACGGCGGCGGATTTGTTTTCGACGCGCGCAGCCTGCCCAACCCCGGACGCGAAGAGCGCTTCCGGCAATTAACCGGCAAAGACGCGCCGGTCGTCGAATATCTTGAGGCGCAGCCGGTTGTGCTGGAATTTCTCTCGCATGCCCGCGCCCTGGTGGACGGCGCGGTGAACAACTTTCGCAGCCGCGGATTTCGCGCTCTGATGATTTCTTTCGGCTGTACCGGCGGCCAGCATCGCTCCGTCTATCTCGCCGAGCAGATGGCTAGGCACCTGCGCGACCTCGATGGCGTGGAGATCGTGGTGCGGCACATCGAGATGGAGAAGATCGGCCGATGAAAGCCATGGTCCTGGCAGCCGGCCTGGGCACCCGCCTGCGGCCGCTCACCGACGACAAGCCCAAGGCGCTGGTCACCCTGGCCGGTAAAACGCTCCTCGAAATCACGCTGCTCACGTTGCGCTTCGTTGGCGTGGAGGAAGTGATCGTCAATGTCCATCACTTCGCCGACATGATCTGCGATTACCTCGACAAGAACGGCAACTTCGGCATGCGCATCGAGATTTCCCATGAAGAGGCCGAGCTGCTCGACACCGGCGGCGGCCTGAAAAAAGCCTCCTGGTTTTTTCTCGAAAACGAAGTCGACACCAGAGAAGATTCCGCGACGCCCCGTCCCTCGCCCTGCCTTATTCCCCCGGAGGGGGAACGCGAGAATAGCCCAGGGCAAGCGAAGCGCAGCCCTGGGAGCGATTTCAACCTTGTCGGTGCGCCCCGTAGGGGCGCTGCGAACGAAAGGACTATCGACGCCGGCGATACTGCCTCCGGCCGGAAACTTCCATCGTCGGAGAGCTCTGTAACAGGGCACGACTTCGGTCGTGCCGAAAGCATGCAAAAAACCGGAGAGGCTTTAGCCCCTGCCGGGGATGAGCCCTTCATCCTCCACAACGTCGACGTGCTCAGCGCCATCGATCTCTCGCGCATGATCCGCCATCACATTGATCAGGGCGCGCTCGCCACCCTCGCCGTGCAGGATCGCGAGACCTCGCGCTATCTCCTCTTCGACGAAAACGGCCACCTCTGCGGCCGGCGCATAGGCCGCGATGGCAACGATGAAATGGCTCACCCGGCCGCGCACCCGCAGCCGCTCGCCTTCGCCGGCATTCACGTAATCTCGCCGCGTCTCCTGGCGGAGATGCGCGAAGAAGGAGCCTTTTCCATCATCGACACCTACCTGAATCTCGCATCGCGCGGCGAAAAAATCGCCGCCTTCCGCGCCGACGAATACTATTGGCGCGACCTCGGCCGCCCCGAAAACCTCGCCGACGCCGAGCGCGATTTGGCAAGCGGGATTAATGCTTAGCTCTGGGCTCCTGTATCGAATCGGCCGCGCCTCGCGTCTTCCGCAATGCGTTCGAGGTCGCGTATAAGCTCGCGACATATTGCGCAGACCTTCACGTGCGGATGGCCTTGCACATCGCGCCCTGCTCCCATCAGATCTGGCAATTGGCTCTGAAACTCGACACAACTCATTTCTCTCTCATCTCGGCTCATTGCTCTCGGAATTTTAGGGCGATGGCCGCTCACGCGCCGGAGGCGCAACGTTCGTTAGCCCCGCGCTTTCAGCGTGGGGAAAATGCGCATTAAACGTGCTTCGGAGTCCCGTAGGGACGCCGCTGCCTCGCATTGGAGTCCTATTCGCCGGACTCCCCCGATAAACCTGCACAGCTCGCGCGCTAACCCGCTAACTTGCTGCCGTTGGGGTGACCCCCTTGAGTGAGACAGTTTGTGGAGGAATGCCGGGATGGAACGGGTTCGGGCACCCACTAGCCTCGGGGCTCAGAGTTTTACGAGACGTTCGGCGAACGCCTCGGCTGTCGGCCAGTCGGGCGTGACCAGAAGATTTTCTCGGCCCGCTTGGCTTTCGCGATAGATCACGAAAAAAGATCTTGTCGATCCGTCCTCCGCCGATTCGTCCAGCATTGTCTTGGCTGTCCTCTTTCGCTTTGACTCACCAATTCCGGAAATCGAAACACAATTTGGTGTCGGGTTATCAACAGAATGCCCATATATCGCGTCGAGCTTCGTCAATTAGTCGCCTATACTTGCATTTTTCTAGTTGGAATCTGGTACATGGGCCGTTGAAAATGGCAAAAACTACAAACGGGCAGCGCGGACCCTCTTCTTCCTTACTCGGAACGAATACAACTTGGCATCCGAAAAGGCCTGACAACTGGTGCATCTATCGAGTTCACTTCTTTGCCCAGCAGCCGAAGATTTTTGGCGGTGCAGCGATTCGACACTCCCCCAGGCAAGCAGGCATAAGTGCATTGGGGCCATCTGGGCGCGATCTCGGACGGCGATGGCGCGTGTACGCTGTGGGGCTTCACCGCGACGTTCGGCTACAGCCGCAGGATGTACGCAGCGGCAGCGACGGATCAGAAGCTGGGCACGTTGCTGCGCATGCACGAATCGGCGTTCTACGAATGGGGCGCAGTGCCGGAGGAAATCCTCTACGACCTGATGAAGACGGTGTGGACGGGCGTCAATAAGCGCGGCGAGATCGTCTGCAACGCAAGGTTAAGGGCCGATCCAACTGGCTGAATCGGCCGAAAGACGAAGAATTCCGAGGCAGACTGCTATACTGGCGGTCACGGGCATCTTCCATGATTGAATTCCGGCATCGGCGCATATGGTTCTTGGTAACAGCAATAGCAGTCGCTGTTGCGCTAGTGTTAATGCTTGTTCCGCACGGGCATGCAGGCACCCAAGCCATGTGGCTCGCGATTTTGCCGGTTTTGTTTGTGGGTCTGCTCTTTCTTCTCCGCGTGTTGCCGGTCCCAGAGTGTTTCGACTTGAGCCGCGCGTCCGATGCCCCCGCATTACAGCCCTCCTTCCAGCGCCCGCCGCCTCTCCTTCGCGCATAAGTCAGCAAGAAACGGTCCGGTCACGCACGGCAATCTCTGCCGTGGCGAGCCGATTCCCATTCCTTCGCGATTTCATGCCATTGGAAGGATTCGATGACTGCCAATTCGCTGTATTTCTGCGGCCTCTTCGCGGCCGGGCTTCCGCTCCTCGCGACTGCCGTTTTACTGGTTCTCTACTTTCGACGCCGCGCGGTCTGGCGGCGCAAACGGCGGCGGGGAGAGAAGATCGTAGGCTTCTGTCCGTCATCCGCCGCATTGGGTACCGCATTCTTGTTCCTTCAAATCTTTATCCGGCCCAGTTTGCAGCACCTTGCTGAGATAAGGCAGGAGCAAGACACGGACGAGGACGATTCCGGCGATCCGGATAGTCCAGAAAAGAATTTCCATCGACAATTGAAACGCATTCGGAGAGGTGAACAAGTCAGCGACCTCACTTTATGGATGTGAACGCGAAGGGCAGCGCGGCGGAATTCTCGGGCCAAGTTCCGTCGTCCGCGTCTTGGTTTGAATCGCTTCCCGTTGCAACGGACGGAAGTCGGAGCGCCGGTATGGATCGAGCAGGACTCTTTGTAGCTGTGCGGTTCGCGACCGCAGTAGTTGCAGCTGCGTACTTAGGAAGGCAGGTAAAGAAGCCTACTCGTTTCGTGGGAAGGCTGTTTGCTCGGATGATGAATCACAGCCACGCCATGCTTACAGATTGGGCGCTGACTCAGCTGACGATAACCAAAGGCGGAACGGCACTCGACGTGGGCTGCGGCGGCGGCCGGACAATCGAAAGTCTCGCAAAAACGATGAGTGTGGTTTATGGGATAGATTATGCCGCGGGAAGTGTTGCGGAATCCTGCGCGCATAACCGACAGCTAATCGCGCAAGGCAGAGTCTTTGTAGAGCGCGCTTCGGTATCGCGACTGCCGTTTGCCGACGATTCCTTTGATCTCGTGACAGCCGTGGAAACGCAGTACTACTGGCCGGATATTGCGAAGGACATGCAGGAAATCCTGCGCACTCTTAAACCCGGAGGCCGTTTGATGGTGGTTGCAGAATCATTTAGGGGCGGCCGATACGACTGGCTCTTGGGGCCAATCATGCGACTACTGGGCTCACAACGACTCAGCATTGAAGATCACTGCGCGTTGTTCCGGGATGCAGGGTACGCCTCAGTAGAGGTGTTCGAGGAACGTAGACGAAGCTGGCTTTGCATGATTGGACAGAAGCCGTCGGCGCAGGCAGCAAATAGCGGAGCAAGCCCACTAGACTAGATAACTCTTGGCCCTTTTTGCATTTCGTCTCCTGCGCCGGAGTTACTGGGTCGCGGCCGTTGAGGGAACTCTCCTGCGGGGAGTATTTCGCGCGGAGTCAGGCGATGTTGTCGTGACCGCGAGCCTGGCTCATTGAGGTTGGTGAAATCCCCGGTTCCTAAATGCGAGGGACCGGTGGCACCCGAACTGCTGCTTACAATTCGCGAATTGCGGTCACGGGGTTCCGGCGCATGGCTCGATGTGCGGGAAGATAACATGCCAGCAACGACATTGCTCCCAGGAGCATGACGACGGAAGCGACGGTGACTGGATCGTTGGCGCCGATGCCGTACAACAGGCGGGCGATGAAACGTGTCAGTCCCAATGCAAACGCCAATCCCAGCGCCAGCCCGATGCCTGTGAGCCACAGTCCCTGCACCAGCACGAGCCGCAGCACGTCTACGCGTGAAGCACCCAGAGCCATTCGTATTCCGATCTCGTGGGTGCGCATCTGGGTTCGATAGGCCACAACTCCGTAGATCCCTGTTACCGCAAGAACCAGGCCGATCAGCGCGAACATTCCCGCCAGGGTGCTCTGTAGGACGGCGAAAGTGCTCGCCATCTGGGTACTCTCTCGCATGGGACGCACATCGAAAACCGGCAGCCGTGTATCGATTGAGTGGATGGCGTTTTCCACCGCCGGCGCCAGGTCGACCGGATTCCCCTCGGTCTCCACCTGCACCGTTGTCTCGACCCCGCCCTCCTGGAAAATACTCCTGTAGACAATAGGCTCAGGGGACTCATTCACGAATGTATGGGTCGAATTCCTCACAACGCCGACTACCGTGAAAAGAGGGCCATCTCCCACTACCCTGAGTCTCTTTCCCAGTGGATCCTGCCCCGGCCAGTAGTGCTGCGCCGCGGTCTGGTCCACGATGACTACCATCGGGGCCTTATCTTTGTCATCCGGTGTAAACTCGCGTCCTTCCAGAACGGGTATATGAAGGGATTCGAAATATCGCGGGGACACATCGACCATCAGCACCTGCAAAGATTCATGCGGACGTGGTGCATATCCTTCCGGATACGCATCCGACTTCTTTTGGATCAGGGTCATCGGAATCCAGTTTGTAAGAGATGCAACCTTCACGCCGGGCAAGGCCGACACCCGATCCAGTATCTTGTGACGGATCACCATTGTCTCGTCGCGGCTGTAGCCGGCGATACTCAGCCCCACGGACGCAGTGAGGATGTGGTCCTGCTCAAATCCGGGATTCGCGCCGGCGAGATTCTTGAGCGTTCGCAGAAATAGCCCGGAGCACAATAGCAGAGGAAGTGAAAGCGCGATTTGCGCCACCACCAGCCCGCTGAGCAATTTCCGGTTGCGTGAACCGCCGGAGATGCTTGCAGACTCTGCCTTGAGTACCTCAACGGCGGGCGCATGGGACGAACGCCAGGCAGGGAGCGCGCCGCAGAGCATGCCAGACAACAGGGAAAACAATACAATCCCGATCACCACCTCATGGTCCATGGTCCCGTTCAGAACGAGGGGATTCGAGGTCGCCGGAAAGAACCATCCGAATGACTTCGATGTCCACAATGTCAAAAGCAGTGCCACGGCTCCCGCGACGATGGAAAGCAAAGCGCCCTCCATCACCATCTGCCGCACCAATTGCATGCGATTGGCCCCGAGCGATTGCCGGATCGCGAGTTCACGCCGCCGGGATACAAACCGCACCAGCGTGAGCGTAGCCACGTTCGCGCAGGTCAGCAACAGCACTAGAGCGGCGAAGGCCAGCAGAATGGGCAGCGTCGCCGACATGAGTCCGTTGACGCCGAATGGCGAACGCCACATGGGATCGAGCGTGATCCGGTTATCACCGAGATGCTGGTCCGGATACGCCACCACAATATGGTGCATCTGGGTGTCGAGATCCTGAGCCGCCTGGCCACGGCTCACTCCGGGCCGCAATCTTCCTATTAAGATCAGCCAGTCCGAGTCGCGATGGGACATCCGCCATCCATCATTCCCGAGAGGATCGAGCGTTACCCACAGATCGTCACGCAGCCCGGGCGCTGCTCCGATAAACCCCTCCGGCGCAACACCGATCACCGTCAGAGGATGCCGAGAGACTTCAATCGACTTGCCCACAATTGCCGGGTCTGCGGCATAGCGCGTCTTCCAGAGCGAGCTACTCAAGATCACTTCGGGAACCGCACCCCGACGCGTCTCTTCTTCAGGAAGAAAGAATCGTCCAAGTGCCGGCTTGATGCCGAGCACATCGAAAAAATATGCCGACACGTTCGCAATGTAGACGCGCTCCGGCTGTGCTCCGCCAGTCAGCGCGATCCAGTCGTTATGATAGGCAAGCATCCCGGCGAAGGTGTGGTTCTGCTCGCGCAGATCGCGATAGTCGAGATACGAGAAGGGCGGAGTCGGAGAGAAGTTCCGTTCCCCTCGCTGCAGGGTCACAAGGTCGCCGGTGTCCCGCGCGCCAGGAATCGGACGCAGCATTGTGCCGTCGATCCAACTGAATACGGTGCTGTTGGCGCAAATAGCTACGGTGAGCATCGCCGTCGCGGCGATCGTAAAGCCGGGGCTCTTGCGCAGTTGCCGCAGGGCGTAACGAATGTCCCGGCCCAGTTGTTCAAGCCCGCCCTGGCCCCACATGTCGCGCGTCACATCTTGCACCAAAGGAATGTTTCCAAATTCCCTCGCTGCCGCTCGTCGCGCCGTCTCTTCCGCCTCGCCGCGCGCCACTCGATCTGCAATCGCCATCTGCAGGTGAGCATCGATCTCTTCCTGCAATTCACGCTTGCGCCGCTGAAAACCGAAGCCCGGGAACCATTTCACGACTCACTCTCCTCCGGCTTGACGTACATCACCGACCCAATCGCTTCGACAATCCGCTCCCATCGGCCAAGATCCGAGGCCAACTGTTTCTTCCCCCGGGCCGTGATCCGGTAGTAGCGGGCTCTTTGCTTGCTCTCTGACTGCTTCCACTCAGACTGCACCCAGCCCTGACGCTCCAATCGATGAAGAGCCGGATACAGTGATCCGGTCTCCACCTGAAGCACATCTCCGGATCGCAAGCGTAAAGCCTGGACAATGCCATATCCATGCTGCGGTCCCCATTGCAGGGTCTGAAGAATAAGCATGTCGAGTGTTCCCTGCAGCAACTCAATCCGGTTTTTGTATTGGTCTTTCTCGCTCATAGTTGTAGACACTCTACTCCCAGTGGTAGTAGATTGTCTACTTCCGCTTCAAGGTAGCCCGGGTTTCAGAATCGAGACCCGGGGGCACCCGGCGTTCTCGGTCGGATCGTTTGAGGTGCGCGGAGGCATTTGTGGCTTCCCACCCTTCGCGCAAAAAGCCGCGCGAAGGATGGGGCACGGAAGGTGGTGGAGGGGATGGGACCCAGTGTGGATGGGTACCCGGTTGTGGAGGTATCCCCGGTCTCAAGATCGAGACCGGGGGCACCCGGCGCGGAGGCATTTGTGGCTTCCCACCCTTCGCGCAAAAAGCCGCGCGAAGGATGGGGCACGGAAAGTGGTGGAGGGGATGGGACCCGGTGTGGATGGGTACCCGGCTATGGTGGTTCCCACCCTTGCGGCAAAAAGCTGCCGCAAGGGTGGGGCACGGGAGTGTAGTTGCTATCGAATGATATCCCCGGTCTGAGGATCGAGACCGGGGGCACCCGGCACCGGGCATTGGCGTCATTTCTCTATTTTGTTGATGTAGAGGCGGAGGCTGACGACCATGAGGCCGATGGCGATCAGTGAGAAGCCGAGGCCGTGGCGACGGCGATCGCGCTCGACCATGGCGTCCTGTCCCGCTTTGAGATCTTTGCCCGCGGTATTCAGGCCTGCCTGGACGTAGGGACCGATTACGTCTGGCTTGAAGCTGTGAATGGCGACGCGGGCTTTGGTGAGGGAGTCGCGCGCTTCATTCTGGCCGAGACGGGCTTCGCTCACGTCCATGCCGGCGGCGTCGGCTGCGGAGAGGGCCTGGTCGGCCTGTTTGACGGCCACGTCCAACTGAGTGAGTTTGACCAGGATCTGGCCGCGGGCCTGATCGCATTTGTCGCCAGGCTTGTGGCACTGCATACAAACTCCGCCCGTCTGAGCGCTGAGCTTGGCGTCGGTGGGGTGGACGATTGCGTGGTTCTGATGGCATACGACGCAGCCGGGCAGATGAGCCGAATCGAAAGCGGCTTTGTGGGAGCTCTTTTCGTACATCTGGGCCTGGAAGACGTGGCAGGTAGAGCAGACGTTGGGCACGCTGGCCACACCGGGAGGCACTGCGCCATGGTTGCCATGGCAGGTGGTGCAGGTGGGCGCGCTGAGATCGCCGCGCACCGTGAGCGCATCATGATGCACGCTGGTGTTGTACTTCGCGAACTGGTCGGTGGGGATGGAGTAGCCCTTCATGTACTTTGCGTCGGCGTGGCAATGGGAGCAGGTGGCGGCGATGTTGACCGGGTAAACGGTGGATTGCGGATCGTTGGGCGCGCGAAGGTTGTGCACGCTGTGGCAATCGGTGCAGACGGCGACTTTGGTGTCGCCGGAAGCCAGGAGCTTGCCGTGCACGCTGGTGTGGTACTCGGCAAGCTGATCGGTGCGCAGGGTGGGGTCGAATTTGCGCATGTAGTCGGGATTGGAGTGGCAACTGCCGCAGAGCGCGGGAACCTGGCGGCGGTCGATGTGACCTTTCCAGCCGGCTTTTTTGCTCATGGCCTGGGTGGGGTCATCGTTGGCGGCGTTGCCGCCGTGGCAACTGACGCAGGTGAGGCCCTTTTGCGAGTGGATGTCGTGACTGAATGTTTCCTGGGTGACGCCGAGCTTGTCGGGCAGGACGGAGTGGCAGTCCAGGCAGGAATTTTTGGTCTGGGCGCTGAGGGATGCGGCGGTCAAAGCGAGGACGCCGGAGGCGAGCAACCTAAGTAAGAGGCCGGAAGATTTACTTTGCGACATAGCCGTACACGCTCATGGTGATGACAAAAGCCAGGGCAAAGACCGACAGCCCGGTGATCCAGCGTCTGGAGCGGGCGGCGCGGTCGTTTTCAAAGAAAGGCAAGAGTAGCCAGAGCAATCCGGCTACAGCGAAAGCGACGATGCCGAGGACTTCGCCGTCGATGAACCAGACTTTGGAGGGGATGAGCTTCAGCGTCTGGAACATGAAGAGGAAGTACCACTCGGGCTTGATGCCGGCGGGCGCGGAGGCGAAGAGGTCAGCTTTGACGCCGAGGTTCCAGGGAAACATGGCGGCGAGCGCGCCGAGGACGCCGAGGCCGACGTACCAGGCCATCAGCTCGCGGAGGACAAAGTTGGGAAAGAATCTGGTTTCGTGCTCGGAAGAGGGATTTACCGCCCATTCCTTTTCCACGCTGGGGGGCAGGCTCATGCCCTGGCGCTGCACCATGAGCAGATGAAAGAGGATGACGAGGACCACGATGCCGGGGAGGACGGCGACATGAAATCCGAAGAAGCGGGTGAGGGTGGCGCCGGTGACTTCTTCGCCGCCGCGGAGGAAGACCATGATGGGATGGCCGATGATCGGCACCTGGCCGGCGATTTCGGTGCCGACTTTGGTGGCGAAGTAGGCGAGCGTGTTCCAGGGGAGAAGGTAGCCGCTGAAGCCGAAGCCCATGACCAGCGCAAGCAGAACCACGCCGCTGACCCAGGTTAATTCGCGCGGCCTGCGGTATGCCTTCAGAAACAAGACGCTGAACATGTGAGCGACGGCGGTGAAGATCATCAGGTTGGCCGACCAGGAATGGATGGAGCGGATGAGCCAGCCGAACTGGACCTGGGTCATGATGTACTGCACGCTCTCAAAGGCTTCGCTGGCCCCGGGACGGTAATAGAGCAGGAGCAGGATGCCGGTGACGACCTGAATGCCGAAGAGAAAGAGGGTAATGCCGCCGAGAAAATACCAGTAAGAGAGGCGGTGGTGAGGGACGGTTTTCTTTTTGAGCGGGGCGATGAGATCGTCCCATTCCAGGCGATCGTGGAGCCAATCGATAACATTGCGGAGCAGGGTCATCTCAGCCCTCCTTGCGGCGCGAGACGTAGATTTCGTCGCCGCGCACCTGGACGTCGAAGGCCTGCAGAGGACGAGGAGGCGGCCCGGAGATGTTGCGGCCGTCGAGACCGTATTTGCCGTTGTGGCAGGCGCACCACACCTCTTTCATGTCGGGCCGGTACTGAACGGTGCAGGAAAGATGGGTGCAGACAGCGGAGATGGCGCGATACTCGCCGGCGGCGGTGAGGATGAGAAGACCGGGCCGGTTGCCGAAGCGAAAGATCTTGCCGCTGTTCGGCTTCAGCTCGCCCACTTTGCCTGCTACCACGGAATCGACGCCGAGATCGGCTGTTTTGGGCGGGACGAAGTAGCGCAGGACGGGATACATGAATGCGGCCGCGGTAGCCAAAAAGCCGCCGCCCAGCAGCAGCTCGACAAAACCGCGGCGGTGCATGGAGGTGGCGGGCTGATTCATGCTTGCGGTTTGCGCTTCACTAGTTGCCATGAGTGCTTTCTCCGGTTGGATCTTCTTTGCGAGCTGCGGTGACAAACCCGCGCTCATCTTGCTGCGGTGGCGTGCTGCGATCTGAGTTCGACGGCGCGCTGGATCTCGCGCATCCACATGGCCTGCACAAGCTGCAGGCGCTGTCCCACGAGAATGGCCAGGTTCAGGCTGATCCTGCGGCCGATTTCGGGCTCGCGCTCGCAGAACGCGGTGAGGGCTTCGCGCGGCAGGGCGATGAGTTCCGTCTCCAGGGGAGCAGTGGCGGAAAGCGTGAAGCGGTAAGGGGGCACCATGGCCGACCAGCCTACGGTCTCACCGCTGCCCTGCTCTTCAAAGAGGACGTCCTCCTGCTGTCCGCGGACCAGCATGGGAAAGGAGAGGCGAATGCGCCCGCGCTCGATGAGGAAGAGGCGGTCCGCCGCATCGCCCAGCCGGAAGAGCGAACCGCCGCTGGGCAAGGTGAGGTGGGCGCCCAGCGCCAGGACTTCGTCTTCTTCGGTGGGAGAAAGGCCACTGAGAAGTTTGTGCAACATGGTCGTCTCCCTCAGTTCACGAATTGCGAAGTGGTTTTGCTGTGCAGTTGGGCGTGAGTGGGACAGGCAACAAACGATTCCGCTGCCGCCTGCTCAAGGCGGACATGGTTCTCAATTTGCAGCAGCAATGCCTCGATGGGGATCTGAATGGGAGCCGGTCCCGGTGCGGGAGCGGTGAGGTGTTCGGAGAAGAAGCGGGCCGGGGCGGGCTTTAGCACGACCTGTTCGGGTTGCTCCTCGGGGCGCTGAGCTTCAGGGCGCGTGGCCGCGGCAAATGCCATCGCAGTAAATGCCAGACCGATAAAGGTGAAACACAGTCCCATTAGCAACATGTCCATGGGCGGTCTTCCTCCTTGCTTTGCTGGAGAGGAAAGCACCTGACGTACCAGACCGAATCGCGGGCTAAGTGCCGTGCTTTCAGCGCGGGCTCTCGGCGCACGAGGTTTCGGACTGCCAACCTGTCAGGCGCTATGACAATTCGTCAGGCATTGACTGTGCTGTGCGCGTGTGAAAAAATCCACAACCAGCAATCGAAACAATCATGCGTTTGCGTTTTGCGAGCCTGACAGTAGGGCTGACGGTGGGCATTACGGCGGCCGTGGTGGCGGCTTGCGCTGTGGCGGCTTATTTCTATTCCGTGCATTACTTCAACCGCGTACTGGATATGGCGCGCACGAATGCGCAGGCAGAAGGCGAGTTGATTCACACCGCGCTGGAGCACGCGATGCTGAACAACGACCGGCCGCAAATCGCGGAGATGATCGAAGGATTCGGCAAACAGGCGCGCGTGGAGCAACTGGTGCTCCTGGACCACGACGGCGTGCCGCGATACTCGAGCGCGCCGCTCAATCAGAAAGAGGATTTCCGGATCAGCTCTCCCACCTGCCAGGCGTGCCATCGCAACCCTGCCGAACGCAGGGAGTCGAGTGTCGTGATCGAGACCGGGGGCGGAGCTGTTCTTCGGACGGTATTGCCGATTCACAACCGCCAGGAATGCCATCGCTGCCACGATGCGGCGCAGAGAATCAACGGGGTGCTGATTCTGGATTATGACGCAGGCGAAGTGCGCGCCGGAATGACGCGAGATTTGCGGGGACTGGTGGCGGGGACCGGGGCGCTGACGTTTTTTATTGTGGGCGCCATTTTCATTGTGATCCGGGTGTCGATTCTTCGCCGCTTGCAGCGCCTGGAAACCACGGCGCGCCTGGTGTCGCAAGGGGACCTGGAGCGGCGGGCACCGGTGGAAGGATCGGACACGCTGGCATGGCTTGGCCGCGAGTTCAACATGATGGCCGATTCGGTGTCGAGGCTGGTGGGCGAGGTGGGGGCGCAGCGCGAACGACTGGAGAAGGTGATCAATAGCATCGATGACGGGATTGTGGTGCTCGATCCGCAGAGACGCATTATCGCGGCCAACGATGCGTATCTGCGGCGGACGGGCAGAGAGCGTGAACAGGTGATTGGCTGCCACTGCTATCAGCTGGGAATCGGCTCCTGCAACGTTCCTGACTGTCCGACGCTGGCGTTTCTGAAGACGGGAACGCAGCAGGTTCGCATCTGCGAGCATCGCAGCGACACGGGCAAGGTGACCTGGGAGGAGATTCACGTGTCGCCGATTCTGGATGGCGGCGGCAACGCAACGCACGTGGTGGAGGTGTGGCGCGACATTTCGGAACGGCGGGCGGCTGAGGCGAACCTGGCGGAATCGCACCGGCTCGCGTCTCTGGGAGTGCTGGCATCCGGCTTTTCGCATGAGCTGAACACTCCGCTGGGCACGGTGCTCACCTGCGTGGAAGGCATACTTCGCGAGATGCCGGCAAACGGAAGCAAAGAAGTGGATGAAGCCAGAATCCACGAGAATGCATCGATCGCTCGCGACCAGTTAATGCGCTGCCGCAGCGTTACTCAGCATTTTCTGCGCCTGTCGCGCGGGCAGCGTCACAATGTATCGGTTGTGGACGTGCGAGAGTCGATCGAGGCGGCTCAGCGGCTTGTGGGTCCTACAGCGCGAGCGCATTCGGTGCATATCGAAGTGCATCCGGCCGGAGAGGCTATCAACGTGCGAGCCGGCGAAGCGGAGCTGCAGGATCTCTTGATTAATCTGCTGCTCAATGCCGTGCAGGCTTCCCAGCCGGGCAGCAGGGTTGAAGTGGAAGCCAGGGCCGACAGCGAGGTGCGGGTGCGGATCAAAGACAGCGGCTGCGGGATTCCCCGGGATTGCCTGGAGAAGATTTTCGAGCCGTTTTTCAGCATGAGGGAGGGAGGCACTGGTCTGGGACTGTTTCTATCGCTGAACGCGGTGAGAAGCTGGGGCGGCGATATTCATGTGGAGAGCGCGCCGGGCAAGGGATCGATCTTCGAAATCGTGTTGCCGGCGATTCGTACCGAGCAGGTGGCCGAGGTTCGAGCATGAAGGCGTCTTCCATTCTGATGGTCGATGACGACGCCGCATTCCGGCATGTGATGTCCGGCGAACTGCAACGGCTCGGCTACGAAGTGGCCACCGCAGCCTCGGGAGAGGAGGCAGTGCAGCGCGTTGCGGCCAGCGAGCACGACGTGGTCCTTCTCGATCTGCGGCTGCCAGGCATGAGCGGCCTAGAAACGCTGCGGATTGTGAATGCCAAAGCGCCGTCGACCGAAGTCATCATGCTCACGGGACATGGTTCGATCGACACTGCCATTGAAGCCATTCGCGCCGGCGCATTCGATTACGTAGTGAAACCGTGCCCGCTGGATGAGCTGGATGTCCGGATTCAACGCGCGCTGGAACGCCGCGCTCTGCGTCGCCGGGCAAATCTGCTGGAGCGGGGATTGACGCCGCCGAATCTCGAGAGCTCGTTTATCGGGGAGAGCCCGGAGTTTCGCCGCATGATGAATGTCATTTATCGAGTGGCCCCGAGCGATACGGCGGTGCTGGTCATGGGCGAGACCGGCGCGGGCAAGGAACGCGTGGCCAAGCTGATCCACGCGCACAGCCTGAGAAGCGCGAAGCCCTTTGTGGTGGTAGAGTGCGCGGCGCTGCAGGAGAACCTTCTGCAAAGCGAATTGTTCGGGCACGAGCGCGGAGCGTTCACGGGTGCCGACCGAGCCAAGCCCGGACTGTTCGAAGTGGCGGACGGCGGAACGATTTTTCTCGACGAGATCGGCGAGATCAGCCCGACGACGCAAACAACTCTTTTGCGGGTGCTGGACAGTTCGACTTTCAGGCATCTCGGCGCAACCAGGGAAATTCACGTGGACGTGCGGGTGATTACCGCGACCAATCGCGACATTCCGGGGATGGTGCGGAAGGGGCTGTTCCGCGAGGATCTTTATTACCGGTTGAGCACCATCGCAGTTGAAGTTCCGCCGCTGCGGGCGCGCACGGGCGACATCGATCTGCTGGTGCAGCAGTTTGCCGCGAGATTGAATCACCAATTCGGCTCCAATAAACGGTTCAGTGACGAGGCGCTGCAAGTGCTGCGACGCCATAGCTGGCCGGGCAACGTGCGCGAGCTGCTGCATGTGGTGGAAGCCGCATTAGTGCTGTGCGAGGGTTCAACGGTGCTTCCGGAACACCTTCCCGGTAGTCTGCGCAATTCGGGCGCGATGATGCGAACTGAACCGGTGACGGCGGCGCATCAGCCGGCGTCGCTTGAGGCCGCGGAACGGGCGCACATCGTTGCCGCACTCGGGGCTTGCGAGGGACACCGCGGGAACACGGCAAAGGTGCTGGGAATCAGCGAGCGGAACCTTTACCGCAAGCTGCGCGAGTACGATCTGCTGTCCTGATCGGCGCGAACCCGAGTCGCGCTGCGAAACGCCTGTTTCGATAATGCTTGTCGAGTTAGAACATTTTCGGCCGGATCGTTTACGGCGCACGGAGGCAGTGGAGGCTTCCCACCCTTCGCGCAAAAGGCGGCGCGAAGGATGGGGCACGGGAAGTTGGTTAACGATCGAATCGAAGCGGTGGATGATGTTGCTCACCTGTTTTGCTCTGCTATGAGGCTTCGGCCGCCCCGTATGTGATGACGATCACCGATGCATGTTTTCGAACCGTCCGCGTTTTGCTGAGAGCGGATTTGCAGAGCAAGCGATTCGTTTCCAAGGCGCTTCGGACGCTGACGAGGAAATCTTCAGCGCGACGTGAAGGCGCCAGTCACTCCACGGTTGAGCGCTAATGGAGCATCCCATTTCAAACCTGGGGATATACTCTTGCGGAACTCAAAAATCCAATCAAGCAATGTTGTGTCAAAGGAGAAGGTGTGAAATCACTGAATCATATTGCAATGCTTTTTCTGGCAGCGTCAGTTGTAACTCCGGCATTCGCGCAGAGCAGTGGAGCTGCCACTTATAAGTCAAGTTGCGCCATGTGTCATGGCGCAGATGGGCTGGGCGCGACGCCAGCCGGCAAGATGATGAAAGCGGCATCGTTCAAAGATCCTGCTCTGGTCAAAGCTTCGGATTCCGAACTGATCGGGGCGGTTACGCACGGCAAAAACAAAATGCCGGCTTATCAAGGTAAGTTGAGCGATGCCCAGATCAAGGCAGTGGTTGAGTACGTCCGGGTGCTGGAGAAGTAGTTTCGAAGAGAAGCCACGCAATCAACGGATGAGGGTCGTCTGACGGCGTGAGGCGCTATCTACGTGAAGTTTCCCGTGCGCCTCGCCCACATCGCATGCGTTATTTCGTCTATCCTGAGAGGTAGATGATGGCGTCTTCCACTGTGCTCGCGCCCCGTTCGCGGCGGCCCCGATTTAAGACTGTTCTCTGGATCTCACTGGGACTTACGACGCTATTTGTATTCATCACATCAGAAGTTTTTTTGATAGCCGATTACCCCATGTACCACGCCTATCGGCTGCAGGTGATCGCCGATCGGCACTTCCTGATTCCGCATACAATATGCGGCATGTTCGCGCTGCTGGCGGGGCCGGTGCAGTTCTCGTCGCGGATTCGGCAGCGCTACCTGAAATTCCATCGCGTGCTGGGGCGGATGTACGTGGTTTCGGTATTTATCGGCTCTTACACGGGGATTGCGCTGGCCGCCGGGCGCCCGGGCTTGCCGGGGACTGCAATGCAGGCTGCCGCGTGGATGGTGTGCACTACGGCGGCGTTGATTACGGCGCGTAACCGGCAGATCGTCCAGCATCGGCAGTGGATGGCTCGTTCTTACGCGGTGACGTTCACCTTCGTTTCCAGCCGGGTGCTGAATCTGTGGCCGCGGTACTGGAGCCATCTGGGCGACAGCTTCGCCGCGGTGGGCGTGATCGCTTTCACACTGGCGTCGCTGCTTCTGGTGGAGCTGGGCCTGAACTGGCGCGAGCTGACCACTCGCCGCGCTTAGTGATGGCGCAGGGGGCCTTTGCTGTGAGGGACCTGGCTGGTATAAGTGAACTAAGTAAGCAGGCGGCGGCTCACTATCTTCGCGCGGGTCCGTCCAACTCACCGACCCCATCTGATTGATTTCAAGTTACATCAATCACTCTTGCAGTATCGGTAACAGAATGCCCCAAAGGAACGGCGCCATTCCAGCAGATACAAACCCCACTTACAACCAGATTGGATGGCAAGATGAAGTTTTCGTCATTGGCGGTGGTGTGGCCGGGTGCGCCGCTGCAATCGCGCTCAGGCGCAAGGGACGAAGCGTCACTCTGATCGAACGAGAACCCACTCCACGGCATAAGGTCTGCGGAGAGTTTCTGAGCGGAGAGGCGCTTGAGGATCTGCGTGCGCTCGGGATCGAGGCAGCCGAGCTTGGGGCGGTTTCGGTGGAGAACGTTCGCCTGGCAGCGGCCGGGCGGGCGGCGGAAGCTCCGTTGCCGTTTCCTGCAGCTTCGCTTACGCGGAAGACGCTGGATACAGCGCTGATCGCAGAGGCAATTGCCGCGGGGGTGAGGGTTGAGCGGGGCCGCAGCGTTGAGGCACTGAGTCGCGCGGCGAGCGGCATCTGGCAAGCTACGCTCGACGACGGCACAGTTGGTCAAGCGCCGACGGCTTTTCTCGCCACCGGGAAGCACGATCTTCGCGGGCACGCGCGTCCCAAAGACCCTCAGCGATGGGTGGCTTTCAAGATGTATTACCGGCTTGCGCCGGCGCAGGCGGCTGAGCTGGCGCGCAACTCAGAGCTGATGCTTTATCCCGGAGGCTATGGGGGAATCCAGCCGGTTGAAGGTGGTATTGCGAATCTCTGCTGGGTGGTGCAACAGCGGTACCTGGCACGCGGGGGGCTGCACTGGGAGAAGTTCCTGGCGAAGATGCAAGAGGACTGCCCGCACCTCGCGATGAGGCTTGCCGGCGCGGAGCCGTTGCTGGAGAAGCCGATCGCGATTACGCATATTCCGTATGGGCATATCCGGCGGACGACGGAGGACGGGTTGTATTGCATTGGCGACCAGGCAGCGGTCATCCCGTCCTTCACCGGAGATGGCATATCGATCGCGCTGCATACTGCTCGTTGTGCTGTGGCAGCGTATGTGGCGGGCGAGCCGGCGCCGGTGTTCCAGGCTCGCTTGAGAACCGCACTGCTGCCGCAGATGCGCCTCGCCGAGTTAGCAGCCGGTGGCTTGAACAACTCATTGGCGCGGGCGGTGTTGCCGTTTTGCCTGCGGGTGTGGCCCGGGGTAATGCGCGTGACGGCAAAGCTTACGCGCGTGGCTGCGCAGCACGCGGCTGTGGCTCCCGACGCCGTGGCCGGCTGAACCAATCGTCCCGCAACAGAGGAGAGATGTAAATGAGATTGTTCGCAGCCTTCGTCATCAGCGTTATGCTCGCTCCGGCTGCGTTGGCCCAGCATCAGAAGCTGGTGGTGAATCCCGATGCAAGCCAGGTGAAGATGACGCTGAAAACAACTCACGAGATTGTCAACGGAACGTTTCACGTGCAATCGGGATCGATTGAGTTTGACCGCGGCACGCCAAAAATGTCGGGCCTGATCACCGTGGACGCGGGCAGCGGCAAGACGGGGAACGGCAGTCGCGATAAGAAGATGGACAAGGATGTTTTGAAGGTGAAGCAGTTCACAACGGTTTCGTTTGAGCCGAAATCGTATGCGGGCGTCATTGCAGGTTCGGGCGACTCGACCATCCAGGTAAGCGGAATCTTCACTCTGTTGGGAACACCGCATGAAATCACGGTGCCGGTGCAGATGCATCTCGACGGCGGCAGCGCAACGGCCAAGGCTCACTTTGTGGTGCCTTATGTTCAGTGGGGATTGAAGAACCCGAGCTTCCTGATCTGGAAAGCGGATAACGACGTTGCGATCGACCTCGATCTTGTGGGCACGCTTTCAAGATAAAGCGCATTTTCCGGGAATTCATCAACGCGGTTGAGGCGAGTGAAGATGCTTCCTTTGAGTCCGGGCGTGCGCGTCAGGCATCCTCAATATATGAGCCAAACTCCGCGGGAACAGCAGAGCAACTCCCGGCTTACTATCAATCACTGTCGTGACGGCCGCTTCTTCAATCCCGGGGTTGCGGAACATGGCTTCCGCGAGCTTCTGAAGTGGGTTCGCACCCGGCGGCCTGGTTATTGGCCGCGCTGGATTCCTTCCACTCCCGGACCGAAGCCCCCGGAGCGTGTGGCCGGCTTCGCGCTCCGCGTCACGTTGATCAATCATTCTACTGTCCTGCTGCAGACAGAAGGGCTGAACCTGCTCACCGATCCCGTGTGGTCGCGGCGAGTCAGCCCGGTTTCTTTTGCCGGACCGCAGCGCCATCGCGAGCCTGGGCTAAAGTTTGAGGATCTGCCGCCGATCGACGCCGTTTTACTGAGCCACGACCACTACGACCACCTGGATGTGCCCACCTTGAAGCGACTGGCCAGGCAGCACCGGCCGGCCGTCTTCTGCCCGCTGGGCGTGGCGCGCCAGGTTCGCCGCTGCGGGCTTTCCGATATTTACGAGATGGACTGGGGCCAGTCCGTAAGCTGGCACGGCCGCAGCATCCACTGCGTACGCGCGCAGCATTTCTCCGGGCGCTCACCATTCCGCCGCAACCGGACATTGTGGTGCGGCTGGGTGATCGAATCTTCCGCCGGCAATATCTATGTTGCGGGAGATTCGGGGTATGGCGACTTCTTCGCCGAGATCGGCCGGCGCTTCTCGCCCATCCGCCTGGCTCTGCTGCCCATCGGAGCTTATAAGCCGCAGTGGTTCATGGGGCCGGTACATATGACGCCGGATCAGGCCGTCGACGTGCGCGCGCAGCTCGGGGCCGCCAATGCTGTCGCCGTCCACTACGGCACCTTCGCGCTGGCCGACGACGCTCACGAGGATCCCCCGGCGCACCTGCGCCGCGTTCTGGCGGGCCGCGAAGACGCTGACCGCTTCTGGATTCTGCCCGAGGGTGAGGGCCGCCTGGTTCCCGCTCTTCCGGTGGGCATTCCCGCGAATGTGTAGTGTCGCTGCCTAGATTCGCCGGGTTCGTTTTCTCTTGACATGGCGGAGCGATGGTCTACTAAGATCGCTGATGCTTCGAGTGTTGGACGCAACTCTCGCTGAAGGAGAGAACTATCTCAATGAGAAGGGCAATTTTCGGAATTCTGATCGCCTGCATGCTGACGGGCGGGATGTCGGCCTTTGCGCAGGTAAAGATGACGCGCGAGCAGATTCTCTTTTACACATCGGACTGGAAGGGTCCGCGGTTCCCGGATGGACGGCCAAAGCTGCCGGACGATCTGCTGAAGCGCGCGGCAAAAATGACGATTGAAGATGTGTGGGAATACCTGGAACGTCGCGGCTACCATTGCCAGTTCGAAGGGAACTGGCAGGCGCTGCATATGGACAAGCCGATTATCGGCCGGGCGCTGACGGCGCAGTATATGCCGACGCGGCCGGACATGACGCAGGCTATCCTGGCCGAGGGAAAAGAGGAGGGGCGGACGGTTACGGGGACGAATAGCTGGCCGATCGCTGAACTGCAAGACGGAGACGTGTATGTCGCGGCCGGCTACGGAAAGATTCAGTATGGGACGCTGATCGGCTCGAACCTGGGCAACGGGATTGCGGGGCACACGCACGCGGGATTTATCTTTGACGCCGGCGTGCGCGATGAGGAGGAGCTGCGCGAGATTCCGAATTTCAACGGCATGTACAAGGGCTACGATCCCACGGCGTGGGCGGACATGGGGTTGACGGGAATCAACGTTCCGGTGCGGATAGGGCATGCCGTGGTGCTGCCGGGCGACCTGGTGGTGGCCAAGCCGCGGCAGGGAGTGGTGTTTGTACCGGCGATTCTTGCCGAGCAGGCGATCAGCTCAGCCGAATTTACCGAGCTGACCGACGAATACAATTTTGAACTGAACGAGCAGGCCAAGAACGGCGGCCAGTTTGAGGGCGGGTGGGACGATGCGAAATACGATGCGTTTGCGAAATGGATTGACGCGCATCCGGAAAAACTGAATATGCCGCGCAGCGAGTTCGATGACCTGCTGTCGAAGGCAAAAGCCAGGGCGGCGGCAAGACACGGGAAGTGAATGGCGCTCGCCGCCGAGAACGGGGCAGTAGCAGCGGGGCGGGCGGCCGGCGTCAGTTGTGCTCTCGGCTGACGAGCGCTGCCTGAAGCATGGCTTTGGCGTAGGCGATGTCATAGACATCGCCGGTGTAGCCGCCGCCGCCGGGGTAGCCCCGGATGGGACCGCGCTTGCGGTCGTAGTCGAGGGCGCGCGGATGCTCGGGATAGACTTCGCGCGTGTATTTCACGTCGAGCAGCGCGCACATGACGGCAAACATGTTGACGTCGCCTTCATCGATGAAGCCCTCATCGTATTTCACGTAGGGCTTGATTACATGAGGATTGCGGAAGTGCATGTGGTTGATGCGGTCGCGGCTGCCGAAATAGTGGCAGACGGCGACGGGGTCTTCGCCCATCTCGCGGGTCACACCGCAGTCGAAGGTGATGCCGTTGGACGGGCTGTCGACGATTTCAATGAGATGCTTCCAGCCATCGAGCGTGGCCATGATTTGCTGCGAGCCCCGGCTGAGGGGGAACGGCGGGTCGTTGGGATGGAGGGCGAGGCGGACGTTGGATTTTTCGGCAACGGGAATGACGGCCTTTAAGAAATAAGTGATGTTCGACCACATTTCAGTGAGGGTGCGCGCGCCTTCGTTGGGGAGCGGTTGGAGATTCTTCATGCGGTCGAAATCAACGCCGGTAAGACCAGCGCCGCCGCGGCCGGTTTCTTCGTAGTAACCTTCCATAGCGCGATGGGCGTAGAAGTTGTATTCGATGAATGGCAAGCCGACCTTGCCGGCCGCCTGAATTGACTGGCGAATTTTGTCAATTTCCTCGTCGCGTCCCGTGCGGCCGTAGAGCGTGTTGGGAAAACCGTCGATCATCAGGTTGCCCAGAGTAATGCCGTGGGACTTGAGGCGGTCGACGAGGGGCTGAAGCTGGCTGACGGTCCAGGGAATGCGAGGACCGCCGGCAAGCACGTGGGTGACGCCGAGTTGCTTGACACTGCGAATCGCGTCGCCGGTAATGCCGCCGCTTAGGTCGATCGGGCACGCGATTTTGGGCGTGGCGGCGCTTTCCTGCGGCATGCCATCGCCGAGCCACCACGGCTTCTCCTCGCAGTGTGCGGTAATGGACCAAGGCGAAAGAACGGAGGCGACTGTCGCACTCCCCATGCGAACGAGAAAATTTCGACGCGAAAGATCGAGTGTCATTGCGACCACTCCTTCCTGGAAGATGCGTGCTGCGCGGAATCGCGGCTCCTCGCGGTTAGTCGAAGAAGTCCTTGTCCTCTTCCGAGAGGTGTGCTTTGGCGGCGCGGATGTTGAAGCTGATGCCGAGACCGGGCTTGTCCCAAACATCGATGAAGCCGTTCTTGACGATGGGATCGGGCAAGCCCTCGACGATGTCATACCACCAATCGGGCTGGCCGACGGGATATTCGAAAGCAATATAGTTCTGGGGCAGGGTCGCGCCCATCTGCACTTCCGCGGCGAGCCCGAAGAGACCGTCGAAGATTCCGTGAGGAGCGACTAGGATGCCGTGCAGGTTGGCGTATTCGGCGATCCACTTGAGTTCCGCCATGCCGCCGACGTCTTCCGGATCGGGCCCGATGACGTTTACTGCCTGGGTCTCGATGAGGTCCTTGAAGTTTTCCCGGAGATAGATCTGCTCGCCGGTGTGGATGGGAGTGGAGGTGCTGTCGGTGACCTGCTTGAAGACCTGGGCGTTGGGGTAAGGCGTGTAGTCGCCGGTGATGAGATCTTCGAGCCAGGTGATGTGCATGGGTTCGAGAGCGCGCGCGAAACGGATGGCGTCCTTGACCACCCAGCCGGGGCCGCAGTCGAGCGCCAGGCCGACTTCGTCGCCAAGAACCTTCTTGATGGCTTCGACGCAGGCGATGCAATGGTCCAGGCCCCGCTCCGTCATGAGGCCGGCGTCCATGTGTGCCGGGCCGCTGCGCGGCTGGTCGTACCAGGCGCCGGGGATGGAGGACATCATCGCCGGATTGTGGTAGCCGATGGGCTGCTTGATGAGGGTGTAGCCCTCCTTTGCCTCTTTCACCTTGGCGGCGATTTCGGCGTAGTCCTGCGGGGTGCGGGGACTGATGGTGGTGACGTTGTTGATGGAGTTGCCGTAGCAGCGCACGCGGTCGCGGAGTTTGCCGCCGAGCATCTTGTAAACCGGCAGTCCGGCCACCTGCCCGGCGATGTCCCAGAGCGCGATCTCGATAGCGCTGACCGCGGAGCCCCATGGCTTGAACGCGCCCATGCGGCGAATCTTGAGCATGATACTGGCGACGTTGGTGGGGTCTTCGCCGAGGAGATAGTTCTTGTAGAAAAGCACCATGGGCTTCAGATAAGGCTTGGCGGTTTCGGCCTGGCCGTAGCCTGAAATTCCCTGATCCGTGACAATTCGGACGGTGGGATTACGGCCGATTACGGCGCACTTAAGATCAGTGATCTTGATCGATCCCCTGCCTGTGCGCCGCGCCGCGGGCGTGGCAGGAGTTTCCTGTGCTGAAAGCGCTGTTGCCGCTGCGACGCCGGAAAGCGCTCCCATAAATCCTCTGCGCGAAAAACCATCCATTGCTTGCTCGTCCATGGATATTTCTCCTTAGCTTGCGGCGTGCGGCCGCGTCTGTCTTTGGAATCTGAAGTTGGCTTATTATCTCTCAATCGAAGAAATCTTTGTCTTCATCTTTGAGGCGAGCTTTGGCGGCGCGAACATTGAAGGTGATGCCGAGTCCCGGCTTGTCCCAGACATCGATGAAGCCGTTCTTGACAATAGGATCGGGCAGGCCTTCCACAATGTCATACCACCATTCGGGCTGGCCCTTGGCATATTCGAAGGCGATATAGTTTTGCGGCAGGGTGGCGCCCATTTGCACTTGCGCGGCGACGCCGAAGAGCCCGTCGAAGATTCCGTGCGGCGCGATGAGGATGCCGTGGAGATTGGCGTATTCGGCGATCCACTTCAGTTCCGCGATTCCGCCGACGTCTTCGGGGTCGACACCGATGACGTTCACGGCCTGAGTCTCGATCAGGTCCTTGCAGTTTTCCCTGAGATAGATTTCTTCGCCGGTGTGAATCGGCGTCGAGGTGCTGTCAGTGACCTGTTTGAAGACCTGAGCATTGGGGTAGGGCGTGTAGTCGCCGGTGATCAGGTCTTCGAGCCACGTGATGTGCATCGGTTCCAGAGCGCGGGCAAAGCGGATGGCATCTTTCACTACCCAGCCTGGGCCGCAGTCGAGGGCGAGGCCGACTTCATCACCGAGGACCTTCTTCATGGCTTCAACGCAGGCGACGACATGGTTGAAGCCGCGTTCCGTGAGCAGCCCGCGATCCTCGTACAAACCAGGTCTTTCCCACTGCCTGCCATACCAGGAGCCGGGTACGGCAGTGAGCATGGCGGTGTTGTGGAAGGCGACGGGAGCTTTGATGAGCGTGTAGCCTTCTTTTGCTTCCTTCACTTTTGCTACTAACTCGGCATAGTCCTGGGGCATGCGCGGGTCCATGCCGGGCGCGTTGTTTTCAGTGTTTCCATAGGGACGTACACGGTCGCGGATTTTTCCTCCGAGGAGTTTGTAGACCGGCAATCCTGTGAACTGGCCAGCGACATCCCAGAGCGCGATCTCAATGGCGCTGACTGCCGCGCCCCATGGCTTGAAAGCACCCATGCGGCGGATTTTGAGCATGATGCTGGCTATGTCAGTAGGATCTTCGCCAATGAGATAGTCTCTATAGAACAGCACCATCGGCTTGAGATAGGGTTTAGCCGACTCGGCCTGACCGTAGCCGAAAATGCCCTGGTCGGTGACGATGCGGACGGTAGGATTGCGGCCGATGATGGCACACTTCAGGTCAGTGATCTTGATGGATCCATTTCCGGCGCGCCTGGTGGCAGGTATAGATGAAGCCTGCTGTGCGGAGAGGGCCGTTGCGGCTGCCATTCCCGAAAGCGCGCCCACAAATCCTCTGCGCGACAAACCACTTGTAACTCGATTTTCCATGAATCCTCCCTTTTTTGACAGACGAACGAATGAGATGAAGTTTCAATTGCACAACAGCAGCCGGACAAAAACTAACTCGAGGCAATGCCTTTGCCTTCGACTATGCGAATATACCGGTTTGGAGCAAGGTTAGTGAGCGTATCGACGCGCTTACTTGGAGCGGGCCAGTGAATCTCCAGTTTGTCGATGTGAGTAGCTTTACCGAGGCCAAGTATCTCGCGCGGATCGTGACTTGACAAGTAACTGCCACCTGATTTTTTGAGGCGACGCCCATTTCTGGAACCCGCAGTCCAAAGAATCCGAGCGCCGATAGCGTCGCGATTGCAGGTAACTCCTTCGAGTTTAATTCCCAGCCAGTTATTGCCAGCCGCCGCATTGTTTCTGAGAAGTTCCGGCGCGCCACCGTTGATACCGATAAGCACGTCGAGGGCGCCATCGTTGTTGTAGTCTCCGACAGCAAGGCCGCGCGCGGCGAAATCCTTTTTAAAAATCGGACCGGCGGTGCGGCTTACGTTGTGCAGTTTGCCATCTCGGCTGTGGTGGTAAAGCAATAATGGTTCTTTGTAGGTTACCTGGATAGAGTAAAGACCGATCATGTCATCGGGGTGTCCGTTGGCGAGAATCAGGTCGATCAGACCGTCATTGTCGTAATCAAAGTATTTGAGTCCCCAGCCGCTCATAAGCCGGGTGTCATCGGCCACACCGTTGATAAATGCTGCGTCGGTAAAGGTCTCGTCTTTGTCATTCAGGTAAAGCGAATAGCGCTCATGGTCGACGTTGGCGACAAAGAGATCCTGCCATCCGTCGCCGTTCACATCGGCCGAGTCGACGCCCATGCCCGACCGAGGGCGCCCGCTTTCGCTGAATCCGACTCCTGCCTGCAGTGCGATCTGATCCCAATTCCAATGGCCATTCGCACCCGGTCCGCGATTCACGTAGAGAAAATTCTGCACGGTGTCATTAGCTACGAAGAGATCCATGCGGCCGTCGTTATTGATGTCGGTTGCCACCACGCCAAGGCCTTTGCCGAGTGTGGTGGCAATGACGGTTCCTGCAGTGACGTCGGTAAATGTACCGTTGCCATTATTGTGATAGAGGTAACTGGGTGTCGGCAGGAAGACGCGGGGCACACAATAGTAATTTCGGCCGATCTGGTTATTTCCGCACTCGAGCTTATGCTTGCCGGTGTAATTGACAAAACTACAGATGAAAAGGTCGAGCAAGCCATCTCCGTCGTAATCGAACCACACGGCGCTGGTGGTCCACCCGGGAGTAGCCAAGCCAGCATGCTCAGTTACGTCGGAAAAGGTGCCGTCGTGATTATTCTTATAGAGGATGCACTTGCCATATGCGGTGACAAAGATGTCCGGCCAGCCGTCATTGTCATAATCTCCGACAGCGACGCCCATCCCAAAGTAGGCTCCCTGGACGCCAGCTTTCTCAGTTACGTCGGTGAAGGTTCCGTCTCTGTTGTTGTGGTAGAGCGCGTTGCGGATGGGCTTGGGTGGCGTCCAAAAATCGCATGGGCCGCTGTTGACGAGGAAGATATCCATCCAGCCGTCATTGTCATAGTCCAGGAAAGCGCAGCCAGGCCCGAGTGCTTCGGGCAGATAGCGACTGGGCGACATGGCATTTTCGTGGGTCCACAAAATGCCGGATTGAGAGGGCGGTACTTCAATAAAAAGGGGTTGCCGGCCGGAAGACTGGGCGAGCAGGGGGAATTGCAGGAAACTGGCGGCCCCGGCCGCCGCTGCCTTGAGAAAGCTTCGCCTGGAGTGAGTTATAGGAACCATGTTGTGAGTGTGATCAGAATAAGAACCTCTGCTCCTTTATGGACTAAGTCTCCGTATCTGCGACAGTTTGTCACCCGGGATATGGCTCGCCTGGTTTTACGATGCGGATGCGATGGTCGGTAAAGCGGAAGTGTCCGCCGGGCAATTCGAGCTTGGGCATGTGACAAGTGACGCAACCGGAGTTAGAGACGCGGCAAGTTTTCGCGCCAGTTTTTCCGCCGGCGTGACAAGCGTTGCAAGTGGCGTCGTAGTCTGCGGGGCGCGAATCGACCTCCTTGTGGGGATCGTGGCAAGCGAGACAACTGATGCGCGGATCGTCCGGGTCAAAGCACTGGCTCTCGGTCAAGCGATAGGGTTGAAAGCGAACATTGGCGATGCTGGGGTTGCCTTGAGAAGCAATCTGGGCCCAGGTCCGATGACAGTTGCCGCAGAAGTCGGCGACATCTTCCGCGGATCGACTCTTCAGTGAAAAGGCTTGTCCGGGCAACTGTTGGGAAGCGAACGTGGAACCAATCTGGTCGTAAAGATGCTTGGCAAGGTCACCATGGCAGTGTCCGCATTGTACACCGGGCACCATGGTCTGCAAGGTAAGGTTTTGCCTGGAAACGGCATTGGTTGAATGGCAGGCAAGACATTGAACCAGGTCGTCGTGACTCATGAGGCGGCCCACGGCATCATCGAGATTGGCCGGTGCGATGTTCTGACTGCCCAAGGTGGGGCCAAGGCCTTTCAGCTCGCGAAACCAGCTTACGCGGCTCTCGTAGAACTTGCCGTTTTTTTCCAGGATGTAGGTCTGGCCGATGGCAAAGCTGGCGCCGACGGCCCAGCGGACAGGCATGGAGATGGTGCGCGAGCCGTCGGTGACCGAGTAAAGACTCTGATTGTGATTGCGGACGATGCGGTAGCTGTACTTGCCGATGGCTGCTGAAAGGACAGGGTGCAAGGTGAGGACGGTGGACTTTTCTACAGTTTCGAGCGCGTGTCCCATGGTCGTGGAGGGTTGCGTCGCTGCCTGGGAATGGCAGTCCTGACAGTCGGCGGGAGTTATCTGAGCCCGCTGACCGGAAGCCGCCGCGGAGAGAAGGAGACTTAAGACGAAGGCAATACGTCTTGCATGAACGTTCATAGCCGAGTACGAAGTGCCGAGGTATTTCCTGGTTCTGTAACTATTGCTGATGGACGCCGGGTTGTTTGGCCTGGGCTTCCGCGGTCAGCTTCAGGACGATCTGGCGCTCGCGCTTGCCGTCGTCGGGCCGCTTGAGCCGGTAATAAACGAGAGCGAGAGAGACATGAGCTTCAGTGAACTGCGGATACTGCTTTACCAAGGATTCAAGGGTGCGGCGGGCGTCGTCCAACTTGCTCTGGTCGATGGCGACGAGAGCTAACTGGTAGCGAACGCCGGGATCGTCCGGGCGAGTTTCCTGGGCGCGGAGTAAGTAGGTTTCGGCCTCTTTATAGTTTTCCTGCAGGCGGGCCGCGGCGCCGAGTTGCAAGTTAGCGTCGAAGTTATAGGGCTCATAAGTGAGGGCGGCTCTGAACTCTTTGGCGGAGAGATCGGAATCTCCGGTCATCATCAATGATCTGGCGTAGAGGGCGTGCGCATCACCGAGCTTGGGATTGAGCGCCACCGCCTTGGCGAACTCCGCGCGGGCTCCGGCGAAGTCGGAAATATTCATTCGTGCCTCGCCGAGCATCAGGTGGGCTTCGGCTGAGTCGCCATTACGCAGGATGCGGTCGACGAGGACCTCACCTTCTGGCACACGCTTGGCGTGGATAAGCGCGGTGCCGAGCATGTAGGCGACGGCGAGGTCATCGGGATATGACTTTTCCTCCGGCTCGAGCACACGAATGACATCGTCATCGCGGCCCATGCGGAGGTAGCAGTCGGCGAGCAGGAGGGCGGCCTGATGATCGGTGGGAGATTCCTTGTGAACGCGTTCCAATTCCGGCGTGGCTTCACTGAAGCGACCCATTTTGTAGTAGGCGAGGGCGAGATTGAGGCGGGTGCCGGCCAGTTCGGGAGATTGCTTGAGCGCGATCTGATATTCGGAGATGGCTTCTTCGAACCTGCCGAGGCCGGCCAGGGCTGCGCCCAGATTGGAATGGATCGCGGTGGCGTCAGGGCGGAGTTTCAGGAACTGGCGATACTCAGTTACTGCGGCTTCGAGATGGCCGGCGCGCTGCTGCTGGATGGCGTCCTGGACCAGGGCCTGAGGGGATGGAGTCTGCGCCAGCGCGACCATGCTGGAAAAGAGAATGAGGATGACATATCGCATAGCAATTCCCTCAGGTGAAGATCATAAAGGAATCGCGAGATGTCATCCCCATGATTCGGTGTCCGATTAAAGCCCGGTTGACTAGAAGTAGAACTTGGATTCGAACTCCACTATGCGTTGGCCTTGCTTTTGTGTGGTCTTGCCGAAGGCCGAATTGCCTTGAGTAATTTGCTGGGTCACCGGATCCTGCTGGAATTGCAGGGTCAGATTGCTGCCGTTCGGGAACGACCACAGCGGGTGATTGAGGAAGTTGTAGGCCTGTATGCGGAATTGCAGGTGCCTGCTCTCCGTCATGCGGAAGTTCTTAAACAACCCAAGATCGGAATCGAAGAACGCGGGGCCGTAGACAGCGGGCAGCATGTTCGGACCATTTTGGCCGACAGCGAGGTTCGGCGCGAAGCAGGCCCCGTTGACGAACTGATGGGAGCCCAAGTGCGATTTCGGATTGCAAGTTACAACGGGGTTGAGCTGTTGGGCGTTGGTCCCAAGAATCGACTGGTTGTTGATGGCAATGCCCGTGGGGTTTGCCTCGCTGACAGAACCAGGGATAATCGCGGCTGATTGCGGGCAGAGCTGCCCGTTTGCCTTCTCCGCGTCCGTGGCAACACAGGTGTATGAGAGGTTGAAACTGGTGTTGGAGTTGTAAGCTCCGGACGGGGTGAGGTTGGCGCCGCTCTCCAGTTGGGTAACACCCGAGAACTGCCATCCGTTTACCAGCCCATTGGCGAAATGGTTGCTGTGGAGCGGGCTGCCGACGTTGATGGAATAGGCAGCGTTGAACAACTGCCGGCGATCGGTGGGCAGCGCCCCATAATTGGCAGCCAGATTAAACGGATCCACTGTGGGCGAAATGATGCCCAGAGCCTTTTGCCAGGTGTAGTTTGCTGAAATCGTGTACAGGCCGGCGGTGCGGGTCCAGCTTAACTGCAGCGAGTTGTAGTTGCTGTAAAGATTGTTGGTGGCAAGGTTGAGATCGCCATATCCGGGGTAGGGGCGGAATGGGTTCGGGTTTGCAGTTGCCGGATTCGTGGTTGTAGCGGTCGTGATTGAGCCAGGCTTGACGAGGTTGATGTTGCTGCCCGCGCCGCCGGCGGTATTCTGCAGTTCGCGGCTGCGATTTCCCACATAGCCCGCCTCCAACAATCCCCGCCACGGAGTTGTCCGGTCGACGGTGAAACTCCAACTATCGGTGTAGGGTTGATTATTGTCTTTCCCATCGACCGCGGCCGGGCTTGCCGGAGTGGCAGAGAGATTAATACACGACAGATAGGAGGCGAACATAGGCGCGCCGCCACTATTGGTCGGGCAGCCTGATCCACCCACCCAGTTGTTTGGCTTGATGTCGGCGGTAGCGACACCGGCTGAGGCATCCAAGCCATTGGTGAACTGGCCCGAGTGATAGTAGAAGCGGCCCCAACCGCCGCGCAGCACGGTTTTACCATTCCCTGAAAGATCGTATGCCGCTCCGAACCTGGGTTGGAAGAACATTGTCCGAGTTGGGAATCCCGCTACGGGAACGGAGGAATTTCTGGCATGCCACTCAAAGCCGCAGAAAGTCGGAGCCGATGCGCAGTTGTCTGCGTAGGCCGAGGTGTCGAAGATGGAATAGCCGAAGCCCAGACCGTCGATCCACGGCTGGAAGTGGCTGAATCGCAGGCCGAATTCGACTGTCAGCTTCTGGTTTGCTTTCCAGGAGTCCTGGACAAAGAATTCGGTGGTGCCGTAGTGAATGTCGTTGATGCGGTTGAAATTTGTCTCCTGATACTCGTTGAGATTGCCGGTGAGCAGATCAGCATACTCATTACCCCAGCTGTAGGTGTTGCCGACGGAGACGTACGATGCACCGTTGGTATTGTTGTTCGCCGGCTGGGCGTTGCGAATCCATTCGTAGAAGAAGCCGGCCTTGAGAGTGTGCTTATTGAGAACCTTGGTCAAAGTGTCGCTTACGCTGGGCATCCACTTGTCTGCGTAGAGGCCTGCGGACGGGCCACCGGCTTCGAAACCACCGGGATTGAAGACCAGGGCCGCTTCGCTGGGACCAAAGTTGCCGAACGAAGGGATCTGCGAGACCTTGTTCTTGAACAATCCGGCGTAGCCGTAGCCGACTTTGCTGCGATCAACCTTGGAAGGATCGGCGAAGACATTGGGGAAGCCTACATATGTATAAGCCATAACCGTCTCGTTGGTCATCGTCGGGCTGAAGACGTGAGTTAGCGTTCCGGTGATGGAATCCGATTTGTTTTTGCCTTCGATGGCGGTGGGGTAGGGTACCTGATCGCCATTGCGCCACCACAGGCCTACGGGGAATTGCTGAACTTCGCGCTGGTAGTTATAGCGGACAAATACCTTGGTGTTGTCGCTGACGTTCCAGTCGGTGCGGATGGTCCACTGCCGATTGTTCTGATTGAAGACCTCAGCCTGGGTATAGTTATAACCCTGAGTCGTGTTGGGGTCTATGTTGGCCTTGGGATAGAGCTTGGCCAGCGCCAGCATGTTGGGATCGATGCAGGAACCGTCCGGGGTGCCCGTGCAGGTATGGATGGTGGTGCCGCCGAACTCGTTTCTAGCCGCCTGCGTCAGCGTGCCGGGCGCTTTGCCGGACGCGGTCACCAGCTTCCCCTGGGAATTGAGGCCGCCCTCGGCATTTACGGAAGCATCGGAGAAGTCGCCGCCCAGTTCCTGGCTTGTGGGCACGGTGGCGCGCAGCAGGCCGGTATCGAGTATCTGGTAGAAGTACTCGAAGCCGGTGAAGAAAAAGAGTTTCTGGCGGGACTTATTGAAGCCGGTTCCGGGAATGATGACTGGGCCGCCGAGCGACGCACCCGGATAGTAATAGACGTTCGCCGGCTGCTTAACTCCGCTGTTATTGTTCAGCCAGTCATTGGCGTTGAGGGAATGGTTGCGTGCGGAGAAGAAGGCATTTCCATGGAATTGCGAGCCGCCGGCCTTGGTCACCGAAGTGATGAGGATGGGGCCCTTCTGATCTTCGGCGCTGAAGTTGGAAGTGAGGAGCTTGAATTCCTGCAGGAAGTCGGAGTTAGGGTTCACCGGCGTGTCGCAGTTGCAGCCGGGATCGGAGACGTGCGCTCCGTCGGCGACGATGTCCAGCGAATTCTGAGGCAGGCCGTTGTAGGAGTAAGCCGCATTGAGCGGGCTTTGGCTGCCGGAATCGCCATTGGCGTTGATTCCAATGGTGGCGCCGTTGTAATTCGACTTGTTCTGGGTGCCGTTGGAGATACCGAATCCGGGAGCGATCTTGATAAATTCGGCGGCGTTGCTTCCCACCTGGGTGAAGTTTTGTAACTCCTTGGTATCTAGGGCGAAGGCTTTTTCGCCTGAGTCAGTGGTGGCAATGTCAATGCCTTCATTCGCGGCGCTGACCTCGACCTGCTCGGTGGTCTGGCCCACGGCAAGCTGGACGTTCATGTTGCGCTGCTCACCGCCGCCCAAGGTTATACCGGAGGCTTTGAAGCTTTTGAAGCCCTTTGCGTCCACGGCCAGGTTGTAACTGCCTACAGGAACCGAAGCAAAGGTGTAGTAACCCTGAGCGTTGGACACGGTCTGGCGGCTGGAGCCGGAGAGCGCATCCGTCAACATGATCTTGGCGTTAGGGATAACACTGCCCGAGGGATCTGACACGACTCCTGTCAGGGTGGCAAAGATGCCTTGAGCGCTAACTGGAATTGCACTGGCTGCTAAAAGACAAACGAGGAAAAGGAAACGCTGACCTCTCCAAAAGTTCACAGAGACCTCCTCTTAGAACAAAACGGAATAATGAGCCTTCACTACAACAAAAGTTGGAGGTTTTTCTGCTACGGATTGGTCAGGTCCCACTACACTACGGTCCAGGTAACTTTGTCAAGGATTTTTCTTCGCCGCCGCTAGGTGTTTCCGGTTCTGTTTCCCAGGCTGGGAAATCGCGCTGCGCTGGCTTTCAATGGAGGTGAAGATTCGAGTTCGAATCGAGCTTGTCGAAGCACCGCCCCGTCGCGGAGGAAGCGCCGGTTACGGGCGCAGCGGTGGGACGGCGCTGTTTCAGTTGAGTCCGGCTTACTGCTTGATGACAGTGCCGTCGGGAAGACGAATTTCGCCCCAGCCGCCGTTGAGCCGTCCATGAGTGAAGGGAGCTTTGGCGGCTTCTTTCTCGTCGACTTCGATGCCCCATCCCGGCTTCTCGCTGACCCACAGATAGCCGTCGCGCATTTCCGGGCAGCCCTGGAAGATGGCCTGCGTTCTCTGGTTGAAGGGAGTGTATTCCTGGATGCCGAAGTTGTAACTGACGAGGTCAAGGGTGACGTTTGCCATGTGGCCGACAGGCGAAACGTCGCCGGGGCCGTGCCAGGCGGTTTTGACGCCGAACTGCTCGGCGAGGATGGCAATTTTGCGCGCCGGACTGAATCCGCCGACCTGGGAAACGTGCACGCGAATGTAGTCGATGAGGCGGTTTGCGATCAGCGGCTGCCATTCGTGGGGGTTGTTGAAGAGCTCGCCCATGGCGAGAGGAGTGGAGCACTGCTCGCGGATCTGGCGGAAGTACGCGATGTCTTCCGGGGAGAGCGGGTCTTCGAGGAAGAACATGTGGAACGGTTCGGCTTGTTTGCAGAACTCGACAGCTTCGTTGGGCGAGAGACGTTCATGCATGTCGTGGAGGAGCTGGACTTCTTCGCCGAGCTCGCGGCGGCAGATTTCGAGAAGCTTGAGGGCGCGGCGGAACTGGGCCTCGCGGTCGAAGAGCGGCTGGTCGTGGAGCGCCTTGGGGCGGGCGACGTTCTTGTGCTGTGAGCCGTAGCCGGCCATGCCGGGAAGGCCGACCTGGACACGGATGTTGCGGAAGCCCTGAGCGAGATATTTGCGCGCATCCTCGACAACGTCTTCGAATTCGGCGCCGCTGGCGTGGGCGTAGGTGTCGGCGGCTTCGCGGCATTTGCCGCCGGCGAGCTGGTAGACAGGCATGCCGGCCTGGCGGCCCTTTATGTCCCAGAGCGCCTGATCGACGCCGCTGATGGCGTTGTTGAGAACCGGCCCGTTGCGCCAATAGGAACTGTCATTGCAGGATTGCCAGATGTCTTCGATGCGATCGGTGGTTTTGCCGAGGAGAAAGGGCTTGAGGTAAAGCTCCACCGCGGGCTTTACGAGATCGGCGCGCTGGGTGAAAGTGGCGCAGCCGTAGCCGTAGAGGCCGTCCTGATCGGTGAGGATTTTTACGACGGTGAGGCGGACGCCTTCCGGTTCGCACTCGATGACCTGGATGTCCTTGATGCGGGGCGCGGGCATGGCGCGCGTGGCGCGTGCGACTTGTTCTTCGGCTGCGCTGAATCGGGGAAGGAGTGTGAGCGCGCTTGCTCCGGCAAGAGACTTGATGAAATGGCGGCGTTCGATCGGCATTGGGGACCCCTGGGAACGGATTGAGACGAGAATTTTACGCCGCGATCATTAGAGCAGATCTGATCGGGTGTGACGCTTTAGGGAACGGGACGGAAGGAGATCCATCCCACCCTTGCGACAGAAAGAAGTCGCAAGGATGGGGCACGGAGCTGTGGTGGGGGTTGATCAGACGGCGAAGTGATTGAGCGGCGGGTAGCGGAAACGGGCTTTGGAAATGGGCATTCCCGCGACTTCGATTTTGGAGAGATCGCGCGTGCCTACCCCTGCATGCTCAGCGAGGCGCAAGGTGCTGTCGCATTTCTGAAAGGGTGGAGTTCCACGGTCGGCCATGGGATCGAATCCCATGACTGAAGTGGCGACGGCATCGGTCGATACGCAGTTGAGGCCGGCGATGAGCAGGCCGGGGTGAACGGCGGTGTGATGCCAGGTTGCGGACTGGTTGGGCAATTCGCCGCCGGTCATGGTGTAGATGCCATCGATGACGGCGAGGTGGATCGGCCTTACTGTGACGAGGTCGGCGGTGATGCGGGGCACGCGGAATCCGGCGTCGGTGGATTGGACCACGGGCTGGGGGGCGCTCTTGGGGGGTGTGCGGGAACCTGAGTGCATGGGCGAGCGATAGCCGCGGGGCACGATGCTGGGCTCGTCTTCAGGCGCCTCGTTGCTGTAGATGGTGCAAGGGGTGATTCCGAAGCAATTCTTCATGGAGAGGGTGACGCCGGCGGTGCGGTGTTCTTTCAGCTTGGCCAGAGAGACGAAGACATCGGTGTCGCGGTAGGAGTGATTGAGGTCGTAGCCTGCATACATCAATCCGCCGCCGGGCACCATGAAGCGCGCATACTCCTTGCCGCTGCCGAGGAAATTGGTGTTTTCAAATTCGACGTGCGATGCGGCGCGGGCAAAGTCCTGCGGCTGCCAGCCCGCAGAGATCATGAAATCCTCGAGTGGGCGGGAACCGATGGGCGCGCTTTCCAGCAGGCGGATGCGCTTTGCGCCGGCGTTGCCGAGCAGCGTGACCAACGAGCCAATCACCTGCGGGTGCACCCAATGCGTCATTTGAGTGGGCATGGAGTTCAGCTTGTCGTTGGGCGGGCCGGTCATGTTGAGCTTGATGGATACGGTCTTACCCTGGACGAGTTTCTGGATGCCGCCAAGCTGGTCAAACATAGTGGAGAGGGCTTCTGTAACGCGGCGGTCGTACTCCGGGCACGCGCCGATGGCGACGCGGCTGGAGGATGGGTTAAGAGCCGAAGCCAGCGCGGGGCTCACAATGGTTGCGCCGGCGGCCAGGCCCACGGCGCCGAGAAAATCCCTGCGAGAGAAATTCGAATTCATGCGATTTACCTCGCCTCTCTTTCACGAGTAGTATGCTCCCGATGGGTCAACATTGGCCAGTCATTGTTCCCCACGCGAAACGTGAGGGAGCGCATCGCGCTACTGCTTTCTGTGCTGCGGCAAGGCAAAGGCGATGTACTCGCCGCCGACGGGGCCTTTGGGGTCGCGGCCGCCGCTCGCGGCGATGACAACGTATTGCCTGCCGGCGACCATGTAAGTGGACGGGGTCGCGATTCCGGCAAAGGGCAGAACGGTTTCCCAGAGCAGCTTGCCGGTGCGTGGGTCGAACGCGTGGAATTTGCGATCGTAAACAGTGGCGCCGATGAAGAGCACGCCGCCGGCGGTGACAATGGGTCCGCCGTAGAGCTCGGAGCCTGTGTCTTTCATGCCTCTGGCTGCGAGCTCGGGGTATTCGCCGAGGGGAATTTGCCAGAGATACGTTCCGGTTTTGAGGTCGAGGGCGTTGAGCGTGCCCCAGGGCGGAGCGATGGCGGGATACCCATCGGGATCGAGAAATTTGCGATAGCCGGTGAAGGTGTAATCGGGCGCTGAGGAGCTTGTGGATATTGCGGTGCTTGCGTCGACGGGAGTGCGGAGATAGTCGAGGAGAGCAGCGATTTTTGCGTCGTCGAGGTTGGGGAAGGCCGGCATGCGTCCGGTGCCGTGATGGATCTGATCGATGATCTTCGCTCTGCCGAGGCGCTGCTCCACATCGATGAGTGAAGGAAAGGTGGGCGGCGCGCCGGCGCGACTGATGCCGTGGCAGATGGCGCACTGCTGTTGGTAGATGGCTTCGCCGGGACTGGCGCCGGAAGTGACGGGAATGAGGCCGCCGAGCCAGGCCATTTCCGTTGACCCGACGAAGAGCGTGTCGCTGGCGGGATCGATGGCGGGGCCGCTCCATTCGCCGCCGCCGTCGAAGCCGGGCAAGACGATCGTTTGCTGGCCGACGGCGAAGGGATAGAACTGGCCATTGCTGCGCATTTTGCTGAACTGGTCGAGGGCCCACGCGTGTGCTTCCGGGGTGCGGTTAGTGAGCATGTCGGCAGTGAGCTGTTGACGGCCGAAGGGGACGGGGGCATCGGGCACTGGCTGGGTGGGCGAGGTCTTTTCGCCGAGGACAGTGCTGGGCGGAAAGGGATGCTCGTGAATAGGAAAGAGCGGCGCGCCGGTGATGCGATTGAAGAGGTAGACGTAGGTTTGCTTGGTGATCTGCGCGAGCGCGGGGATGGAGTGGCCGTTCTTGTGAAGGGTGTAGAGGGCGGGCGGTGTGGGGAAGTCACGGTCCCAGAGGTCGTGATGAACGCCCTGAAAATACCAGAGGAGTTTGCCGGTTGAGGCGTCGAGGGCGAGGATGCAGTTGGCGTAAAGATCGTCGCCGATGCGGTCGCCGCCGTAGAAGTCCATGACGGCGGAACCTGTAGGCACGAAGACGATACCGCGCTTTGCATCTACGGTCATGCCGGACCAGTCGTTGGCGGCGCCGGCATTCTTCCATGCGTCGGGCGGCCAAGTGTCGTAGCCGGGCTCGCCGGGGCGCGGGATGGTGTGGAAGACCCAGCGCAGCGCGCCGGTGTGGACATCGAAGGCGCGGATATCGCCTGGCGGAGCGGGATGGACTTCAGGGTTGCGTCCGCCGACGATGATGAGGTCCTTGTATATGCTGCCCGGCGTGGTGAGTGCGATGGATTGCTTCTGCCAGGGCTCGCGGAGGCCTTTGCGAAGATCGATGCGGCCGTCCTCGCCAAAGCTGGATATAGGTTTGCCGGTCCGGGCATCGAGGCAATAGAGGTAATTCATGACGCCGGCGAAGATGCGCTCGTCCTTGCCGTCAGTCCAGTAAGCGACTCCGCGGCCAGGCTGGGTTGAGGCGATGCCGGAATCGAATTTCCATTTGAGGTTGCCGGTGGAGGCATCGAGGGCGATGACTTTCAGTTTGGGCGTGAAGGCGTACAGCGTGCGGCCGATGATGACGGGATTGGTCTGGATGTCGCCTTTTTCGCCGGTGTCATAGACCCAGGCCTGGGTGAGGCGATGAATGTTGGCGCGATTGATCTGGGCAACGCGCGAGTAGTGATCGCCGTCGGCGCCGCCGTAGGCTGACCAGCTTACGTTTTGCGCGTGTAATTTTGCATGACCGGGAAAGGTCAGGATCAAAATGAATCCGGCAGTAATCGCGCGCTGCTTTACAAGGCCTGCCCACGTTGTCTTCAATTTCTTGTGCCCCGATTTAGATGTGCTTTGCAGACGATCTCAGGATACCCCGTTTCAGAACCGCTTCGCCCTGGTGGCTTTTCAGATGTCTCGGGGGGCGTTTCAGTTCGATGCACAACCGGCGACGGTACCGGCCGAGTACGGGCAACAGGTGCTGGACCGGATCAACTTCCGTCGCGGGCGCATCGAACCTGCGTTCCTGGTCAGCGCTTCAGCGGGAGCAGATGTTTACAAATCGGAGCGAGTGAATGTGCAGCTTCAGGCGGACGGAGAGAACCTGTCCAATGTTCTCGATGTGATCGATTTTGGCGGGTTGTTCTCAGGGAATGCGATCGGGCCGCCGCGCAGCGGGTTCCTTCGACTGACGACTACGTTCTGAAAAGATCCTGTTCTGGAAGAAGGTTGTGATGACGAGGCGGCTGCGGGGCTAGAATGGAAGCCAACTATGCCCATGCGGATTTTGCTGCTTGTTGTGATGCTGCTTGTTCCAGCCGGCGCAGTGGCGCAGGCTGATAGCGGGCCCGCCGCCGATGTGCTGGCCATTCATCGGCTGCTTCATCGCTATGCGAGGGCGGTGAACACTGTCGATTTGGAGCTGCTGGGGGAGATATGGTCGCGTTCGCCAGAGGTTTCGTTCATTTATCCGCAGGGAGAAGAGCGAGGATTTCAGGCGATCGAGGAGAATGTCTTCGAAAAAGCGATGGGCGGGCAGTTTTCGACGCGCGATCTGCTCATCGACGACGTGGCGGTGCACGTGCAGGGCGACGCGGCATGGTCAGAGTTCCACTGGATCTTTCATGCGACGCTGCGGAAGGATGGATCGACGGTGACGACACGCGGCGTGGAGACGCAGATCTATCGGCGCGAGGCAGGGAGATGGCGCCTGGTGCACGTACACTACTCCGAACTGCCAGAGGCGGCGCGCTGAGCGCGAGATGTGAGGCGACATAGTACGGGCGCCGGAGTTACGCGGCCGCACCCGGCGGCGCACAGTCGAGCTGATTGCGATGGCTGGAAACCTGCTGGCGTTCGTCGCGCAGTTTTCTCCAGTACTCCAAAACGGCCGGATCACAGACGTGGAGCTTTTCGGCGCGGGAGAGTTCGCCTTCGCCAATGGCGGTGACCACTGTGGTGAAGCACTTATTGCAGATGGAATCGGTGGTGCCGTCTGAGTTTGAGCGGTGTGTAAAGAGAGACCCAGGCATAAGAACCCCCTGATGGGAGAAAGTAATATTGCTTTTCCAGCTTTATTTCGGATTTAGAACGCATCCGCTATTAACGTGACACATTGCATAGACGGGTTTGAACTAGGGGAGACCCTTGTTTTTGTGTGCAAATTTGATTCGTTTGCACCCTTGAAGCGACATTACGGAGGCGCTGCCGGCGCGAGAAGCACGGCCTTGTCGGAATTCGCGCGGAACGCGGATACTGAGTGGATGAGTGAGCCGCGGGCGACGAGGCGGCTGTAACTGACAAGGGAGGCAAATCGATGATGCCGATGGATCGCCGTCAATTCGCTAAAAGCGCCGGCGCAGCAGCGGGAATTGCCGCAGCGCAGCAGATGCTCAGCCAACTTCTTTCCGCGCAGGAGGGGCAGGGAGGGACGCGTTCGGGCGAGATGATCTACCGCACGCTGGGGCGGACGGGCGAACGCGTTTCAGCGATTGGAATGGGCGGGTACCACCTGGGCAAGCCGGAGCTGACCGACGCGGAGGCGGTGCAGTTGTTGCGGCAGGCGGTGGACCGCGGCATCACCTTCATGGACAACTGCTGGGATTACAACGACGGTGTGAGCGAGCTGCGCATGGGCCAGGCGCTGGCCGATGGGTACAGGAACAAGGTCTTCCTGATGACGAAGATTGACGGGCGCACGAAGACCGCGGCGGCGGCGCAGATTGACGAGTCGCTGATGCGACTGCGAACGGACCATGTGGACTTGATGCAGTTTCATGAGGTGATCCGGCTGGAGGATCCAGACAGGATTTTTGCCGATGGGGGCGCGATGGAGGCGATGCTAGCGGCAAAGCAGGCGGGCAAAGTGCGGTTCATCGGGTTCACGGGACACAAGGACCCGTATGTGCATCTGAGAATGCTCGACGAGGCGCGGCAACACAACTTCCACTTTGACACGGTGCAGATGCCGCTGAACGTGATGGACGCGCACTTCCGCAGTTTTACGCACGAGGTGCTGCCGGTGCTGGTGAAAGAGGGAATTGCGCCGCTGGGGATGAAGTGCTACGGGGATCATTTCATTTTGCAGAGCGGCACGGTGCAACCGGTTGAGGCGATGCACTATTGCCTGAATCTGCCGATCGCGGTGCAGATCACGGGGATCGACAGCACGAAGATTCTGGACCAGGCGATGGAAGCAGTGCGGACATTCAAGCCGATGACGGAGGCAGAGGTCTCGAGCCTATTGGCGCGCACGGCGGCTGCGGCGCAGGATGGGAAATTCGAGTTGTATAAGACGACGGCGAGTTTCGACGGGACGGCGCACAAGCCGCAGATGCTGGGGTGAAGCGTACACATTACGGGATTTCCCATGTCCCAGAATCGGGACATGGGGCACCCCCAAGAATTGGTTCAGCCTGATACGGCGGCTTTTTTACGCGGCTCGGCATGGAGGCGCGCCTGCTGTTCCTGTTTTGCCTTGTTCTCCTGGTAGGCCTTGATGTCCAGCAGCACTTTGTCGCGGGCATAGGCGGCGTCGTGCCAGCCTTTGATCTCAACGCGCTTGCCTTCGAGATCCTTATAAATGGAGAAGAAGTGGGTGATCTCGCGAAGCATGTGCGGGTAGATATCGGTGTAGTTCCAGATATTGGTGTAGCGCGGATTGTTCTTGCCGACAGCAAGGACTTTTTGATCGAGGACGCCCTGGTCGAGCATCTCGAGCATGCCGATGGGGCGGACTTCCTGCACGCAACCGGGAAAGCTGGGACCGGCGACGAGCACGAGGACGTCGAGCGGGTCGCCGTCGTCGCTCAAGGTGGAGGGAATGAAGCCGTAATCACCGGGATAATGGACGGGTGAGTGCAGGTTGCGATCGAGCTTGAAGACGTGCAGCTTTTTGTCGTATTCGAATTTTTGCGTGCCGTCTTTTGGAATCTCGATAACGGCGCGGAACATTTCCGGCGCGCGGTCACCGACGGGAAGGTCGAGGTAATTGACCATAGCGGATTACAACTCTCCTTGGCGGATGGGGAACGATGGGTGGCCGGATGAATCGGGGACGAGGAAGCCGGCGGCCGGGCCCGCCACCCGGAATCTATATAATCGCGGATAATGAAGGCTCATGTCTATGTCACGCTGAAGACCACGGTTCTTGATCCCCAGGGACAGACTATCCACAATGCGCTGCGCAAGATAGGCTTTGCCGGGGTGGAGAGCGTGCGGCAGGGAAAGTATTTTGTGATCGCGCTCGCCGCGGGGATGGCCGCCGATGCGGCACGCGATGAAGTGGAGCGCATCGCGCGCGACGTGCTGACCAACCCGGTGATCGAGGAATTCTCGTATCGCATCGAGGAGTGAACCGCTTCTGCGGGCCCCCAAGAAACTTCGATGCCGGAATTGTCAGAGTTGGCGATGCCCGGCACAAAAGCCGGATTGAACAGGCGAGGTTGTATCACCGCGTCTCGACGGTGACAAGGTCCAGTGCGTCCGGAGTGAGCGTGAGTTTCAGCCGGCTGTGGGTGAGATGCTCCGGCTGCGGCGGCGGCAATGCAGTTTCGCGATTCAGTTGCTCCACCTGGGCAGGCGTGGGGTCGAGCGGGCTGCCCATGGCTCGATATTTCGGCAGCACGTTGCCGTGATCTTCGTCGACCGCCTGGATGGTGATCCGCGCATCTGCAGGCACATTGTGAAAGACGAGGTCGATAGTGCGGGCATGTCCCTGCTGGCCGGGATCGACGAGATTCCACGCCGCGATGACGAGAGAGCCATTGGAAGTTTTGGTTGCGATGACGTTATTTGAGGTCTCTGCGATGCGCCGGTCGCCGAGTTGGTGCAGCAAGGCGAAGCCGTAATAGCTGGGCTTATTGATACCGCCCTTGGCGCGGAGGCCAAAGTGGCCTTCAAATGGCTTGGGAATGACGCCGCCTTCTTCGAAGACGTCGGAGAAGGTCCAGAAGGACATTTCGTCTACCTTGCCGTCACATTCGCGAATGGTGTTGGCCAGGGCAGGACCGACGAAGATGGTGTCGCGCGACTGATCCATGCCTTGCACGTTCCACTCCGTCCAGAGAAGGGGCAGGTGCGGACTGGGCGAGGCGTCGATCTGGCCGCGTACTTTGGCTATCGCGGCGCAGACGCGATCGTCCATCGCGACGGGCTTGTCGTTATGAAAGAGGTTTTCGACGGTGTCGTCGGCGTAGCCATGGGTAGAGACAAAGTCGATGGGCACGTGATTTTGTGACACGTGATTGAGGAAAGCGGGAATCCAGGAGGCGGCTGCGGTTGCCGGACCGCCAACACGCAGGCGCGGACTTACAGACTTCAGATCGCGCGCGGTGTGATCGTATAACTCGAAGTAACTCTGCTGCCGGGGAATTCCGCCCCAGAAATCGATATTTGGCTCGTTCCACACTTCGAAATACCACTTAGAAACTTCGTCGATTCCGTAACGGTCCACCAGGTGGCGCGCAAAGTGTGTCATCAGGTCGTCCCACTCGGTCATGCTCCGCGGCGGCGAGACATTGGGGTGGTACCAGAAGACATGCAGGTCATACGGGTTGAATGCCAACTGCGTGGGCATGAAGCTGATTTCGACCAGCGGGCGCACGTTGTTCTTCAGCAGGCCGTCGTAGATCTCGTCGACATAGGCGAAGTTATAGACGGGAGTGCCATGTTCATCGCGGGTGAAAACTCCGACTTCGTCGTCCAGTATGCCGTGAAAGCGCACCCATTGGAAATCCGTGACTTTCTTTACGGCTTTGAGATCATCGCGCCATGGCTCGCGCAGGCTCAGGATTGCGTGCCCCGAGCCGAACATCTGTTCCCAGAAGTGGGGAAATGGAGTGGTCGGCGCCGCGGCATCGATATCGACTGTCTCCTGAGCGTGGAGTTGCGGCAAGGTTATCGGCGCAAGGAAGGCGGCGGCTAGCAAGCCGATTTGCAGCTTGCGACGAAAGTAACTAATGCCCATGATGCAAACACCTCCGCGGTGCGGTAATTCTCGAGGGAGCCGGCTATTTTCGGCGACTAATTGCGCCGATCTGTGCAGAATTGCTACTTGGCCGCATGTGGCCTGAAGTCGAATTGTGAATAGATCCATCAGCGGCTAAAGCCGAGACCTTTGGAGCTGTTTTTCGGCACGACTAAAGTCGTGCCCTTTCAAAACAGTCCGTGCCCTTTCACAACAGAATGAGAGGTCGCGGGCGACTAAAGTCGTGCCTCTTCAAAGCAATGAGTCTCTCGACTCGCTTTGGCGACTTAAGTCGCGATGTTTCACAAAGCTTACTTGCTGTCGGGAGCCAGGCGAACTTTCCGAAATATAAGTGCGAGTTAGTGGACTTCGATAACTGCCAGGCCCATGGGGGGGAGCACCAAAGTCAACTTTCCATCTTTTAGCTGTACATCTTCGGGAGGGCCGATTTCGGAAGCATGGCGTAACGCGGCAATCTGCTCGCGCGTGGGAAAACTCGGGCTACCCATTTGTTTCCATGCGTCCAGGGTGTCTCCATGCGCCGCATCAACGCGGCGAACCTCGGCATAAGCATCCTGGGATACACCGTGCAGATTGAATGCCATTGTTTTGTCGGAACCGCTTTCGCCCGGCTCCAGAAGGTTCCATGCAGCGATGACGAGGGTACCGTCGGCACGCCGGGTCACAATTGCTTCGTTTGCAGGTGCGGGAAGCCGCTGGTCGCCGAGCGTGTGCAGCAGCATGAAGGCATCGTAGGCGGGCTTGGGGATATCATCTTCGGCGATCAGGCCGAAGCCGCCGTAAAAAGGAGTCTTGACAACGCCCTGTTCTTCGAAGACGTCGGAAAAGGACCAGTAAGACATCATGGTTGTCTTGCCGTCGCAGTGGCTGATGGTGTTGGCCATCCAGGGTCCCATGTAAGTGGAGTCAGTGACCGCCTGCTCGTTGTCATATCTGGCATTGAATTCGCTGAGGATGAAGGGTATGTGCGGGCGGGCGGAGTGGACGATCTCGTTATGAATCATGTCTACCGCGTCGCAAACCATCTCGTGCGGGGAGATGTTGCGCTGCTGGTGCAGAACATTCTCGGCCGTGTCATTGCCGTAGACGTGGGAGGAGACGAAGTCAAGCGGGACATGATCGCTCTCTGCGTGCGCGATCATGTCGCCGACCCATGCGGCCTGCGCGGTGGCGGGACCGCCGACGCGGATGCGCGGGTTCACGGCTTTGAGCGCGCGCGCGGTGTGATCGTAGAGCTCGAAGTAAGTCTTCTGCGCGGGCTTGCCGGACCAGAAGCCGATGTTAGGTTCATTCCAGACTTCGAAATACCACTTGGAAACTTCGCCGATTCCATAACGTTCCACAAGATGCTGGGCGAACGCGGTCATCAAAGCATCCCATTTGGCGTAGTCGGCCGGCGGAGAAATGATGGGGTGGTACCAGAATGGCTGGTAATCGAGGCGCGAGGCGAGTTGTTTGGGCATGAAGCTGATTTCGACAAAGGGGCGGATCCCGTTGGCGAGCAGCGCGTCATAGATGTGATCGACGTAGGACCAGTTGTAGACGGGCTGGCCCTGCGCGTCCTGGCTGTAGACGCCGTTCTCATCGTCGAGAATGGCGTGAAAGCGGACGTACTGGAAATCGGTGACGCGCTTTACGGTGCGGAGATCTTTCTGGTAATTGGCGCGCAGGACAAGCTGGGCGCGGCCCGATCCGAACATCTCTTCCCAGAAATGCGGAAAGGGCGAAGAAGGGGCGTCGGCATTGACGGTGATTTCTTCGCGGGCCGTCGAAGCGGCGCCCTCTGCCGATTGCGGGCGAACCGGGATTGAGGCCAGAGAAACAGCGGCCAACACAAAAAGAAAAGTCTGGCGTTGAAGCATCCTGAATCTCCACGCAGTCAAATTTTGGGCTTGCGAGCCGAAGCGCGCAAAACATCTCTCGCTACTATTCTACGGATACAAATAGGAGGGTGCCCGGTGAAGAGCACCCTCCGCAGGTCCAATCGACTGAAGCAAGGACGATCAAAAGCTGAAACGCGCCTGCAACTGCACAGTGCGGCTGGCGAGGGCGCCGCCGGCGATGCCGAAATCGGAGTTCGGCGTGGTGGTGGTGCCATCGGGGTTGACGGTGGCGAGGATTTTGTCGATGGAATTTGGATTGATGTTGGTTTTGTTGAAGACGTTGTAGTCGTCCAGGCGGAGTTCGAAGGCGGCATTTTCACCCAGTGCGCGCGTTCTGGGCAGACCGAAGGATTTGGAGAGGCTGCCGTCGAGGTCGTTGTAGCGAGGCCCATTGAGGCTGTTCCGATGGATGCCGGGAGCCGGAGCGGGCACGGTCGCCGGGAACGATGTACCTTGAGCGGACACGTAAGCCGGTGGAGTGAAGTAAGTGACGCCGTTGCCCTTGAAGTTCGGGTTCATGCCGCCGTTCAGGCCCTCAAATACCTCGTTGGAGGTGTTCTTTCCGGCGCCGCCGCGATGTGCTTCCGGACGAAGCTGCGAGTAACCGCTGCCGTTGTAATAGGTGTTGGCAACGATGTTGTAGACAGGGTTCCAGGGGAATCCGGTATGCCAGTTCCAGATGCCGCTGAGCGACCAGCCGCCGGCGATCTTCTCTGCCATGTTATGGCCATGGAAAAAGACCGGCTGCCACATGCCGAAGAGCTTAAAGGCATTCTGAACGTCGTAGTCGGAGCGGCCGTAGGCTTCGTGGATGTTGTAGGGATAAAGGTCTTCTGAATATGGACCGGAATTCTCGTCCATGGCTTTGCCCCAGGTGTACTGGGCGGAAGCCTGAAGGCCGTTGGCAAAGTTACGAGTTAGTGTAGCGATCATGGCGTTGTAATTGCCATTGCCGGAGTTTTCGTAGAAATCGACGGTCTTGACTACGGGGTTCAGCGCCAATCCGCGGGCTGCAGCGATTGCGTTCCAGTTGTTCTGAATGATCAGGTGACGCATCTGGCTGCCTTCGTAGCCGAGCGTGGCGACGGAGTGATACGGCAGCTCGTAATCGGCTTCGAGCGAGTAGTGATATTCGGCGATGGTTTTCAGCCGGGAAGGATACCCGGTGACGCTGGTAGTGCCCTTGAGGGGAAGGTTCTGAGGGCTGAAATTTGTGATGGTGTTGGGATTGGGAGCATACCCATAGATTGACTTAATGTTGGTCGCTGTCTGATAGAGAATGCCCGTGCCGGAGCAGGTGGGATCGCTGGTATAGGGATAGTTGCAGGTGTAAGCGATGTTGACCACGTTGGGCGGGTTTCCGTTTCCGTTGGCGAGGATGGCGATCTCGTCCTGGTTGTAATCGATGCCGAAACCGCCGCGGAGCACTGCTTTATGCTGCGCGCCAGCCGGCTGCCATGCGAATCCGAACTGCGGACCCCAGTTATTCTTCTGTGGAGTGGCGAGCCCACCGCCGACGCGGAGATTAAGCCCTGTGAGCGGGTCAGGCCCGGGGCCGAACCGCATCACGTCGAGGTTGTTTTCCCTGGAGTGATAAGCGCCGAAATAAGACCAGCGCAAGCCGAGATTCAGAGTAAGGCTGGGGAAGAGCTTCCACTCATCCTGCACAAAGAGTCCCCAGACATTAAGCCGGTTGTCCTGGCGATTGCCGGAGGGTACGCCGGTGGCGTGATTGAACTGGCCGTTTTCTGCATTGGGCGCGTCATTGAGAAAATCCCATAAGTTGGCGAAGGTGTAATTCGGACGCTGGGCAAAAATCGCGTTATTGAGATAGTAAAGACGCGTAAGATCGCCGCCGATTTTGAGGTTATGCCGGCCCAGGATCTTGGTCAGCGTGTCGTTGTAGTCGTAAGTCCACTGATCAAAATCGGTAGGGTCCGGCGCGCCGAAGTAATCCGCTGAAAGAGGGGCGCTGCCTGCGTCGCTTACGACGTCGCGGGGAAGCCCGAAGGGTTCCTGTGAATTGCTGGTGACTTCATTCCAGCGCCATCCGGCAGCATTTACGCGGGCCTGGTTGAGGAGCGTGGCGGAAAAGATGTGGTTCCAGATGAGGGAAAAGGCGTCATTCACCTGCGAATGGTGCCAGAGGTTTGCTGACCGGACTGGGCCGTTGTAGAAGGTCTTGTTCACCGGCACCCAATATAGGGCGAAGGTCAGATGATCGTTCTGCCTGAGGTCGGCATCAAGACGGCCGTTGTACTGGGTTTGTGAAATCGTGGTTGGATTGATGGTGGTGAGGTAAGCAAGGTCGGGGATGCCGTCGAGTCCGCCGCCAACACCGGGAGTGTTTGAACTTCCGCCATAGGTCAGGTCCTGCTTGCCGAGGCCGGATTTCAACGGCGAGCCAACGTCCAATCCACCGTTTACCGAACTGCAGTTGGTGCCTTCAACCAGGCCGATGGAAGCGCAGGTTTTGGGAACCACGGTTGGCGCTGCGGCGCCTTCTCCTTTGTAAGAGAGATATTTCGATGCCACGCTTCCGGCGGGCGCGGCGCCGTCGAATTGCGAAGTTTCATACCAGCCTTGTGAGGTGGCCTGGGAAGAGAGCGGGCTGGTTTCGACATTGAAGAATGCGAAAAGATGGTTTCTCCACAGTGGGCCGCCGAGGCTGCCGCCGTAATTGTTGAACTGGTTCTGATCGCGATTCAGGCCGCGTGATTTTGGCGTGCCCGGCACAGTCGATCCTGTACCGTTCCAGCGCTGATACGCGTTTAAGCCCGGACGCGATGCTTTGAAGAAGGCGCTGCCGTGCAACTGGTTGCTGCCGCTCTTGGTGGTGACTTGAATTTGCGCGCCGGAGAAGCGGCCGACCTCAGCGTCGTAGCTATTGGCCACCACGTGCACGCTCTGCACCGAATCTTCGCTGGGGGTGATGATGGAAGTGCCGCCCCATACCGCGCTCACCGTGCTGATGCCGTCGACGGAAATGCTGTTGGTTTCGTACTGGCCGCCCATGTCCTGGACCTGCGGGCCATTTTCAGTTTGAAAAATGCCGGAGGATGTGCCGCCCGATCCTCCCGGTCCCTGGTTGCCGGGCAGCTCAAACGATCCGCCTCCGCTTCCCTGCGAAGCATCGCCGAAGGTTCCCGGGGTGAGCTGGGCAAGCTGAAAGACGTCGCGATTGAACGACGGCATGTGCTGGATCTGGGCGCTGCTGATGGTAGAGCTCAGCGTAGCGTTGCTGGTCGGCAGGCCGAGAGCTGTGCCGGAGACGGTGACCGTCTGTTGGGCTTTGCCAACAAGCATTTGCAGATCGATGGTGCTCGCTTGCTCGGGAATGATCTGCACGTTCTGCAGCACCTTGGTCTGGAAGCCATTGCGCTCTACCTTGATCTGATAGTGCGCCGGCGCGAGGCCGTTGAAGGTGTAAACGCCGCCGTTGTCAGAGATGGCCTTCTGCTCTGCGCCGGTGTCTTTGTTGGTCAGGGTTACGGTGGCGCCGGGGATCACCGCGCCTGACGGATCGGTGACCGTACCGCGAAGCGAGGCGTTGTATTGCGCGCGTGCGCAGAGTGGCAGCAGCATGAGCATCGCGGCCGGCAAAAGCCAGCTCATCCTGGACATAAATCTCCTCAATTGCTGCGAAATGATGAAGGATGATGACGATAGAGAAGAGGATTTTAAGACATGGATATCCATTTGGCTCTCCTTGAAAAGTCCGATAGACGAAGGGGCCCATCGCAGCCGTAAGGCCGCAGATTGACAGATGGCGTTAGCGATCTCGTGGGGCTTCCAGGAACTATTGCGCAAGCAATGATCTAATATTCACTAAGTCAGGCGTGCATTTTTCGCTCTACAAAACGATCACGCGCTTCAATAGAAGCCGTGCTTTTAGACGCACAAAAGCGCCATCAGGGATGCCCCGATTCCCGCTGCAGGGGCTTACGGAGGCGTTTTCGCCGGCGACTCGCGCCGCGCCCGCCGGAAACTGGGAGACGGTTTTTTCGGAAAATGGGCTTCTTCTGCACAGAAGCGATTGGCCAAGTCTCTACTTGAATGGGCGCAGGTCCTCGGGCGGAGAGAACAGCTTGTCCTATTCTTCCTCCGGATCTGCGTTTCCCGGATGGCGCAAAGCCGGCGAATGGTATAAAGATGTGGGTCAGTCTTTTTCTGAGATAACTACCCGGAACCCCTGACGGACAGCGACTGGGTGGGGGGTTTTGTTCGAAGCACCAGACGAGGAAGTGAATGCCGGGTCAGTCGATTTTGGAAATCCCAACGGAAATCTGGCGATAGCAGGTGCGAAAGAGTGAGCGATAAGAACTTCGGGTTTGTAATCGATCAGAATCGATGCATCGGCTGTCACGCCTGCACGGTGGCCTGCAAAGAGGAGCACGATGTCCCCGTTGGGGTTTTCCGTACCTGGGTCAAGTACGTGGAAAAGGGCGCATTTCCGGATACGAATCGCCATTTCGGAGTGCTGCGGTGCAATCACTGCGATGCGGCGCCGTGCATTGAAATCTGCCCCACGAAAGCGCTGTTCCGGCGTGCCGACGGGATCGTGGATTTCGACAATTCGCGCTGTATCGGCTGCAAAAGCTGCATGCAAGCCTGTCCTTACGATGCGCTTTATATCGACCCGAACAGCAACACGGCGGCGAAATGCAACTTCTGCGCTCATCGCGTGGAGCAGGAATTGAGCCCGGCGTGCGTAATTGTGTGCCCGACGCAGGCGATTATCGCCGGCGATCTGGCTGAGCCCACGAGCAAGATCAGCCGGATTGTTGCCCGGGAAAAGGTCTCTGTTCGCAAGCCGGAAAAGGGCACCGAGCCGAAAGTATTCTACGTTGGCGTTGAAGGCGACCTGCTGCAGCCGAGTCGGTTAGTGGCTCAGAGCAGCTACGTGTGGGCGGAGCGCCGCGATGACGCGAAGACGCGCGAAGATTTCGATCCGCTGCAGACGCGCGAAGTCTACGACGTGAGTCACTCCACGCGATGGGGGCCAAAGATTTCCGCGTATCTGTGGACGAAGTCGATTGCGGCCGGTGCGCTTCTGGCGCCGGCGATTCTGTTGGAGTTGACCCGGCGAGCCGGAAATCTGTTTACGGTTGTCTGCCCGCTGTTGGCGCTGATTGCGCTGGCCGCAACATCTTTGTTGCTGATCTTCGATCTGAAGCGGCCGGACCGTTTCTATTACCTGATCACGAAACCGAATTTCCGCTCGTGGCTGGTGTTGGGCGGCTACATCCTGATGGGTTATGGCGCGCTGGCGACGGCGTGGCTGTTGCTGGGCGCCATCACCGGAGCGGTGCCGCATCTTCTGACCTGGTGCACGGCCGCGTTTGCGATGGGGACCGCCGGTTACTCGGCTTTTTTATTCGCGCAGGCAAAAGGGCGTGATCTCTGGCAGAGCCCGCTTTTCCTTTGGCATCTGCTGGTGCAGTCAGTGACTGCGGGGGCCGCAGTGGTGCTGCTTGCGGGTGTTGCCACGAGCGCGCCCATGGAAGTGCTGCGAGATTCCGCGATGCTTCTGTTTGCCGCGCTGCTGCTGAGTGCGGCCATGGTGCTGGCGGAAATTGCGCTGCCTCATGCGACGGAAGATGCGGCGCTGGCGAACCGTTCGCTGGTGAAGGGACAGTATCGGACGCAGTTCTGGGGACTGGCAGTGGGCGCCGGATTCGCCGTCCCGATTGTGTTGAGTGCCTTGTTTCTCTTCGAGGGGCTCACTGTGTGGTTTGTGATTGTGTCCGCGGTCCTGGCGTTAGCAGGGCTGTTTGGTTATGAGGATGTCTGGGTAAAGGCGGGGCAGGTTGCCCCTCTGAGTTAATGAGATGAAAAGTTCGTTGCCTCTTTCTCCTGATGCGCTCGCGCTGGATGCTCCTGCGGGCGGGCTGTCGAGCTATCCACCGAGCGACCGGTGGCATGACTGGTCGGAATACGATCCCAAAGAGTGGCCACGCAAGGTGAAGAAGCGGTACGGGCTGATTCCGACGATCTGCTTCAATTGCGAGGCGGCTTGCGGCCTGGTTGCGTATGTCGATAAAGAGACTCTGAAGATCAAGAAATTCGAGGGAAACCCGGAGCATCCCGGGAGCCGCGGGCGCAACTGCGCCAAAGGACCGGCGACGCTTAACCAGGTTATGGACCCGGAGCGAATTCTCTATCCGCTTCGACGCGCCGGTAAACGCGGCGAGGGCAAATGGGAGCGGGTGAGCTGGGACCAGGTTCTCGATGATCTCGCCGCGCGCATTCGCAGCGCGTTGAAGGAAGGCCGCAAGAACGAGATCATGTATCACGTCGGACGGCCGGGGCATGAACTCGTTTATAACCAGCGGATCTGGCATGCGTGGGGAATCGACGCGCACAACAGCCATACCAACGTCTGCTCGGCGGGCGCGCGCACAGGCTATGCGTTCTGGCATGGGTACGATCGGCCCTCACCCGATTACGCCAACGCGAAATTCATTCTGCTGCTGAGCTCGCATCTGGAGGCGGGACATTATTTCAATCCGCACGCGCAACGGATCATCGACGGAAAGACGAGCGGCGCGAAGATTTGCGTGATGGACACGCGGCTTTCAAACACCGCGAGCAAAGCCGATTATTGGCTTGCGCCATGGCCGGGCAGCGAGGCCGCCGTGCTGCTGGCGATGTGCAATGTTCTGATCCGGGAGAATCTTTTTGACCGCGATTTTGTCTCGCGCTGGGTGAACTGGCCGGAGTTTCTGCGCGAGGAGCATCCGAACGAGCCGCAGTCGCTTGAGACTTTCATCGAAATTCTGAAGCAAATGTATGCCGAATACACGCCGGAATTCGCCGCGCGCGAATCGGGCGTGGCAGCAGCGACGATTGTCGAAGTGGCGCATGAGATTGCGCGGGCGGGTTCGGCATTTTCCGCGCATATCTGGCGGAATGCCGCGGCGGGAAATCTTGGCGGCTGGCAGGTGCCGAGGGCATTGGTCTTCCTGACTGCGCTTGCGGGTGCGATCGGAACGCGCGGGGGAACATCGCCGAGCTCGTGGGACAAGTTTGTTCCAGCGCCTCCGCTGATGCCGCCGGCGCCGAACGCGTGGAACGAGATGATGTGGGCGCCCGAGTATCCGCTGGCGTCCTTCGAGATGAGTTTTCTTCTGCCGCATTTTTTGAAAGAACGCAGAGGGAAGCTGGCCATGTACTTCAGCCGCGCGTATAACCCGGTGTGGACAAATCCGGACGGCATGAGCTGGATGGAGGCGCTCAGCGATGAAAGCATGGTGGAACGGCACGCGTGCCTGACTCCGACGTGGAGCGAGACTGCGTTGTTCGCAGATTACGTTCTTCCCATGGGGCACGCCTCCGAGCGGCACGACCTGATGAGCCAGGAGACGCATGCGGGGCGGTGGATCGGTTTCCGCCAGCCGGTGCTGCGCGTCGAACTAGAGCGGCAGGGAAAAAAATTCAATTTCACTTATGAAGCGCATCGCGAAGCAGGACTGGGCGAGGTGTGGGAAGAGGATGAGTTCTGGATCGAGCTCTCATGGCGCATCGATCCGGACGGGGCGCTGGGCATTCGCAAATATTTCGAATCGCCTTACCGCGCGGGTGAAAAGCTGACTGTCGATGAATTTTACCGGTGGATTTTCGAAAACAGCGTGCCGGGTCTGCCCGAAGCTGCCAGTGCCGAAGGGCTGACACCGCTCGAATATATGCGGAAATATGGGGCGTTTGAGATCGAAGGAAATTGCTACGGACTGCATACGATGGAGTTGAGTGCTGCCGAATTGGCCGGCTCCACGATCGATCCCGCCACATCGGAGATCAGCAAGAATGGAGCGGCGATTGGGGTTTCCATCGATGGCAGACCATGCCGAGGATTTCCCACGCCATCGCGCAAGCTCGAGTTTTATTCGAAGACGCTGAAGGAATGGAAGTGGCCGGAGTACACGGTGCCCACTTACATCAAGAGCCACGTGCATCGCGACAACATCCACTTCGAGCGGAATGAAATACTGCTGCTGCCGACGTTCCGGCTGCCGACGTTGATTCACAGCCGCACGGGGAATTCCAAGTGGCTATACGAAATTTCCCATAGCAACCCGGTGTGGATGCACGCGGCAGATGCCGAGCGCATGGGCCTTGCCAGCGGAGACCTGGTGAAAGTGGAGACGTCGATTGGATACTTCATCGACAAGGTCTGGGTGACGGAAGCGATCCGCCCGGGCGTGATCGCCTGCTCGCATCACCTGGGACGATGGCGGCTGCAGGAGAACTCGGGCGGCGAGCGCTGGTCGTCGGCGCTTGTGAATCTTACGCAGGATGGTCAGGGCGAATGGAAAATGCGCCAGGTGCATGGGGTTCGTTCATTTGCGAGCGGCGATCGCGATTCTTCGCGCATTCCCTGGGAAGATGCGGGCGTGCATCAGAACCTGGTTTTTGCCGTGCAGCCCGATCCGGTGAGCGGGCAGCACTGCTGGCACCAGAAAGTGACGGTTACGCGCGCTTCGGAGCAGGACCACTACGGAGATGTCCAGGTGGATACGAACAAGGCGCATGAAGAGTATCGGCGGTGGTTGGAATTAACGCGGCCTGCCCCCGGGCCGGAGAATTTGCGGCGCCCGCCGTGGATGATCCGGGTCTACCGGCCGAGGCCGGAAGCATTCCGGTTCGGTGGTTGATGCCCGCAGCGCAGGCACTTTGTTTTGAAGAGCTGGTTAGTTGAGTTCTCATCTGAGGGACTCATCTCCCGCTATTCTCCGGACAAAAAAATTCCCTGGCGCCCGGTTTGGGGCCGTGCGCCAGGGAGGAGGCAATTGAACATCGGCGAGGATTTAGAAGAACATCCTTCCGCCGAACTGGAAGACGCGCGGATCCGTAGTGCCCTGGACTTCGCCGGCGGTGCCGTTATAGTCCGTGGGGCCTTTACCGGAGAGTACGCCGGTGGCGATCGAGGTCCACTGCGTGTGGTTGAATGCGTTGAATGCATCCGCCTGGAAGCGGAATCCGGTTCTTTCTGTGAATTTGAAGGTCTTGAACAGAGACAATGACCACTCATCCCGTCCGGGGCCCTTCACCCAGTTCTTACCAGGGGTACCGAACTGCAGTGGTCCGGGCTCGGAGAAGGCATCCGGGCTGAACCACTTGTTGATGTTGTGGGGATAGGTGATCTTGCCGCTGACCACGGGGTGGTCCGTCACAGGCAAACCGGTACTGTTCCAGGAACCGACGTTCAGCGGATTGCCGGTCTCCATTGTGGTGATGCCGGAGACCGTCCATCCCCCAAGCACGTTTCTGGCGGCGCCGCCTGAATTCTGGAAGATGGGCAGGTTGTAGTTGAAGTTGGCCACGGCGATCTGCCGGCGATCGAAGCCGGAGGTGCCGTACTGGAAGCGCGGGTTGAAGGGAACGTCGAGGTTGTTGAAGAGCTGGCCGTCGATCACGTCCCAGGTGTGCGAGTAGGTATAGGCAAGGTCGACGGAGAGGTTGTGGAAGGACTGAGCCCGAATGGTGGCCTGTATTCCCTCGTAATGGGAGTTGCCTTCATCTTCCACCAGGTTGAGCCCGCTAAAGCCGCGGTAAGTGCGGTGGTAGTTGTTATTGGTCAGCGTGGGGTCAGTTAAACCGGTGACTCCGCAAGGGCTGCCGCACAGATTTGCGCGATCGGGGTCGTTGAGCGGTACGTAGTTGACCTCGACGGTCTGCGACAGGTGAGAAGAGGTGTTGCCCACAAAGCCCAGGGTTGCCACCATGCTGCTGCTTAACTGGTGCTGGATACCGAGATTGAACTGGTAGACGTCGCTGATGGGCAGATCCGGCTGGACGCCCGTAATGCCCTGCGGCGTGGCCGGAGCACCTTTAGCGCCCGAGCCATTGAGCCAGGAGACTCCGGGAGTGTCGACGTAAGGCTGGCTGGTGCTGGCACTGTTGTTGAAGGGAACATTGCCGCCTCCGTTGTACTCTTCGTTGCCGGCGTTCTCTTCGAAGAAGACTCCGCCGCCGCCGCGCAATATGGTCCTGCCGTCGCCGAAGAGGTCATATTCAAAGCCAAGCCGCGGAGCAATGTTCATGTAGTGGTCGGTCGACAAGCCTTTGGGAACTCCATTCTTTCCCGCCAGGCCGATGCCGTTGGTGTAGAAGACGTCGTTTGACAGCTTGACGCCAAGAGAAGAGCCCGTGACCCATCCCGGCATCAGGTTACCGTTGGCATCGTATTTCTGGAGGTTGCCGTTGGAACCGGGAATGAACACGGCGGCGTTAGCCGGGTTGTACAGGTAGTTGTAGAAACTCGACAGCCGGTTGTTGAGGTCGTAGGCGTGGGGCAGGCCCTCCCAGCGGATGCCCAGGTTCAGGGTGAGCCGGGGAGTGATCCGCCAGTCGTCCATGCCATAGAGGTCGTAACGCTTGTTGGCGATATCGACGAAGTCCTGGATCTCCGACTGGCTGGCGTCGTTGGCCAGACCAAGAAGGAAGTCAGCCATGCCGATGCCCGGGCTGGAGGTGCCGCCGGCGTCTTTGCAATTCGTTGTTCCTTCGGGGAATGGATATACGCTGCAACCAGATGTTGCACCGCCGTAGAAGTGATAGGTCATGGAGGTGTTGGTGAAGAGCTGCTGCTTCTTGGTGGTGTACATGTACTCGAAGCCGAACTTCAGGTTGTGGTGCCCTCGAATCCAGGAAAGGTCGTCTTTCCAGGCATTGCTCCGCCACCAGTTCTGCCACGGCCAGTTTCCGTCGTCCATACTCACTCCCTGGTTGTTGGGAGCGCTGAAGTCCAATCCGGAAAACTTCTTGTCGAGAGCGTAAGCGCTGGCATAGAACGGGGAGACGTTAAAGCCTGAGGGGATCTGCCACAGGCCAGAGTTGGCGATGGTAATGTTGTTGCCGTTCGTATCCCAACTGATGTCGTTCAGCAAAGAGGGGCTGATGCTGTCGGTCAGGCGAACGACACCCTGCCAGGAGGGAACGGTTTCCAGCGACCCGACAGTTGGATACGTGTTGCCAGTCCAGGAGACGGTCGGCGCCTGCTGCGTAGTTGAATCCCAGATCAGGTTGCCCATCAGCCGAAACTTCTCCCCAAGTTGCTGGTCCATGCGGGCAATTTCCTCGCGATAAGGCGTGGTGGTGTTGGCCGCGGAGAAGTAGTGCAGTCCATCTGTCGAGTTGGGCGGCAGCATGTAACCTGCCTTGAGATAGGCTGCGATGCTTGGATCGACAAGGTTCAGCGGGATCTGGTTGTTGGGGAACTGCTCGCCCGGAGTGAGTCCGTCCGCGGCGAACTTGTTGATGAGGTTCTGGTCCGTAGTGACCGGGACATAAATGGGGATGCCGAAGCCGCTCATGTCAGGATTCTGAGAGACCGTGGTGCTGTGACAGCCATTGCTGCCGAAGCCCCATTCCTGGCATGTTGGGACGGCGTGGTTGATTGCTCCGCCCGAGATCAGCTTCCTCCATTCCATGTTGTAGAAGAAGAAAGTCTTGGGATTGCTGGACCTGAATTCCACCGGGCCGCCCACGTTGAAGCCGTAGGCGTTGTAGCGGAGTTCCGGCTTTTTAGGATTGGCGGTGTGCTTGGAGAAGTAGGAATAGGCGTCAAAAGCGTCGTTGCGGTTGTATTCCCAGGCACTGGCATGGAACTGTTTACTCCCGCTCTTCAATTCCATCGAGGTCATGCCACCGGAAGCATTGCCTTCATCCGCGGCGTAGTTGCTGGTCTGGACCTTGAACTCTCCGATTGCATCCTGGGAGGGCGAGACGAGGAGAATGCCGCCGCCGCCGCGGTCGTAGGCCTCGCCGCCGTCGATCTGCCAGGAGTTCGCATCCTGGCGCATACCGTTGAAGTAGATGGACCGGTTCTGCCACTGAGCGCCGGGCAAATCGAAGTCCGGCATATTCGAGGCCGCGCCCGGCACCAGCGCAGTGAGCTGAAGGACATTGCGCCCGTTGGTGGCGAGGTTCGTAATCTGGCTTCCGGTGATGGTCTGGCTGATGTCGCTGGTGTCCGCCTGAACCTGGACGGCATCCGCTTCCACCGTGACGCTTTGTCCCACTGATCCGATCTGGAGTTTCGGATCGACGCGGACGACTGAGTTTACATTCAGCGTGATGTTCTTCTGATCGTAAGTTTTGAATCCGGGAGCCTGCACCTCGACGGTGTAGTTCCCGACCTGAAGATCAGGAGCACTGTAGCTGCCGGTGCCGTTGCTGGTGGTGGTACGGGTGAATCCGTTGCCCTGATTGGTAAGCGTGATTTTGGCGTTCGGAATCACGGCGCCTGTGGGGTCGGTAACCGTGCCCAGAATGGTTGCGCCTGCCTGACCGAGCGCAGAGTTACTGACCAGTGCAAATCCCAAGACTACGAATAACATCATGGGTATCCGCCACAAGTAGTTGCGCGTTTGAGTCGCTGCTCGTCTCATCGCTGTCCTCCTCAACAACCGTTTTTTCTTGACATTTCAGGGGAAGGCTATGGGACACGAGGGGAGCGCCGGCCATCTTCTCGATAAATCGATTTACTAAGAGATGGTGGCAATTCGGCGCGCTTTTCCTTCTCCTTGAATGTCGCAGAAATCTAATCAGCCCTGATGGAGCCTGTGAAGGGGTGTCACGGTGGAGTAAAGGGAAATCTCACCGTGATTCACGGGAATATATGGCGAAAGTAGCTGAAATCTCGGCGCAAGGTTACGGGAAAATGGAGCACCTCTCGAAATTCATAAAGGCGTGCAGAGAGTGGCTTGGGCTTTCACGTCGCTCCGGTTTCTAAAGCTGGTCTCCTTCAATCCGCCAGAACTCCTCATGCACTTGCCGGCGAAGAAGGCGCGCCTTGGGGGATAGCAACGGAGAGAGAGCGCGACGCGGTCTCCTGAGCTATCTCAGGCTTGGTTCGCAAGTGGGGCTTTCAATCTGTTGGAGGGGCAAGTTGGAGGGGGCAAGTTGCGGGTAACCAGCTCGCTCCGGACCTGGGAGGTTTCATCTTCCTTCGTCTATGACTTCTATAGCACGGACTTCCGCGTAGTTCGCGCTTGGGGAAAAGGAAATCAGTAACTTCCCTTGCCCGTTGGGGTGAAGATTATGGAATTCGCGAATGACGGGTTTGAAGGGCCCTCCAGCGGTCTGATTGATGTCGAAGTTCTGCAACAGCGAGACCCCATTGCAGGAGACATCAAAAACGCGGCAGCCCAGACCGTGGCAGAATGCGGCAGGAATGAGCGGGCTGAAGAACGCTTCGAGGAAGTGCAGCCTGAGAGTATAAGACCCGGGCGTGACCGGGATGGAATAGCTGAAGTTGCCATCGCGCTCGTTCACGTAAAGCGGAGCCACCCTGGGACCATCCTGGGGATTCTGGTAGCCCCATGTGCGCCCGTCGATGTAGTCGCGGTCCGCGCTCCAGCGCACCCCGTTGGCATCGACAATGTCGGTTGAGCTGCCGGCGGCAATCCGAATCGGCTGCAGTTTGCCGGGAATGCCGGGAGTCAGCTCGATGGCGCTTACGAAAGCGCGTCCCCAATCGGAACGAAACTCGAGGTGAAGTTTGCCGTCGGTGTCAGGATAGATGTCCCTGAACACGCGGGTGTCGACCGCGGCATAGCCAGCGTCGGCGACGGGATCGAAATCCACCAGAACCGGATGGCGGTTTACGACGACCTGGAAGTGGCGGCGGTTCTCTGCGTCTTCGATTTGATCCGCCTCCGGCTGCCGGAGGGGATCGGCGAAATAAAGTCTCAGCTCATAGACCCCAGGCCGCAGCGGAATATTGTATTGAAATGCCCGATCCGACTCCGGGACCATATCGTTGTCGGAAGCTGCCTCACGAATGGATTTGAAGATGCTTTCGTCAGGCACGGGCGGGAAGAAATGCCGCGGGCCGGGTTGTACTATACCGCCCTCGTAGAAACGGTCGGCTCCCCAACCCCGCCCCAGTGCATCTACATAGGGCGCTCCTGTTCGTCCGGCGGCGATGCGGACTACGTCCGCATCTGCTGCCATTGCTGTGTGGCGGTTTTGAGGCAGCGGGACGACAGAATTCAGCACAGGTTGCGAATTGGGACCAGCGGGAACGGAGGCTGGCGACGGATTGGCAGAGGTCTTCGAGCGGACGAGCCGGTATCCGAGAAGCAGAACCACCAAGACGCCTAGCGCGGAGACAGCGACCAACAACCAATGCGGACGGGCAGTCTTCCGTTCAACCGGCGCAGGAACTTCAGCGAGTGACAGAGGCGCCGGCTGCTGCGAGCGCGGCTCGAATACCGGCAGGTATTGCCCCTTGGGAATGGTGATGACGAACGCCTCATCCTTTCCCTCGTTGGCGAAATGATGCTCGAGCTTCATGCGCAGGACGCGGGCTTGCGAGCGGACGATATTGTCGTCGTTGGGGTTGTATCCGGGAGGCCGGCCGTAGACAAAAATCCCGATCTGCTGTTCGGTAGCTTCTTCGGGTTTGTCTTCAAGGGCGCACCGGCACACGTGAAGGAAGAAGGCCCGGAGCCGAGGCGATTTTTCAAACGTTGTACTTGAGGCGACGCGATGCACCAGCCGCTCCTGCTGCACGGCAGGCTCGCCAAGATCCCTCTTGGGATGCATTACTGTGACGACCTCAAGGCTCATTGAAAAGAGTCTCCGGCGCTTTCGCCCTTAAGGATGGGCAATCTCAGTAAAACGCTTTGCTCGGGGTGAAAACTACACGTGCAAAAGGATGTTCTTTAGCAGAGTGCATTGTCAAGCAGAAAACAGCGGTGGTTCGCCGCGCTTCCAAAATGAAGGGAATAGGCCGGAAAGAATACTCGCTCCAGCGGGGAGGGCCGAGCAGATTCGCATCAACATCAGCGGGTAAGGCCGTCTGATTTAACAATCCGCATACCGGGTCTGTGAATGCCGCACATTGTTTCCGCTTCGAAACCTTGCCCACTTCTTTATTCCGGCGATTCAGTCAGCGGGTTCCGGTGCTCGCGGCAGGTCCTGACGGTTTCGTTTCCGCCTGGTGCATTTGCTCGCGGAGAGACTGCTGGGTTGCGTTTTGAAGATTTCGCGTCTTCTCGAATTCTTTCTGCGCTTCAGCCTTCTGCCCCAGGGACTGGTATAAGCGGCCGAGATGCCAGTGTACCTGGGGATCGGCGGGAGTCAGTTTCTCCGCTGACTTCAGCTCGCGCAGAGCATCGCTCTTTCGTCCGGCATTTTCGTAGACGATACCCAGGTCTATTTGAGCGATGGCGAGGGACGGCTCCAGCCGAAGCGCGTGCTGCAGGAAGGGCATCGCGTCGGCGGAGTGGTTGAGCTTGATCATGGTGTCGCCAAGGTATGCCAGTGCGAGAGGGTTTTCAGGGTTGTTGGAAAGCTCAGCATGAAACTCCTCTTGCGCATCGCTGAAGCGGCTGGCCTTCCAGAGGAGGTAGCCATAGCCGAAATGAACGTTCGGCAATCTGGGGTCGGCCTTTACCGCGGCCTGGAACTGCTCCAGCGCTCCCGCAGTGTTTTTCAATTCATCGTAAGCTTCGCCGGCGAGCACATCGGCCTCGGCAGAATTGGGATCGATGGCGAGGATTTCGCGATAAACATCGAGGACGCACTGGTACTGCTTTGACGAAAGACAGCTTTGAGCCAGCGTCATTCGCAGCGGTAGATTTGCGGCGTCGGCGGCCGCGGCTTTCTTCAGGTATGGAACGGCAGCCGCATATTCGCCGAGTCCGTAATGCGCCAGCCCGATGAGGGTCGCCAGTCGAATCTGTTCCGGCGACGACTCCGGCAGGCGCTTCAGCAACGGCGCGAAGGTGGTTATTGCGCCACGGAGATCGCCAGACTTGTATAGCGAGAGGCCAAGGTCGAGTTGCACGGCAGGCATATCTGGTCTAATGCTCAGCGCTTTGCGGTAATTGGCGATGGCCTCTCGATAATGCTCCTGACGCGCCTCGAGCAGCCCCAGGTGCGCATAGGCTTCAGAATCGTTCGGCTGTTGGATCAATACCGATTTCCAGGCTGCTTCCGCTTCAGCGATTCTGCCTTCCTGTTCGAACGTGAGTGCTGACTGGACCTGATTTGCGCGGGGGGATGCCTGTTGGCCTGGACAGCTTGCGGCTAACATCGCTGCAATCGATGCCACACCGATTGCTTTCGCCAATGCCGCAGGCTTCACAGTCTTCTCCATTACGATGGTTGCGCAACGCAGGGGTAACATTGATATCCCCATTGTGGCGCAAGTCGCAAAGGATATCTTACGATAGCGGACGCATCGGCAGGGCCGCGCCCACTCAATCAAGCTGACAGTCCTTCTTCAACTCCTGCTCCAGTTGATAGGCGAGCTTGCGGATGGATTCCCGATCGCGTTTCTCCGGCTGCTGCTGGCGCCAGTACAAGATCTCAGCCGTAGGCGGCACGTTCATCGGCACCATCTGGGCTGCTTCGAGCAAATTGGCAGCGTACTCCGCGGCGTCGAGGATCACGGCAGAGCGCCTTTTCCAGAGAGCCTCTCCAACTCGGAGAAGTCTGTCTGCTATTTTTGGTCCCCGACCACCTCCACATCTTTGGCCCGGCTCTTCGGCGTGACCATCAACCGCACCAGCTTGCCATTTTCCACGCGGCCTTCTACCGTCGTCTGCTGTGGCGCATGAAGCCTGAAGTACGCCGTCCAATTCGGTGGCCAGGCCGGCAGCAGGAGCAGCTTGCGTCCATCTGGCTGCAGCAGCATTTCCTCAAGCGTGATCATTCCGGAACCGCCGTTGTCGAAATCGGGAATCCAGTCATGGGCCGGCTTCCAGAACCACTTGAATCTCTGGTCGCCATAGTTGGTGAACTCGGCAGTCACGGTTTCCTGGGCGACGTCTGTCAGCCCCAGCACCGCGCTTTCCGTGCCGTCCTGACCCCAGCAGGTATTCTGGGGGAATTTTCGAGCGGCGAACGTATCGCGGGCCAGTTTCAGGTCTGGTTTGCCGACGCCGAAGAGATGGTAGGGGAAGGTCACGTATAACTCAGGGTTTTCCATGTTACGAGTGGGCCCATATTCCTGTGCGGGCAGCAGAATGGCCGTTCCGTGGGGATCCCCCATTCCTTCCGGAGGCGTCTTTCCGTTTGCTGCGGTTGTGCCCTGGGGAAGCGCCGGAAGATCGTGCAGGGGACGCGTCCAGGCTGCGGTCTGCTGAGGCGTAATGATCGAAGGGGGGAGAGCCAGCAAACGTGGAATTACCGATCGCAAGCCGGCGATATCGGGCGCGGGATTCACAGCCGTGAGCTGATAGGTCTCCAACGACTGGGTGGGCGCCATATGAATTTTCCCGTCCGCGTCGCGCGGCCAATGGCGATCGTAATAAGTCACAACCGCATCGGCGAGAGGAACGATAGAGTCTTTCGCGAAGGCGACATTGCTGGCGTAGTCGTAGTAGTCGAGCATCTCCGAGATTACTTCGAGCGATCCCTGGATGTGATAGCGCTGCCATCGGCTCTCGATCTCGTTGGTGGGGTTGTTCCAGCCGAAGTCGCGCACGCTCGGCACGCCCCAGAAGAACATCGTCTCCGGATAGGACGCGCCGGGATGGTGGTAATAAAGTTCTGTCCGATCCTTCTCCAGGGGCAGGTCTGAGATGTACATGCGGAACCATGGCTTCAGCAGGTCGTAGTCGCCGGTGGCCACAAGCGGCCAGTAGAGCAGGCGGTTGTTCTGGTTCCAGTAGCAATTTCCCCACGCGCGGAAGTCGGCATTGTGATTGTCGCGGTCGGATGGGGCCCCATCCGGCATATCGTGGCCAACGGTGAAGATGCCGCCATTGAATTTCACCGGCAGTTCCCCGCGAGAGGAAGAAGCCATCATGTAGCGTTGTATGGCATAGCCCTGTGACACTTCCTGCGCCTGCTCGTCGCCACCGACCTGAATCCAGCTTCGGTTCCAGAAATCCTTCCACCATTTTGAGTGTTCCGCCCATGCGGCGTTAAGATCCGCAGGATTTGCCGAGGCCAGGCTCTGGTCGATTTGCGCTTTCCAGGCGGAGCCCGATGCAGCGTTCTTCTCGATCAGGGCAACAACGTCTACGCGGAAATCGGTTCGTCGATCTGAGACAAGCGTTCTGTCATCTTTGCTCGCCAGGCCCGTCCCTGTGATTAACGCTCCAAAGCAACGATGCAGGAGCGGATCAGGATACTTTCCGATCAGCGATTGCAGATGCTCCTGCGCGAGCACAGTCGGGTAGATGCTTTTTTCATTGAAGTGATACCAGGCGATGCTGTGCTTTGCGGCCGGCAGAATCGTGTCTGCCTCGAAATCGATCGGATAATCATCGCTTGCCAGTTCGTTCATCCCGGCTTTCTCCGCCGAGGATTCACGCAGCGACTCGTTCTTGCGCCAAGTCTCCAGGGACACCTGCAATACTGCCGGCTTCTGCGTATGTGCCTCGACGTGAATCGCCGGATGATTCGCATCAACCAGATGCGCGCGGTATTGGAGCCGGCGTGGATCTCGATCGCGCCATTTTCCAGATGAAGGACTTCTGTGAAATCACCGGACCCGACGAATGGATTCGGTGTCAGCCGGAGGCGCACGCGGCCTAGTTTCACTAGCTTGCCCATTTCCGTCCATGCGTCGGGCGAAGAGACCAGCAGCACCAGGTCGCCATTGGCCTCGGTCCAGACATTCGCGCCCAGCGAGCCGTTTCCGAGGGGCATGGAGTCATTCTCGCTGGCGCCCAGAGAATGCCAGGTCACGTCGTTGTTCGCGACCAGTTGAGCTCCGGTGGGCAGTCTCTGGGCAGAGGCAGCCGCTGAAATGAGCGAGAGAAGAACCGAATAGGCCGTAAGGCGAATCTGCAATGGAAACCTCGTGATTGGCGGCGATCGAACTCGTGAGAATCCAGAAAGAGATGAAGGCGCCGCGTACCCCAATTATGCTCAATGATGGGCGTCTCAGACCCGCGGGCCAAACTTGTTGTCAACAAGTCTATCTAGTATCAGCTACTTGAAATCAAGGATTCCTGGGATTACTGACTGTGAGACGGGGATCCTCTTTGCAACCTAAATAACAAGTCGACGAAAAAAACCTCGTCCCATAGCCAATCGAGTGGAGTATGCTAGCTTCCCATAGGCGTTCGAGTGGAGAGACGCTCATGGTATTGAAAAGACCGCCTGAAGCCGGAGAAGTCCTGCAGGGCACGCTGGACATGCTGATTCTGCGCACCCTCGTCATGGGGCCGGCGCACGGGCACACCATCGCGCATGCCATTGAACGAACATCAGAGAACGCGCTCGAGATCGAGCAGGGCTCGCTCTATCCGGCCCTGCACCGGCTTGAGGACCGCGGCTGGGTCACCTCGGAGTGGGGAGTGAGCGAAAACAATCGCAAGGCCAAGTACTACCAGCTCACGCAGAAGGGACGGAAAGAGCTGAACGCAGCAACAGGCCGATGGCGGAGAATGACCCGCGCTATCGGCCTCGTTCTTGGTGAGACATTCGAATAAGCGGAAGGGGGCGGGATGGGCGTGCGGTGGTTTACCGGTCGAACTCAAAAGGATCAGGATTTCGCAGCGGAGATTGAATCCCACCTTGCCCATGAGGAGGACGCGAACCGGACGCGTGGGCTCTCTCCGGCGGAAGCGCACCGCCAGGCCCGCATACGTTTCGGCAATCCACGAACGGTTCGCGAGCGGGAGTGGCGCCATCGCTCGCTCCCGTGGATTGAAGAATTATGGCGGGACTTTCGATTCGCGTTGCGGGGACTGGGCAAGTCGCCGGCGTTTACAAGCATCGCGATCCTGGTGATTGCGGTGGGAATTGGCGTCAACACCGCAGTATTTACGGTGATTGATGCGGTACTTCTCAAGCCGCTCACCTATCCTCATCCCGACGAATTGGTTTCGCTGGTGAATACGAGCCCGAGGGGCAATTTTAACGGAGCCACGATTCAGAGATTCAAGCTGTGGCAGCAACAGACCAGCATTTTTCAGCAGGTTGCCGCCTACGATTTTGGCGGAGCCGGAATGAACATCACCGGGAGCGATCACCCGCTGCAAGTGGAGGGCGTCCATGTTTCGGCCCAATATTTTGCAATGTTCGGCGCGCCGGTGATCGCCGGACGAACCTTTACTACCGCCGAAGACAGCCCGCATGGCGGTCACGTAACGGTGTTGAGCTACGGACTGTGGAAGAGCAGGTACGGCGGCAACCCGAATATCGTCGGGCGGACGATTCAGCTCGACGGTGAGCCCTATCTAGTGGTCGGAGTGGTCGGTCCTGGATTTGTGACGGACACGCCCACCGATCTCTGGGTACCGTATCAACTCGATCTGAACTCCAAGGACATGGTGACGTTTTTTACGGTGGCTGCGCGGCTTAAGTCGGGCGTAACAATTGCCCAGGCCGACGCGCGGCTGCGCCTGGTTGCTGACCAGTTCCGCAGGCTGTATGGCACGAACTCGCTCCCGCGGGGAGGCGGATTCGCCGTGGAGTCACTTCAGCAGGAAATGATTGGCGACACCGGCTCGCGTCTTCTGGTTCTCTTGGGAGCGGTGGCATTTGTGCTCTTGATTGCCTGCGCCAACGTCGCCAACCTGTTGCTGTCACGAGCGGCGGCGCGGAAGCGGGAGTTTGCGACGCGCGCTGCTCTTGGAGCGGGCCGCGGACAGATCATCCGGCAACTTCTCGTGGAGAGCCTGACGTTGTCGCTCACAGGAGGCCTGATCGGACTTGGACTCGGATTCGCCGGAGTGCGCCTTCTGCTGAAGGTCAATCCCGGCGATATCCCCCGCATCGGACCGCATGGCGCGGCGATTACGCTCGATCCCAGGATCCTGCTTTTTACCCTCGCGGTCTCGCTTCTCACCGGACTTATCTTTGGCCTGTTTCCTGCCATAAGTGCATCGCGGGCAAACCTGGCAGCCGCCTTGAATGAGAACGGCAGTCACTCGAGCATCGGGGTTCGCAGCGGCAAGCTTCGTTCCGCGCTCGTCATTGCCGAGATGGCGCTGACCGTGGTGCTGGTCATCGGCGCGGCCCTGCTGGTTCGCACGTTCATGAACCTGGAGGGGGTCGATCCGGGATTTGCGATGCACAACGTGATGACTATGTCGATGTCGGTGAGCGGCGACCGTTTTCAGACGACGGCGCCAGTGGCCCAGGTGATCCGCGAAGGAACCGAACGATTGCTCGCGGTGCCGGGAGTGGCCGACGCGGGCGTAAGCAATTGCCTGCCCATGGCGGGAGGATTCGGCATGGTGTTCGACGTGGTCGGCCGACCCAAGGGGAATTCGCCGGTCACGGGTGGAGCGGGCTTTTGCTCAATTTCGTACAGCTACTTCAGCACGCTGAAAATTCCGCTTTTGCGTGGGCGTGCGTTCACGCAGCAGGATGATGCCGCGGCGCCGGGCGTGGCGGTAATCAACGAGGCTATGGCGCGCCGGTACTGGCCGAACACCGATCCGCTCAAAGACCGCATCCTGATTGGACCGGGAGCCGGGCCGGCATTTGCGGAAGGCTCCAGACAAGTTGTCGGAATCGTCGGCGACACCCATGACCATGGGCCGGAGGTCGAGCCTACTGCGATGATGTACATCCCGCTGGCGCAGATGCCGGACCTGGAGACGGCGCTGAATTCGAGGGTGGCTCCGCTGTGGTGGTTTGTGCGCAGCGGAAGCGCCCCGCACACGCTGGTCACTCCCGTCACCAATGCTTTGCGCGAAGCAAGCGGCGGTCTTCCGGTTGCGCATATTCGCACTATGGAAGATCTGGAGGCAGCGAACATTGCGCGGCAGAGATTGAACATGCTGCTGCTGATGGTCTTTGGACTCGCTGGTCTGCTGATGGCGGCGATTGGGGTGTATGGGGTGATGTCGTACTCCGTGCAGCAGCGCACACAGGAACTGGGTGTCCGGATGGCGTTGGGCGCGCAAACTTCAGATCTTCGCAACATGGTGATTCGGCAGGGAATGACGCTCACGTTCATCGGCGTACTCATCGGCTGCGGCGGCGCTCTCTGGCTTACGCACTTCCTTGGAAGCTTTCTGTTTGGGGTGAAGCCTCTTGACTTGGATTCGTTCCTGGCTACCCCGCTGGTGCTGAGCGCCGTCGCACTCTTTTCGATCTGGACGCCTGCAATCAGGGCCACTCGGGTTGATCCGATGACTGCGCTGCGCGTTGAATGAGCAGGTACAGGACTTTCAAGGAAAGGGGCATTCGATTCGACGCAGTTCGAATACTCAGGTGCAGGCCGGCCAGAGATACTTCGGTTTGCGCTCAAGCTCGGCTCAGAGAATCGGCCAGTGAACCTGGGAGATCATGTCTGCAATTTGGGAAATCCGATCCATTTCGCTCTCGACGATCCGCGGGAACTGGAACAGGTCTCCGTGCTACGTTGGAATCAGAATGAGCAGAAAGGGACTTAATCCGAGCCGTCTCGAGGCATTTTCCGACGGCGTCATCGCTGTCATCATTACCATTCTGGTGCTCGAACTGAAAGTGCCTGGCGCGGACGGCATAGCCGGTCTTGGCGCGGTGTTGCCTACCATCTTTCTCTATTTGCTCACCTTCGTACAGATCGGGATCTATTGGGTGAATCATCATTATCTCGTCGACGAAGTTGAGACGGTCAGCCATGGGATTCTTTGGGCGAACCTGATGTTCCTTTTTTTCCTGTCGCTGTTTCCGTTTGCCACCGAGTGGGTTGGCATCAAAGGTCTGTCCTCGTTTACTGCATCGCTCTATGCCGCGGTCAGCATATTTCCCGGCCTTGCGTATATGGCGTTATGGACTCAAATACGTTCGCAGAGCACTACATCGGCACATGCAAGCTGGGGCAAGCAGTTAACTTCTGTCTTACTCTATTTTGCAGCGGTCCCTATGGCATACGTCCTTCCTGCCGCCTCTCTGCTGCTTATCGCGATCGTTGCAGTAATCTGGTTATTGCCCCCAAAGTCTGAGGCCCAGGCGGAGTGAGAAAGCTGCGTGCCGCTGGGATGGACAGGCCTGGATCTTCTCTAAGATTGCCGATCTCCTGACAAGATTGCTAATCCCCTGACGCGTTTAGTTTCCCCTGAGCCGCTCGCTCGGGTGAACTTTTCGAACCAGTCCCTGCTGATCAGCGATGCGAAGGAGCAGGTTGCCGAGCGCTTCCCGCTCACCCCTGTTTGACCGCAGAGTTTCCTGATGCTCCCGAGCCACTTTGCTGAGGTGTTCACCAGCCGCGGGCTCGGAAGGTTCGTATTCCTCGGCGCAATTTTTGTATTGCGTTGCATCTCGGCTTCGCTGAGTTAAATGGGTTGAAGGTCTCGGATGGAACGGCAGATCCGGCGTTTGGGAGACCTTGGAAACTCCCGAGAACTGGACGGATCCCCGAGACTTTACTCGGGTTCGCATTCAGGTCGGGCGAGAAGCAATTCACTCTCAGGAATGATGAAGGATAGGTAAGGTTCCGTTCCGAGGCCGCCAGCGCGTCAGCACAAATCCGCGAATACAGAAATGCGCTTCGCTTTTGGGGGCTGAAACTGCAGGGCCGCCAGCCACAACGCAAAGATGGCGGCCAGTGTCGCGAGATCGAGCCAGGCAAACCAGTCTCCCCACTTTTGATAAAGAGTGGAGTCGTGGCGCAGCGGAACCGCGACCAGCAGGGCGGTCATTGCACCATCGGATCGTGTCGGCTCTTCGGCAATGATGCGTCCACGATCGTCGCTGGCGGTGAGAAAACCCGCCTTGGCGTCACGCACCATGGTGAAGCCATCTTCCACGCCGCGCATGAGCGACAGGTGTCCATGCCAATCGGCGTCGACGCCTATACCCTGGTCCCAGGCAGGCACCAGAACGAGTCCCACCTGCTGCTGCGCATAGCGCCGGGCCACCCCGACGTCATCTCACCTTCTGCATCAGAAAATGGTTCGAGTGCGAGGGGTATTTTGCGAGATTGTGACCATCTTTACCGGCGAGTCGTGGCTTTTATCAGCTGCGCGGCGAGCAGGTCCATCGCGGAGGCGGCTTGAGTGCTGGAGGCAAGTTCATCGATCATCATGAAGGCGTGCAGGACTCCGGCGAAGCGGACAGCGGTGACCCGAACGCCTGCCCTCGCCAGTTTGCGCGCATAGGCTTCGCCTTCGTCGCGCAGGACATCGCATTCTGCGGTGATGACGAGAGCCGGAGGAAGATTGCGCAACTCATCGAGCGAGGCGCACAGCGGCGAGGCAAGCGGCTAGACCCGCTGCGCGGCGTTCGGCACGTAGTGATTCCAAAACCAGCGCATCGCCGGCAGGTCGAGGTTGAGCCCGGATTCAAAATCCCCATAGCTGGCGGTGGAGAAATGGCAATCGGTGACGGGATAGAGCAGCGCCTGCAGGTAAATCTGCGGCCCGCGGCGTTGTGAAGCGAGCAGGGCCACGGCGGCGGCCAGGTTGCCGCCCGCGCTGTCGCCGGCGATACAGATGCAGTCTGGATCGAGACCCAGCGCCGACCCCTCTTTGGCCGCCCAGGTCAGTGCGCGGTAGCACTGTTCCAGCGGTTGCGGGAACGGAGCCTCCGGAGCGCAATCGTATTCCACAAAGACAATGGCGCAGCGGGCAGCAACGGCGATCGTAGCGACCATGCGCGCATGAGTGTCAAAATCACCCAGAACCCAACCGCCGCCGTGATAGTAGACAACGATTGGCAGAGGACCTTCCAGGTTGACCGGCTTGACGATGCGTACGCCGAAGTCATCGACGCGGTGGAGCGTTGCAGCAACCGCGCCTTGCGGCAGACCCGCTGGCTGCATCTCGCGCATGAGCTTGCGTGCGTCGGCGACGGTGAGCTGATCGAGCGCGGGCCCGTTCTCGGCGCGAAGCTTTTCGATGTAAGCGCGGTATTCGGGCGCGAGCATGCTGAGCATGGTGCTGTCATCGAGCGGCATGGCACGAGACTCCGGTGCGGACAAATGCTTTTATCGTGGCGCACATCTTGCCTTGCGAGCGGCCACAGGGCCGAATCGTGTAACGGCCCACAGCCGCAGGCACGATGAATGTCTCCGCGTAGTGCACAACGTAGGGCGCGAATGCGCTGGTGGGGCTCTCGACTACCGCTTCATCTCCCTCCACGAGGTTGAGGACGTTCACACCACCGCATGTGTCGTGAGGAACGGTGCCGGTAAACCAGTGGCGTCGCGTCTCGATAAACTCCCGCTCGTGCAGGCCGGTTCGCTCTTCGCGCCAGCCCTCGCCTTCAGCAACCGGCTCGAATCTGTTGATGAGTTCGCGGCCGACCCATTGCGTGGTGCGATCCCACTGTATGTTGGCCGCGCCGTGCCCTATGTGAATTGGACGCGGGCGGCCATCGAGCCCAAGGCGTCCCCAGTCCCACAGCTTGAAGGTGAAAATATATGGCGTGGCGCTTATCTCCAGCACCATGCTGTTTGCGCCCGAGCAGTGGATGGTGCCCGCGGGAATCAGAAAATGATCGTGCTTGCGCGCCGGCCAGCGGTTGACATACTTCTCCGCGTCGAACGCCTCGCCGCCTTCCTGCGCGCGGTAGAGTCCCGCGACCACCTCCTCGGGACAAATATTCTCCTTCAGGCCGAGAAACACCGCAGCATCCGCACCGGCATCGAGCAGGTAATAGCTCTCGTCCTGCGTGTAGTTCATGCCGAATTTGTCCTGGATGTATTCGGTCAGCGGATGCACCTGGAGCGACAGGTTTCCTCCCCCCATAGTGTCGAGAAAATCGAAGCGGATGGGAAACTCGGTGCCGAAGCGCCCGTGCACGGCATCGCCGAGCAGCGCGCAAGGCTGTGCAAAGACCAGGTCGATGGCCGGCACCTCCACGCGTTGCTCGCCAAAGCCAAGCAGCAGGCTGTTTTCTTCAGGAACGCAATCAAAGCACCAGGCATGATTGGGCGCATCGTGCGGCAGATCGCAGACTCCTTCCATCCAGTGGCCGCCCCATGGCCCGGGATCGAAGTAAGGAACTACGCGGAATGGCCGCCGCGCAGTCAGCGCCAGCGCATTCCGGAACGCGTCGCCGCTGATAAGCTTGGGCGACTGCGGCTGGTTGGTGTCGAGCAGAAAATCCATGCGCGGCAAAAGCTGCTTCTTCAGCCGGTCTGCGGCCCGCCACTCGGCAAAGAAGCCGCACTTGTACTTTGCCGCGCTATCGGCGTCGGCATTATCGAGCCCAAGATTTCCGATCTCGTTGCGCCGCCAGCGAAGCTGAATCTCCCAGCGTGCGAGGTCGGCATACACTACCGGCGCGTGGGGCGGAGCGACATACGTTGCACCGGCGCCCACCACCAGTACCGGTCCGCGTGCAGCGGCTTCCGCAATTTTCGCTCGCATTTCCCCCCGTCGCGCCGGGTCAAAATAATCTTCCAGGCCGATGCCGTTCATGCGGCCGAAGACGCGATCTGTCCCCAGCAGCGGATCGAGCATCTCGTGCAGTTGTCGCGAAGATCTGAGGCAATCCTCAGCAAAAAAAGCTGCCGGCGACTTCAGATTCGCCTGAAGCTGCTCGAGCACGTCTCGCGCATAGACGCCGGGATAACACTCAACACATAGTGAGCCGTGACCGCGCAACACGGGGACCAGACGCGCCGCGATAGCTTCCCATCCTTCGCTGCATTCCACCGCGGATCCTGCTGCGACCACGGGGAACTTATCGTAATTCGATTGCCGGGACATCAAAACTCCTCAGGAATAAAAACCCCTCATGCCAGGACCGTACACGCGCCGGCAAATCGGTTTCGATATCACTCACTCTTCGTTCTCTCCCTCAAAGAATTCTAAAAGTCCGTTTACGGGAATCTCGATGCTGGAACCCGCCTGCTCGCCAACGATGCGCAGCGCCTGCGCCTCCAAGTGCACATCGGCGATGCTCCGCCATCCTGGCGGGACTTGTGTGATAGCGGTGAGATATCGGGCGTGTAGCATCCCGCCGGGCGCGATCCTGCGCGAACATGTCGTGTCGAACAGCGTACCCATAGCGTGCATCGCCTCACGGCCAATCGGCATCGGCGTGGTGCCAAACTCCATGCCGCGCGCCTGCGTCGTCCCGTTCCATGGCGCGCCTTTCCGTGCGCAGTTTTCCTCCCAGATAGCAACCCAGGGAAAATCGCGGCGGCGAAAGCAGTAGATGAGCGCGAGATTGAGGCGGAAGTTGAGCGCGGCGATAAACGCAAATTCACGGGAGGGAATTACCCGGGCAGCAGCGACGAAACCCGTGCCCTTGTGCGCAAAAGGAACGCGGAGATCGGCCGCGCCGCCGTCGAGCGCCGGTGCATTAGGCCACGCGAACGGCGCGTTATCGCGCAGCAACTCGTGGCCTTCGTAGCCCAGCGGCCAGGTTATTCCGCGGTCGAGAGAAGCAATGATGTGGCTTTCTCCGGCGGCGAGAAAAGGTGGGCCGAGTGTCAGATGCTGCACCCAGTGCAAGTCGCGCGCCTCAGCGCCGCGATTTTCGACACGCTCCTCAATGAACAGAACAGCGGCGCGATGTGCAACCGAAAGGTTGCGCGTAAACTTTAGCTGCGCTACGGACAGATCGACCCGGCCAATGCAGCCCGTGGGCGTCGTCTCGAAACTCCATTGGCGGACGGCGGCTTCGCCGTGCAGCGCAATCCCCAGCGCCTCTTCCTGCGGCGAGGGCGCACCGAAGAGATCGAGACACAGCGCGTGACCCGCGAAGCCGGCGAGGAAGCGGCCCGCAGCATCATTGCCGTAAGCAATAGTGAGAGAAGCCGCAAGTGGTGTGCCTGGATCGGCGGTGGGCCAGGACGGCGTCCAGAGGCAATTGATCCCCGCTTCTCCTCCGCATGCGAGGCGTAGTTCAACCAGATGGCCGCCGCCGGGCAGGATGACGGCTTCCATGACGCCATTACACAATCGCACCGCCTCGCGATCGTTCCAGCGCTCGTGGGTGACGCGAATGCTCATCGGATTGTCGATCCGCCGGTTTGCGCCCGTGCGGCTTGAGATGCGGCGTTCATTGTTTACCCAGCGACCCGGTGCCGCCCTCCTGAAAGGCCATGCCTCCCGCCGGCACCAGCATGCCGCCGTCGACGGCGAGGGTGGAGCCGGTAATAAACGATGCCCAATCGCTGGCGAGGAAGGCGATGGCGCGAGCCACTTCCTCGGGCGTGCCTATGCGGCCAAGTGGATGAGCGCGCGCGCACGCGCGAAGCACCGCTTCAGGATCGGAACCGAGATTTACAGAATCACGGAACATCGGCGTATCGATCGCGCCCGGCATCACGCAGTTGGCACGGATGTTGTGCGCCGCATAGTCGAGCGCGACGGAGCGGGTGAGGCCGACCATCGCGTGCTTGGCGGTAACGTAGGCGGCGGAGTTGGCAACCGCGGTGACGCTCTGCACGGAGCCCACAATCACAATCGATCCGGCGCCGGCAGCGAGCAGATGCGGCAAAGCGCTGCGGACGACGTGAAAACAACCATCGACATGAACGCCGAGCGTTTCGCGCCACGTCTCGATGCTGGTCGCAAGCACCGATCCGTACCGCTGGATGCCCGCGCTGTGCACCACCACGTTCAGCGCGCCGTGCTCACGTACAGCATCGTCGACCGCGGCCTGCACGCTCGCAGCATCTTCCACATCGCAGGCGTGATAGCTTGCGGATGCGCCTTGCGTGGCGAGCGCCGCCTGCGCAGAGCCGTGTTGCCCGTCACGGTCCAGTATGGCCACGCGGGCGCCCAGTTCGCAGAGCGTCTCCGCAGTAGCCGCGCCGATGCCCTTGGCGCCGCCGGTAACGATGGCCACCTTGCCCACAAAACTGATGCTCACGAGTGTCCTCCTGCCGGTCGCGTGTGGATGCGGACGGTCACAATCCCGAATGCCGGCACATTGACTTCGATGCCCTGGGGTCCGGCCGGCATCCTGGTTTCATTATCTTCGAGCACATTTGTGCGCCAGGCGTCGGTGATATGCAAAAAGCGGCTGGTGATGTGCACTGAGTCGGCATGGTCCGATATGTCTTCCAGACGGAGAATGCTGCCGTCACCATCTTCGGCGAGCTTCCACGCGGTCAGCACCACGCCAGGCCCATCGATGGAAAGAAAGCTGGCCGCATCGCGCGGCAGCGTGTTCGTTGACGCGGAGGCGTGCACTGGATCGGACTCAAGCGGAGTCATGGTCTGCCATCCCATGCGCGTCAGTGCGTCGGCGTTGAATGCGGGAGCGCTCACAAAGGTGTAATTGAATTCGAAATCGCCGCCCTGAGACGACGCAAAGTTCGTGTCCCAGTAATTCGACATGATCCACGAGAGAATCGCACCGCTGTGCGGCTCGAAGGCCGCCGGCCATTTGCCGCGCACGATATCGCCGAAGCAGACCAGCGGCGCGTCGCGCGGAATAATCGCCATCGTGGCGCTTCCGTCGCTCATCGCCGCCCAGTGATTGACGGTGTACCACTCGCGGCTGCCGCCAGCCAGCTCATCGCGCGCAGGATCAACCCATCCGTTCTGCGTCTCATATCTGAATTCGGGATGTTGCGCGGCCAAGGGGAAGGCGATATAGGCTGCTTCCTTTTTCAACGTTGCGTCCTTGTGCAACCGGTAGCGGAGATCGATGCGCTTCTCATCCGCGGCCAGTACAACCGTGGTGCGGATCAAAGGCGTATTTGGGGCGCGCGACTCAAGCACCGCGGTGGTGCCCTGCGCAGATGTTGTAATGCTCACCAGCCGTCCGTTGCTGGCCGCCGCAGGATGCAGCTCCGGCAGATGCTGCGCAGCGCCGTAACGGTACAGGCTATTCCCGGGCATGTCATCCGCGCCCTGCACATACACATACGCGCCGAACCGATACGGGCTCGCTGAATCGACCAATTCACGAAGCAATTGCTTATCGAAGATGCTGCGGATGGCGCCACGCTCGGGATCCAGCGTGATGCGGTAGTAGCGATTCTCAAGCACCTTCGACTGCTCCGCACTGGAATCGCGATGCGGCTCGAATGTGGAAGCATCGGAATCCGGCGCAATGGCAAACAGCTTGTAGCCAACCGCGGGCACCCGGTCAGCCAGGAACCGCACGCGATTCGTGGCCCCGCCGAAGCCGGGCAGCTCGGTGCCCGCTTCCCGGCGCAGGATGACTTGTTTGACGGGCGCGTGAGTGGCGGGATCGACAAGCATGCGGCCCGCGGGCAGATCGACGTCCACCCAACCGTCGCGCGGCCAGCTTAGAGAATTGAAAACGGCGATCGAGTCCTGCCGAGGGCTGAGGATTGATTCGAGCTGCGCCCAACTGTGCTCGATCGACTGCGCGATGTCGTTTTGCGCAATCACGGGTTCGAGCTGCTTCTGGTGGAGCTGGATGCGGTTCTGATCGCCTTCCGGCTGCGTGGTGGCGCTCGCCGCCGTCCAGGTGTGTTCGTCAAAGAGAAGCATGTTGTGCCAGGCCTCGGCCAGCTTTGTTCCATCCGGGCGTAAATCCGTCTTCAGCAGCGCGGGAACGACAGCCATCTTCTCCGCGGTCATGATCTCCTGTTCGTTGCGCCGGTGCAGCGCGGTGTGCCGCGCGTCGCTGGCGAACCCGTCTTCCCAGTAAGGGCCGAAATCGCCGCGATACACCGGCAGATCGCTGCGGAACTGTTCTTCGATCGATGCCATCGCATCTTTGAATGTAGTGAAGACCATGCACGGCCAGGCATAGTGTTGCGCCCACTCGCGAGGCAGTTCCACCTGCGCCTGATCGAGCGGCGTGTTTTCCAGTTGGCTGCCGAAGATAATCACCGAACTGGCGCGGTAATCCGGCCGAGTGTACGCCTGCAGGAAGACCGGCGTGGCATCTTCCACGGCGGGCAGTGTCGGCGGCGTGCCGAACATCGAAGCCAGTTGCAGATAGGCGCGCGAGTACCACATCATCACGCGTCCGCCATCGGGCCCTTCCCAGTAAAACGGCGACTTCTCGTTCCAGCGCCCGATCAGCATCACCGGCGCCCGCCACGAATTACTGCCCGCGGCAAAGTAGCGGATACCGGCATCGTGCAGGATCGATGCGTAGGACCAGCTATACGAAGGCACATCGGTGATGTTGGCCGCGCCCACGGGCAGGTGGTTCTCTTGGGCCAGGCGGTGCGCAGGATAAAGCGAGCGGATGAGGTCTTCGAGCGACGCCACGCCGGTGTGCTGGTTGGCGAACTGCGGAGGAAGCACGATGCCCCCCTTGCGAATGGCATCCAGCAATTCCTGCTGCCGCGCGGGCGAGCGCGACGCGAGATACTGCTGCGCGATCCAGGCTCCATCCAGGCTCCAGCGAAATTCCGGATGGGTGCGCTCGATGTCCAGCACGCCGTCCACGCTTTCGCTCTGCAGTTCGGCCACCTTGGCGCGATAATCCGTGAAGCCGACGTCGAGGTGCTCTTGGGCAACGATATCGAGCGTCCACTTTTTGGCTGCGGTCAACTCCAGCGGAAACCGTCGTCCGTCCACAGTCGCAGACCCGGCCACATTGCCCTGCCACTCAGGAACCGCGAAACGCAGCCGCTGCTCGCCGAACTGCCCGTCGAGCGCGAGCGGTTGCGTGAAGACGTGGCCGCTGACAGAGAGCTTCACCTGCCCGCGCGTCCTGGCGCCGTCATGAAGCGAAGCAAAAATGTCGACAACCTCGTCGAGTCCATTCGGCGTCTGGCGATAGAAGATTGTAGGCACTGCGAGAAGAGAAACCGCACCGCGCGGATAGGCAGCCTGAGCGTCCTGCGCCAACGAGATCGCATCGTAAACCAGGCCGCTCTGTCCCGGCGCGATATCACCCTGCGATGACTGGGGAGCCGCAGGATCGTCGACCGCAGTGAAGACGAGGGTGTTTTGCCCCCGCGCGAGCCAGCGCGCCGGAATATCGATGAGCTTCTCGTCGCGCGAAGTCTGCGGAACGAATGTGCCTTCCCAATCGCCCGCAGCGAAATCGAGGCGCGGATGGAAGTAGAAAAGGCCCTGGTGACCGTTGATGCTGAGACGCAGCGCTGAGAGCCGCGGTGTTTCATAGAGAATTGCAATGCGAAGCTGATAGAGTCCCTGCGGCGGCTGATCGAGCTTGAAACGGACTGTGAAAGGATGCAGACGGCCTCCGGTCTGCGCATTTGCCGGCCCGGGCTGAAAGCGGATCCAGTCCGAATCATGACTCACCCCGATCGTGTACACCACGTCCGATGAGGGACTGGTGTAATCGATGCCCTGGCTGCGGAATTCCTGTGAGGAATCGTCGAAGCGCCCGATCTGCCACAGCACCTGCGGCTGCGCTCCGGCCGTCGCCAGCGCGCCCGCCATCGCCAGCAAGCTCAGCAGCGTTCGCGCGCGGAACAGCCCGTGTGCAATTCGACTCATCATCTGCATCCAGCCCCGTCAGATTAAATTGACAAGCGGCTGTCCGGCCACGCCGAGGTGCGCGCGGCCGATATGCCAGCGGCCGAGATTGGCAACGTAGAGATCATCAAAGCTCGGCCCGCCAAAGGCTACGTTCGTCGGTCGCGCAATACGCGTGCCCTCCGGATCCCAGGCCAGCAGCGCCACTGAACGATCAGGTTTCACGCGATAAATGCAATCGCTGGCGTAGCAGGTCACGTAAAGATTGCCTTCGGCGTCAAGGCCGAGCCCATCGGGAATGCGCGCCATGCCTTCGACGTACACTTCCGCTTCACCGGCCGCGCCATTGGAGAGAATCTCGATGCGGCGGACGCAATCGCGCTGGCTTTCCGCGATGAACAGAAATCGGTCGTCGGCGCTCAGCGCCAGGCCATTGGCAAAGGCGAAAGCCCCGGCGAAATAGTCCACCGCCCCACTGGCGCGCATCCGGTAGATGCAGCCGTTGCCGCCGTCCCACACGCCCGAATCGCTGAAGTAAAGATTGCCTTCGTGGTCGAATACCGAGAAGTTCGGCGTCATAAGCGGCCGTGCGCCCACCCTTACGATCGAGCACAGCACGCGCCCGCCGCGGTCGACACACATCAGGCTGTGCGAACCGGAGTTGCACACCCACAGATCCTGCGCGGCAGAAAACGTAAGCCCCAGGCAGAATCCTCCCACTCGCGTCACTTCGGTTAGTTCGCCGGCCGGGCTGATGCGGTAGATCTGTCCCAGTTCGCCGCCGGCCCAGAGCTGGCCTTCGCGGTCGAATGCCAGGCCTTCAGGATGATCGAGACCGTCGCAGAAGGTCGCGAAGTCTTCTTTGCGGAGCAGCGGGGCAGACGAGCTGGGCGGGGAAATCATGCGCGTTCAGCGGTTTCGTTTTGCGTGCACATTGTCAGACAGATGCTCTCCGTATATATACCGCGAAAGATGGTGCCGTCAATTGGGAAAACTGCCATTTTCGAGCATGTTTACAGCCTTCGGTCCTAACGTTTCCTGTTGACAAGGGTGATGGATCTGACCTATCTTCGGATCGTTCCCCGTAGGACCATGTCAGACAAAGTTGCAGCCAGGCGATCGACGAAACGGCGAAAAGCGTCCGTTCAGCGGGAGACCATCATGGAGATGGTGGCGCATCGCATCGAGTCTCTGGTGCGCAGCGGTCAGCTTGGACGGGGCAGCCGCCTGCCTTCCGAGCCTCGCCTGGCGGAAATGCTGAATGTCAGCCGCGCCTCTTTGCGCGAAGCGCTGAAGGGAATGATGTTCCTGGGACTGCTGAAGGCGACGCCGGGCGATGGAACCTATCTGCAACCCTCGCTCAGCAGCATGTTGCGCCGGCATTTTCAGTGGATGTTGCTGCTCCAGGAAGTCAAGTACTTCGAACTCTTCGAGCTGCGCCAGATACTGGAGCCTGCGGCGGCTGCGTTGGCGGCGCGGCGGGCCACGCCTGAAGATCATGAGCAGATGCGGGTGGCGCTGGCGGCTATGCGCGCTGCCACGCATGATCCGGTTCTCTTTGTCCGCTCGGAAATGGAATTTCACGACGCAATTACGCAGGCGGCAAAGAATGCTGCACTGCTGAGCACAATGCGCATGATGTACGGCGCGCTGGCGGAAGGCAGGCACCGCGTGCTGCCGCTGGTCAAGAGTCTCGACAACCACTGCGCGCACCACGAACGCATTTACAAACTGATTGCCAGCGGAGATGCTGCCGTTGCCAGACGCGCCATCGCCGCGGACCTCAAATATGCCGAGTCGCTTCTCCGCAAGGACTTGAAAGGTTCGGAGAGTATGCTCCCCTTTTCCAAGGCGCAGTTTTTTGCTCCGCGGCCCCGGAAAAAACCGAAATCCAGCTCCGCTCGGCCGGCGGAAAAGAACGCATGACCGAGCGGCAACTTACAACACCTGCCCGGCACGCGACCGGGCGCGATGAAACGGGGACGAAACAAAGTTCGAAAGAATTGTTCAAGGAGGCAAATATGAACCTCGCAGGTAAAGTGAAAAAAACAATTCCATCCTTCTCCTCTCGTGTGCGATTCGCTCTGGGTGCGGCGATCCTGGTGCTGCTCGGTGTATGCCTGGGCACGCCCGCCCGGGCGCAGTTCGATACGGGCACTATCGCCGGCACCGTCACCGACAGTTCGGGTGCGGCGATTCCCAACACCCAGGTGATAGTGACCAACACCAACACCGATGCGCAAACCAAGGTCCAGACCGACAGCAGCGGCGACTTCGTAGCTTCGGCCCTGCCCTTCGGGCGCTACGTAGTTTCTGCCGCGGCCACGGGATTCAGCACCGCCGCGACGCAGCCTTTGCAGTTGACGGTGGGCGGAACGGTGAATGTGAAGCTCCAGCTCGCCGTGGCCGCGGCAACTGAGAGCGTCCAGGTCACGGGCACCACCACGACCATCGATACGTCATCGAGCACTGCGGGCACCACTCTCAACTCCGAGCAGGTCGGCAATCTGCCGGTCAATGGCCGCGACGTCAGCGACTTTCTGGAAATCTCGCCGGGATCGGTGGGTTCAACGGCATTTTTCCAGGGCAGCGTAAACGGGCTCGACAACATTTTTACAGGCCTGAATATCAAGGTCGACGGCCAATCGGCCAGCCGTGGCGACCTTAACGGGTTCCTGGAGACAGAAGGCCAGGAAGGCGCGCGCATCACCCGGGCCAGTGTCGACAGCATTCAGGAAATCGACTTTGCCAACAGCGGCTACAGCGCCCAGAGCGGATTTTCGCTGGGGCCGCAGATGAACATCATCACCAAGGGCGGCACCAACCAGTTTCACGGCACGGCCTTCGAGTTCTTCCGCAACCAGTCGCTGGACGCGCACGATTATTTCAATCCCGGCCCCAACGCGCCGCTTCACCTCAACCAGTTCGGCGGCAATCTCGGCGGCCCGCTGGTCTCGAAGAAACTCTTCTTCTTCGTGAACTACGAGGGCGACCGCACCCACATCACCACGCCGGCGCCCTTTGCCGAGGTGCCCAGCGCCTATGTGCGCTCGCAGTTTGTTTCGTCGATGCAGCCCATCCTGGCGCTGATGAAGCCACTGCCTTCCGGTTGCGGCCTGGGCTCGACGACCGCAACTTGCGACTACGATACGCAATATCCTGACAACGGCACCTATGACCTGGTGTACACGCCCACCAGCCTCTCCAGCGTAGTCTCGGAAAACACCGGCTCCATCCGGCTCGATTACAACATCACCGATAATGACCGGCTGATGTTCCGCTACAACATCAACGACTCGCTCACCAACGACGAATACGGGATCAACGCCAACCAGACTTCGCCGCAAGGCCTGCGCACGCAACTGGCCAAGCTCGACGAGACGCATATCTTCAGCCCCACTCTTCTCAACGAGTTCAGCGTCGCGGTGAACCGCTTCTATTCCAATACCGCTTCGAATACCGGACAGCCGTACTTCATCATCGGCAGCTTCTTCACCAATCTCGGCTCGCTGCCCGGCGCAAACACGTTTAACCAGACTAACGCCAATACGCTGCCGGAGATCTTCGACAGCGTGACCAAAACGGCGGGCAATCACACGCTGAATGCCGGCGTGCAGATCCGCCTCAACCGCCTCAACACCTGGCTGCGGCCGACCGTCAGCTACGACTACTACAGCTTCCAGAGCCTGGAAACGAACACCCCGTTTGTAACCCAGAAAAACGGAACTCCGGGCTCAATCGGCAACGCCAATTCCAATTGGGACGGCTATGTGCAGGATGACTGGCGCGTCAATCGCAAGCTGGTCCTTAACCTCGGCCTGCGCTACGACTACAACACCACCTGGAACGTGGCCCACGGTGACCAGCGGCAATTCATTTATTCGACGCAGACCTTCGGCCCCGCAGGCCAGAATGCCTACAACGCTTCGCACATTGACTTTGCCCCGCGCATTGGCTTCGTCTGGGATCCCTACGGCAGCGGCAAAACCGTGGTGCACGGCTACGGCGGCCTCTTCTACATGCCCATGCAGCCGTCGCCCAATACCCTCGCCGACAATATGCCGCAGAATGCCACCATCTCCGACAACCTCTTCGACTGGCTCTTCGGAGTGGTGCCCTCCATCGCTTATCCCAACATCCCGGTGTTGGTGGCGAGCGAACAGAACGTGATCATCTTTCCCACCAATCCGCGCGACCCGGTATCCACCAACTGGCTCTTCGGCGTCGAGCAGCAGATCGCTCCGGAAACCGTGCTGACCATCAACTACACTGGCAACCGCGTGCAGCACACCCAGGCAGGCGTCGCCTTCCAGGCCGTGAACCTGAATCCTCAGAGCCCAAATACCAACGTGGGCCGGCCGCTGGCGGCTAAAGGTGTTCCCTACCAGAATGAGAACTATTACCCCAACAGCCTCTTCTCCAAATACAACGCGCTGCAGGCGCAATTGCGCCGCAATGCCAGGCAGTTACAACTGGAGGCGAACTATACCTGGTCCCACGAGATCGACGACGAGGTGAACGTCTTCGCCGCCTATGAGGACCCAATGAATCCAATGCTCGACCGGGGCAATGGCGACTGGGACACGCGGCAGAACCTCACCGCCAGCGCCGTCTACAACTTTCCCGAGCTGAAAGGATCGAGCCGGCTGATGCAGGAGACGGCGGGCGGCTGGCAGGCATCGAGCATCCTCCAGACCCGCACCGGACTGGCACAGAACGTGGAAGTCACCAACGGGTTCTTCGGCAACTACATGCGGCCCGACTACGCCACCGGGCAAAACCCGCGCGCCGGCAGCGCCAAGTGGCCGAACCAGAGCTACAACATCAATGCCTTCGCGCTCAAGCCGGGCTTCAACGGAGTCTACGGCGATCCATCCACCATCGGCAGCGTGGGCCGCAACTCGCTGCGCGGACCCGGTTACTTCCAGTGGGATTTCTCCGGCATGAAGAACTTCCCCATCACGGAACGGGTACGGCTACAATTCCGTGCGGACATTTTCAACATCCTTAATCATCCCAACTTCTCCAATGTCGATACCGGCATCTGCAGCGCGGTTTCCTATCCATCGGCCACGTCGGCCTTGTGCACCGCCAACACGCGGCGGCTCGTCGCCCAGCCGGGATCGACCAGGTCCTACTGGCAGGGATTCGGCACCGCCAGCGCGACAGTGGCCGGCGCGGACGGAAGCCAGATCGGCAACGGCACCAACCGCCAGGCGCAGCTTTCGCTCAAAGTGATCTTTTAGGCGCGCCGCGCGTGATTCATGATCTGCCGGCGGCGGTCGCGTTTTCCGCCGCCGGAACTGTTCTTCCGGGATGGATGAATGAGCATCACTGCAACCAGATGTGCAGCCCGCCCGGGGCTATTTTTCGCTCTGCTCTTCATGGCGCTGGCCTGTGTCTCCGCGCGCGCCGCTGGACGCGATTCCGCCTGCACCCCGAGTTTCCCGCTGGAGCAGGGCAAGCCGATGGGCTGGCTCGGCGCCGACGCCGCGTATTCCATTCCCCTGCCTGACGGGCGCGATGTCTGGGTTTTCGGCGACACGCTCTACGGCGAGAAGCGCATCGTCAACGGCAACACGCCGCAGATGGTCCGCAACAGCATCGGCATCTCCACCTGCCACGCGGGCCAGTGGAAACTCGACTACGAAATCCGCAAGGATGCGCAAGGCCAGCCGCGCGATTTTTTCCCCGCGCGCCTTCCCCACACCTGGTACTGGGCGCTCGACGGATTCGCTGCCGGCCGCGACCTCTGGGTAACGCTGCTCTGCGTGCGCAACGATCCCAGCGCGAAATCAGCGGCCATGGGCTTTGCCACCTGCGGCACTGACCTGGCGCACATTCCCGCTCCAGGCCTCGATCCGCAAAAATGGAAAATGCAGATCACGCCGCTCGTTCCCGACGGCGCCCACGCCTACCCCTCCGCCACCGCTGTCGTCTCCAAAGGCAACGCCTACATCTTCGCGCTCAAGGAATCCGGCACGCGGCCCCTGCTGGCCACGCGAATCCCGCTCGGCGGGCTCAGCGACCCCGCCGCCAATCTGCACTACCTCGCCAGCGGCGGCCAGTGGAAGAGCGGCTTCGACCCGCAAAACGCAATGGCAGTGATGAAGCAGGGCAGCACCGAACTTTCCATCCGCTATCATCCCGAGCTGCACAAGTGGCTGGCAGTCCTGTTTGCGCCTGATGCCTTTTCGAGCACCATTCTTCTGCGCTCAGCCCCCCGCATCACCGGCCCGTGGACCGGCGGCCGGCCCATCTACCACGTTCCCGAGATGCAGCCCTCCACCCCCGGCTACGACAAGGACACCTTCTGTTACGCCGCTAAGGAGCATCCCGAGTTCGAAAACGGAGACCTGGTCTTCACTTACGTCTGCAACACGTTCGCCGTGCCAAAACTGGCGACGAATCTGCGCATCTATCACCCCATCGTCGTGCGCATGGCATTTTAATCAGCAAGGCGCCCAGGGGAGGCCTCCGAAGAGGCTCAGAACGAACCCACTGTTGATAGAAGGCCCTGCGGATTTCCAGCCGCACTGCAGGCACGGTCCATGCCGTTATCAAAAAGCGGCCAGAAATCGGCGCCCGACAAATGTAACCACTTAACTAATCAATAATTTATTTTATTTGTGGGGTTTGATAGGATTTCTGGCGGAGAGATGGGGATTCACAATCCCTTTCTCTCCTTCTTTGTTTTCATGCAGTTATGCTAACATTATGTCCATGGCACAGTGTGCGGCACAGAAAATGCACGCGCATAGTATGCGTACACTCGGATTGCAGGAGCGGACAGAATGAGTGCAAGGCTGAAAAAGCTAAAGCTGATGTGGCGGTGCAAGACCCCTAAAGGTTGGAGACGGTTTCCAGCAATCATCTACAAAGAGCACAAACGCGACGTTGCCCAGATCGGTGTGGTGATGGACGGGGGGAAACGAAGGAAATACCCAAATGGATATTTCCAGCTTCGGAAATGGGAGAACGGAAGGCAGGTATATCTCACGCTGCCGGACCATGAACAGAAACATGGTCGGGATGCTGTGCTGGCATGGGAACGGGAAACACGCAAGGCACAACTAGCAGCCGGTCAGCGAAAGAAGGCCAAAACGATCAAGGCTGCCATCGCTGATTACATTTCCGACCTTGAGCGCAAATCGAACCACGAGGCTGCCGAGAATGCGCGGCTGGTGCTGCCTGACTTCGAGGAGCAATGCGCTTCAATGTTCGTCAACATGATCTCCAGAGAGTGCGTCAGCCGGTACGTTGCCGCATTGAAGAAACGCAAGATTGGCCGGAACGGGAACAGGCACCTTAGTCTGCGCACGATTGAGAATCGCTTCAATCGCGTCAAATCGTTCCTGAAATTCTGCGCTCTCGATACAGACAAGATTATGCCGACTGATGAGGTGGCAAAGCCTGAAAAGAAAGCAGACCCCACTATCTACAACCCTGCGCAGATCGACGCCATTCGCGCCGCCGCCGATGATTACTTGCGGCTGGTGATCGATATGGCGCTGATGCTTGGACTTCGGGAGCAGGAGTTGATGTATGCGACTTGGGCAGACGTCGATTTCTACCATGCCACGTACACGGTAAGGGGCAAGCCTGAATATGAATTCCGAGTCAAAGACAATGCAGAGCGGGTAGTGCCAATCCCTGCCGAATTGCTGTCACGTCTTCAGGAACAGCGCAACCAGGAACCTGAAAGCAAGTTGATTCTCGGCACTCGCAACGACGCGCCGAATGGTCACATGCTGCGCTCACTCAAGAGACTTGCACAGAAGGCTGGTTTGAATTGCGGACAGTGCAGGGCATGTCTGGAGTTCGCAGAATCCAATGCCAGTGATGATGCTGGCACTGAGAGACCCAAGAGGAATGGCAAATCTAGGGGCAGGCAAACTAACCCTACCACGGGGCAGGAATGCCAAGATTGGACACTGCACAAGTTTCGCCGGACCTACCTGACCACTCTGCTGCGTCAGGGAATCGATGCAAAGACCGTGCAGGACTTCGCGGGGCACAGCGATCTTGAGACCACACTGAAATACCTTCGCGCCGCATCTGCACCTGAGATGCGGGCCAAGATAAATGCGATTACATGGGGCAGCAATACAAGCCCTGCATAGCTCCTGCGAAAACACAAACACGAATGAGACCCCTCGGAAAGCTGTTAAGCCAACCGAGGGGTTTTCTTTTGCATGTGATCTACAGTGCCGAGCGCCGGGGCCACAGGCCGGGTAGACCGCGCCGGATGCTGTAGGGTGATGGTCAGAGCACCCTTTGAAGACCAGGGCCGTCTTTCTGTACGCGCATAGTCTGCGCTTTGGGTCTAGGCTGCTCTGCTCTTCGGATTGCTGCCCAGGTAGAACACGTCACCGTGAATGCGCTTCAATTCTTCCAGCACCCTGCCGATCCTGTTCGCAGTGCGCCTGCTTTCGGTATCGTCCTGTGCCTTATTGAAAGACCAAAGCAAGAGAAGCGAGCCTGTTACCCCTATCCGTGAGTTGCGGTCGGGAAACCTGATGAGACGGTGCGCAATCTCTCCGGGTGTTGATGTCTGCACTAGGGCCAGTAGTCTTTCGGCGGCGCAAACGGCACACAACCGCACGTCTTCAACCTCTGCCCATACCTACTTTGGCAAACCCATCAAATGCGAACAAGCCTGATAGCTGGTGCTCAAGAATCCTCCAGTGAAGAGGAGTGCCGAAACACTCCCCGAATCAGACGCCAATTACGCGGTCACCATGCTTTTCACTGCCGAACTCACCAGCGCCGCGGCTTGCAGTCTTTGTTCAATGACCAGGGCGTTAACCATGATGTCACTGTACCTCTCGATAAGAACACGAAGACGCAGACCACCACCGTCAACATATTTCCAGAAACGAGAGTAGTCTCCGAACAGCACGATAGGAGCGCCACTCACGGTGTAATCCTGCATCGCGCCGGAACCAGCCACATACACAGGCTTTCCAGCCACCCGCAGTAAACCATCATCACCAAAGGAATACAGCGGTCTACCTGTCGAATCTGTCTGGGCCACGAGATACGCGAAGGTTGCAGAACTCACATAGAATCCGGCATTGGGCGCATTGCGATAGCTGACATCTACGCTGGCAGCGAGTGCGGCCATCTGAGCGTAAGTAGGCCCGGTAGTCGCCACACCAGTAACGCCAGAGGTGACATTCCCTAGGATTCCGTTTGTCGGACTGTTCGGCAGTTGAGTATTTGTCCCGTTGTCCTTGCCACTCAGCAAAGCGTATTCGGTGGCGCGTGCCCCGCGTCGAAACGCTATCCTATTCAGAAATTCACCGATGTCCTCTGCATCATCAGCTTCCTGACGCGAATATAGAACCGTTGACACCAGCGTGTCGGAACCCCCTCGCACGGTAGAGAACATGGTTGGGTATTGCTCAACGCTGCCCGTTGCGCCGCCTTCAGAAAGGAAGGTCATTGTGCTGCCGGTATCGTCAAACGTGCTGTGTTTCAGCGGTCTACCTGTGGGCTGGTGGCTTACGTTCACCAGGGTCGCAATCGGCCCTACTTGCTTCTGTGCTTCGGTCCATTCGCTCGAATAATCTTGCGGTACGGGAACAGAGTTTCCCGTGTTCAAATCTCTCTGTTCGGGAACTTCCAGACTGAGCGCCGAACTTCCACCTTTGAGGTACGCACGCCATGCGGCATTCACTTTGCTGCGCTTTTCGTTCACGTTTAGTGTATTCATAAATTCCTTTCTCTATCGGCTGGTTAATTGGTTGGAAGATTCGCAATCTTCTGGTGGAGGCGCAGACGCAATTTGAGTGTTCTCAAATCGTCATCGTCATCACAGTCCAGGTCACCCTCGTAGTCTTCATCACACGGACAACTTCCGTCAGCGTCTTGCTCTAACTCGTCGCAGAACTCGTCATCGTCGAGGCCGTCGTCATCACGCTTTGTCAGCTTGGAGCGCAGTGCAACCGGACAGGACCGGGTATTGACGCTGGTGGCGTCGTATGCAGGAAACGAGGTCACAGAGATCTCAAATAGATCGATGTCAAGCAGGGTGCGGGTAAGCTGCCCGTTGACAACCTTCCAGTCATCCTTCACTGCCACAAATCCGAAAGAACAGCCCGTCAGGTTGCGCAGTCGGACGTTTTCTGCCGTATCATCTCCGATGTTGGTTTTCGGAAGCGTAATTGTGAATGCGAGACCTTTGTTATCAGGGTTCAAGGCAAGAGTGCCTGCCGTGGTTCTGCCCAGAAGCAATTCCGATTTGTGATCTCGAAGCGCCAACACGTCAGGTGATTCCTTGAGGGTTCGTGTCAGCATCTGCGGCGAACATATTTCGATAAACCCACCCAAGTCAGTGGATCGTGAGTTGAAGACGATGGCATAACCCTGAATCTGTTTTGCACCATCTTTGAGCGTTCTTGCTGTGAGCGGGTGCGCAGCAGGATAGGTACGCACTTCTCGTCTGGGCGCAGATGGCCCTCTATCTTTTGCCATTGTGGTTGTGATCCTTTGATGTAAGGGTGGGATGTTATCTAGTGCAGAGGGAAGTTCAAGAGCGAGTCCGACAGATAGCCTTTCAGCCTAAGAAAGTAATCACGGAACTTTGCGGCTTCTAACTCTGAAGTGAAGGTTCCGATGTATACTCTCTTGTGGTTGATGTCTGCATAGGTCTGCCAGTTGTGTTCTCTGCGATGATAGGTAACGCCTTTGAATCGAGAATAGGTCTTGCGACCACGACCAAAGTCTTTCGGTATGGGTGGGTTCAACTTTTGTCGTTTAGTCAGGTTGGCCCTCGCTTCAAGGCTGATGTCATGTCATTGACCTCTCATTCCGGGCAGTTCGGACCACAGAAACAGGGCATGAAATCAGGTCAAGCGCAGAGTATGCGCGGGTGACATCAGGTACTCAATTTCGCGGAGGGGTGCTCACGACTGATGCGCGTTCGAGAAGCCGTTAACATCGTAGTTATTTGACCCCCATATCGGGTCTAACCGACATGTACTAACTGTTAAGCCGCTTACAGAGCGGATGTTAGACCGGTGGCAGTCGCCCGATGACTTCAACCATCAAGCTGATTCAGGAAAGTTCACCAGGGCAAACTCCCCAAACAGGTCTTTTGCTTTCGCGTCGTATGCACACGCGGCCATGATTTCACCCTCTGGCGTACCGGGGAAACTGCCAAGGTAATGGCGCTGATAGTTGTGCATGAGTTGCGCAATCCAGCATCTATGATTTCGGTTCCAAGTCACACCCTTGAATCGTGATACACCGTGCCGGTGCTTCTGTCTGTTTCTGCCATTCTCCGCATTGGTAGCACATCGCAGGGATTGCTTACGCAAATCGAGATACCCACCAGCATGATCAACCTGCAAGTTGTCTGGACACTGTTTTATGAGTCGGTGGAGTTTGACAGATTTCAATGTTCCCTCTGGTCCCTTTTGGTGGCTCAAGAAATACAGACCATTGCGATCTACCGACAAGTGCCACGTATGCTGACTGATGCGCACTGCGTCATCTGCGTCAACCCGGACAACAAAGGTTCCGTGCGTCTTGCTACGTACCACCAGGAGAGTCGCGCCGGTGAGGTCATCAACAAAGATCGTGTTCTTCAACAAGTCCCTTTCGTCTAAATAGCAAGGGTGAACAGCACGGTGCCTACCAAGAACCGCCGCAGTCCACCCTCGTCTATAGGCTGACACCGGAGATGACGAGTCAGAAGCGCCAGCCATCACGAGCCGCAATCGGACGGCTGTGATCTTGTTTTGATGGCAGAGCACATGAAGTAACCGGGCAGGGTTCAGTCAGGCTGCTGCGCATCAACGCAGACATACTCCCAACAAATGACGCTTTCACGTCATCAGCCTGTGCGATTACTTCATGTGCTCTGCTATTGAAAAGGGGTTACCGGCACGCCCAGAGCGAGCCCGAAGCCCATACTAAAAGAATCGGGCAATGTGAGTGAACGTGCCGATAATGTCAAGACTGATGTTCTGAATTTATGCGAACTGAGAGACCGCACGGGGTGTGAATATCAGGTCTGCTGCATCGAAGTTAGACGAATCAGGCAGATGGATTCTGGCCCATCTCTTCGCAGAGAAAATCCGATGGTCGTCTTCTGAGTATTCGACGGTGAAACGGAATCGACGCTGGACGCGCTGGTATTCTTCAATAAAGTTGGCACCAGCTTTCAATTGAGCGTCGGGACTGGTGTTTGTGATGTCAAGGGCCTCTGCAAAACTGGCATCGTCAACTATCAAGCTGACATGAGGTCTTGCATTCTTCCCCAGGTCAACCATGTCGGCATATTCGGCTTTGGTCACGCTGCGCAGTGCGGCGATAAGCGCCGTCAGCGCCAGTGTGTGTTTGCTTGCCTCAGTGTTCATGCGACCAGCATTTCTGATGGTGCGTTTCCCCTTCAGGGTAGAACGCTGCATTTGGTAGAACCATAGACCCTCTTTGGAGTAGGTTCCTATAAGGATATGAATCGGGTAGTCGCTCATTATGTCCTTTCGTCTATGTGTTTTTAGTTGGTAGTGGTGCCCAGAATCATGGCCGCATAGTGTGCGCCGGTTTCACGAAACACCTTCTTTGCGGCGTGCAGCAGATGCAGAATCAGCCTGTCCACATCACCCGGTTGTTTGGGGAACTTCTCAGGGTCAAACGTCCCCAGGGCTGGTTTCAGCACCAGGAAGTCTCGGCTGGTCTCGATGGCTTCGATGTGTGCCTGTGTGATGCGCCGGAACCTGTCGCCATCGTACTGGGCCTCACCAGCTTGAGAGTGCGTCTGCTGCGATAGCTCCTCAGCAAAGACTTCAAGAACCCGCACAATCCTGCTGTACAGGGTTGTGTGTATGCCGTTCAACTCTGGAGCCAACTCCCGAATGCAACGGATGGCCAAACGTCGATTGAATTCCAACCGGGCGAATCTGATGAAATCAGGGTTTACTCTTTCCCAGTGTTCTAGTTCCTGTTGTTCTGTCATAGGTGATTTCTCCGGTTGTGTTTTCTGTCTTCACAGTCATAGTGTCGAGAGTGGCGAAAATTACGCACGTTTGCCTGTGGAACTCTCAAATTATTTTCCATGGGTAGTTATCAGGCGCATAGTATGCGCGTGTAGAAGTGACGCGATTAGATGAGCAGGGCAGGCTGAGATACCATCTGCCCTCTATCTCTTCGCTGTAGGTCAATTCTGTGCGATCTACAGCCATTCTGTTAGCGGGGTGGAACCACGGTTACAGCTTCGACCGGTCGTCTCAGAACCGATTGTCTGGTGATCGTGCCCCTGACTTTCTCCTCGTGCCATCGCAAACCGGCTGCACGCTTCTGTGTTGCGTTCTTACCGAGTCGCTTTACCCCGGTGCTCCGGTCGTATGGATTGGCTTCGATTTCCGGTTGCGATTCAGCGCCAATCAGCTTCAGGCCCGCACGGTCGTACCTGTATGCAAGGTGTCGAATGAATCGCGCCAGACGGTTCGCCAGGGTTGAATCAGTAAACGAGAGCGCAGCCCATCGACCGGAGAGCGCCGCCGTCGATGCGGTCTCACACCGAAAGCAGTGCGAGTGTTTGCCCTTACGAACGTGGTCACAATGGGCGAACGAAAGCGCCGCATCGAGTGCTGATGCCGTCACCCCTTCGTCGATTCTGCGGGTGCATTCATCCGCTAAACAGACGGGGCACAGGTAAGCAGCAGACTGGCCGTCCTGTGCAGACAGGAGTGCGAAAGGCTGCTGCAAGCCAGCTTCTAAGAGATGGTCGCACAATCTAAGTTGGGAACTACTCACGATAGGCTCTCTTTCTTCGGCGCTATGGCCGAGGTGTGATTGCAAACTCCAGGCGAGCGCCGCAAGCTGGAGCGGGTGGTTGGCAAGGTGATGTTCAATTCTTGGGTTATCCAGCGAGACCCTTTGCAAAGGTCACTTGCGATCTAATCAACCTAAGACCCAAAGAAAAACAGGGGCCATTGCATACTAATGGCATTTAACAATGGAAAGGTTGCCAGTGAACTCCAATGATCTCAGCAGATTGCGACAGGTGTGATTCCCGCTCACAGGGAATCCGACTCCCGCTCAGAGGGAATCACACCTATGAATCCCGCTCTCAGGGAATCACAAAATCACTCTCGCCTCCGCTAACTCGCGTGCCTTTCGTTTTGCCAGCTTGATTGAATTCGAGACGTGCTCTGCTCTCACCCTCCGGTGAGCCACCGTCTTGCTGATGATTTCACCCTCCTTCGCCGCCATCTCAATCTCAAAGTCAATGATCCCGCCTTTCGCGCCGCACGAACGGCAGTTGTACGCGCCGCCACCATCGAAGGTGAAGGAAAGGTTCTTGTCTCGTGCTTTCTTCTCAGTGTGAAAAGGGCAATTGACCGATAGACCAGATGCGTGCTCTGTGTACTCCCGGTCACCCAACTTGTCGAGGGCATAGGTCCGAACGATTTCTGGATCAACCTGTGACAAGTTGTTGATGCGTTCGAGAGCATTGCCAGTAATCGGGTCTAGCAGTTCAAAGGTGTAGCCTCTGCTGCCGCGTGAACCTTTCACCAGCCTCTCAGCTTCAAGCGACCTCAGCGCATCCCTGATTGCGTTCTTGCCCATGCCAACCTGTGCCGCATCCTTCGCTGTTAAGGCAATCGTGGTCAGGCTGTGTTTCTGGGCATAGTACAGAAGCAGGATGTAAAGGTTCCTACCGTTCTCAGTAAGGGATGCCCATTTGCCCGATTCGATCAGTGCCTCTGGTATCTGAAAGTAGGAGACCGGTGTGTGCTGAAAGACGTTGCTCATTCCGCAGCATTCGCTTTCTGGTATTGCTCACGCCCTTTGTACCAGTCCATGAATATTGCGACATCCTGTGGTTTCGGCGTGAATGGCTGACCGGGCTTCGCGTAGACTTCAGCGAGCGTTTCTCTAAAGGCAATGATCTCCCTGCGTATCTTGTCATGGGTCACTTTGCACGTGACTGGGTTGGCAGGATCAGCTTGGCTGAATTCACCAGCCGAGAGGCGGCGAGCGATCTCAGAGAAGTTCACGCGACCTGTTTGGATGATGATTTCTGCTATTGCCCTACGGCAGACATCATCGGAACCCATGAATGATTCGTGCAGCAACTTGACTGTATCCCAACCGAGGTTTCCCAGAGCTTGATCGTGACTCGGTTTCTCTGGGATGTAATCACTGTCTGGTTCTGGTGGAACTTCCAGGGTGATGTCAGCAGCCCGTTCCCAAAGGATTGTGCCGGGTCCAGGTGGGGATAGATTGCCGTCTTCGTCTTCTTCCGCGTCAGCGCCGCCGATGAAACGATATGCTTCCTCATTCCGTTCGATGTTGCGGCGCTTATCAAAATTGGCGAACACTTTGTTGACGAAATCGAAGACCGGTACAGGTCCACCCTCTTTGTCGATGCCCTTGAATGTTTCGATTGTGCCTAGCATCAGCATCGTGAAATCTTGTGCGAAGTCCTGCTCATGGTCTTCCAAACGGTTCAGCAGTCCGAATGCATTCTGAACGGTTGCGAGGTGTCCGACATTGTGATCTCGACGGACCACCAAGAATGCGCAATATGAAGTCAAACGACCCTTGACCTCTTCGATGCCACCAGTGTCGTACCCGTGCTGTAACCAGTCTTGCGCCGCCTGCAACGTGTTCTTGCGCCGTTGTTCGCGTTTCTCATCATGCTCTTTGAGCCGTTCGCTCATCTCATCTGTAAAACTCTTTCTGTCGCTCATCTTTATCTACGCTCTAAACTCCCTTCATTGGTTGATTAAACTGACACGTACACGTCGGCCCTGTGCCTCACTGAGTGCAAAAACACAGAGCCTGTAAGCAGACACACGTGCGCGGACGGTTGGTATTCAATTGTCGGTTATGATCCGGTTTACCGTCCGGTGACGGCCCACGCTATTCCTGAGGCGGGGTGCTCGCTCTGTTTTTTGGGTGGGACAGACAACCCTATGACACCTAGTGTCTCACGGGAGTTACTATCTCGTCAACAGGAAAGTTGACCGCAGTCGAATGCCAAACCGGACGGTTTGATGAACCAAGACGCGATTGGATTCAGATTTATTTCGACAATTGCCGGGGCCACAGTGCCACCAGGGACGCGCAGTCAGGGTCTGGTGAGGGTCTGCCCTCATCCCCTGATACCGGGCCGTGATTTCAGCAGGCGCATAGTGTGCGCCTCTCACATTTGTGAGAAGCCGCTTCAGGTCCATCTTGCAACTGCTTTCAAAAGCGCAGCCAAGTGGTGTTTCCGCTGTGCCTCTGTTATACGCTTTCGCGGGGCTGTATAGGTGTTGAGTCGCGTCTTACCGGTCCTTCCTTTATCCGGAGATTCTGCGATGTCCTCAGCGAGCCGGGAGCGGATTCGTTTGAGGCGCGAAATCTCGGCTGATGTTGCGGGTGGAACATAACCGAGTTCTATGGCATCTATGCGCCTAATAAGATGCTGGACTATCTTTTGCTTCTGTGCAGGACTGAGACTCTTGCAATAGGCTCGGAAATGTCTTGTACTACGACGGGAGTTACAACTGCGACAAGCCATGACGATGTTAAGTGCCCAGTCCGTTCCGCCCCTTGTTATCGGAATAAGATGATCGCGTGTTGGAACTTCGCTTTCCGTGAAAAGAACATTGCAGTAGATACAGCGATTCTCTTGGAGCGCTAAGATTTCTTGTATCTCTCGTTTCGTATGCTTGCCGCCCATGATCGCAAGGAGTTCCTTCCTTTGCTGAACATTGTTGCGTGAGTATTCGGCAGTCGCAATCTTGTCTTTCACGCTCTGCGCTCCTGCGGGCTGTGCTTATCCGTCGCTTCAATCTTTCGACGCTGATGGCTTGCGCGGTCCGTGGCAGGCTTTCCAGAACTTGATGGCATAGTCTGTCCACGCACGCCAATAGCCGACTTCTACTTCGGACGCGCTGATGGGATCGAAAGCATCCTCCACGGTTAGATCGTTGTCGGGGTTGCGGGTGATGGTATTATAACCCGCAACATAATCTCTTCGGATCAGGCCCAGACGCTCAAATGTCTCACTTGCTCCTCGTGGTGCTCCATTCTGCGGAGCGAATGCATAAGAGGAAAGTCTTCGATCTCCACGCAACCCATTACGGTCTTTGAATAGCTTGTCCATGTATCTGGCTTCCTCTGGGGTCAACTGCTTCAAAGTCTCTATGAACGAACGGGAAACGACGTCAGCCTGCTGGGAAGCTGTGGCTAGGAGTCCTGCCCAAAGCTCTTGAAGGGATTCATCATCTTCAAGGGAACAATTGTCGATAATTGGCACGAGCAATTTAGGCGGGACGGTATTAACGGAGAGTCCAAGTTTATGGAGGCGAGCTTGAGTTCTCTTCGCAACCTTTATCCAACGTTTAACGCGATAGTCTCTCAGTTCATCCCCAAGCATCAACCCTATTTGGGTCGCTGATGGAGCACCTAGCCTGTGCAGCAGGTCTGTAACATTGCCGGTGATCTTCAGAAGTTCGCTTCCATCTTCCGACGTCATTTCGCTCTCTTCTTTGCAGCCCACCGTTTGCGCATGGCTGCTGCAATCCGTTTACGGGCTGCTGCGCTCATTGTCCGCTTCGGTCTGGTCGTGGTGGTGGTCGGCTGTGTGCTGTCACCGGTGGCTAGGCTTGCGATGATGTCACGGGCTTGTGTCAGGCGGCTGATTTCAGTGTCGATGGCGGAGATGATGTCATCTGTGCTCATGTCGGCTAGTATATTTTACCCTTTATGGGTCAAGAACTCTGACATCGGGTGGCTTGAATGCGTCAGATTCAACCACCGGACAATTAAGGTCGGCCCGCACCAAAGCGGATTTGAGCAGTTGCCAAGTCCAAGCGGGGAAATTGGGTCCCGTTGTGATAGAACTAATCATCAAAGATAGTTCGGCGGAGACCACTTTTCCATGTTTTGGAAACGGAGCACGAAAAATCATTCCCGGTTCTGGATTTTGGGGAAAGTCGGGTCGGAAATCCGTCAGCAGCCTAAGTTCCTGTTCATGCCGATAGCAGACGCGTTTTTGGAGAGCTATTCTGTAAGGTAAAATAGCGTCAAACGCAAGTATATCCATTGGCTGCTCCGTATGATCCCGGTATTCAACCGTGCCAATAAAAACAGGCTGGTCGTAAACTTCGAGAGATTTCTTGAGGTCCCCAATGGTGCTACTAATTGCTACTCCAAAGTCTGAGTGTGTGTAGAGCTTCCACATCGCCACAGATTCAGTAGTTCCGTGATACCAGCAGTTAACAAAGGTATTTTTCAGATACTGCTGGAACAGATCGATTACGTTTCCGCTGACAGTGTTGAAATGACTTGCAATGCTCGCGGCCATTTGTCTGCCGATTACAGCTTCCCACTTGTCCTCTAGTGCTGCGAGTTCTGCAAGAGTGGAAAAATAGAGACCATTCTGCTCAAGCATCATCAGGAACTTCGGCAGGTCCATATATCGCCAAATGATGTCACCGTCTGGCGGAGTCAGGATATTTGGGTGTAGCAGGTACCCCATAGTTGCCCACTTCCTCTCAAGCTCTATAAAATCGACTTCTTGTCCAAAAGAATGTGAAACCTCCGCTGAGGAAAAGGATGCCGCCGCCGTAAAGCACCCAATGTGGAATGTAATAAACTGCCCCTTCCCAAGCCGTAACAATAAGTGTCATCCCCAAGATAATCGAGAGAAACGCCAGGAAGACCTTCATCCATTCCTGCATCACAAAGCTCTTCATTACGAAAGCAAATCCGCTTGTTATTTCCCCTCTAGCAAGGGATTCAAAGAACGTATGGAGATTTGCAATGCCAATCGAAAGAGCAATAAGGCATAAAACTAGTCCGGTCCACATAAAGGGGCCACGCCAGTGTGATGTGAACCAATATCCAAGAAGTACGCTTCCCAAAACAAGGCACAATGCAAGCATCCCCTTGTAACACTTTTTGATTAGACTCTCTCTGACCATCGCGGTGACGAGCTTCTGACGTTCCAGTGCCTCATCTCTATCCATTGATGAGTCAACTTTTCTACTTGCGGCCATTTCCGAACCTCCTAGCGGTTCATAAGAATGGAATCGCGCTGCCGCCGAGTGGACCCGTGATGACGGCGAGTTGATGTCATCATGTGCCAGTCGCCTCAACCCGAATGCAGGGACTCATTGGGTCTGCTCTGCGTATTCTCTTTCCCACTTTTCCAGTGCCATTTGAATGGCCTTCTTAACAGCGGGTTCGATATTGGATACGGATTCTCCTGTAACCACCTCCATTGAGGGAAAATCTATTCCAGCCCTGACGCAACGGATGATATTGTCGCCTGAGACTATGCAGCCCACATTGACTTCTCTAGCTTCGCTCGAAGAGGGGCGAAGCACTACCATTTGCCAGAACCGTTCGCCATCGGAAGAGGTGAAAAGGACTCCGTTGATGGTGAAATTATCAAACTCTTCCTGCCTCTGGAAAACCCGCTTCGTGGTCATGCGGGAAATTATACCTCGTGCTAATTTTCTCTAGACAGCAGCTATTCTATTTGTCATCATTGAGGCAATCACGAAAGTTGAAGTGCATTGATCCTTTCCAGCGAACGGAAGCGAGCGCAGTCATGCCAACTGAGACCTACGAAGATAAGAAGCAGAGGCACGAGCAGCACATGAGCGAGCGGGATAAGCTGATAGATGCTGCCCGGGAAAGTCTGCGCACATTCGATAAGGCTGTTTTGGCCTTCGGCTCCGCTGTTTTCGGTGCGTCTGTCGCATTCCTAAAAGATGTCGCTCCGAAGCCGCTAGCCTTCACCGTGCATTGGCTCTGGACATCGTGGCTCTGTTTCACGGCTGGCCTGTTAGCAATTGTGCTGTCGTTCCTATTCGGTTATCAAACCTGCATCGCGAGAATTGAGAGCGGGGCTGCGAAATTGGAAAACCCGAATTTCAGCGAGCGTAGAGACTGGTGGGGAATACTCACCCACTGGAGCAACTGGTCTTGCGTCGCTTTTTTGTTTGCTGGTGTAGTCACTTGGGTAATATTTGCAGTCGAGAATGTGGCAAGACAATGAGGGAAGTAATGCCAGAGACACCGCAAGGGCCTTTTCAACCTGACACAGTGAAAAAGGGATATGTGCCGCCCAAAGCACCACCACCAAAACAATCGATACCTGTTCCACCGCCACAGCCACCAAAGAAGTGAGGGAACAATGACGAAGCCATCGAATACTGCAATGCCTCGACGTGGTGACCACGCTGGATACGTCCCGCCCAAAGCACCGCCACCGCCGCCGCCGACTCAACACGCTCCATCCACTCCACCGCCAGCGCCGCCACAGAAGTGAGGTGAATCGTGTCTAAATTGCCTTCGAGACAAGGACCGAACAGAGGGCGGACTACGGATGGCTACGTGCCCCCAAAGGCACCACCGCCGCCGCCATCTCCACCACCACCACCGCCGCCAGCACCTAAGAAAAAGTGAGGTAGCGATGGAGCACGATTGCCAACGGCAGCTTGCGGCTGTCACGGCTGAGGGCTATATCCCTCCAAAATCGCCGCCAGCACCACCGAAGCCACCGTCGCAGTCTGCGAAAGCATCAGAGCACGGGCATCCTACTGCACCGTCCGAAGTCGCCAATGCCGCATTGACTGTCTCTTGAAATGGCTGGAATCTTCCGTGGGATTCCGCCTTCGATCCTCAGCAGGTAGCGTAGGACACATCGCAGTTCAACCTAGCCTTTGAGAGTCGAGCGCACCCGGCACTCTATGACCTCAACCTGCTGTATCCAAGCTGACGGCCTCGGACAAACACCAGGGCCGTGGAGGAAATCACTGTATGACGATGACGATTGAGCAGCAGCCCACCATCAACCAGGAATCCTTGGCGACTCTACGCGAAGACGGCATCCTGCTAGATGGGGAGCACCTTGCCCTGAAGGTAGATGTGAAGATCGATGCCGGTCAGGAGTTGAACGCAATTGAGCGCCGCATTCTGTGGCTTGCAATCACAGACGAGCAGGTTGCGTTTGTGAAAGAGAATCTGCTGTGAACCGAAGCCCAGTAAACATGCGCTTGGCACAGTGCGGCACAGAATAAAATCAGGAAATATTCGCGTAAGTTACTTATTCTAAAGGTAATGGCGGAGAGAGGGGGATTCGAACCCCCGATAGAGCTTTTGACCCTATAACGGTTTAGCAAACCGCCGCCTTCAGCCACTCGGCCATCTCTCCGGGCTCAGTTCGGAATTATACCGGAACGTGCGGCGGCGCGCTTTCTGGCGGTGCGCTTGTGCTGTTTAAGAGCTCTTATTGCCCGCGAAGGCGGTCTATACTTCGAGCGATGCGAATCATTGCTGCTGTTTTGATGGCCGCCGCAACTTCACTGATCGCGGCGCAGTCGCCGCCACCGCAGCAGGTCTGGCTGATGCAGGACTCCGGAGCCACTGCCGGACTGCGCGGCATAGATTCGGTTGATGGCAGCGTCGCATGGGCGAGTGGCACTGGCGGCACCATCCTTCGCACCATTGACGACGGGGCGCACTGGACCCGCTGTGCTACACCCGATTCGAAGAAAGACGGCGCCACTCTCGACTTCCGCGGCATCCAGGCTTGGGACGCGCAAACCGCCATAGTCATGGCCTCTGGCCCGGGAGCGAAGAGCCGGCTTTACAAGACCACCGACGGCTGCAAAACGTGGAAACTGATATTGAAGAACCGAGAGAAAGAAGGATTTTGGGACGCAATCTATTTCGACCGGAGCTGGGGTTGGCTTCTGGGCGACCCCGTGAAAGGCAGGTTTGTGCTGTTTGCCAGCGACGACGGCGGCAAGCACTGGATCATCCAGCAGAACAAAGGCCTCGCTGCGAAACCAGACTCTGAGAGTGCCTTCGCCGCGAGCAACTCGTCGCTGGTCAGCGTTCTTGGTTCCTTGCTCTTTGGCACCGGCGGGTCGGGTGGAGCATTTGTCTACGAAACAACCCAGATCCAAATCTGCATGGACGATTGCTCGCCAAGCGAGATGAATCTGGATGGAAGCAAAAACAAATGGGCAAGGTGGCCTGTACCGATTCGTCGAGGCACTGGCGCGTCAGGCGTTTTCTCGGTCGGCTTGCGGCCCAATGTTCCAGGCGCTCCACTGGGGAGCAGTTCGCTTATCGCCGTCGGCGGTGACTACACCAAGCCGGACGAATCCGCGGGCACGGCAGCATCGTCCTTGGATGGCGGCGAGCATTGGACCGCCTCAGCCACCCCGCCTCACGGCTACCGCTCCGCCGTCCAGTACTCTGAATCCCTTCACGCCTGGATCACCGCCGGGACCAACGGCTCCGACATCAGCCGCGACGACGGCCGCACCTGGCAGCCACTCGACAACGGCAACTGGAACGCCCTCTCGCTGCCTTTCGTCGTCGGTCCCAACGGCCGCATCGCCCGCCTCAATTCCCAATTCGCCAGGCTCAAGCCCGCCCCGTAACCGAGCTCGTGATCCAAAAGTTTCACGCCACACACGAATTCGAATCCGTTTTTCTCCGCAGTGACGGTCCCGACAATCCAAATATGCACCTCCCGCACCACCACTCCCCCGCATGCGGCATTGCACCACCGTTGTTGCATCCATGTAAAATGAGGTAACCGGATGATGCAAACCACTCCAGCGGCTGCCAGCCAGGCATCCCGCTCCCAGCGGGCCTCGGAGGCGCGGGTGGATTCGGAGTCCGGGTCCCCGGTCATCGAAGTACGCGACCTCGAAAAGTCCTACCGGACCGCGCGCGGTACTCTCAGTCTTTTTAAGCGTCTCAATCTGCGGGTAGAGCCCCGCGAGATGGTCGCCATTGTGGGCCAGTCGGGCGCGGGAAAAAGCACACTTTTGCACATCCTCGGCGCTCTTGATACGCCTTCTTCGGGAAAGGTATACTGCGCGTCAACCGACGTAACGACTCTCTCACCGCGGCAGGCGGCAGCCTTTCGCAACCGCGAGATTGGCTACGTGTGGCAGTTCCACTACTTGCTGCCGGAGTTCACGGCGATAGAAAACGTCGCCATGCCTCTTTTGGCCGGCGGCGTCAAACGAAAGGAGGCGCTGGAAACCGCTTTCCGATGGCTTGCCGAGGTCGGCCTGGAAGAACGGATCGACCATCGCTCGGGGGAGCTCTCCGGCGGAGAACAGCAGCGCGTGGCCCTGGCCCGCGCCCTGGTCAACGGTCCCAGGCTCCTGCTGGCAGACGAGCCCACCGGCGACCTCGATGCGGTTACTGCGGACCACATTTTTGGGGTCATCCAGCGATTGCACGCGTCTCATGGACTGACTTCGATCCTTGTGACGCATAACCTTGATCTGGCCGCACGGTGCGGGCGCATACTGCGGCTTGAGAACGGAAATCTCACGGAAACCGCCCGCGCGTCAAAGGGCGGCCCGACGGGTTCAACTTAACAAGGAGGCGCCGTGAGCCCCGACCGGAACCGGCAAACGGATCGAAACCCGGCGCGGCACAAGGCAGAGCCGCTTCCGGCACGAAAAAAGCCGGAAGGGAAGGCGAGCAGCACGGCAAAAAACTGGAATTGCGGAGTAAGGCACTTCGGTTTAACACTTTTGGCGGTCGCAGCACCATTCCGCCAGGTTTTTGAATCTTATTGATATACAGCCTGGAGCGGACCCAACCAGGTCGTTCCAAGGCTGAGCAGAGGGTGGGAGTCTTCCGGCAAGGCAAGCGCCGGGGACGAAACAGGCGAAAGCAGCCTGCACCATCCACAAGAGCTGTTCGGAGCTGGAGGAAGATTTCAAAGGTGGCTTCGGCGGCGAATTTAGAGGAAGGCGCGCGCAGGTTGGGCTGAAGCCGGAAGCGGCGTCCCAATGACAGGTCGTTGTTGGGTCGGCGTAAACCGGACGGCCACTCCAGCCGATAGCCTGGATGAGGTAAATTGTCATGTTCGAACGCTATACGGAGAAGGCACGGCGCGTGATCTTCTTCGCGCGGTATGAAGCCAGCCAGTTCGGCTCTCCATATATTGAGACCGAGCACCTTTTGCTCGGCCTTCTGCGCGAAGACAAAGCGTTAACCAACCGTTTTTTGCGCTCGCATGCTTCGGTCGAATCCATTCGCAAGCAGATCGAAGCCCACACCACCATCCGCGAAAAGGTATCTACCAGCGTTGACCTTCCGCTTTCCAACGAATGCAAGCGAGTGCTCGCCTATGCCGCAGAAGAAGCCGAGCGGCTGGGACACAAGCACATCGGCACCGAACATCTGCTGCTAGGCCTGTTGCGCGAAGAGAAGTGCTTTGCATCGGAGATTTTGCAGGAGCGCGGCCTCAAGCTGGCCCAGATTCGCGATGAGCTGGCCCGCGTAACCCAGGAGAAAGCCCCGCAGCAGCAGCGTCAGCGCGAGTCCAGCCTGCTGGCCGAGTTCAGCCGCGACCTGACCCAGGCCGCCATGGACGGCCAGCTCGATCCCCTGGTCGGCCGCGATGGCGAACTCGAGCGCGTGATTCAGATCCTATGCCGCCGCACCAAGAACAATCCCGTGCTCATCGGCGAGCCCGGGGTGGGCAAAACGGCGATCGTGGAAGGCCTTGCCCAGCGCATCGCCGACGGCGAAGTGCCCAGCTTCCTGGCCGACAAGCACGTCCTCGGTCTCGATCTTTCGCTCATTGTGGCCGGCACCAAGTACCGCGGCCAGTTTGAAGAGCGCCTCAAGACCATCATGAAAGAGCTGATGGAGAACCAGAACTCCATCGTCTTTATCGACGAGCTGCACACGCTCGTCGGCGCAGGCTCGGCTGAGGGATCGCTCGACGCGGCCAACATCCTCAAGCCGGCGCTCTCCCGCGGCGAAATCCAATGCATCGGCGCCACCACGCCGGCCGAATATCGCAAGTCCATCGAGAAAGACCGTTCGCTGGAGCGTCGCTTCCAGGCGGTCAAAGTTCCACCGCCTACCGAGTCCGACGCGGTAAAGATCCTCATGGGCATCAAGGACCGCTACGAGAAATTCCACGCCGTCAGCTACACCGACGAAGCGGTAGAGTTTGCCGTGGCCCACTCCAACCGCTACATCCCCGACCGCTTCCTGCCCGATAAGGCCATCGACCTCATCGACGAGGCCGGCGCCCGCGTCAAGCTGCGCCAGACCTCGCTGCCCGAGGAGATCACCGAGGTGCAGAAGCGCATCAAGTTCATCGTCCACCGCATGGATTCGGCCATCGCCAACCACGAGTTCGAGAAGGCCCGCTTCTACTCCGACGAGGAGCGCAAAGAACGCGAAAATCTGCGCGCACTCCGCGACAAGTACCACCTCGACGATTCGGCAGCGGGCATCGTCAACCGCGAAGACATCGAGGACGTGGTCAGCCGCTGGACCGGCGTTCCCGTCACCAGCATCAAGGAAGAAGAAACGCAGAAGCTGCTGCGCGTAGAAGAAGAGCTGCACAAGCGCGTGATCTCGCAGGACAAGGCAATTTCGGCGCTCGCCCGGGCCATTCGCCGCTCGCGTGCCGGCCTCAAGTCGCCACACCGGCCCATCGGCAGCTTCCTGTTCCTTGGCCCCACCGGTGTGGGCAAAACCGAGATGGCGCGCACCCTGGCCCAGTTCCTTTTTGGCTCAGACAAGGCGCTTATCCGCTTCGACATGTCGGAGTTCATGGAGAAGCACTCGGTCTCCAAACTCATCGGCTCGCCCCCGGGGTACGTGGGCTACGAGGAAGGCGGCCAGTTGACCGAACGGGTCAAGCGTTCGCCGTACTCAGTGGTGCTGCTCGACGAAATCGAGAAGGCGCATCCGGATGTCTTCAACATCCTGCTGCAGGTTTTTGAAGACGGCCAGTTGACCGACGGCCTCGGCAACACGGTTGACTTCAAGAACACCATCCTCATCATGACGTCGAACATCGGCGCCCGCCACCTCCAGAAGAAGCAGGGCCTGGGCTTCCAGAGCGACCGCGATGACATCGTCAGCGAGAAGGTAGAGGAACTGGTCAAGAACGAGGTAAAGAAAACCTTCAACCCCGAATTCCTCAACCGTCTCGACGAAGTCATTCTCTTCCAGTCGCTCTCCGACGCCGACCTCATGCAGATCGTCGAGCTGCTTGTCCAGCAGTTGAACGCGAACCTGGCGCAAAAGTCGATCACCATCTCGGTGACAGACGCGGCCAAGAAGTGGATCCTCGAAAAAACGCTCACCGACCGCAGCTACGGTGCCCGCCCGCTGCGCCGCGCGTTGCAGCGTTACGTTGAAGACCCGCTCTCCGAAGCCCTGATTGCCGGCCAGATTCCCGAGCGACCGGCTTTCCTCGAGGTCTACCTCGATACCAACCAGCTTTTCTATCGCCCGGTAAGCGCGGACGATACTGGCGAAGAAAAAGCTGCCGGCATCCTGCTGTTCAGTAACTGAGTCGCAGCCGGCATCAAACCTGAAGCGGGGATTTCCATTCGGAAATCCCCGCTTCTTTTCTTTTCACAACGAGCGCCCGCCGCCTGTCAGTCCAAGTATTTCCCCCCTCCATTTACACTATTAGTAGCTACTGGAGAACGTTTTGGCCGTCGATTTTGAAAAGCTATTAAACCGTGTCTTTGGCACCTCGAACGAGCGCATGGTCAAGCGCATGATGCCCTTGGTGGTCGCCGTTGCCGCGCTCGAGCCCGAGATGAAAAGGCTGTCCGACGAACAGCTGAAAGCTAAGACCGCCGAATTCAAGTCCCGTATTACCGCGCGTCTCGAGGGCCTCACCGACGCGGACGAGATCCTGCACGCAGAGCAGGAGGCGCTTTACGAAATGATGCCCGAGGCTTTTGCCGTGGTTCGCGAGGCCGGCTGGCGCACCGTGCAGATGCGCCACTTCGATGTGCAGCTCATCGGCGGCATGGTCCTGCACCAGGGCAAAATCGCCGAAATGAAAACCGGCGAAGGCAAAACCCTCGTTGCCACGTTGCCCTGCTACCTCAATGCTCTTGCCGGCCGTGGCGTTCACGTGGTCACGGTCAACGACTACCTGGCCAAGCGCGACGCCGAGTGGATGGGCAAAATTTACGAGTTCCTCGGTCTCACCGTCGGCGTCATCGTCCACGACCTCAGCGACGACGAACGCCGCGCCGCCTACGGCGCCGATATCACTTACGGCACCAACAACGAGTTCGGCTTCGACTATCTGCGCGACAACATGAAGTTCGACCTCAAGGATTGCGTGCAGCGCGGCCACTACTTCTGCATCGTTGACGAAGTCGACTCCATCCTCATCGACGAAGCCCGCACCCCGCTCATTATTTCCGGTCCCACGGACCAGACCACGGATAAGTACCAGCGCGTGCGCAAAATCATCCCCGGTCTCGAATTGGGTGAAGAAGTCGAGTGGAGCGACACCATCCGCCAGAAGCAGCTCGGCATCCAGCTCGGCGAAGGCCAAAAGTATTTTTCCGGCGACTACATCGTCGACGAAAAGCAGCGCACCATCGGCGTCACCGACGAGGGCTGGATAAAAATCGAAAAACTGCTCGGCATCGACAATATCGCCGACGCGGAAAACTGGGACCTCAAGCACTACGTCGAAACCGCCATCAAGGCCCACGCGCTCTACAAGCGAGACGTCGATTACGTGGTCAAGGACGGCGAGGTCATCATCGTTGACACCTTCACCGGCCGCCTCATGCCGGGCCGCCGCTGGTCCGATGGCCTGCACCAGTCCATCGAGGCCAAGGAAGGTGTCGTCGTTCGCAAAGAAGACCAGACGCTGGCTACCATCACCTTCCAGAATTATTTCCGGCTTTATAAAAAGCTGAGCGGCATGACCGGCACGGCCGAAACCGAAAAGACCGAATTCGAAAAGATCTACAAACTCGAAATCGTCGTCATCCCCACCAACAAGCCGCTGCTGCGCATTGAAAATCCCGACGTTGTCTACCGCACCGAGAAGGAAAAATTCAACTCCGTCGCCGACCACATTGCTGAGCTGAACGAGACCGGCCAGCCGGTGCTCGTCGGCACCACGTCCATTGAGAAATCAGAGCGGCTCTCCGGCATCCTCCAGAAGAGAGGCGTGAAGCATGTCGTTCTCAATGCCAAGTTCCACGAGCGCGAAGCGGAGATCGTCGCTCAGGCCGGGCGCCTGGGCATGGTCACTATCGCCACCAACATGGCCGGCCGCGGCACCGACATTCTGCTCGGCGGCAACGCCGAATTCCTCGCTCGCCAGGAGATGGTGAAGAAGAGCCGTGCCCGCGCCATCAGCGCCAACGAAGGCGCCATCAATCCCATGGCGCCGCTCGGGTTCCTGCGCTTCTACTATCAGGGCCAGGAATATGAGGTCATGGAGCAGGAATGGGCCGACACGCTGAAGGGCCACGCCGAAGCTTCACTGCAAAATCACGAGGAAGTCATCAAAGCGGGCGGGCTGTTCATTCTCGGCACTGAGCGTCACGAGTCACGCCGTATCGACAACCAGCTTCGCGGCCGCGCCGGACGCCAGGGCGATCCCGGCGAATCGCGCTTCTTCCTCTCCCTGGAAGACGACCTGATGCGCATTTTCGCCAAGCAGTGGGTGAGCACGCTGCTGCAGCGGCTGGGCATGGAAGAAGGCGTGCCCATCGAATCGCGCATGATCTCCAAGCGTATCGAGGGCGCGCAAAAGGCCGTCGAAGCGCAGAACTTCGAATCGCGCAAGCATATCCTCGAGTACGACGACGTGATGAACAAGCAGCGCGAGGCTGTCTACGGCCTGCGCCGGCAGCTGCTCGAAGGCGTGGACCAGCGCGAGCTCATCCTCGAAGACTACGTGGGCGGAATTCTTTCGACCTTCCTCGACGAGTTCGCCAACGAGCGCCTGCGCCCGGAGCAGTGGGATCTGAAAGGCCTCGACGAAAAACTCTTCGATCAGTTCGGCATCAACATGGCTGCCGCCGGCATCAAGCCTGAAGAACTGAGCCGCCACGAACTGGGCGACGAGATCTTCGAAAAGCTCAAAGAGAGTTACGAGGCCAAGGAGAACATTCTCTCGCCGCCGACGATGCGCTATCACGAGCGCATGGTGATGCTCAGCGTGATTGACGGGCTGTGGAAAGAGCATCTGCTCAACATGGATCACCTCAAAGAAGGAATCCATCTGCGCGGGTATGCGCAGCAGGATCCGCTGGTGGCCTACAAGAAAGAGTCGTTCGATCTTTTCGAGGCCATGATGAACAAGTTCCAGGAAGACACGTGCCGGTTCTTGTTCCGCATGCAGATCATCGGACCTGACGGTCGGCCGGTGGAAGCCGCGCCGCGTCCGCGGCGCGAAGTGCCGCGCGCGCCCATGGTGTCCAGCGCCGAGCAGACGGTGATCGTCAACGGCAATGGCAGAGGGGCTCCGGCGTTGCCCCCGAGTGAGATTCCCATTCACACGCGCGCGCCGCAGACCACCATCGACGCCCTGGAGAAGGAGTTCCATCAGAAGAAGCAGCGCGAGCTGGCCGCGGCCGCGCGCTCGGGAGGCAGCCCCGATGGCAACCAGCCTTCGCAGCGGCGGACTGGGGACAAGGTGGGCCGCAACGATCCCTGCCCCTGCGGAAGCGGCAAGAAGTACAAGAAGTGCCACGGCGCGACGGCGTAATTCCGTCCTGCGATTTCGGGGCTATTTCCGCATAGCTGCACTGCTGCATACTGAAAAATCAAAAGGGGAGTTTTGCGCGGTTACGCGGCAGAGCGAGAGGCGCGTGCGGGAGCGGGGCTGTCATCGCTGAGGCGAATTGTGACGTAGGCCTTCTCCGGTAAACCTCATCTCACGATAGTGTCCCGAAGACGCCAAATCTCTGCCACGCGCCCAGCGAATCCCAGGAAAAAATCAACGATTTTCGCCATAAGATAACTATCGGCAAACGTTGGCGCTTCCCTTTGTGATCCTTATCACAGAAGAATGCGAATTCCGTGGCTCTTTCGTGTTAGGGAGTTGGCAAAGTCGGCTTCGGTCCCCGGATTACCGGGACCCATCGGCGCAAACAGTCCCGTAGGGACGACGACTTACCGGGACCCATCGGCGCAAACAGTCCCGGAGGGACGACTGAGGATAGCCCAGGACAACCCCGAAGGCGCCAGCCGCGGGGGCAGTCCTGGGTAAGTCACACACAAAAACAAGAAATGAAGAACGCGATCCGCAGAGTCGCGTGCATACTCCGGATCCCGGGACTGAAGCCGACTTCCCGGGACCATCGGCGCTAACAGTCCCGTAGGGACGACAGACGATAGCCCAGGACAACCCCGACGGCGCCAGCCGAGGGGGCAGTCCTGGGTAAGTCACACACAAAAAGAAGAAATGAAGCACGCGACCCGCAGGGTCGCGTGCATTCTCCGAATCCCGGGACCGAAGCCGACTTGCCGGGGACCCATCGGCGCAAACAGTCCCGGAGGGACGACTGAGAATAGCTCAGGACAACCCCGACGGCGCCAGCCGAGGGGGCAGTCCTGGGTAAGTCACACACAAAAAGAAGAAATAATGCACGCGATCCGCAGGGTCGCAAGCATACTCCGAATCCCGGGACCGAAGTCGACTTCCCCGGACCCATCGGCGCAAACAGTCCCGTAGGGACGACTGACGATAGCCCAGGACAACCCCGACGGCGCAAGCCGAGGGGGCAGTCCTTGGTAAGTCACACACACAAAGAAGAAATGAAGCACGCGACCCGCAGGGTCACGAACATACTCAGAATCCCGGGACCGAAGCCGACTTCCCGGGACTCATCGGCCGGGTGCCCCCGGTCTCGATCCTGAGACCGGGGATATCCTTCGATAGCAGCTACATTCCCGTGCCCCATCCTTTCGCGATTTTGCGAAAGGGTGGGATCACCCACACTCCACCCTCCACCAATTTTCCGAGCCCGTTTCCCCACTACACTGGCAGCCCCATCCTCGCGATCCGCCGCGGCGGATTTTTGTAAATTCCTCTGTCATGTTGAGCGCAGCGGACTCGGAGCAAAGCGAAGAGGCAGCGGAGTCGAAACATCTGCGGTTGCCTTTCGCCACAACTTCACCAAAACACGCAATTACCCTGCGATCGACAGCCGAGCTAGCTCCTTGACGAGCTGAACCGTCTCAACCGAAACAGTAACCACCTGGCCGATGAGACGGACGATGTACTCCGGATCGTCTTCCCGGTTTGGGTCGTTCACAATCCCTGATCGCGCATCCTTCGAGACGCCGGGTGCCCCCGGTCTCGATCCTGAGACCGGGGATGCCTCCACAGCCCGCCCGCACCGGCCACTCCCACCATTCCTGTCGAGCCCCTGCAAGAAAGCACGACCTCGCAAATCGCTCATCAGAAGCCGACTTCCCGGGACCATCGGCGCTAACAGTCCCGTAGGGACGACAGACGATAGCCCAGGACAAACCCGACGGCGCCAGCCGAGGGGGCAGTCCTGGGTAAGTCACACACAAAAACAAGAAATAAAGCACGCGACCCGCAGGGTCGCGTGCATTCTCCGAATCCCGGGACCGAAGCCGGCTTCCCGGGACCCATCGGCAAACAGTCCCGTAGGGACGACTGACGATAGCCCAGGACAACCCCGACGGCGCAAGCCGAGGGGGCAGTCCTGGGTAAGTCACACACAAAAAGAAGAAATGAAGCACGCGACCCGCAGGGTCGCGAGCATACTCAGAATCCCGGGACCTAAGTCGACTTGCGGGACCCATCGGCGCAAACAGTCCCGTAGGGACGACTGACGATAGCCCAGGACAACCCCGAAGGCGCCAGCCGAGGGGGCAGTCCTGGGTAACTCACACACAAAAAGAAGAAATGAAGCACGCGACCCGCAGGGTCGCGAGCATACCCCGAATCCGCGGACCTATTTCCCATCTCGCGCTACTCCGCACCGTCGCCAGCACCGACCGCCCCCACCATTCCCGCCCGCGCTGGCGAGAAGTTATGACCTTCTAAATCGCTCATCAGCAGCCAACCTCGACACCGATCCAGTCTGGGAATTCCGAAGCTCAATTCCGAAACGGAACCATGCGAATCGGAATATTTAGGCATTGCGCCGCAATTCATCAGAATTGAGATATCCTGGAGTACGGAGCCGACACGATGCCGCATCAAGAAACTCTCATGGACCACCAGACCGGCAATCGCCGCGTGAGAGTTTTGAAAACCTACGACCGGGCATTCGCCCGAGAAGTCCTCGCAGAAATGGATGAATCGGCGAGAGCTCACCTCTGGAAATCGCTCAGATTAGACGAAGAATACGAATCCGGCAACGCGCCCTCGCTGAATTCAACCGAGGCAGAAGACATTCTCTGGGATGCGCTCCTCGAAGATTCGCGCGAGGACGGAAATCTCTCCTCTTTCTTCGTAGCCACTGAAGGTCGGTCCAACGGTACGAATGACCTTTATGTATCGCCCGATTGGCCTAGCTCCGAGGAGTTCGCTAAATCCACAATCGATGAACCCGCGGCACGACCCGCTAATTTTCCAGAAACCGGATCAAAACTGCTGTCAAAACCACAGCCCATGCCAGAGGAAAGTTGGCTACTATCTCCTCGACCTCTTGGCTTTCGCCTCAATCTGGGCAAGGAAATCCAGTATGTCGCGAACACGCGCGTCGTCAATTTGCGCGTCCGTGACCGAAACCCCGCAATACTCGTGCATCTCCCAATCGAGGCGCGGGCTGTAGGGGAACTCCTTGAAGAACATTTCTGGGATAGCCAACTCAGAGGCATCAAAGAACTGCTCGTTGCCAGTAGACCGGAGCAGGGCTCGATCAATTTCGTCTACGGGAATGTCATCTCGGTTACCGAAAACGACTGACCCGTACCTCTTGAAGTTGCCGAAATCGCGATATCGGTAGCTGAATTCGATGTTCATCCTGTTTCCTTACCCCAAAAATACATTTCTGCGGTGGTACTCAAGAAACCCGGCATCCGGCGCAAACTTCCTCGGAAGCATTATCGGCCGATCTTCGTAAGTATGAAAGGCGCTGTTTATATTTGGGTCATGTCTCATTCTTCGCACCCTGGTCGAGAGCAGAACGCGCAGATCCTGCGAAATGGCGATCAATCCGAGATCGAACGCGCGGTCATGCATGGCCGAAAGGCAAAGGCCGTTTCTTGGATTAAGCCTATTGGCTCTGTCATCTTTCCAAGGCACAATGTGGCTCGCAACAAGGAGTTCGGCGACTGACATTCCAGTGATGCAACACTTGAAGTCGTACGCACTTAATACTGCATTTCGGAAGAAGCTCTGGCCAATGCGCGCCTGCACGACGGTGCTCTTCGTTTCCCCGACATAGCTCTGCGCATCAAGCTTGACTTCGAAATTTGTGGGATGCCTATTAGCAAACGAGAAATCTACGGCAGCGATCTCTTGCGCCAGTTGCTTCCAATTAGAAGTCAATTCCTCCCAAATCTCTCGGTCCGCTTGTGAGGCTCCCCTTAGCCCATGACGCCCGGTCGACGTTATTTGCGGGTCGAGGCTGGCGAAGTTCGTAAGCTTCATCGCCAGCGCAGAGGGTGATCGCCCTATGACGTTTGCGTAACGGACGATTTCGGGATTTCGAGCGTGCATCTTGCCAAAAGGGGTTTCACAATAGAGCTTTAGAGCGACAATCAACTGCCCTCGTGACCACCCTTCCCGAGTCGCCATTGCCTTCCTTCCTTCGCACTGCCGAAGCAAGATTATATGTGAGTCAAAGCTTTGAACCGATTCTATCCTCAAGGGACCCGGAGTTCAGAGATCCAGAGCCCTAAGCAGCATGAGCGTGGACAACTGCATGCGGACGCTACAGCACTGTTATGCTCTTGGCCAGAGAGGCAAAAGAGAAGAACCAAGACCGTGGAACATGGTCCCCACGCATCGAATGAACGCCGTTGCGGAGCGCCTGCTCTACGTACAGTCGAAGAGCGATTAGCCTCTCCCGTAACGGGAGATGTTTTTTCTGCACACGCCTAGCTTTTCTGCAAACGTCCGCTCGGTGAAATCTTTTCGGGCCTTCATCAGAGGGCTCAGAGCTCCCAGCTTCCAAGGAAAACCTGCTGGGCAACTGGAGAGACATCACGTCCCAATTTCCCAGAGGCAAGCAGAATTCAGCACCCGGAGAAAAACACCACCCCAAACCTGTCAAGTACCCCACCCGCCCATTCGCCCCTATCTCGCTGAATCTAAACCGCAAATAAACTTACCCGACTTTGCCGTTAATTATCCCCGCCGCGCTAATATGGAATCATCCATACCGAACTGAAACGAAAACGGGCAGCCATCGCGGCTGTCCTCAATTTTTCTTGGGCACGGGTTTTGCAGCCTGGGCTCGTGGCGGAATGGGATGAGAGCCCACCCCCATGGAGGTTCAATTCGATAACGCGTTCTCGGCGGCTGCCGTTGCCTTGGGGCCGCCTTCGGAGTCCGATTTCGCGGCGCGCAGGCCGCGGATCACCGGCCGGAAACGGAAAAAACATGGCCGAAATTACCAGAAAATTCACTCACAAAAGAGCCAAAGGAAGAACAATCCATGCAAAACCAACCAGGCGGACAACAGGGCGCGCAGGCGCCCGATCCAGACGGACGGCCGGCCCCCGGAAAACGGCGTCGGCGGAGGCGCAAAAGAGAAAAAAGAAAACAGCTACCCGCAAGCGGCCCCGCAACCTCGCCGCAAACCTCCATCCCGTCGACCACAGCCCCGCAACCGCAGCCCAGCCAGTCCCGGAAGAAAAGCTCGGCCTCGAGCGGCTGATGGAAGCAATCGATAAATTGATGACCAAACGAAGCGACAGCATCGCCAGCACGCTGGCAGATCAAATCGCAAAAGGAAACGCCGGCTGCACCAAAGTCGCAGTCGGCCTGGCAGAAAAAGTGCAGAGGAAAAGAGAAATGGAAAGAGACCAAGGCCGGCTCCAGGGGTGCCTCCACCAACTCGAGAATGAGCCCGAATTCAAAGACCCGGAGGAAGACATCGACTCCATCGATCGATCTGAACCCGGCATAGTGGAAACCATTCACGCCGTCGTAGATTGCGGATCGATAATATGATGGCAATCTTGATATCGTCATTCGTCATTCAATCCAACCCGGACGGCCCGAAAAGGGCCGTCCTGATTTTTGAAAGTAAAACTGTAAACCGGTAAAACAGTAAAAACCAGAAATACAGTTTTCCCTGATTCTGTGAAACTGCAAAACTGTAAGACAGTGAGACTGCACGCCTCTTCTCCCACCTCCGGGTAATCCGCGTCACTCCGGCGATAGTCCGAACTTCGCATAGAATCGTTACATGTGCGGCATTGTGGGGTATGTGGGCCGGAAGAAGGTCGTTCCGGTCATCGTGGAGGGTCTCCGGCGCCTCGAATACCGGGGATACGACTCGGCGGGCATCGCCGTGGGCAGCTCGGATCGTTCCACGTTGGACGTGCGGCGCGCCTCCGGTAAGCTGGGCAACCTCGAGGACGTGCTGCGCGAGCGGCCCTTGGATGGAAGCTTCGGAATCGGGCACACCCGCTGGGCAACGCACGGCCGCCCCACCGAAGAGAATGCGCACCCTCACCGCGATTGCACCGGGCGAATCGTCGTCGTGCATAACGGAATCGTGGAGAACTACCTCGAGCTGAAGCGCGAGCTCACCGCGCAAGGGCATAAGTTCGTCACCGAAACCGACACCGAAATCATCGCCCACCTCATCGAGCAGATTCAGAAACAAGCTGAGGCCGCGGGCGCGCCTCTCTCCCTGGAAGATGCCGTGCGCCGTGCGGCGGGAAGAATGACGGGAGCTTTCGCGCTGGGTGTGCTTTCCGCAGCGGAACCGGACAAAATCATCGCGGCGCGGCAAGGCCCGCCCGTGGTAATCGGTGTGGGCGACGGGGAATCCTTCGTAGCCTCCGACGTGCCGGGCATACTCCACCACACGCGAAACATTTATTTCCTCGCCGATGGCGACATGGCCGTGTTGCGTCCGGAAGGCGTAACGCTGACCGATTTCAACGGAAAGCCGGTGGACAGAAAAATAACGCGGATTGCATGGGACCCGATTCAGGCGGAAAAAGGCGGCTTCAAGCATTTCATGCTGAAAGAAATCTGGGAGCAGCCGCGCGCCATTCGTGAAACCACAATGGGTCGCGTATCGCTGAACACGGGCCAGGTCTTTCTCGGTGAGATGGAAATCTCGGATGACGAATTAGCCCGCGCAACAAACATCAATGTTGCGGCATGCGGCACGAGTTGGCACGCAGCGCTGACGGGAAAATACATGATCGAGCGGCTGGCGCGGCTGCCGGTGGACGTGGATTATGCCAGCGAGTACCGCTATCGCGACCCAATTGCAGGGCCGGGAGCGCTGGGGCTATTGATCACGCAATCGGGCGAGACTGCCGATACTCTCGCGGCGCAGCGGGAGATGAAAGCGCTGGGATCGAAGACCGTGGCCATTTGCAATGTCGTGGGCGCCATGGTGGCGCGCGAAGCGCACGGGTCCATCTACACGCACGCCGGACCGGAAATCGGCGTGGCATCGACGAAGGCCTTCACATCGCAACTGACGGCTCTCTTTCTGCTGGCGCTCAAGTTAGGACAGCTACGCGGCAAGCTGAACGATGCGCAATCAGTGGCGTTGATGGAAGAACTGGGCCGCATTCCGGCGATCATCGAAGTGGTGCTGAAAAACTCTTCGGCGACATGCGAGCAACTCGCCAAGGAATTCTCCACAGCGCGCGATTTTCTCTACCTCGGGCGCGGCATTCACTTTCCCATTGCGCTGGAAGGGGCGCTGAAGCTGAAGGAAATTTCTTATATTCATGCGGAAGGTTATCCGGCGGGAGAAATGAAGCACGGGCCGAATGCGCTGATCGACGAAACGCTTCCCGTTGTTGTGCTGGCCACGCGCGATGAACACGATCCAGCCTCGAAGCTGAGGTATGAAAAGACGCTCTCCAACATTCAGGAAGTATCGGCGCGATCGGGTCGCGTGATTGCGATAGCCACGGAAGGCGACACTACGATTGGCGGCCTGGTAGAGCATGCGATCTACATACCGCCCGCGATTGAGCTGCTCTCGCCACTGATCGAAATCGTGCCGCTGCAACTGCTGGCCTACTATATTGCCGTCTGGCGCGGGTGCGACGTCGACCAGCCGCGTAATCTGGCCAAGTCAGTCACTGTGGAGTAAGGCGCGCTGCTCAAGCAGCACACACCGGCGGCGCAGAAGGCACAATTTTTACAGTTATGCAGCCATACAGTTTTGCAGTTTTACCGCTTTACAGTTTTACTTTCAAAATTCAATTCGGGCGATTTGGTGGCTGATTGAGCGGTGTGGTTCGTGAAGCGTGGTCCGTGAATCGTGATCCAGCGCTTCGCCGTGCCAGCAACGGATGTGGCTGGGGCGACGAGAACAAAGCTGGCCGGCTGCGGAGATGCTGCCTCGGTTCCTGATCATTTCCCTGTGCATGATTCAAAGATAGCGAAACCGGCGAATTAATCGGCAAAATGGCCCCTCCTGTATCTATATACAAACAAAATGGTTACAAAATTCTTTTAACGGACCCTCTTGACAAGCTATGGGGCGCACCGCCTCAGAAGAGGCTGTGTGTGGTTCGGCAATTTGCAGTTTGATGCTGCGGTGACCTGGTGATGCGTTGCAAAACGGGGACCGAATCTGCCGAGCAGCGAGATATTTGCCGAATCTTTGATTGCTTTTCAGCGGCGTTCGGCGCGGAGGACTTCCTGAATGGCGCCCCGTTTCTCGGAAGTATTCTGGGCGGTTGTGTAGCCGACTCTGCCAGCCTCATTTGCTCAAGAGAAGGTCTTTGCTGTCGCGGGACGTACAAGTCTCACCGCAACTTTCCGCGAACCCATTTGATCTCTGTTTTCGCAAGGAAGCGATCGTGTGCCAAAGCGAGCAGAATATTTCGACGCTCAGATTCGTTCATCTCCGGGACTTTGGATACCAATTCCGACATGGCTTCGGTATGGCTCGAAATTGAAGAGAGCCGGTCCAGATAGCGGTCAACGATCCCGCGTTGGGTTTCGATGTCCACCCGACAGAAGTTTCCAAGCTTAATCCTGAACGTTTCCCGATAGTTTGGGTCGTTTCTGGATTCCGATTTCATGAGTTGCAGGAATCTCTGTTTGCCCTTTTGCGTGATTGAGTATCGTTGGCGACCTCGCCCATCATCCTTGTCGGATGGCTCCGAGAGCCGTTGAATCAGACCGGCCTTTTCCAGTCTCTGCAACAGCGGATAAATCGTACCCCAACTCACCTGACGAGCCGGGCCCACAACGGAGTTGAGCACCTGATGGAATTCGTATCCGTGCCATGGTCGCTCGATCAGCTTGCCCAAGAGAAATAGTTCGTACATTCGCCTCCCAATTTCGCTCACACCCGGAGAGAGAATCCTCCATCCCTGCCTGCGAAGAGCGCGTTTTCCACACGCCTCCTTGCATTCTATATCGATTCGATATACAGTGTCGTTATAACGAATCGATATAGCGAGTCGATATAGCAGAGACTCGTCAACCGAGCAGGCAGAGGGAGGCGTCATGAACGGCAAAATTGTTACTCTTCAAGCGAGCCACCGGACTTTGTCCGGACTCGGCAGATTGTGTTTGATGTTATGCGTGGTGTTTTCGGCTGCGATCCCCGCGCTCGCACAGCAGGATGAGGCCTCTGCCCCCTCTAGTCAGCCCGAGGCGGCGCTCTCGCATTCATCTGTTGCGCCGCCGAAGCGGCCATCCCCAGCAATAGCTTCCCGGCCCTTCGGATCTGCCCAGCCCGCAGTCATTGCATCGCAAACCATGCCCCAGGCGTTTTCATACTCTCCCATGACGAGAGAAGAACGTTGGCAGGACTATGAGCACCAGAATTTTGAATCGTATGGAGCATTCTTCCAGGCGTTTTTTACGGGCTTAGGAGACGACTTGGGAGACGTTCCCCACTGGGATTCGGGAATGACCGGATTATCCGAACACGTTGGCTCGGAATTTGCCGCCTTTACAATCGGTGGAACCATCCATTCCTCTCTGGCTGCCGCCGTTCATCAGGACACGCGGTATTTTCACTGTTCGTGCCGAGGAGCATTTCCACGCACTCTCCACGCCGTGGGCAGAACTTTTTTCACGTACGGGGATAACGGACACCTTTACCCTGACATCTCAGGCCTGGCCGGTATTTATGCCGGACCCATGCTCATGACGGAGTGGTATCCGGCGAAGTACACGGCAACTGGATATGGCGTTCGGCAAGCGAACGTCGCGGTGGGCATTACATCGGCGGTATACGTAATCCGGGAATTCAGTCCTGAAATCAAACGAGCATTCCATAGGCGGAAAGCGGCCGAAATCATACCCAGGCATTAGGTGCTCGCTCCGTTGACTGGGCTTGTTCAATCGGTATTCATTCAAAGGTTCCCTTGCGGCATCACGCAGGAGAAACGAAGGAAATATGACTCACAGCATAAAGACCAAGCAGTCGTTCTGCATCCTGAGCGCCCTCAGCGGAATTCTGGGGGTCCTGATGCTCATCGTCTCTTTCTCGGTGAATGTAGGGCCACCGCCAGGCTCCTCAGGACCCCAACTCGCGAGGTTTATCGAGCAGTCCTATAAATCCGTTCTGTGGGGCGCGTGGCTTCAGGCGGTGGGGCCGGTCTTTGTGGTTCTGTTTGCATTTGCACTCGTTCATCTGTGCGGCGCAGATCGGCGCCTTTCAGGATGGATGACCTTCTTCGGCGCGACGACACTCATGACCGTCAACCTGATTGAAGTCACGTTCTACATTTGCGCGCTCTTCACGAACCCTCCGGGAATGACGGAAGTCGGAATCAGGCTGATCGAATCGATTCAGCATCTCTACTTCATCGTGTCTGCGCCGGCGGTTTTCCTGCCGCTCGGGATAGTACTGATCCGTTCCAGTTTGATTCCGCGGATTCTCGGTTTTCTCGCCCTCGGCCTCGGCGGAATCTTCGCTCTCGTCGGAATGGCGTCTTTGCTCACCCTGGCCTTGCCTGCATCGGTTACGGCACTGGGAAGCATTCAGGCGCTGTGGTGGCTGGCAGCCGCCTTTTCACTACTTCTTCGCGGTCGAAGAATCGTAGCGCTCAATCATTTGGAGGAGGCATAACGATGTTGCCAAAGATTTCAATACTGCTTTTGTGTTTTCTGAACCCTTACGTTTCTGCGAGCGATGCGCAGAATAGCATCCATGTAGCGATCGACGGATTACGCTCAGACAAGGGGCAGGTGATCTGCTCGCTCTACTCCTCCGCGGAAGGCTTTCCCAAGAAATATGGAAAGGCCATCGCTCATACAAACTCCCTTGTCGCCAACCGACTTGCCGACTGCGACTTTTCCGGCATTGAGCCAGGGACCTACGCCATTTCAGTGTTCGACGACGAAAATTCCAATGGCAGACTCGATACGAATTTCCTCGGGATCCCACGTGAAGGTGTGGGGGCGTCAAACAACGCAAGAGGCCACTTCGGCCCGCCGAGTTTCCACGACGCCTCCTTCGGCTATTCAGGCGGCCACATGGATCTTAGAATCGTGATCACCTACCTGTAATGAGGAACCCTGAACGGCCCGCGAGCACCACCGCGAATTTCGGCTATCGCATTTCCTGAGTCACTGTATCGCGAAGCGTCTAAAGCCGAGTCGACGCGACCTCAAGGAGCGGCGACCTTGCTTGAAACTCCAAAGGCCACAGCTACTCAGGCAATGCCGTAAAGACCCGTTTTGTAGCTTTTGCCGGCAACACTGGAAGTCCGGTGGGGCACGGGTGAAGGGGATTTCGTGATCCCGGGCAGTGGCTTCTTTTCCGCGAGCGAAAGACCTGCAGTGAGCGATAGCGGTACAATTCCAGCGAGTTGGTGCTTGCGTCGAAAGGAGAACGCCATGAAGAAGGGCTGGATCAAATGGGCCGCGGTGGCTGCGGGAGTGGTGATTGTGATCCTGATTATTCTGCCGTTTCTGGTGAATGCGGATACGTTCAGGCCGATGGTGCAGAACGAGCTTTCCAGCGCGCTGGGACGGCAGGTCACGCTGGGGCACCTGGGGTTTTCACCGTTCTCGGGCAGCCTGGTGGCGAACGATATTTCCATCGCTGATGATCCGGCGTTCAGCAACTCGCCGTTTATCGGGGCGAAGTCGTTTTATATCGGCGTGGAGGTGATGCCGCTGGTGTTTCACCATGACCTGCGAATCACGAAGCTGACGATTGATTCGCCGACGATTCAACTGGTCCAGAATGCGAAGGGCGTGTGGAATTTTTCCAGCCTGGGCGGCGCGTCTTCGAGCTCGAAATCGGGGCAGCCCAGCGCGATTCCCAACTTCAGCGTGGGCGAGCTGGCAATCAAGGACGGAAGCGCGACCGAGTCTTCGATCCCGGCGACGGGAAAGCCGTTTGTGTATTCGAAGGTGAACCTGCAAGTGAAGAATTTCTCGTTTGCGAATTCGTTTCCGTTTAATTTGTCGGCGAATTTGCCGGGGGATGGATCGTTGAAGCTGGATGGCACGGCAGGACCGATTTCGCGGACGAATGCAGCGGATACGCCGTTCCGCGCCACGCTGGATGTGAAGCATCTTGACCCGGTGGCAGCGGGGCTGGTGGACCGGAGCACGGGGATTTCGATGGTGGCGGAGATCAACGCTTCTGTGGAGTCGAACGGGACGACGGCGACGAGCAGCGGGAAGATTTCGGCGGCGAAGCTGCAATTGTCGCGGACGGGATCACCGGCGGCAAAGCCGGTGAATATCGACTACAACGTGACGGACAACCTGGATGCGCGGACGGGACAGGTGACAGACCTGGCGATTCACACAGGATCGGTGGCCGTGCACGCGACCGGGAGTTTCAGACAGACGGCGAAGGATGTTGAGCTGAACCTGAAGGTGAGCGCGCCCAATATGCCGGTGGATCAGCTGGTGGAATTGCTGCCGGTGGTGGGCGTGCGGCTGCCGAGCGGGTCGAGCCTGCAGGGCGGGACATTGAGCGCAAACCTGGCGGTGACAGGGCCGGCAACGGCGACGACCATTGCGGGTCCGGTGGAGATAGACAACACGAAGCTGGTGGGATTCGATCTGGGATCGAAGATTGAGGGCCTGGCGCACATGGGAGGGACGAGCGGCGGCACGGCGATCCAGACGCTGAAGACGACGGTGAATTCGACGCCGTCGACGACGCAGTTCGCGAATATCCTGGGCGTAGTGCCGGCCATCGGAACGGCGACGGGGAGCGGGAGCGTTTCGGCGGCGGGGGATTTGAATTTTGATTTGACGGCGAAGCTGAATGGGACAACCGGAGTGGCAGGGGCGATGAGCAAGGCAGCGACTACATTCGGAGGGCTGTTCGGGAAAGCGGTTCAGTATACGCAGCAGAAGGGCGTGCCCATGACAATCACGGGCACGGCGAGCAATCCGAAGATTCGGGCAAATGTGAAGGCGATGCTGAGGTGAGGGGCGGGGTTGCGGGTTGACTGGGTTGCGCGCGCTTTGGAAGACTCTAGCTGATGGCATACAGCGGGAAAATTGAATACGCGGAGAAACGCAGGATCCGGGAGCGGAATACGAAGCTCTACCGGATGGCACACTGGCCGATTTGGATATGGGTATTTTTCCTGGCCCCGGGGCCGTGGACGTTCAGCGTGTTCGATCGCGGATTCAAGTGGATGAACTGGGCGTGGCTGGGCGCGGTGCTGGTGGGTACGGGGATAGCCGGCCTGCGTGGGCGGATGCCAGGGGTTGAGCCGTGCCCTTATATATTGAGGTTCGACGAGGACAAGCCGAATCCGCTGTACCGGCGGGTGTGCTACACCTTCGCGTGGAATGCAGTGCTGAATTTCGCGCTGCTGAATGTGGCGGGGCTGCTGGGCGCGGTCATTACGGGAACGTGGTATCTGAAGCAGATTTATGAGTACGCCTATTCGCCGCTGTGCGCGATGATATTGCTGCTGGGGATTGTCGGATGGCTGCCGCGGGTGGGAACTTCGACCAAGGGCGAGGGCACGGAGCGGCGGTATTTTTACGGGTCGGTGTGGTCGGTGACCATTGCGCAGACGGTGCTGCTGATCTTGTGGAAGGCGCTGCCGGAGACGCGCCAGGGAAGCATGATCAAGCTGACGGCGTTTGTGCTGGCACTGGCGGCCATGGGAACGCTGGCCAGCCGGGGCGTGCTGCCGCGGACGCGTCCGATCGTGGCGGGCGAGTGGATGATCTCGGACTGAACCGGGAAGCGGCGCGGAGCCGCATTTTTCTTTTGGAGAAAAGAAATTCGCTCAGATCATGCATGTGGCTATCGCGCGGCCGCTGGGATATCCGAGATCACGCAGGAGATTCATCTGAACCGAGCGTGAGGATTGACCCGGCTGATGCCTGAGTGAGCTTTTAAAGCGATTTTCCTCCCACAAATGTGCCATTTCTGGCAAGCTTCAAGTTGGCTTTTCTTAATAAGAGCGCGACTTAGGGAGTTTCACTGTGGTCTATACCCGGTGAAGGATCACGTGCGACACGGTCTGGACCTGGTATTTCTGTTGGCCGCTCTCTAGGCTCGATCGAGTGGGGATGTGCGGCGCCCGGATGCGACCACTCCGTTCTGCAATAGCGCTCGACTGAGGATTTGTACCAGAGATCAGGCTGATCTCTGTCCCGGAAGACTGGATGCATGAACTGCTGATCATCTCGGGGGACGCTGCGCTGCTTCTCGTGTGCGGGATCCTGGTACTCCTGTTTCTGAGCCTGCTGGGAGCCATGTCGCAATCGAAGTCGTTTCTCGCCAGCTTCCCGGTTCTGCTACTTGCTCCGGTTCTGCCGCTTCTGTCGCGAGCAGGAATCAACGTACTGGAGTGGTACTCGGCAAGCGCAGAGGCGGGAGGCGAAGACCGCAACGACAAGTTCCGCACGGTTCGCCAGGCGATGGACTACCTGGTGAATCGAATCGTGGATGAGGCCAAGCTGCAAGGCACACCGCTGACGGAAATTGAGCGGAAGATGCTGTATTTTTCCGAAACAGATTCGACCCTTCGCGACATGCCTGCGGTGAGTGCGGAATTCGATCGAAGCTACAATGAAGACGCGTATGAAGAGAAAATCTGCGGCCTGATAAAAAGAATCATGGCGCGTAACCAGAGGCAGGATCACGCGGCGCAAGCAGCCTGGGAAGATGCGGTGCTGAAGTTGAGCAAAGGCGACTACTACCTGCTGGCGCTAATAGGGCCCCTTCCCGCAGCGGCCAACGAGTTGCGGCGGCCTAAAGACATTCTGAGGCTGTGGCTCGCGGCATTTGGTATCGTCTTCGGTGGACTTGCAGTATTGACCGTGGGGAACTGGCTCTTTGGTCAGGGATTCCTTCTGCACTGGATTCGCGGCCGTTGATCGAGGGCGCATCTAACCAGTGATCCAAATCACATTTCTTTGATATCGCAGGCGCTATAAAGAAGCTGCCATGTGTCTTGCGATTCCTGGAAGAGTGGAAGAGATTACCTCGGACGGGGTGATCCGGATGGGGCGCGTCAACTTTGGCGGCGTGGTGAAGCGCGTGTGCCTGGACTACGTGCCCGAGGTCGAAGTGGGCGACTACACGATTGTGCATGTGGGGTTCGCCATTGCGAAGATCGACGAGGAGACAGCAATACAGACGCTGGAGGATTTCCGTGCCCTGGGCGTGCTGGAAGAAGAGCTGGCCAGCGAGGAAGAGGCGTTCGAGCGCGCGGCGGGGAGGCCGCAGTCGCGGTGTCCGGATGGGAGCTGCGGGTAGCGAGTCAGCAAGTCAGCAAGTGAGCGAGTCAGCAAGTTAGCGAATTGGCGGGTTTAGCGGGATAGCGGGTTAGCAAGTTAGCGGGTTAGCGGGTTAGCAAGTTAGCGGGTCAGCGGGTTAGCGAGTCAGCAAGTCAGCAAGTCAGCGGGTTAGCGGGTTTAGCGGGTTAGCGGGTTTAGCAAGTTAGCGAGTTAGCGGGTTAGTGGGATAGGTGGCATCCCACCTTAGCCGCAAAAACAAAGACGCGGCAAGGGTGGGGCACCCGCCGTTGTTTATCCCAGGTCCCAAAAGCGGGAGCTGGGGCACCCGGAGGGGTAATCACATTCGTAAGTTAGAAGGTCCGCGGGAATGAAGTATCTGAATGAGTTTCGCGATGGAGAGGTGGCGCAGCGGATGGCGCGCGAGATTCACGCTCTTACCACGCGACCCTGGAACATCATGGAAGTCTGCGGGGGGCAAACTCACTCAATCATCAAGAACGGAATTGATCAGATGCTGCCCGCCGGCGTGGAGATGCTTCACGGGCCGGGATGTCCGGTATGCGTCACTCCGCTGGAGCTGATCGACAAGGCGCTGGCGATTGCGGCACAGCCGGGCGTGATCTTCTGCTCGTTTGGCGACATGCTGCGCGTACCGGGAAGCGAGTGCGATCTCTTCCAGGTGAAGGGGCGCGGAGGCGATGTGCGCGTGGTCTATTCGCCGCTGGACGCGGTGGAGCTGGCGGTAAAGAATCCGGAAAAGCAGGTGGTGTTTTTCGGAGTGGGGTTCGAGACCACGGCCCCGGCTAATGCGATGAGCGTGCATGTAGCCAGGCGCCGCGGGTTGAAGAATTTTTCGCTGCTGGTTTCGCACGTGCTGGTGCCCCCGGCGATTGACGCGATCATGACTGCGCCCGCCAACCAGGTGCAGGCTTTTCTGCTGGCAGGGCATGTGTGCAGCGTGATGGGGTACTGGGAGTATCCGCCGCTGGCGGAGAAGTATCGCATTCCGCTGGTAGTCACGGGATTCGAACCGCTGGACCTGCTGGACGGAATCCGGCGCGCGGTGGCACAACTGGAGGCGGGCAGGCACGAGGTGGAGAACGCGTACCCGCGCGTGGTGACGCGGGAAGGCAATCGCGCGGCGCAGAAGTTGCTCGCCGAAGTTTTCGAGGTGACCGACCGGGCATGGCGGGGAATCGGAGTCATTCCGCGGAGCGGATGGCGGCTGAATGCAGCGTATCGCGAGTTCGATGCAGAGGAACGGTTTCAGATAGGCGGGATCCGTACGCACGAGTCGACGCTGTGCCGGTCGGGCGACGTGCTGCGCGGGGCGATCAAGCCGGCGGAGTGCGCGGCCTTCGGCAAGGAGTGCACGCCCAGACATCCGCTTGGCGCCACGATGGTGTCGAGCGAGGGCGCCTGCGCAGCGTACTACAATTACGGCCGATTCTTGCCGGCGGAGGAGTTGAAGGCAGCCGGTAGTCTGAAGCCTGTAGCCAGTAGCTTGTAGCCCGTAGCCAGAAGCTTGTAGCCCGTAGCAAGTAGATTGTAACCCGTAGCCTGTAGCTTGTAGCCCGTAGCGAGTAGCTTGCAGCTTGTAACCGATAGCTCGCAGCTTATAGCTCATAGCTCATGCCCTGCAGCTTCTGGTTACCCGCTATCAGCAACAGGCTAATGGCTACCGGCTACCGGCTGATAACTGCTGATGAGGTTTGAGGATGGCCAAAGTTACCGCCCCGGATTTTTCTAACTGGAGTTGCCCGCTTCCACTCAAGGATTATCCCACTATCGTGATGGGACATGGGGGCGGCGGAAAGCTGGGAGCGGAGCTGGTTGAGCATCTGTTTCTGCCGGCGTTCCGGAATCCTGCGCTGGAGAATCTGGGAGATGCGGCGGTACTGGAACTGGGCGGAGCGCGGCTGGCGCTGAGCACGGATTCGTTTGTAGTGCAGCCGCTGTTCTTTCCCGGAGGGTCGATTGGCGAGCTGGCGGTGAACGGGACGGTGAATGATCTGGCCGTTTCGGGCGCAGTGCCGCGGACACTGAGCGCGGGATTCATTCTCGAAGAGGGATTTCCGCTGGCGCAACTGGCCGCGATTGTGCAGGCGATGGCGAAGGCCGCCGCTGCTGCAGGCGTGCAGATTGTTACCGGCGACACCAAGGTGGTGGAGCGCGGACATGGAGATGGCTGCTATATCAATACTGCGGGCGTAGGCGTGCTGCGGGAGGGCATCAACGTTGGTCCGCATCGGGTGCGGCCGGGAGATGCGATCCTGGTTTCCGGCACCATCGGCGACCATGGCATGGCGATTATGAGCGTGCGCGAGGGGCTCGAGTTTGAGAGCCCGATCCGCTCGGATTGCGCGGCGCTGAACGGGATGATCGGCGCGGTGCTTGATGCGGTGGGCGGGGCAGTTCGCGCGATGCGCGATCCCACGCGAGGCGGGCTGGCGTCGACACTGAACGAGATTGCGCAGGCATCCGATGTGGGTGTGGTGATCGACGAAGCGAAGGTGCCGGTGCGTGCAGAGGTGCAGTCGGCGTGCGAACTGCTGGGGCTGGATCCGGTTTATGTGGCGAATGAAGGCAAGGCGGTGTTCTTTGTTGCCCCCCAAGCAGCGGACAAGGTGCTGGGGGTTCTGCGCGCGCATCCCCTCGGTCGAGACGCTGCACGGATTGGCCAAGCGACGGGCGAGCATAAAGGGATGCTGATCGCGCGCACGGCGATGGGAGCGAGCCGCGTAATTGCGATGCAGATTGGCGAGCAGTTGCCGAGGATTTGCTGAGCGGGTTAGCGGGTTAGCAAGTTAGTCGCCCACCGGCGTTGCTGACCCGCGGAGGATGAAACGGGGAGCGTAGATGTCCTAGAGTGGAGTGGCGCGGTGGGCACAGAGGTCGGAAGTCGCTTGGTGCGCATGAGCCCGTAAGTTAGTCGGACCCGGAACCCTTGAGCACCCCAGATTGTCGCCAGGGGAAGATGTTTTCCCCGGAGCACGGTTTTTAGATTTCTTTAGCATGGGTTCCACGCCAACGGCGCAAGGAGGAACGATGGAAGTTCTGTACCCACATTGCGCCGGTCTGGATGTGCACAAGGAGACGGTAGTGGCCTGCGTCCGCCACATGGAAGGAGGCAAAGTCAGGACCGAGGTGAAGAGCTTCGCCAGCACGACCGGGGAATTGATGGCCATGTCCGAGTGGCTGTCGAATGAGTCGGTGACGCACATCGCGATGGAAGCCACTGGGGTCTACTGGAAGCCAGTGTGGCACATCTTGTCCGATGGCGAGTTTGAGTTGGTGCTGGCCAACGCGGCGCATGTGAAGAACGTGCCGGGACGCAAAACCGACATCAACGACGCGATGTGGCTGGCTGATTTGATGGCGCATGGGTTGATCAAGGCCAGCTTTGTGCCGAGCGAGCCTACCCAACAGATGCGGGCTCTTCTTCGCACCCGCAAGCAGTTTGTGAGGGAGCGGGCCGGTCATGTGCAGCGCATACAAAAGACCCTGGAAGATGCCAACATCAAACTGGATTCGGTCATCAGCAATGTGGTGGGTGTTTCCGGCCGGCGCATGCTCCAAGGCTTGATCGCGGGTCAGACGGATCCGCAAGCGTTGGCGGCGCTGGCCCATGAACGTATCCGCGCCACGGCGGCGGAATTGGAGGCATCCTTGCGCGGGCGCGTGACGGCGCATCACCGTTTTCTGCTGAAGCTGCATCTGGACCACCTGGACGCAGTCGAAGTGGCCATTGCACGGATCGACGCGGAGGTGAACGCGAACGTCGAACCCTTTCGCACCGCCGTCGAAATGCTGAGCGGGATCCCTGGCATCAGTTCGCTGGCGGCAGAGGTGATCGTCTCGGAGATGGGCATGGACATGAGTCGATTCAAAACCGCAGGCCATTTGATCAGTTGGGCTGGACTGTGTCCCAGAAACGACGAGAGCGCCGGAAAACGTCGCTCCACTCGCATGCGGAAGGGCGCACCGTGGCTGAAAACCACCCTCATCCAGTGCGCATGGGCGGCCACTCGTGTGAACAACGGCTATCTCCAGGCGCAATATCTGCGTCTCCGCTCCCGGCGCGGGGCCAAGAAGGCTATCGGCGCCGTAGCCGCATCGATGCTCACTGCCGCCTATCACATGCTCCACAATGGCACCTTGTACCAAGATTTAGGTGCTGCACATTTTCACAAACGAGCCTCTACCCAGCAGGTCAACCACCTGCTCAAACGGCTCCGCAACCTCGGCTATGCAGTCCAAATTCAACCTTTGACTGCCTAGCATGAGCGAAGTGTTTCTTTTTAGCGCGCTGGCTGCGGAGATCTCCCATTCTGGCCGCAAGGGCACGGGCTGGGAAAAGCATGGTGGGTCACCCGTCCGCTGGTATCCTCTGAGCCTGTGAGTATTAGGGAGGGACAAATTGGGTCTTAAGGACAGCATCATCCTCTCACTCGTGGACAAGGGCTTGCAGGCAAAATGCGACCACTACGCCAAATATCGTCGTGTCATCCCGAGCGGAGCCGCCCGCGCACTTTGCGGGCGGCGGAGTCGAAGGACCCGCGGTTGCCCTTGGGAAGCCCACCAACTCACCCACCGCAGCCGACCAACTCCCCAAAACACACTAACCCGCCCCTGAAAACAGGGTGTCATCCTGAACGTCCAGAACTCTGAGTGCCGAGAAGGTAGAAGGGGAGTCAAAGGACCTGCGATTGCCCTCTGACCCATCCACCCGAATTCCCTATAGACCCTTTTTTCTTAAGCCGCCGCTAGGTATTTCCGCCCGGTTTTCCCACGTCAAAATTGTGCCCAGCTTGGTAAGATCGAAGGCAAGAATCAAGGGGAAGAACATGACAAAGCAGCCATTACCGAGCTGTGCCGAAAACAGAGCATATAAGGCGCAGAGTCTCACCGCATTCTCAGGCTTCAATCTCGTCGGCGTGAGGACAAATCTCGAAGAACTGCTAAATCAAATAGGACGAAATGACCTCTTTGCCGAATATACAAAACATGACATTTCGCACATTGACAAGCTTTTGGGAATGTTGGATTGGATCATTCCGAAGGATACAACAAAGGCGATGACGCCAATAGATTGGATGCTCGTCGTCCTTTCGATTTATTTTCATGACGCAGGTCTTGTGGTCACCAAAACTGAGTTCGAGAGACGAGACGAATCGGATTTTCCACGATTTCGCGAGGAGATATTAGGCGATTCCCGACCCTCCCAATTTCAAGAACGCGCTCGTTCACTTGACGGTGCAGCCCAGGAACTCTTTCTCTACCAAGAATTCGTTCGCGTTCACCACGCCGAGAGGATTCGGTGTTGGATCTCCGGGGATACCTGCGACAGATTCGGTGTGGCTTCGGAAGCATCCGCTCTTGTGTCCCAGCTCCTCGGGTCTCTGGATGACGATTTTAAGAGAGATCTTGCTATGATTTGCAAGAGCCATCACGACGACGATCTAAACGACCTGCGAAAGTATAATCCTCGCCGTGCATACGGCTCGACGCAATCGGAAATCGCAAATCTTCAATACGCAGCAATCCTCCTAAGGACTGTCGATCTCCTCCACGTCACCAAGGACAGGACCCCATCTGTCGCGTTCGCTCTCGCGACACCTACAGATCCCAAGAGCCTCGAGGAATGGGCCAAACAAATGTCAACCGTGGCCGTTTCCTATGCGCCGCCTCGAGATCAATATGGAAATGTCAAAAATGATCAAGCGCCAGACACGATCCAAGTATCAGCGACCTTCAAGGACCCACTTGGGTATTTTGCGCTTACCGAATACCTGCATTACGCTGAAGGGCAATTGAGACGGAGCTATGAATGGGCTGAACAAACGGCCGCCCGGGAATCAATAAAGTACCAATTCCCATGGAGAAAAATTGACACTACGCAGGTAACAGCCCTTGGATTCGTGAGTGAACAGTTCCGGTTTGAGCTCGATAGATCAAAAATCCTCAACCTTCTTACAGGTCATACCCTATACAGCAATTCTGAAGTAGTTGCGAGAGAGCTAATACAAAATTCGCTCGATGCAATCCGCCTTCAAAAAGAGATATCCGGGGCGGCAGGCGAGATCGCGATCCATCTAGATACTCAAAAACGGGAACTCACCTTCGATGACAACGGAACCGGAATGACCCAAAAGATCATCGAAGAGCATTTTTTTAATGTCGGCAGCTCCCGATACCGTGATGAGTCATTTAAGAAGATGTATCCGCATTTCGCCGCAATTAGCAGGTTTGGAATCGGAATCTTAAGCGTATTCATGGTCTCGGACGAGATCGAGGTCATCACAAAACCTGCAGAGGAGAGCGATGTCCGCAATATTTCCATCCGTTCGTTGACTGGGAAATATTTAATTCGCATACTTAAGCCCGGCGATTTGCGTGTACCTAACCTCATGAAAAAGCACGGGACAAGGGTTCAACTGAAATTGCGACCTGGAGTCGCTGTCCCGGACATCCGAAGAATCGCCGACTTCTGGATACAAATTCCAGAATGTGCAGTCACTGTCACGACCGACTGTAATCCACCAGTTTGCATCGGTCGTTCGTCGCCCAAAGAAATTCTAGAAGAGTTCCTCTCGCGTTCAGGATGCAAGATGTACGGAGACGAGGCAGACCTTCAATCTACTGTATTCAAAATCGAAGAGAAGCAAAGAAACGGCCTAATTATGGCGTATGCTCTCAGATGGCAACCGGCCTACGCGAATTGGAGTTTCGCTGGGCCCGCTGACCTAAACGTAGCCGGACCGGTAAACATTCCAAGCGCTGTGTGCATACAAGGTGTCCGGGTTGAGACTACCGCGCCAGGATTCGCCGCGCCGATAGTTCTCGCAATTTCGAACATGTCCGGCGAACGCTCCCCTGCCACAAACGTGGCAAGATCTAACATTGAATCCGGTCCTCTCACAGACGAAATGTTTGATTCGATATATGCCATCTATTTGGACCACGTAACCCGAGAGATAGAGGACATGGTCAGTACTCGAAATCAATCCCCTTCACTGGCAGTAAGTGAGGGGAGATACCTGCTCGCGGCTCTTCAAGGCGACCTGGGCGCGAGCCAGTGCCCAAAAGCAAACGAGCTCTTCCGGTCGCGTCTAATTAAAATGCCCCTGTTGACTCTCGACAGCGGAGAAACGCGATCTCTGGTGAGTATCGAGCAACTCAAGCAGAGGGGGGGATTTTGGACAGTCGAAAGCGGTGCAAACAAATCGGCTGAAGAGTTCCTGAGGAAAGTCCCAACTAATGCCTCGCTTTTCCAACTGGCGGCTATGAGCGGGTCTTCGCTGCTAACGAACGAGGGCGATGTCCTCGGCGGCTACGCCGACAATCGTAGGGTCAAGGACCTAGTCATCTCCGAATTTGAAGTGGACCGAATCGAACTTCAGGATGCAAAGAGACAGGCTAACCTCCACTGGCGTCCAAGAAAAGAACGCCAAATGTGGAAGGGGATACTCCCAAAAAGAGAGGAGAAAAGGCAAAAAGTTGAGCAATTGATGCAGTCGACAGGAAGATATGGCGTTGCGCACGGAGTTCGCTATCGAGCGATGGTTCTTCAGGAATCCGATGACGTCATGATCACCGGAGCATCAGCACGCTCTGGACTCGCAGGCTCTGCCCAAACCTACATTTTTAAGGGCAATGGGCTTCACGAGCTTCTTTCGGAATCCCACCAGGGATTGGAAACCGGAAAAGCAACCGAGGCCGAGTTTGCGCTTGTGCTTCTGGTTATAAACCTGTTCTTGTCCGAAGGCTGGATGACAAATGCAACGAATCGCGCACGGATGTTTCGGCAATTCCAGCAGCAGATCGGGCAGCAATCAGCCAGCGAACTAAGGGTCTCAGCAGAACTGCAGGAACTCATAGATGGCGAGAAGTACTCAATCTTCGACCCCCTCCGTGGGGACCGATTCAACCTCTGGCATCTCAGTGGAGTAGATTATTTCGATTGATCGCCGATCGGATCAACTCAGGTTAGCTAACCGCGTCAGGTGGCCCTCTCTCGTACTTCTAACCGACCCAAACACCACCGGGGGGTGCCCCACCCTCGCCGCGTCTTTGCTTTTGCGGCTAGCCTGGGTCTGGGCCACACCCTGTTCTCCGTTCCCCGTTCCCTGTTCCCTATTTCCTGTTCTCCGTTCCCCGTTCCCATCGCGACTCGCTGACTTGCTGACTCGCTGACTCGCTGACCCGCTGACCCGCTCGCCCTGTCAATACCCCGCTCCAAAAAAACTTTGCAAGTCTTTGAAAAGAAACGCAAGATTCTTTGAGCAACTTTGCCGATTAATTATTCCCGCCGGCGCACAATAGAAAACATAGAACCAAACCCAGCAGAAATCCAGCCAAAGCTGAAAGCTGATAGCTGAAAGCTGAAAGCCGCCTTCAAGGAGTCCTCCATCATGGCCAACTTGTGCATCCGAGTTCCGTATCAGGTCAGTAAGAACGCCCGCATCTGGGCCGCGATCAACCGTACTACGGTCACCGAAGCCGTACGCCTCTTTCTCGACGGGCTGCACTTCGACTTCAAAGACAAACCGGGCGCTGCTTCTGCTCGACCCGCTGCCGCTCGCAGCGCAACACCCCCAGCCGCCGCTCGCGCCATCGTCACCGCGCGGCCCACCGTCACCCTTCGCTTCAGCGATGAAAACCCCGCGCCCGCGCCCGCAATCGACCGTCGTCACGCGCCGTAAACGCCCAAAACCGCCGTTTTGATTTTTCACTATGCAGCAATGCAGCAATGCTGCAATGCGGCCCCGCCTCACGCCCCTGGAGACCTCTCATCCCTCCCGCCCACGTTTCCTCCTCCTTCCCTCCTGCGTTATCCTGATGCCTGCGCGCCTCTTCCCCGCTGACAGGAGTCTGGAATGGGCCACTACTCGCTCAACGTTAACGGCGCTCAGCACAGCGTCGACGCCCCCGGCGAAGAATCCCTGCTCTTCGTCCTGCGCAACCACCTCAACCTCACCGGCGCCAAGTACGGCTGCGGCGAAGGCCAGTGCGGCGCCTGCACCGTCCTCATCAACGGACGCGCCACCCGCTCCTGCCTCATCCCCGTCTCCTCGGCCGCCAATGTCAAGATCGAGACCATCGAGTCGCTGGAGCGCGACGGCCAGCTCAACTCCGTGCAGCAGGCCTTCATCGACGAAGGCGCCCTGCAGTGCGGCTATTGCACCAGCGGCATGATCGTCTCCGCCACCTCGCTGCTGCGCCACACGCCGCACCCCACTGACGAGCAGATCCTGACCGCGATGAACGGCAACGTCTGCCGCTGCGGCACCTACCCGCGCATTGTTGCCGCCATTCGCAGAGCTGAGCAGTCCGGAAAGGAGGCCTGAGATGTCCGCACGCAACCTCTACGAAGTGGAAATGATCGACGGCGGCGCCTTCGATCCCGCTGCCCCGCTCCAATTCCCCCGCCGCGACTTCCTCAAGCTCTTCGGCAGCGGCCTGGTGATCGGCCTCGCACCCGCATCCGCGCTGGCACAGGAATCCGGCCGTCGCGGCTTCGGCGTGCACCAGCTCCCGCAAAACATTTCCGCCTGGATCCACATCGCCCCCGACAGCCGCGTCACCGTCTTCACCGGCAAAGTCGAAGTTGGCCAGAACATCCGCACCTCGCTCGCCCAGCAGGTCGCCGAAGAGCTCGGCGTCCCCTTCGACTCCATCACCATGGTCATGGGCGACACCGCGCGCACCCCCTACGACATGGGCACCTTCGGCAGCATGACTACGCCCAGGATGGGACCGGAGCTCCGCAACATGGCCTCCGCCGCTCGCGACACTCTCATCCAGCTCGCCGCCGACCGCTGGCACGCCGACACCGCGGCCCTGCAGGCCACGAACGCGCGCGTGACCGACACCACCGCCTCCCGCTCCGCCACTTACGGCGAACTCACGCAGGGCAAAGAGCTGGTCAAGATCGTCTCCGGCGACCCGGCGCTCACGCCCGCCACGCAGTGGAAAGTCGCCGGCACGCCCGTGCCCAAAGCGGAAATCCGCGACTTCGTTACCGGCCGCCACGTGTACCCGTCGGACGTCACACGCCCGGGCATGATGCATGGCGCCATCGTCCGCCCCGCCGGCTACCGCGCCACGCTGCAGTCGCTGGACACCTCCGCCGCCGAAAAAATCCCCGGCGTCCGCATCGTCCACGACGGCGACTTCATCGGCATCGTCGCGCCCGACTACGCCACCGCACACCGCGCCGCTGACGCAGTCAAGGCCAACTGGAATGTCCCGCCGCAGCCATCCAACGCCGAGCTTTTCTCCATCCTCAAAAAAGGCTCCAGCGACTCCGGCAACGAGCCTCCCGGCCGCGCCCCCGAGCACCAGACCGGCAACGTCCCCGCAGCCTACGCCTCCGCCCCCATCAAGCTCGAGCAGGAATACACCGTCCAGTACATTCAGCACGCGCCGCTCGAGCCGCGCGCCGCCGTCGCCGAGTGGAAAGGGGAAGGCGGGGAGGGACCCGCGCTCACCGTGTGGACCGGCACTCAGCGCCCCTTCGGCGTCCGCGACCAGCTCGTCGAAGCCTTCAATCTCAAGCCCGAGCAGGTGCGTGTCCTGCAGCCCGACATGGGCTCGGGATACGGCGGCAAGCACACCGGCGAAGCCGCCATCGAAGCCGCGCGCCTGGCCAAAGCCGTCGGCAAGCCGGTCAAGCTCCTCTGGACTCGCGAGGAAGAATTCACCTGGGCCTACTTCCGCCCCGCCGGCGTTATCACCATCCGCGGCGCCGCTAACCGCGACGGCAAGCTCACCGCCTGGGAGCACCACAACTACAACTCCGGCGGCGCCGCCATCGGCTGCCCTTACGACGTGCCCAACCAGCTCATCCAGTACCACCCCGCCGACTCGCCGCTGCGCCAGGGCTCGTACCGGTCGCTGGCCGCCGCTGCAAACAATTTCGCCCGCGAGTCGCACATGGACGCGCTCGCCCACGCGGCCAATCTCGATCCGCTGGAGTTCCGCTTGCGCAATCTCAGCGACCAGCGCCTGCGCAACGTCCTTCAGGCCGCCGCAGAAAAATTCCACTGGGTACCCCCGGTCTCGCCTTTGAGACCCGGGATTGGTTACGGCATCGCCTGCGGCACCGACAAAGGCGGCTACGTCGCCACCTGCGCGGAAGTCTCCGTCGATCCAGCAACCAAAAAGTTGCATATTGTCCGGGTAACTCAGGCGTGGGAGTGCGGGGCCATCATCAACCCTGACGGCCTGCGCAACCAGCAAGAGGGCGCCATCGTCCAGGGACTGGGCGGCGCGTTATTCGAACAGATATTGTTTGCCAACGGCAAAATCCTCAATCCCCATTTCGCCCAGTACCGCCTCCCCCGCTTCCAAGACGCGCCGCAAATCGAGATCGTCCTCCTCGACCGCAAAGACCTCCCGCCCGCCGGCGCCGGCGAAATCGGTCTCATAGGATTAGCCCCCGCCGTAGCCAACGCCTACTTCGCCGCCACCGGGACGAGACTCCACCAACTCCCCATGGCGCCCAAACTAAGCTAAAACCGGGACACCCTACACAAAAGAGCAGATCGGGCTGTCCGCTTAAAACTGAATTGGGGGTGCCCCACCCTCGCCGCGCCTTTGTTTTTGCGGCTAGGGTGGGGGGGCGCTCAATTTGTCTCTCCATCCGCAATTCAGCTAAACTCCCAGTAAATGCCCACGAGACTCAAGCGACACCAGAACACAGGAGACCTTCATTTCCTAACGTTCAGTTGTCACGAACGTCTTCCCTACTTATCTACTCCGTCAGCGCCCAACTTATTCGAGCGTGTACTGGAACAAACCCGAAGGCGCTATGTCTTTCACATATTTGGTTACGTAGTTATGCCCGAGCACGTCCGTCTTCTCGCCTCCGAACCAAAGCGAGGAACGCTCGATCTAGCCATTCAAGCTCTCAAGACATCCGTCTCCAAGCAATCGCGTCAACATCCGTTCTGGCTTGTCCGCTATTATGATTTCAACGTCTTTTCTTCAGACAAGCGCGTCGAGAAACTCCGATACCTGCACCGCAATCCTGTAACTCGCGGTCTTGTATCTCGTCCCGAAGAGTGGCAATGGTCAAGCTTTCGTCACTTCCTCACCGGAGAAGCAGGTACAATCGAAATCGAATCCCCATGGACCGCCGGCAAGCGCGCAGGCCTCAAAGTCCCAGAAGGATACAAAAGACCAACTTCATAAACCGGGGTGCCCCACCCTCGCGACGCCTTTGTTCTTGTCGCTAGGGTGGGTTCGCGGATGTCATAATCGCAACCATCCTCAAAAATGTAGAATGGGACCTGATTCCAATGCAGCTAGAGTGCGATCTATCGATTGCCTCCATGTATGTGAGTGCAGTCCAGCGTGCCCGCGTGATCTCCGAAGCTTGGTTCGGTAACAACTGCTATTGCCTCGCTTGCGAGCAGGAGAGTCTTGCCCGCTGCAAGCCGAACACCCAGGCCACCGACTTCTCCTGTGAATCCTGCGGTCATCGATACGAACTCAAAACCTTCGAAAAACGGCCGCGGAAATCACTCGTCGATGGCGCCTATCTCGCGCTTATGGCCCGAATCGAGTCGGGTTGCGCTCCTACGCTCTGCCTGCTGGAACGTAGCAGTTCCTGGCAGATTCGTGCCTTGACCGCAATACACTCAAGCTTTCTGGTTCCATGGGTGATCGAACAGCGCCCGCCGTTGAAAGCTGACGCCCGACGAGCTGGTTGGATCGGCTGCAACATTCGACTCGACCGCATCCCGTCAGATGGAGAGGTTGCGCTGATTTCGAACGGCTGTCTTCTGCCGAAAGCAGGAGTGCGCCGGAGATTTCAGCGCTATCTTCCGCTTTCCAACCTTCCGAAGAGCCAGAGGGGCTGGGCCACGCTAACGCTCAGAGTTTTACGGGGCCTTTCGAAAGCGCATTTCACACTGCCTGAAGTTTATGCCCAAGAACGTGAATTCTCGGCGGTATATCCCCAAAATCGACATGTCCGCGAAAAAATCAGACAGCAGCTACAGGTTCTCCGCGATCTCGGAGTTATTCGATTTCATGGCAAGGGTTGCTATGAGCTGATTGATTGACACCAAAATCTGACCCGCCCGTGCAGAGAATCTCGATACGCTGTCCTGTTCGGCTACACAGGGCTCGCATGAAACCACGTGCGCAAATTGCCTTAAAGATCAATGGAGTTGTAAGGCGCAATTTCTCGGCCGCAGCGTGGACACTTATCATCGCTCACGCAGGACCACGCGTCAGCCCAATGGGTTTGATCGGCAGGACAAAGATAAAAGTTAAGAAAGCGATAGTTTGCAACGACCACGTCCGGTAGTCCGGCTCCAGAATTGCCTTCGAAGGCCCGGTTTCGCGCAAGCGATTCGCTCATGTCATTCACCAAATGCTGCCCTGCATAAAGTTATCCTCCCGAGCCCGTGCGCTTCAAGCATAGAGTTCAATGTACTTGTGAGCCCGCCCCATGCTTCTTTCCAGCCAGTTCAGCCACCATCGAGGGTCCCATCCTAGCGGCGTTTTTTGCGGCTTGGGTGGGACTGCCCCACCCTCCGCCCAACCCGGTCCAATCCCGATCAATTTACGCAGAAAGAGAATCCGGGTATTTTGGTTCCATGCTGAAGCGCGTCCTGCTCATCGACGATCCGCTCACCACCCTCGGCGCCCTGATCTGGATAGGCGACGAAGGCCAGGGACGCCCCAAACGCCGCGCAGCCCTTTCCGGCTCATAACCCCACCCCACCAACCGCTGATCCCTGATCCCTGATCTTTGTTCCCTGTTCCCTAGTGGCCGTGACATGATGGATGGCCATGAGCCACATCCTCGAAGTTGTCGTCGTTGCCTTCATCGTGGGGTTGGCTGGTTCCGTCGCCGGGTTCCTGCTGGAAAAGAGAATCCGGGCAAGCATGGCAAAGGGCAAAACCTTTCAATTGTGGACGGTGGTTGGCGCCCTTCTCGGCGCAGCGGTCCTCGTGGTGATCCTGGGGTCCTTCGCCGATTCACTGAATTTCACGTTTTCACCCCGTATAATTTCCATCCAGATACCCTATCCACACGCCGCCGCGGGCGCAAAACCGGTATCTGTTCTGCTGCTTCTTTCGCTGGCTGCTGCCTTTTTTCTCGCGGTCCGATCCGTCGACTACTCGTTCCGCACGGATGAGCGTCTTCGGGAAATCGATCCGACCGTTGGCCTCCTCAATCTGTCGAAAACAGTGGCCGTGGTGAGCTCTGGAATCACCACCGCGCTTATGTTTCAGTACTTCAAATCGAGACTTTATGCGGGCTGGTCGGAATACGTCCCCATACCGCTGCCGCTGGCATTGGCGGTCATAAATTATGTGATCGGCAGGGTCGCAATCGGCATTATCAGGCGTCACCACACTCCGCGGCTCGAGGGAGCCTTTACGGTCGTGTGGTCTTCTCTCTCCTACGTCATCCTGGTTCTAGCCTTCATCCGCTAAACGACTGCCCCGCACTCCGCCCAACCCGGTCCAATCCCGCTCAATTTACCCAGAAGGATAATCCGAGTACTTTGGTTCCATGCTGAAGCGCGTCCTGCTTATCGCCGCCGTCCTGGTGACGGTCGCAATCGTTCTCGACGATCCGGAAGCGATATTCGAAGCCCTCTTCGTGGCATGGAATGAAAGCCATGCGACTCCAGGACAGGGAGTAGCGAAGAGGGAATAGGGATCAGGGAACAGGGAACAGGGAGTCCCTCGGTCCCTTAGTCCCTTAGTCCCTCAGTCCCTCAGTCCCTCAGTCCCTTACTCACTGATCACTCTTCCCTGCTCTCTGCTTTCTCCCCTAGGGAAAATCCTAGCTAGACGCTGCTTCTCTCGACATAAATACTGCTGACATTGTGTCAGATCACTCTTACACGATGCGCCGCGTGGCCCTTTTGCGCGAAGAAGGAGCGCGATGGGATGAGCTGACTCGATTCGTTGACTCCCACCAGGGCAGCGTGCCCGCGCAGGACGAATTGGAGCTTCGCCGCCTCCGCGCCGCATGGACAGCCGCGGCCCAGGCGCTCTTCCAATTCGACAACCCCGCCTAGCTATTCCCTGTTCCCTGATCCCTGTTCCCTACATCCTGTTCTCTGTTCCCTGCCTTTGCCTCACTTCCACAATCGGCCAAGGGTTTTGCCTAGTTACGTGGGTGCACGGCCTGTGGCACGATAATCCATCCCCCGGAGGCACCCCATCAACGCCCTCGCTCGACCAGGGTTTACGCGACGCCCCATTCCGGATGGAAGCACGGTCGCATTCTGCAATAAATGCCTCGCCACAATAGCCACCTCGAATTGGGCGGCTGAATTGGAAGAAGCCGAACGCCAGCACGTCTGCGACCCGTATCTCCTGCAGCAGTGGAAAGAGATAGCAGAGGCAAGTCACTTCAAGAAGCCGGACAAAAAATGAGCGGCAAGGCTGCTTCCCGAATCCGCGCCGCGCGGTCCTGACAATCCGGGCAATCCCTTTGGGCGTATGCCATTCTGTTCGCCTTGGTTCTTCTCGTGTAGCCCACAAACGACGTCCCGCCTGATCCCTGATCCCCTGATCCCTGTTCCCTGATTCCTGCTTTTTACGTCAAGCCCCATCCGCGCAAATCCGCCCCTAAGTCTCTGATTCTAAATACAAAATAAAGTTCGCAATCTTTGCCGTTAATTCTCGCGTTTCCCTACAATATAGATATATTCAATAAAAAAACCTGCTCCTCCTCTCCCGCCGCCCATACAGCCATACAGCCACCGCCCGATACCTCCTGTACCGCTGCACAGCTACACGCCCAGCCGACCACTCGGAAATCCGGCCTTCCAGCCCCTCCCGAAGTTCGAAAGTAAAACTGTAAAGCTGTAAAACTGTAAACACCACTCCCGATCAAACCGCTCTCGATTGATCAGCCGCCTGAAGATTCCATGTACGAATAATGACCATCTGACGAAAAATCGCGGCGGATCTCCTGAATCGCGCGCCGCTTGCATGTAGAATCAGGGGCGAGATGGCAGACAGACTGAGTCCCCGCTCTGAGCAGATCATGAAGTTCCTGCTCCGCGTTGGCACGGCGAGCATTGATGAGATCGTAGCGGCGGCGGGGTCATCCGCGCCCAGCATCCGCAGAGACCTGGCGCGGATGGAAAACCGGGGGCTGATCCGGCGCACCCATGGCGGCGCCACCCTGGTTGAGCCGCTGCTCTACGAGCCCTTCCGCTTTGATAGCTCCTTCCTCTCGCGCGAGCAGCGCTTCGCCATGGAGAAGCGCCGCATCGGCGCCGTCGCCGCGGAGCTGGTGCAGCCCGGCGAAACGGTGGGCCTGAGCGCCGGCACCACAACGACGCACATCGGCCGCAGTCTGCGCCATCGAGAGAAGATCCAGGTCATCACCAACGCCATCAACATCGGCATGGAGTTATGCAATCAGCCCGGCATTCGCACTTATCTTACCGGCGGCGTAGTTCCCTGGGCGTGGTCCTTCTCGCTGACCGGCCATGCCGCGCTCACCTTCCTGGACGACGTATATATGGACAAGGTCTTCCTCAGCGTCACCGGGCTTGACGCAGAGCGCGGAGCCACGACGCTGGAAACGGATGAAGCGCTGGTCTACAAAAAGATGCTGAAGCAATCAAAGCAAGTGATCGTCGTAACGGATTCGAGTAAGCTGGGGAAGATCAGTCCGGCGTTCATTTGCCCGACCAGCGACATCCATGTGCTCATCACCAATACGGGGACTCCGGATGAAGCGCTGGCGCCTTTCGAACGATCGGGGATCAAGGTGATCCGGGCCTGAAAGCACAGTCCGATCGGATGCGAATTGCGATCCTGACGCGGCTCAAACATAACCCGGCCATCGCCCAGACAATCTCATGTCCCCGGACCTTGAAAGCCGCGTCGTTCACAAGCTGCGAAGGCGAATTCTTCCCTTCGCCATCCTGCTCTACTTCGTCAGCTTCCTCGATCGCGTCAATGTCGGGTTTGCCGCTTTCAGCATGAACAAGGCCATCGGGCTCACGCCGGCGGAATTCGGCTTCGGCGGCGGCATCTTCTTCATCGGCTATATCGTTTTCCAGGTTCCATCGAACATGATCCTGTACCGCGTCGGCGCCCGCAAATGGATCGCTCGTGTCGTCGTGGCGTGGGGCATCGTTTCAGCCGGATCGGCTTTTGCAATTGGACCGTACAGTTTCTACGCGATGCGTTTTTTTCTCGGCGTGGCTGAAGCGGGCTTCTTCCCTGGCATTCTTCTTTACCTCACGCTTTGGTTCCCCACCCGGCATCGCGCCGTAGCCATTGCGGCGTTCATGGCCGCCGCTCCGCTTTCTACGGCGATAGGTTCCCCCATTTCCGGTGCGATCATGGAACTGCCCCGCATCGCCGGGCTGAGCGATTGGCAGTGGCTCTTCATTCTCGAAGCGCTCCCCGCAATCATTCTTGGGTTCGCGGTGATGAAGATGCTCGCAGATCGGCCGGAGGACGCAACGTGGCTGGAAACGGAGGAGCGCGAGTGGCTGACTGCCAAACTGCTGCAAGAACGCGCTCCCAGTCGTCCGCGCTCCGGCGGGTTGAATAGTGCATGGGTGGCCCTTCGCGACCCTCGCGTACTCGGGCTGGCTGTTATCTATTCCGGAACTTCTGCCGGGTTGTATGCGGTCGGGTTATGGTCACCGCTCATCATCAAACAATTCGGATTTTCGCCGATGGCCGTAGGCTGGCTGAATACGGTGCCCAGCGTTATTGCGGCAGCGGGCATGATTTTGTGGGCGCGCAGTTCAGACAGAAGGCTGGAACGCAGCTGGCATGTGGCGATTCCCTGTGCGCTGGCCTGCGCCGGCCTGGTCTGGGCGGGGTTGGCGCAAGCCGCCATTCCGGCTATCGTGGCGCTTACTATCGTCAACTTCGGGAGCAACGCGTCGAAAGGCCCGCTGTGGGCAGTCCCGAGCCTCTTTCTCTCCGGCGCGGGCGCTGCCGCCGGAATTGCCTGGATTAATTCTCTCGGCAACATTGGGGGCTTCGTCGGACCCATCCTGATTGGCTGGATGAAAGAGAGATGGGGGAGTTACGCCGGTGGCCTGGATGCCGTGGGCGCGATGCTTGCGATTTCAGCAGCCCTGATGCTGTTCATGAGCCGACAAACGCGTGGTGGCCGCTCGGAGGCTGCTGCGAAAGAAACCGGCATTGTCCATTGAATGGAAGCCGGCAAGGTGAAATGGTTGCGGACGATTCTTGGTAAGGTTATGTGAAGTTGGCCGACTGCAAATGCGCGGCGATGCTCTCAATGGCGTCCGCTGCGCTTGGAACGGCGCGAAGCAGGCCGCGATTCTCCGTCTTCACAAATCCCGCATCCACCGCCCGGTCGAGGAATTCGATGAGACCATTCCAATAACCTGCGGTATTCACGAGCAGGCACGGCTTTGAGTGAATCCGCAACTGCGCCCACGTTACTGCTTCGAGCATTTCATCGAGGGTCCCGTAGCCGCCGGGCAAGGCAATAAACGCACTGGATAACTCGGCGATGCGCGCCTTGCGTTCATGCATGGTGGACACCAGTTCGAGCGAAGTCAGTCGAGGATGAGCGATTTCTTTTCCCGCCAGGACATCGGGCAGGACGCCGATGACTTCAGCACCGGCCGCAAGCGCGGAGTCGGCGATGGCGCCCATCAAACCCGCGCTCGCTCCACCATAGACGAGGCTGAATCCGGCGGCGGCAATCGCGGCCCCGAGCGACTTTGCTTCGGAAACGAAAGCCGGATCGTTTCCGGCAGAAGATCCACAATAAACCGCGATGCGGCGCCTAGAGCTGTGCGGAGTTGTCATTGTGCATTCAGGATATCGCTCGCAATGCAAGTTGCGCGATTTGGGATCCGCAGGTCCATTTATAGGAGCACTCCGGTAAGGAAGACCGAGATTGCCCTGCGGGCATATGCCCCGGCATCGTAATCTACTGATCATGAGCCCGACTCCGCAACAACCGCAGTTAAACCTCGCCCAGGCGCCCGATTACCGCGAAACTTACGCCAACAGCGTCCAGGTGCGCGTAAGCGTTTGGGATTTTCAGCTTGTATTCGGACTTGCATCCAGCGAAAGCCCTGACCAGGTGACGATCCGAAATCATCAGGCAATTTTTTTGAGCCCGCAGCAGGCCAAGGCATTGTGGAACGTGCTGGGACAGAATATCGCGCAATATGAACAGGCATTCGGAACGCTGAATCTGGAACCGAAGAGCCAGAATTTTCCCGCCGGACCCGTGAACTGAGTATCTGCTCGGGCTCGAGCTCGAGCTCGCGCTCTGACCGGATGGGAGCGCGAATGCTATTCTCAAGATGGTTCCCATTCGCTGTGTCGATGCGATCGCAATATCTTCTCGATTCTTTGCTTCGGAGCGCATTCGGGGCAGTTCCCTCTGCATTCCTATTGCTCTTCCTTGCTGCGGGGTGCGGGCATCTGCAGCACAAGTCTGCGCCGGACATGGTTTATGTTTCGGCCCGGGGGAACCTGTATCTGCACGACCGCGTGGCAGTGGTGTCGAACCGCGTGGCGGAAGTTGAGAATGGAGATCCGCTGCAGGTGATCGAGCGCGCGGGACGGTTTCTCCACGTCAAGACGGCGAAGGGCGAGGTGGGATGGATCGAGCAGAGCGCGGTGGTCGATAACACCGTGTACGATCAGTTCGCGAAGCTTGCCGATGCCAACAAGAACGATCCAGTGGTGGCCACGGGTACGCTCGACGACCAGCTTTATATGCACGTGCTTCCGGGGCGTGCGACGCAGCACTTCTACCTGGAGCCGGCGAACGCGAAGGTGGAGCTGCTGGCGCGGGCTTCAGTATCGAAGGCGCCGGCGCAAAGCGTGGCGCCGGCGCAGGCGGCGGGCGCGAAGGCTGTGCCGGGATTGCCGCAGCCCGAGGCGCCGGTGATGGAGGACTGGTGGCTGGCGCGCGATGCGCGCGGAAGAACGGGATGGGTGCTGGGCAGCAGAGTGTATGTGAATGTGCCCGACGATATCGCGCAGTATGCGGAGGGACAGCAGATCGTGGGCGCCTACTTGCTGACGAAGGTTGAGGATCCGGAATCGAGTTTCCCCCATCATATGGCGCCGGAGTATCTGACGCTGGAGGCGCCGCTCAGGTCGGGGCAGCCGTTCGACTACAACGAAGTGCGGGTGTTTACCTGGAGCGTGCGGCACCATCGCTACGAGACGGCGTTCCGGCTGCGGCCGATTGCGGGGTTTCTGCCGGTGACGACGGGGACGACCACGGTGCCGAAGATCGGCGAGGTGCCGACGTTCAGCTTCGTAATTGCGGACAACGACAACGTGGTGACCGATCCGGCAACGGGGATCACGCGGCCGGCGTCGCCGCGGACGCTGCACTACCAGATGATCGATACGGTGGTGAAGCGGATGGGGCCGGATATGGGGAAGATCCCGCTGCTGCGGAAGGAACGGAAGGCGGCGGGGCGGAAACGGAAACGATAGCTAGTTAACATGTTAGCGATTAGCTAGTTAGCAGGTTAGCGACCCAGCCGAGCGGAGTGGTTGGGAGTAGTGAGCGCAGTGCTGCCGTTTGAAAGAACGGCAGCACATGCGCCGGGTTCCTTTACGTTTGCAAAATCCTTCGTTCGCGCTTTACAGAGGTCGTGTTTTGGACGTGCTCTCGCTATGGGTTTCGGACGCCGCCCCTGCTCACTTCACGGTGATATCGCGTGTGGCGTAGTAATGATTTCCTGCTGCATTGCGCACGTCGAAGGTCAGCTTGTACGTCCCTGCTGCGAGGGAAACAGAACTGTCCATGGTGCCGTTGTCCTCGGTCAGCAGCTTGGTGTTGCCGTTCCAAAGTTCGAAGCGGTAGATGCCTCCGCTGATGTATGCGGCGGCATTGATGGCGACCGGCGAAGAGACGGTGGCGTTCTCGGCGGGGGAGCAGACGTTGATGCCGTTGCTGGTGGGCGCGGTGCATGCGCCACTGCCGGTTACAGTGATGTCGCGTTTGGCGTACTCATGGACACCGGCGGTGTTGCTCGCGTCGAAGATCAGGTGATAAATTCCCGGCGACAGAGAGACAGAACCCTGCATGGTGCCGGTGTCCTCGTTGAGCAGCTTGGTATTGCCATTCCAGAGCGAGAAGCGGTAAATGCCTCCGCTGATGCTGGCCGCGGCGTTGACGGGCAGAGGGGAGGTAACGCTGGCATTCTCGGCGGGCGTGCAGACGTTGATGCCACCGGTAGACGGAGCGGAGCACATTGAGGTGGGCACGGAGCGGACGATGAGGCTTTGCGGCGAGCATCCGCCCGACGTGCAGCTATTCGGCGGTAGATAAGGGGAACCCGGTGCTTCCACCACACTCGTCGTTGTCACAGTGTAGACGTGCAGCTTTCCAGTCTTGCCGTTCAGAGCGTACAGGTGATTCTGATCGTCCCAGGCCATGCTGTAGATGTAGCCGGTTGCGCCAATGACCCCGGTAAAGGTGGTAATGGGATTGGCGCCGTTGAAATGGAAAAATTGTACCCCTGATCCAACTCCGACGGCGAGAACATTGCCTGCCGGATTCAACTTCATAACGCCGCTCAGGTATCCCGCCGTTTGAGCCAGATTCTGATAGGTATTGGTCGAAACCAGATCGCCGTTGCTCTCTACCGTATAGCTGGCAAGCCCGCCTCCTGTGCCCCCGCACGACTGGTCACTGAACACCACATAGCTGGCGAGGTGATTCGTGGGATCATCGGTTACCAGCATCTGCGCTGCCTGGTACGCCTGCTGGCCAGTTGGCGGAGTGGGACCCGTCACCGTGATGCCGGCGTTATTGAGAGCCCCGCTGCTCTCCCGGTTCATGCCCAGAAAGGTGTCAGTGGGACAAGGCGCAGAACTGCCTGGAGCTGGGGTAAACGTGTAAGCGAATTGATCGTTGCCTGAAAAGACCGGCAATTCGCCGTCCTGATTTTGTAGCGGTAGCGTGCCCACAAAGCTGAGCTGTCCGCTCTTGCTGAGAGCAAAACTCTGATAGCTCTCCCCGCAGGAAAGGTCGTCCATCACGTACACGAACTGACCCGTGTGATCCAACTCCGCGCCCCAGTCCATCCCGCACCACTCGTGCAGGTCCTGTGTAGATAGTTGTGATCCAATGGCCCCATTGGGCGCCACATTGTAAACGTGGAGGTATTGGTGGGTGGTGGTGGAATTTTGATCCACGGTAATGAAGTGGGACCCGTTGTCTCCGGCCATCATGCCCGAGGTCTGCGTGAACGGGGAGCCCGGGATCTGGGTGAGCTGGCCGTTCGACGAAGCGGCGTAGGCGGTGATCGGTGAGTTGGTGGGTGACGAGGCGAAGTCCTCGGCTACATAAACGTAGGCAACCGGCGACTGAGCGAGTGCGATGCCCGACGAGAGTGCGGTCAGGCATGCGAAAGTTAGGATCGAGCGCATAACGAACCTCCATTTTTCAGGAGCCGAGCGGCCCCCGGTTGAATTTTTTCCGCGATTGCGGCAAGCGCACTCCCGTGTGGCCTGGCTGCTAGGTCTTGTAAACCGCCACGGCAGCGCGCTCGCCAGAATCTTCTTTCGCTATTGCAAAAGCCGTCATTCGCTCGTAACCGCCTGAGATCACTTCACGGTGATGTCGCGGGTGGCGTAGTAATGGTTCCCGGCTGTGTTGCGTGCAACGAATGTCAGTTTGTAGGTCCCTGCCGCCAGGGAGACGGAACTGTCCATGGTGCCGTTGTCCTCGCTCAGCAGCTTGGTGCTTCCGTTCCATAGCTCGAAGCGGTAGATGCCTCCGCTGATGTACGCGGCGGCATTGATGGCGACCGGCGAAGAGACGGTGGCATTCTCGGCGGGGGAACAGACGTTGATGCCGTTGCTGGTGGGCGCGGCGCAGGTACTGCCGGATCCGCTTTGGCTGACGACGACCAGTTTGTAAGGCGATCCGATGGAGATGGAAGTGTCTTGGGTGACTGAGGTTGAGGTGACGGTGAATACGTACAGCTTACTCGTCGCATACGAGATGGCATAGAGGTGATTGCTCGAGTCCCACGCTACGTCGTCAATGGGTGTGCCGGTCAGCAGTTTCTTGTAAAGCGTGAGCGGATTTGCTCCGTTGAAGTTGTAGATCTCGATTCCGCTGGTGCAACACTGGAACTCGGATCCGCCATCGGCATAGGCAACGAACAGGTTGCCGGACGGAGAGAACGTGGTGTGGGGGTTGGTGAATGACGTAATCGGCGCATTGCTCAGGGTATTGGTGGTGGAGAGATTTCCCTGGGAATCTACGGTGTAGCTGACCAGGTAGGTGGGAGGGCTGGCGTCGGGATTAAGCTGATTCACCACGTAGTTGCCGGTGGGAGAAGCGTCAGGAAAGCGAGTGTCAGGAAAGCCGGCGCCGTTGGTGTTCGGATCCGTCTCATTGAACTGCATCAGTTCCAATGTCCCGGAACTCTGCCGCTGGAATCCAATGAGCGTCCTCCCGGCGTCGAGATAGGCGTAATCGGAGTAAGCAAAGGTCTCGTTCCCCAGAATCGAGGGAAGGCCGGCGTCGGATCCGTTGGTGTCCCAATTCAACTGCGTGTCTCCGTCGAAGTTGAACGATCCATCGCTGTTGATGATGTAGGACTGGTATGCCGCGCAGGAGTTCGAACCGTTCTCGAGCATCACGTAAATGTATTTCCCGGTGTGGTCGAGCACTGCGCCACCCGCGCCTGTTTGCGGGTTGCCGCACGAGCTGCCCGAGTAATCGAATACGGGGATCTGCGACTGCTGAGATTGGATCGCGCCGTCGGAGCCCACCGCGTAGGAGTGGAGCAAGGTGTGACCCAGGGTGAAAAACTGCGATTTATTACTTCCGATGATCTCCGTGCCGAGTTTGTACGGCGAGCCGGAAATGGGGCTTAGCTGGCCCGTCGAGGAGGCGCTGTAGCCGTAGACCGCACCGGCCTCTCCTCCAACCTGAACGTAGACATGCGCTGTGGACTGCGCGATTGCCTGTGGGGCAAGGGCGAGGATGGGAGCAAGAACAAGCGAGGCGGCGAAGGTGCATTGCTGAAATGTATGCGACATGGGGTTTCCTCCCGTGTGGAATGGTTGGGGATGCGCGAGACCGATTCGCCCCTGGCTCGCAAGTGCTTAGGCTGGCACTGTGCCGCCGTTCGGGCGACGGTGGCACAGTGGCCACTTTCTTTTGCGAGATCTGTTATTCAGTCGTAATGTTCACCGTTTTGTAGACATGTTCTCCGGCGGTGTTATAGGCGACGAAGGTGAGGGTGTAACTACCCTGGACGAGGTGGATGGAGGTGTCCATAACTCCGCTATCGCGCACGGTGTAGACCTTGGTGCCGTTAGCCCATAACTCGAATCGATAGACTCCGCCGGTGACAACAGCGGAAGCCTCGACGGAGAAGGTGCAACAAGGCACCGTGCCCTCGGTGGGTGAGCAGACGTTGATTCCATCGCTCGAGGGCGCGGGACAGGTACCGCCGGTGGTCACGGTGATGTCGCGGGAGGCGTATTCATGGACTCCAGCGGTGTTATAGGCGTCGAATATGAGGTGGTAGCTTCCCGCCGAAAGCGGGAGCGACTGGTCCATGATGCCTGTGTTGCGCTCGGTGAGTAGCTTGGTGCTGCCATTCCATAACTCAAAGCGATAAACGCCTCCGCTGAGCGCGGCGGCAGCATTGATATTCACCGGAGAATTGAGGGTGGCGTTTTCATCAGGCGAGCAGACGTTTATGCCGTCGGATGGCGGAGTGCATGCGCCGCTGGGCGCGGTCTGGCTGACCACGACGATGTGAAAGGGCGCACCGAGGGACTGAGTCATGTCTTCAGTGACTGATGTCGGAGTTACGGTGTAGACATAGATAGTGTTAACGGACTTGGAGATGACATAGAGGTGGTTGCTGTTGTCCCACTCCACCTGGTCAATTGGTACGCCGGTGAGCAGAGTGGTGTTGAGGGTGAGTGGCGCTGCCCCATTGAAGTTATAGATTTCGATTCCATTCCCAGCCGTGCCTGTCGGGCCATTGTCAGCGTAGAACGCAATCAGGTTGCCGGAGGGAGAGAAGGTGGAGTAAGGGTCCTCCAACGCCGAAGTGGGCATGTTGCCTGAAGTGTTAGTTGTGGATATATTTCCCTGGGAATCGACGGTATAACTGGCAAGTTGCGGCGGGTTGCTGTCGTTCGGATAGAGCTGAACGACCAGGTAATTGCCGGTGGGAGATGCGTCAGGACGGAGGGGCGAGTAAGTGCCGCCGGAGAGCGTGGGGTCGGTCTCAGCGAACTTCATGAGCTGGAGCGCACCGGAGCTGTTGCGCTGGAAGCCGATGAGCGAGGATGAGTGTCCGTCGATCAAGTCGGCATATGCAAAAGTCTCGTTGCCGAGGATCGAGGGAAGGTCAACCTCGGCGCCGCCGGAAGTGTCTTGCTCTGTGAAGCCGGCGAAGTCGAAGACCCCGGCATTTTCGGCGGCAAAGGACTGATAAGCCGCGCAGGGGTTGGTACCGTTATCGAGCATAATGTAAACGTATTTGCCGGTATGGTCGAGGACGGCGTCGTGGACGGAGCTTGTACCGCCGCCACATTCGCCGCCGCTGTAGTCGACGTAAGGGACAGACTCTAGCTGAGACTGAATGGTGCCGTCGGAGGCGACACCGTAGGAATAGAGATTGTCCTGGCCGAGAGTGACCAACTCGCTGCCATTGCCGCCGATGATGAGCCCCGAAGGCTTGAATGGCGAACCGGAGATGACATTCAGCTTGCCTGCTGAGGAGGCCTGGAAGCCATAGACGGAACCAGCGCGGCCCTGAATCTGGACATATACATAGGCTGCGGGAGAGGACGTTGATTGCGCGATGGCGACAGGCGCGGAAAGAGCGAAGATGGCAATGAGAGTTACAGCGAGGCCAGACAGCTTGATGAGGCGTGAGCGGGAATATGACATCGTGGTCTCCAAAGACAAAGGGGTGTAGACGCAATTAAGTGCGCCGGCGAATCGTAGAGGGGAGAGCAATGTGCCACACCTAACGTGGCCAGTGCTGGACAGCTCCCGGTGCTTTGAACCTTACTGATGCGGGGATAAAAGGATCCGCGACTGGGAAAACCATTACCTGGTGCTCCACCAGCCGGACTGAATGTGATTTCGAGACACCCGGGAATGAGAGAGTGATCAACTTAGGCTCTAGTTACGGCATATAACTGGAAAGTCAATCTAAATTCGGCCCGACGATACGGTACTCGCAGCGATAGATGCAAGAGAGGGGAATAGTGGATGCCTGACGGGAAAGGGAATCGGGCGTGGATATTTGATCAAGCCGAGCGAAACGGGCGCATCGTCAAAGCGTGCGGTTTCTGGTTTGACCGCGGAGCTGGAATGGCGTTCAGCTTTCTTACCAGGCGGGGAAGACCATGCCGGAGGTAGAATTCGGCCGGGTGTGAAGGGCTGACGCGAGGAACAAGGGGAAGACGCGGAGAAAGATGTTCCAGGTGATGCCGCGGCGCCGAGAGTTTGCAGAGAAGAGACCGGCGGCCATTTTCTGCAGCCGTTGCGGAGACCAGCGGAGGAGGTAACTGCGCGCGATCTCGGACGAGAGGGCGGGGTGAGCTGCGCCGGAGCCGGGACGGGGGATGAAGTCGTATGCGCGAAATGCGGCGCCGGTGGAGTCCCAGAATTCTGGTTGCCAGAAGGGGGTGCCGGGGAGCGGAGTGAAGGGGATGAAGAAGATGAAGTCGAGGGGCAGGCGCTCGGCGGAGTTGAAGAGCGCGCGGACGGTTTGGGGTGTGTCCCAGGGGAAGCCGTAGATGGCGCTGCCGAAGGTGACGACGCGGGGGTAGTTTGACTGGAGGAGTTTGGCGGCATGGGCGACTTCGCCGTGAAGATTGCCTTTGCCGAGGAAGGCAAGTTCCGACCGTTCCATGCGCTCGACGCCGAGATGAGCCTCATTCCAGCCGGAATCGCACCAAAGCTGGAGCGCGCCGGAGTCGTGGTCGCGGAGCAGGCAGTCAGCGCGGAGCCAGGCGCTTTGGCCGATGGTGCGGTTCTCTTTAAGAAGAAGATGAGAGAGGGTTGCGGTGAGGTGCGGGTCGGCGTTGAAGCAGGGATCGACCCAGCCAAGATAGCGCCGATGATAGCGGTCCATGAGGATGCGGATTTCTTCGCGGAGACGCTCGGCGGATTTCACACGCAGGTGAGGAACGGCGCGATCGGCGAGGAAGCGGCCCATCTGGCGCCAGAGGATGCAGAAGCGGCAGCCGTGTGAACAGCCGCGGCCGGCCTCGATGCTGGCGAAGGCGGGATGATGAAGGCTGCGGCGGCCGTATTTTTCCATGGGGAGGAGATCCCAGGCGGGGAACGGGAGCGAGTCGAGGTCGGGGAGAGGGTCGCGCCAGCCGGTGAAGACGAGTTCTTCGCCATCGAGGAAGGAGATGCCGGCGACGGAGCGAAGGGCGCGGGGATTGCTGTCGAGGAGCGCGTGGGCGAGCTCGACGATAGTCTGCTCGCCTTCGCCGTGGACGACGATGTCGACGAGCTTGCCGGGAAGGACTTGCGGGGCGACCCAGGAGAAGAAGCATCCGCCGGCGATGACGCGGGCGCCGAGGGATTTAGCCAGGGCGGCGATGCGGAGACCTTCGACGCAACTGACGGCTTCTTCACCGATGGCGACGAATTGCGGCTGGAGGGAGTGGAGGTGGCGGGCGAGGGTGGACCAGCCCATGGAGAGGACGGCGGCGTCGAGGATGGCGACCTGGAGGGCGGGGACATTTTCGCGGAGAGCGGCGGCCATGGAGGCGAAGGCGAGGGGCGGCCAGAATGCTGTAGACGGCCCGTTGAAGGGCCACTGCGGGCGAGGCGGGCGGACAAACAGGAAGAGGGGCTTCATCGCAGAGCAGGGGCCGAAGGAGCGCGCAGAGCGCGGAGGGTTACGGGCAAGAAAATGAGGTTGGCGGCAGTGAGCAAGGTGAGAGCGACGAGGCCGATGAAGGCGAGACAGGAGAGGACGATTGCGGCGGCGCTGCCACCATGCCGCAACGACCACAAGAGAATCGCGACGAAGTTGATGGTGAGAGCGAGGTAGTAGAGGATGGCGGAGCGAGTTGCCGGTTTCCAGGCATGGAGAACGGTGAGCGGATTCAGCGCGAGGTAGTAGACGAGTCCAATGGCGAAGAGGGCGCCGGTGAAGGTGCGCATGAGAGCGCCGTGGGAGACAAAGTGAAATCCGAAGGGAAGCATGAAAAGCATGAAGAGGCCGTGGAGCCAGTAGAGGGATGCCGCGGGGCGCGGGCGGAAGAGAAGGATGAGGGCGAGAGCGATGGTTGTGCCGACGTAGAGGCCGGTGCATCGCTGGCAGAGGGGCAGTTGCTGGCCGCCAAGGACCCAGCAGTGCTGCTGGCCGCAAACGAACGAGAAGAGGATTCGCAGAAGATTCATTGGGCGATCCTGGCAGGTGACGAGCTGGATTTTGGTGCTGCAGGAAATGGGACGCGAGTAATGCGATACGGCTGGTGGCGCAGGTCGATGAGGAAGAGAGCGCGATCGGTGGGAGCGAAGCTTTCCGCGCCGCAATTGGAGGGCGTGGCGGCGATCCAGTTGCCATCGGGCGAGAGCGCGAGCGGGAGGATCATGTCGAGTTTTCCGCTGGTATCGTTGTCGGATGGGTCCTTGCACGTGAAGGAAGCGATTTTGGTGAGGCGGCCGGGAGCGCCCGAGACGGGGATTTCGGCGAGAGAGAAGTCGCAGGTTTTTTCTTTGGCGCCGGCGGTGATGGCGGCGGCGTAGAGGGTTTGGCCGTCGCGCGACCAGATGATGTTAGCGATGCGCGCCGGCTGTGCGCCAAATTGCGGGGTGATGGCGCCGATGGGGCCTTTGTTCTCGTCGAAGATGAGGATGCGGTCTGATTTTTCGCCGATGCCAAGCAGGGCCACGCGGGGGCCACCGGGCTCCCAGGCGGTGGAAATGGAATCGCCGATCTTGATGTCGGAGAACTGGGTTTGCCAGATTGTGAATGCGGGCTTGAGGGCGGAACCTGTGAGGTCAATCTGGCCAAATTCGAGGCCATCCTCCTCAGCGTCCTTTTCCTTTGCGCCGGCAATAGGCCGCGATGCGGCGCGGATGTAAGCGACGTGGCCATTGCGTTCGTGAAGGAAGCCCGGGCCACCTTTGATTTCGCTCGATCCGCTTTCTCCGGTTGCGAGATTGACCCAGTTGAAGCCGTCATCGCCGCTTAGATAAATCTTGTCGCCTTGCTGGAGAAGCATCTGGCGAAACCAGCAGTCTTTGGCGTTGGCGAGGTCGTATGTGCGCGGGATGCCCTTTGAGGTGACGGGAAGGGAGAGCAGGACGCAGTGCTTGTTGCTCTCCGACGATCCTTCTGTGGTGAGAATAAGAGCACGGTCGCCGTCGTTTTGCCATGCTGTGGAGAGCCCGAGATTGTCATCGTCGTCGTCTTCGGTGGTGAGCCGCTCGAAGATGATCCTGGTTTTGTGCTTTGAGAGATCGTAGAGGGCTACCTTGTAGCGGTGGGCGCCGGAGTCGTAATAGCCGAAGAGGACGCGGGAGCTGTCGGGGCTCCAGGCAGGGCCTTCGACGCAGGCGAGGATAAAAGTCATCCAGCCAATGAGCGCGATGGCGAGAAGGGCGACGTGGACCCAGCGAGGCGAGACGGGAGTGTGGGCTTGAGCATCGGGGGCAGGTTGCCTGGATGGCGAACGATCTGATCTGCTCATGATTTCACCTCCCAATCGGCCGCAAGCGCGCAATGGGAATTGCGGTGAGTGCAAGAAGGAGCCCTCTGCAGCGGGCTAACGATAACGCTTCGGCCTTGGGGGTTCAGTGATGGGAGTCACCCGCGGGAGTTTCGACAGGTGCGACAGCCTTGGGTCATATTAGGATTCTGTGGTGACGGTTTCGTGATTTTCCGGAGCTGATCTGATTATTGGCGCGTGCGGAAGAAGGTGCTGATTTGGCTGAAGGATTAAGTGGACGGATGGGGTTGTCGCGGAGGCGGTTTTTGCGCGGCGGAGCGGCGGCGGTTGCAGCGCCGGTGCTACAGAGCTGGGGGGCCTTCGCTCTTCGAGCTTCGGCGCGGCAATTGCGGCGCGCGGGCTTCGACGCGGCAACCGCGGCGATGCGCGAATTGCGGCTGGATGGGGACTGGCTCTTTGGCGGAAAGATGAAGGCGGGGGCGATGGAGCCGGGCTTTGCGGATGCGGATTTCAATCGCGTGACAATGCCACATTGTGTGGCGCCGCTTTCGTGGCGGAACTGGGATCCGGCGGCCTGGCAGGATGCGTGGATTTACCGGCGGCATTTCACGCTGCCAAGCGAGTTCAAGGGGCAGCGGCTGTTCTTGCATTTCGAACGCGTGATGGAAGGCGTGAGGCCGGCCGTGAACGGGCACGAGTTCGGGGAGCGCGAGGGTGGATTCTTGCCGGTGCAGCACGAGATCACGGATTTTGTGCGCAATGGGGAGAATGTGCTGGCGGTGGAGGTGGACGGAAGGTGGCTTGACGCGCCGCCGTCGGGATCGCCGAAAGGGCCGGAATCAGTGGATTACCTGATGGCGGCGGGAATTACAGGGGCAGTTACGCTGCGCGCGACGCCGCAGATTTTCGTTCGCGACGTGTTTGCGAAGCCGGTGAACGTGCTGGATGCGGGGCGGCGGCTGGAACTGAAGTGCGCAGTGGATGCGGCGGGTGAGTTGCCGGCCAAGGTGCGGCTGGAGGCGGCACTGCGCGATGGCGAGCGCGTGGTGGCTGGGGCCATGCGGGAAGTAACGCTCGAAAAACCGCAGCAGGATGTGGAATTCGTGATGGAGCGGCTGGCCAATGTGTCGCTGTGGGATGTGGAGAATCCGAAGCTATATGAGCTGGAGGTGAGGCAGTTTGTCGGAGAGCGTGCAGTGCATGCATATCGCACACGAGTGGGATTTCGCGACGCGCGATTCGAGATGGAAGGGTTTTATCTGAATGGAAATCGGGTTCAGATTTTCGGGCTGAACCGGCACGAGATTTTTCCTTACACGGGATTTGCGATGCCGGACCGGGTGTTGCGGCGGGATGCGGAGATTCTGCGGCGGGAATTCAATTGCAACATGGTGCGGTGCTCGCATTATCCGCAGTCGGAGGCATTTCTGGACGCGTGCGACGAGCTGGGGCTGATGGTGTGGGAGGAGACGCCGGGGTGGGGCTACCTCGGCGATGCGACATTCAAGGACCGGGTGGTGCGCGATGTGGGCGAGATGGTGCGGAGGGATCGGAATCACCCCGCAATTGTGATCTGGGGCGTGCGCGTGAACGAGTCGCACAACGATCCGGAGTTGTACAAGAAGACGCGGGAGCTGGCATATGCGCTGGACGGGACGCGGCAGACTTCGGGGTCGATGACTTCGGGTTCGCGGAAGAGGTGGAAGACGGATTGGCACCAGGATGTGTTTGCGTTTGACGATTATCATTCGGCGCAAGACGGAAGCGTGGGAATCGAGGCGCCGGTGGAGGGGTATCCATATCTGATCACCGAGGCGGTGGGGCAGTTCAATTACGGCGGCAAGGGATTCGGGCGGAGATACCGGCGGCCGGCGGATACGGGCGTGCTGATGCAACAGGGGCTGCTGCATGCGCAGGCGCACAGCAAGGCGGCGGCGAACAAGCGCATCTGCGGCGTGATTGCGTGGTGCGCGTTCGATTATGCGAGCTTGATGAACGCATGGGAGACGATCAAGTGCCCGGGGGTGTCGGATGTGTTCCGGATTCCGAAGCTGGGCGCCGGATTTTATCTGTCACAGGTGGACGCGAAGACGCGGGCGGTGATCGAGCCGGATTTTTACTGGGATTTCGGTGAGCAAACGCCTGAGGGTCCGGGAAACCATGCGGCGATATTTTCCAACTGCGAGCGGCTGGAGGTGTATGTGGATGGGAAGCTGCGCGCGCGGCTGGAGCCGGATCGCGCGGGTTTTGGAGGCATCAAGTATCCGCCGTTTTTCGCCGATGTGACGGTGAAGAGCGGGGCGCGGCCGGAGTTGCGGATAGACGGATTTGTAGGAGAGAAGATGGTGCTGTCGCGGTCGTTCTCGGCGGATCGCGGCGCGGACCGGCTGTGGTTGCGAGCGGATGATGCGGAGCTGGTGGCGGATGGAGTGGATGCTACGCGGGTTGCGTTTGGTGTGGAGGACAAGTTTGGCGCGCTGCGGGCGTTTGCGGGGGGCGAGGTGAATTTGACGCTGGAGGGGCCGGGGGAGATTGTCGGGGATCGCAGTTTTTCGCTGGCGGATAGCGGCGGGGCGGCGGCGGTTTGGGTGAGGTCGGTGGCGGGGCGGACTGGAATGGTGCGAGTGACGGCCCGGCATGGAGAGCTGGGAATGAAGATGGTGGAGATTCGGGTGGGCGAGACGGCGGAGTGAGATTGGTATTGAAGTTTGGCGCTGGCGTATCCACGGCCCGGCTTCGCTAACGGTGCGAGTGAAGTGATAACGTTCGAGGAAAAGTTCTCTCAAATCGGCCAAGATCAGACGGGTCAAGTAGGGAAGACGATCGGCAGAGACCGGGCAGGGTACGGATTGGCGGTAATTCGCTCAAAGATTTTCTGTCAGAAGTAGAATTGTTCGCGTGATCACCCCAGTATCGAAATGGCCGGGTTGGGTGCAGTTTCTTGTTTTTGCGCCACACGCCATTCTTTCGGCAATCTTATTGTGGGTGTGGTGGCCGAAAACCAACAAGGAGTGGCGAAGATTCGGAATTCTATTTTCCTATTTGATCGTCTTCTACGTCGTGATGTATTACGTGTTCCACTTCAGATAACAAGGCATTGAACACTCTGCCTTTGGCGATGAATTGTGTTTTTCCGGTTGGGTTATCCCTAAGTGAGAAGTTTGCCTGTTTTTGAATTCCCAAGAGCAACCGCAGGTCCTTCGACTCCCTGCGCTGCGCTCCGGTCGCTCAGGATGACACGGTGTTTTTGGAGATTCGTGGGACTGGACCGGTGGGTGGCTGCACCTGGTCCCCCCGTCCTTTGCGGCAGACGAAGCCGCGAGAATGAGGACTCGGGTTGATTTCGATTATTGTACTCTGGCGCGTGATCTCTTCAGGGTTGCTGGTTGCTCAACGATGGCGGCGCGTCGGCATCGGCGGCGCCCCAGGAGTGATTGGGATTGGCGCCGACCGTGAAGTGCAGCGTGCCGCCGGCGGAGATGGCGCGAAAGGAAATCCAGTTCTGAGAATGCGGCTTACCGTTCAGCTCGACGCTCTGGATGTAGGGTTCGGTTGCGGGGTCACCCGCGGCTTCGATTGTGAAGGTCTTGCCGGTGTAGGGCTGGTCGAGGCGGACGGTAATTTTGGGGAAGCTGGGGGCGACTAGCTCATAGGCGAGGCTGGCCGGGTCGACGGTGTAGATGCCCATCATGCTGAGCACGGCCCAGGACGACATTTCGCCGCAGTCGTCGTTGCCGGGGATGCCGTCGGGTGAGGTGGTGTAGTTTTCGTCGAGGACGCGGCGGACGACGCGCTGCGATTCCCAGGGACGGCCGGAGAAGTTGAACTCGAAGGGCGCTTCGAGGTCGACTTCGTTGTAGGGGTTGTAGTACTGCGCGTACCAGCCGGGGATTTTGTAATTGAAGTATTCGGTGAGGCGCTTGTTGAAGAGATCGCTACCCATGGCGTTGACGACCCAGGCCATGTCGGAGGGCTCGAGCCACTGGTAGTGCCAGCCGGTGCCTTCGATGAAGCCGCGATCGTTCTGCATGGGATCGAAATCGGAGACCCACTGGCCGTCGGAATTGCGCGGGCGGAAGAAGCGGTCCTGGGGATCGAAGTTGTTGCGGTAATAGAGGGCGCGATCGTAGAAGGTCTTGGCGGCGGCGGTTTTGCCGAGGCCTTTGGCCAGGTAGTAGAGCGAGGCGTAGGCGACGGCATCTTCCTGAAGCTGGGAGACGGAGCCGTACTTGATCTTGTCGTCGGGAACGTAATGGAGCTGGTTGATGTAATCGATGCCTTCTTCGCCGATGTAGGGGTGGCCGGACGGCGGAACTTCGGTGGCGTCCTTGACCATGCCCTCCCAAGCGGATTTCATGTCGAAGTTATGGATGCCGTCGAGCCACGCGTTGGCGAGGCCGACGGTGAGCGGGCTGCCGGCCATGACGTTGGTATAGATGTTGAGCTGCGGCCAGCGATCGATCCAGCCTCCCTGCTGGTACATGAGGACGACGGACTGCGATATGTCGGCCATGCGGGCCGGCTCGATCATGGCGAGGAGCGGGAGTTCGCTGCGGTAGATATCCCAGCCGGAGTAATTGGCGTAGATGAGATGGCCGGAGTCGACGTGGTGGATTCGTGAGTCGAAGCCGAGATAGCGGCCGTCGGCGTCGCTGAAGATGGTGGGCATGAGCAGGCTGTGATAAAGCGCGGTGTAGAAGACTTTGCGGCGCTCGGGGCTGCCGCCGGAGACATCGATTACGCCGAGCTCCTTGTTCCATGCGGCTAATGCTTCGCTGCGAATTTGAGAGAAATCCTTGCCGGCGGATTCTTGTTTGAGATTGTTTTCGGCGCCCTGCTGATCGACGTAGGAGATGCCGATTCTGGCGGTGATGGTTTGCAATTGCGACTCGGGCGCCCAGGTGGCGTAGGCGCCGGTCCAGCCGTTATGCGTGGTCTGCTCGGCGGAGCGGCTCGAAGGCGCGAGGGTACCGGGGCCGTTGTAGCGATCGCCGCTCCAGGTGCCGTAGGAAGAAAACGGCCGGCTGAAGGTGATGACGAAGTAGACCTTGTAGGTCTGCTTCTTGCCGCAGAAGGCGTGGTTTTCGACGTAGCCCTCGATCTGGTTGTCGCCAGTGATGTGGATCTGGGCGGATTCAGTGTCGTTGAGCGTATGGGCGATGGGGACGAGGATGTTCGCGGGCTGGCCGGCGGGGAAAGTGAACTGCGCGATGCCGGTGCGGTCGGTGGCGCTGAGCTCGAGGTTGGTGTGCCACTGGAGGAGATTGACCTGGTAGTAGCCGGGCGAAGCGGATTCCTCGGAATGTGAATAGGGGGAGCTGAAGTCGTCAATCCGGGTGAGGATGGGGCCTGTGGTGGCGGTGAAGAAGACATCGCCTTCATTGGGACAACCGGGACCGCTCATGTGGGTCATGCTGAAGCCGTGGATGGCCGTGTCCCAGTAGTGATAGCCGTAGCCGTGGTCTTCAGTGTCGGGACTGAGCTGGACCATGCCAAAGGGGGTGGTGGCGCCGGGAAAGAGATTGATGCTGTCACCAGGCCCGCGCCCCGTGCCGATGAGGGGATCGACGCTGGCGGCGGGGCCAGTTACCGCGGGGGCTTGCGCGCGCGCCGCAAAAGCAAAAAATGAGACGAGGCAAGCGAGGGCTGCGGTGCGAATGGCAGCGCGGTGTGGGGTGCATGCTGAATCAAAGGGGTTCTTGCTGGAGGGAGCCGTGACATCCAGGAGGTTTTTCATGGAGAAGCTTGATCCTTTTCATCGAACTTTAGATCGTCTTCGCCGAACGCTTGAGATTGTAACGCATGGCGGGGTGGGGGTCGGCGGAATGCGGTGGATTGGGCTGGGCAGGCAGGCACGTTGACAAGCTTTCCGGGACCGGCTACGATTCGGCCATTCTTTTCGCGACCTCTGGTGCAATCCAGAGGGTTTCACAAAAGCAGCCAAGATTTCTTCCACCAGGTCTGTTCACGAGGTCCAGGCGCGGCACGTGTCATTGCGGACGGCGGCGCGACATATATTAACGGTCGTTTCAATCAAGCAAGAAGTTGTCCCCTCGGAGGAGCAAATGAAGATGCATCGTCACATCCTGAGCTGGATATTCCCTGCCAGCCTTCCCGTTTGCCTGATGATGGTTTCGCTGCCAGCACCGGCCCAGCAGAACATACAACCGATCAACAACGTCACGGCCGTTTCCGACCTTAACGTGCAACCGCCGATCGCGATGCCCACCGCACGAAACCAGGGGCGTGAAGCGGCGCCTGGCGCGGTTTCGCCCTTTTCCAGGGCTGCGAACCACCTGCCGAGGCCAGCAAACAATGGGGTACGCTATCCCGCCGATCTGGAGTATCAGGGAGGGCCTACGGTGGAATCGGCCGAGAGTCACGCAGTTTTTATGAACCCGACTTCTCAGTGCGCACCAAACACGTGCTGGGGCGATCCGATCGGGTTTCTGCGGGATCTGTCGCGGACCCAATTTATCGATATCACCAATCAATATGTAAACTCCAACGCGCCGGAGCGTTATCCGGATGGGGCGAATTATTACTTCCCCGGGTATACGCCATCAGCCGGAGCGGGAAAGCCGTTCACGAATCTCGACATGGCAATTGCGGCTTACTCGGTGGCGGCAAGTACAGGAGGGTTCGGCACCGGTCACATCTATCATCTATTCCTGGTGCCAGGGCAGGATGTGTGCTTCGACAAGACCTTCAGTGTTTGTTACTCACCGGACAACATGAAGACCTGGAGCTTCTGCGCGTATCACGCCGCTGCGGCGGATAGTGCCGGGAACGTTGTGCTCTACACTGTCGAGCCCTATCAAGGTGTGGCGGGCTGCAGCGTACGGCCGGGAACTCCCAACGGCCAGTTGGTGGATTCGACGAACAATGTGCTTTCCCACGAGACTTTTGAGACGATCACCGACCCGTTGGGGAGCGCGTGGTGGAACTCGCTCGACAACGGGGTCTACGGAGAAGAGATCGGGGATGAGTGCTCGTTTTTGTTCTTTACCTCGACCGATGTTTATTTCGATCCGAGCGTCGTGCGCCTGAACCACAAGCTGTACGCCGCGCAGCCGGAATACAACAACGCTGTACACGCCTGCACGACGGCCCCGGCCGACTGAGTAGGTGGCGGCGCGGATTTGCATCTTGCGGAGCCGCGCCGCGAACTTATCCTGAGAGTGGACTTGACGGATAACCCGAGCTCGCGGATGGGCGTCGCGCTGGCGAGTGGTTGCTGGAAATAAAGACCTTCGGCCGGGAATCAACGTTACGGCGGGCCGTCGACTTCATTGACAATTGATACGAATCGATTATAAGCTGATCGTTCCATTTTCAAGGAGCCGTTCAGGCTCCGCGGCGCTTTGCAAGACCACCTTTCCCTGAACCGGGGCGCGCAAATGAACCGACGGAATCTGCTGGTTGTGCAGGGCGGCGGACCGACGCAGATGCTGAACGCGACCCTGGCTGCGATTGTGAACGAATCACGGGCATGCGGCGCGTTCGGACGGATCTGGGGCGCGCGGTCGGGGCTGAAGGGATTGCTGGACGGCAAGGCGATCGACCTGGGCCATATGTCGCCGGCGGAAGTGGAGCGGATGCGCACGAGTCCCGGGGCGGCGCTCGGCTCATCGCGAGCGAAGCTTACGGTAGAGGAACTGGACCGGCTGGCGAATTGCCTGCGCGCCAATGATGTGCACGACGTGCTGATTGCCGGCGGCAATGGGGGCATGCGCGGCGCGGAGATTGTAAGCCGGCATTGCCGGGAGCGAGGCAGCGAGGTGCGCGTGCTCGGAGTTCCCAAAACGGTGGACAACGACATTGCGGTGACGGACCGCTGCCCGGGATATGCGAGCGCGGCGCGCTATGTTGCGCAATCGACGCGAGACCTGGGAATGGATGTGCGGGCGCTGCCGCAGCCGGTTTCGATTCTGGAGACAATGGGCAGGAGCGTGGGATGGCTGGCAGCGGCGGCAGCCGCGGGCAAGCGCGACGAGCAGGATGCGCCGCACCTGGTTTACGTTCCAGAGCAGGCATTTGAGATAGAACGATTTCTCGGCGACCTGGAGCGCACTGTGGCGCGACTGGGCTGGGCGATTGTGGTGGTGGCCGAAGGCATTCGCGATGCGAAAGGCCAGTTTGTGTACCAGGTGGCAGAGGCGGCGCAGGCCGATCCGATGGGAAGGGCGATTACGGGCGGTGTGGCGCAGTTTCTGGCGGAAGCAGTGGCCAGGAATCTGAAAATGCGCTGCCGCAGCGAGAAGCCGGGACTGCTGGGACGCGCGTCGATGCTGCACGCGGCGGGGCAGGACTGGAAAGACGCGGAAACGGTAGGACGAGCGGCGGTGCGCGGACTGCTGAAGGGCGAGACGGACAAGATGGTGGCGCTGCGGCCGCTGAGCGATGCAGGCGAATCCGGCTATGAGTATGTGCCGCTGGAGCGAGTTGCGGGAGTGGAGAAGCCGATTCCGGCGGGGTGGACGCGGGACAGTGCGATTCCAGTGAGCAAGAGTTTTTACGAGTATCTGACGCCGCTGATTGGGGAGCTGTTGCCGTATTGCGAGCCGCTGACCGCAGAAAGATTTGGTTGCGAAGGGGAGTGAGATGCAGGAACGCACAGTTGAAGCAGCTTCACGTCCGCTAGGCGTACTGATTCTTGGGCGCAAACGGCCGGGCTTCGACCAGGAATGGAACAAGATTATCTGCGCGCGCAGCGTTGCGGTGCTGGGAGAGTTGGGGTTCGCGACGGTGGGCGCGGACGAGCCGGTAGTGGACGAAGCGACCACGGTTGCGAAACTGGAGAAACTGCATCAGGCGGGCTGCTCGGCACTGGTGATGCTGCAGCCTTCGATGGGGCATGGGCAACTGGCTCTGACGGTGGCGCAGCGGTGGACCGATCCCGTGGTGCTTTGGGCGACACCGGAACGGCCGGGCGATGGGAAGGTAAGCTCCTGCTCGCTGGTGGGGCAGCATCTGTGGGGATCGTCGCTGAGACAGGCGGGGCATGCGTTTGAGCTGGTTTATGGCGATCCGGACGATGCGCAGTTGCGTGCGGAGCTGGGGCGGGCGATTGCAGTGGCGCGAGCGGCGCGCGGGTTGCGGCAGGCGAAGGTGGGCGTGATTGGGACGCATGCCCCGGGATTTATCGACTTGGCGGCAGAGCCGTTTCTGATGCGGCGCGCGCTGGGGGTTCAACTGCATCCGCTGAGCCTGCCGCAGTACATGGAGCGCGTGCATGCAGTGCCGGCGGACGCGGTACGCAAGGATGTGGACGCAGTGATGGCGATGAAGCTGCCAATGGGCGAGATCACGGCTGAAGACCTTCCCATGAACTCACGATGCTACCTGGCGATGCTGGAGCTGATCGAAGAGGAATGCCTGGATGGGATCACGATCCAGTGCTGGCCGGAACTGCCGAACATGCTGGGGCAATGGCCGTACCTTGCGGTTTCGCGGCTGACGACGGCGGGACGAGCGGTGTCGATCGAGGGGGACGTGGACGGATGCGTGGGAAGCCTGATGAATTGCCTGCTGGGGATGGGTCCGGGGTTCCTGACCGACTGGCTGGAGCACGATCGGAACACGATTTTTTTCTGGCATCCGGGAATGGCGCCGATGGATATGTGCAATGCGGCAGGAAGCGCCGGCGGCCCGTCGCTGGCGAAGCACTTCAACATTGTGAAGCCGCTGGTAGTGGATGGGTGCATCCGCGAAGGCGAGGCGGTGACGGTGGCGCGGCTGTGGCGGTGCGACGGGGAGTATCACATGACGGCGTTCGAAGGACGGACGGTGCTGCCACGCCGGAAGCTGACGGGAAACACGGTGTTGATGAAGCTTTCAGAAGAAGAGATCGCGCGGGGCGGCACGGTCCCGGAGCGGTTCGAGCGGCTGGTGCATGCGGGAATGCCGCACCATGTGCTGTTGTCGTTCGGGACGCATGCGGAGACTTTTCGCAGGCTGGCACGGGCGGTAGGAGTGAAGTGGTGGGCTTAGGGTTCATAGGGATTGTTGCTGGCATCGATTGCAACCAGTTAGATTGAAGTTCAGGATTCCCGGAGTTTGAGCATGAACACAGAGGTTCGCAAGTCGCGGCTGAAGAAGGGCGGGGGTATGCCCGATCGCGTAGCACGTCACCACGTCCGCGAAGAGATTCAGCGCCGCATATTGTCGGGTGAAACGCAGCCCGGCGAGCGGCTGAGCCAGCAGAGCCTGGCGCGGGAACTGGGTGTGGCGCAGGGAACCGTGCGGGAGTCATTGTTTGAGCTGCAGTGGCTGGGGCTGGTGGAGTCGATCGACCGGCTGGGCGTGTTCGTAGGCAAACTGGATGTAGAGCGCATCTGCCAGGCGTACCAGGTACGCGCGGTGCTGGAAGGGCTGGCGGCGCGGCTGAGTTGCCACAACGCAGGCCGGGCGGATGTTGCCGCACTGCGCAGCATGGCCGAGGATATTTACAAGCTGGCGAAAAGGGAAAAGGAAGAAGATCGAGGGCGCCTGGACCGGGAGTTCCATTTCCACATTACCAAGCTTTCGCGCAACGACATTCTGATCCGGCTGGCAGAGAGCTATCGCATATTGGGAATGACGGTACGGGTGTCGCGGGAGCAACAACGGATTTATGACGAGCACGTAGCGATTGTGGACGCTATTGAGAAGAATGAAGCCGATGAGGCGGAGCGGCTGGCGCGTTTTCATGTGAATGAAGCGGCGCGGCGGATCGAGGCTGAGGCCCGCCAGGGCAATTTCGTTCCCAAGTGGGTGGACTGAGATGAGGCTGGTCGGATGAGTGCGGATCCCAAAAGTCCGCGGCAAGTATATCTCAATGGCAAATGGCTTGCGACCGGTGAAGAGATAGCGGTCGTGAATCCAGCGACGGGGGAGACGTTCGCGCGCGTTTCCATGGTGAAGCGCGAGCATGTGCGGTCGGCGCTGCAAGGGGCGCACGACGCGCTGGGTGCGTGGCGGGCGAAGACGGCTAAAGAACGAGGCACGACGCTAAACCGAGTGGCCGATGAGCTGGTGAAACGCGCAGACGAGATTGCGCGAACGATCACACTGGAAAACGGAAAGCCGCTGGCACAGAGCCGCGGCGAAGTGGCGATGAGCGAAGATCACCTGCGGTGGTTTGCCGAAGAGGGCAAGCGCGCCTACGGGAGATTGATTCCGCACCAGGCGCAGGGACGCAGAAACCTGGTAGTGAAAGCGCCGATCGGGGTGGTGGGCGCAATTTCCCCGTGGAATTTTCCGCTGGTGCTGGCGGTGCGCAAAGTGGCGCCGGCGCTGGCCGCAGGATGCACTGTGGTGCTGAAGCCCTCGTCGCAGACGCCGCTTTGCGCGGTGATGCTGGCGGAGTGCGTGGAGGCAGCGGGAATTCCGGCCGGCGTGTTCCAACTGGTGATGGGCGGCGCGCGGATGATCGCGGAGGAGTTCCTGCAGAACCCGTTGTGCCGGAAGATCACGTTCACGGGGTCCACGGAGGTGGGTAAGGAGCTGATCCGTGCCGCGGCGGAGACGGTGAAGCCTCTTTCACTGGAGCTGGGCGGGCTGGCGCCTTTGCTGGTCTTCGAGGATTGCGAGATGGATCGAGCAGTGGAGCAGACGCTGATTGCGAAATTCCGTAACACGGGGCAGTCGTGCATTGCGGCGAACCGCATTTATGTTCAGCGGTCGATCTACGGCGAATTTGTGGAGCGGTTTGTGGACGGAGTGAAGAAGCTGAAGACGGGGCCGGGGCTTGAGCCGGGCGTGGACATCGGGCCATTGATCAACCAGGAAGGGCTGGACAGCGCGCTGAGGCAGATTGAAGACGCGGCGGCGCACGGCGGGAAGGTACTGTGCGGCGGAAAGCGGGCCGGAACACAAGGATATTTTCTGGAGCCGACGGTGATTGAAGGGGCGGAGCGCGGCGCATTGTGCATGTGCGAGGAGACGTTTGCGCCGGTGGCGCCGCTGTCGAGCTTTGAGACGGAAGATGAGGCGATTGAGCGTGCGAATGCGAGCGAGTATGGACTGAGCGCGTACGCGATGACGCGCGATGTGGGAAGGATCTTTCGGCTGGCGGAGCGGATTGAGGCGGGGACCTTGGGAATCAACGATGGCGCGCCGGCAACGAGCCAGAGCCCGTTCGGCGGCGTGAAACAGAGCGGCTGGGGACGTGAACTGGGAAGCGAAGGGCTGGATGCGTTCCTGGAGACGAAGCACGTTTCCATTGGCGGAGTATGAAGGATTTCGACGTGGCGAGAATTTGTGTACCGGAATTTCGTGATCTCCCACCCTTTCGCAAAAAGCGCGAGAGGATGGGGCACGGAGCCTGAGCGAAACAATTCTGGAATTTAGCAAGGAGCAAGTGAGAAGGAGCAGGAAACATGATTCATTTTTTGATTCACGATTCGGCGGACACCGTGGGCGTGGCCGTGGTAGACCTGGCCGCCGGGACAAAATGCACCGGCCGCGATCTTTCCACGAACAAGCCGCTGAAGGCCAAGGCGGCGGAAGCGATTCCGCTGGGACACAAGCTGGCGCTCAAGGATTTCGCAGTGGGCGACACGGTGATCAAGTACGGGTGCGAGATCGGGCGCGTGGTGAAGCCGATCCGCGCCGGGCAGCATGTGCACGTGCATAACCTGAAGACGAAGAGGTGGGCATAATGGCGAAACACCGGAAGGTACTTGCATATCGGCGGGAAAACGGACGCGTGGGCGTCCGCAATCACGTGATCATTCTGCCCGTGGACGATATTTCGAATGCCGCGTGCGAAGCGGTGGGTAACAACATCAAGGGCACACTGGCGCTGCCGCACGCTTACGGAAGATTGCAATTCGGCGAAGACCTCGACCTGTTTTTCCGGACGATGATCGGGACAGGCGCGAATCCCAATGTGGCGGCGGCGATTGTGATCGGGATTGAGCCGGGCTGGACGCAGCGGATTGTGGATGGAATTGCGAAGACGGGCAAGCCGGTGGCCGGGTTTTCAATCGAGGGCCAGGGCGACATCGCGACAGTGGCGCAGGCTTCTGTGAAAGCGAAGGAATTTGTGCAGTGGGCGTCAGAGCTGCAGCGCACGGAATGCGATTTCAGCGAACTGTATATCAGCGTGAAGTGCGGCGAGTCCGATACGACGACGGGGCTGGCGAGTTGCCCGACAGTGGGCAACGTGATTGACAAGCATTGCGCGACGGGGGGAACGGCATCGTTCGGCGAGACGACGGAATTGACGGGCGCGGAGCATATTGTGGCTGCCAAGGCAGCGAACGATGCCGTGCGCAAGCAGTTCATGGCTGCGTTCGACGATTACCAGAAGCTGGTGTTTGATCAGAAGGTTGACGATCTCGCGGAGTCACAGCCGACCAAGGGGAACATCGCCGGCGGGCTGACGACTATCGAGGAAAAAGCGCTGGGCAACGTGGAGAAGCTGGGGAAGAAGACGAAATTTGTGGGTTGCCTGAAACCTGGCGAAGCGCCAAACAGCAAAGGGCTGTGGTTCATGGACACGTCGAGCGCCGCGGCGGAAGCGGTGACCCTGTGGGCGGCATCGGGCGCAGTGGTGCATCTGTTCCCCACCGGGCAGGGCAACATCATCGGCAACCCGATTGAGCCGGTTATCAAGCTCTCCGGGAATCCAAGGACGGTGAAGACGATGCGCGACCACATCGACTTGGATGTTTCGCCGATTCTGCAGGGCGAGATGACGCTGGACCAGGCCGGGGATGCTTTGATCGATATGATTGTGCGCACCGCGAACGGCAGGTTGACCGCGGCCGAAGCACTGGGGCATCGCGAATTTGTGATGACCAAACTCTACCGCAGCGCGTAGCGGGCGAAGAACTGGAGATGGGCCGTGAAGCGTTACGCGAAGGAGCGCCTGGAAAGCCTGGTGGCACAACTTGCAGCAGGCATTGGCGTGCCTACGGAGAACGCGGCGCTTTTCGCGGAAGTGCTGGTGGATGCGGATCTGCACGGCGTTTCGACACATGGCGTTTCAAGGCTGAATATTTACCTGAAGAGGATCGAAGCGGGACTGATCGATCCCAAGGCGACGCTGAGGGAAGACCGCCGGAGAGGCGCGATCCTGGCGCTGGATGCGGGAAACGGATTGGGGCAGATCCAGGCACGGAAGGCGCTGGATGTGCTGATGCCGCTGGCGCGGGAGAATGGCGTGGCTGCGGCGACGATTCGCAATTCGCAGCATTTTGGGGCGCTATCGTGGTACTGCAATCACGCCGCGAGGCAGAAGATGGTGCTGCTGGCGATGACGAATTGCGAGCCGGCGATGTCGCCCGACGGGGGATACGAGGCGTTCTTCGGGACCAATCCCATTGCGGCTTCGTTCCCGACGGGCAAGGGATTTCCGGTAAAGATCGACCTGGCGACATCAACGGTAGCGCGGGGGAACATTATCGCTGCGCAGAAGAAGGGTATGCCGATTCCAGAGGGATGGGCGCTGGACCGCGAAGGTCAGCCGACGACGGACGCTACAGAGGCGCTGCTGGGAACCGTGCTGACGATGGCTGGGCATAAGGGGTATGCGCTGGCGCTGATGGTGGAGATGTTCAGCGGGGTGCTATCCGGCGCAGCGATCGGCCCTGATGTGGGTTCGATGTACAAGAACATGGACCGCAAGCAGAACGTGGGACATTTCTTCTGTCTCTTCGATGTAAGCGCGTTTCTGGACTACGACGAGTATCTGCGGCGCGTGGATGCGACGATCGACCGCATCAAGGCTTCAAAAAAGCGGCCGGGAGCGGAAGAGATCCTGGTGCCGGGAGAACGTTCGGCACGCCAGGCGCAGGCCAATGGCGCAGAGGGAATTCCGCTGTCGAACGAAACGGTAGCGGAACTGGAGCAGTGGTGCTCGCGGCTGAATGTGGCGTTTGACTGCCCAGAGGTGGTTTGCTGAACTATGCCCGACATTCTGATTTCTGAAAACATTCTGGGCGCCGCAGTGGACGCGCTCCGCGCGCGGTTCGAGATTTCGCTTCAACCTGAACTTTGGAAATCGCCAGGGCTGCTGGCGGAACAGGTGAGGAATTGCCGGGCGTTGATGGTGCGCAACCAGACGCCGGTGACGGAGGAACTGCTGGCGAGCGCGACGGAATTGCTGGTGGTGGGGCGGGCCGGCGTGGGGCTGGACAACATCGATGTGAAAGCCGCGGAGCAGGCGGGAATTGTGATTGCGTCGACGCCCGACCAGAACGCGATCAGCGCCGCAGAGCTGACGATGGGAATGATTCTGTCGCTGGCGCGAATGATTGCGGCGGCGGATCAGGATACGAAGCGCGGCAACTGGAGCCGGCAGAAGTTTGTGGGGATGGAGCTTTACGGAAAGACGCTAGGCATCGTGGGCGCGGGAAAGATCGGATTTCTGACGGCAAGGCGCGCGATGGCATTCGGAATGGAGATTCTGGCGTACGACCCGTATTTGAGCCCGGACAACATTCTGCTGAGCGATTTGCGCGCGGAGTTGGTGAGCCTGGAAGAGCTGTTGAGCAGGTCGGATGTGGTGACGTGCCATTTGCCGGCGACGCGGGAGACGAAGGGGCTAATGAACAGCGGACGCTTCGGCAGCATGAAGCGAGGCGCGCTGTTTGTGAATACGTCGCGCGGAGCGGTGGTGGTTGAAGATGATTTGGTTGCGGCATTGAAGAGCGGCGCACTGGCCGGCGCGGCACTGGACGTGCGAACGACGGAACCACCGGCGGTGGGCGAACTCGAGGCGTTGCCTAATGTGATTTTGACTCCGCACATTGCCGCGTTCACGCGCGAGGCGCAAGAACGGGTGATGAGGGCAGTTTGCGAAGATGTGGCGCGCGTGTTGGATGGGAAACCGGCGATCAACGCGGTTGGGAGCGCGCTGCCGCGGAGGACGGCGACAAAGTAGAAGTAGCTCTCTTCTTCATTCTTGCCTGCGGGAGCTGGGGTGCAGGTGAATCCCGGGTCCCAGAATCGGAACCCGGGGCTCCCAATTTTAGAAAATGATCTTGGCAGCGAACTGGAAGATACGGGCTGCGCCAACGGTGGAAGTCATGTTGACGCTGCCGGTGCTGGCGTTCGTGCCTGTGATCTGACCGAAGGTTCCCGCGCTCACATTGGATGTTGGATTGCCGAGGTTAGTGTGGTTGAAGACATTAAATGCCTCGGCCTGGAACTGGCCGTGAATGCGCCGCTCAGGGAAGATGTCTTTAAAGACCGACATGTCCACATCCGTGTATCCGGGTCCACGCAGAGAGTTGCGGGGCACGTTGCCAAAGGTGCCGGTGGCGTTCTTCTGGAAGGCAGCCGGGTTGAACCATTGTTTGATCTTCGAAGCTCCGGAAGGCCGCGCGGGGCTGACGCCGGTGTAGTCGGCCTGGTCGGCACCGACGCCCGAGAGTGAATTATCGACGCCGCTGGTGACGTTAAAGGGCAAGCCGCTCTGGATGCCTACGATTCCATTCACCTGCCAGCCGTTGGCGAGAAAACCTGCGGCAGGGTTGAGACCAAAGTGAGGCAGCGCGTAGTTGAGAGAGGTGGTGAAGCGGACGGCCTGATCGAAGTCAGCCACACCGCGGCCGCTTTGCAGATTGAATGGATTGGGCGGCCCGGAGTTGCCTTCCGCGCCGGATGAGTTATTGTCGATAGTTTTCGCCCAGACGATGTTGGAGAGCAGGGTGAGGCCGCGACTGGAGCGGCGCGTTATGTTGAACTGCAGGGAATTTGTCATCTCGTATTCGTAGGGGTCGTTCAGTTCCACGGCGCCCAGGCCGGAATAGAGCCGGCGTGTATTTTCATTGCCCACGGTGTCACCGGCGCCGGGAGTATAGACGGCCGGATTAAACTGCCGCGTTCCCATGACATGCTCAGCATGATCTCCGACGTAGGCCAGGGACATGGCGAAGTTGTGAATTAGATCCTGCTCGAAGGTGAGGTTGTAGTCCTGCGTGTACTCTACGTGAGCGGCGGGATTCAGCACACCACCCGCCAAGGGCCGGACAAATTTGTAGGTCTTAAACTGCGAGGGGCCGACGTGGCCGCGCGGGAAGGGAGCACCGCTTGGGTAGCCATTGGAGGCGGTGTAAATGTTCTCCCATGGCGATGCGGGATTGGGAATGTTGAGAAAGAGATTGATTGGCTGCATGGCGTCGGTCCGTTGATAGAGCAGGCCCTCGGGGTAGCCGTAGAACATTCCGTAGGCGCCACGCACCACCGTCTTGCCGTTTCCGAAGAGGTTATAGGCGAAGCCCACACGGGGAGCGAAATCCTTGAAGTTGTTGTGAAAGATCTGAGGAGTGGCGCCGGGATCGCCGACGAACATCATGCCCTTCGGCGCATCGGGAGCGATGATTGACTGGAAGCTGGGATTGGCCAGATTGAAGCCCACGAGCGTGCCGTTGTTATCGATGGGGGGCATCCACGGATCCCAGCGAACGCCGAGGTTGAGCGTCAGTTTCGAATTTACTCTCCAGTCGTCCTGTAAAAAGAGCGATGGCCGAAGCTCTCGCAAGTAGGCCTTGCGGCCGTTGTCCTGGAAGAAGCTGGACTCATAGCCAGTGTAAAAATCTGCGACCGCGTTGCCAGTGCGCTGGGAGTTAAAAGTGTTGTCACCGGGGGTATACGAGTAGTCGTCCAAGTCGATGCGATCGCGCTCGAGGTCACCGCCCATGGTGAGGGTATGCGCGTGGAGCAGTTTCACCATGGTGGCGGTGAAGTCAAACGTGGTTGAGTCCTGAGTGAGAGCGCCGCCGGAAAAGATGTTTACGTAGCCGGCAATATTTGCACGCACTCCCGGAAAGGGGACCAGATTTTCCGTGGGACTGCCAAAGGGAACGTTGTAACCGAGATCCTGCAACGTTTTGGAGCCAAGCGCTTCGGGAATCTGCGTGCGCGCTGCACGCAGGAAGCCGGCATAGAATGCGCCGGTGAGCGTGTTGCTGAAGACGTGTGCGTCGCTGATAGTGAGTGCCTGATTGCGGAAGAGATTCAAGGCAAAAAAGCCCAGCGGAGCATTGAAAGCGCGCTGGAAATTGTCCTGGTTATAAAAGTACCGGCCGGTGAGGTGGTCTTTATCGGAAATGGAGTTGTCGAGACGGACGAGATATTGAGTGTTGTCGATGTTGGAATTGGAGGTGGATTTATAAATACCGGTCGCGGGGTCGGACTTGGCCTCTACGGCTGAGAGAAACTGCTGATTTACAGCCTTGGACAAAGGATCCATAGGCGTGGTGATTATGTTGCCGGAATAAGGAGTGCCGGTGACCGGGTCATGAATGACGGTCTTGGGCAACAAGGCCGAGAAATCTCCGCCCAACTCCGCGGCGGTGGGAACCTGAATGGAGATAGGATTGGGCGAGGAGCGCTGCTGCAGATCCTCCGCGGAGAAGAAGAAGAAGGACTTCTTGCATTTGAAGATGGGGCCACCGACGGTGCCTCCGAACTGATTCAGTTTGTAGGGCGGCACTTTTGACTGAAAGTAGTTCTTGGCATCGAGCACGGTATTGCGGAAGTATTCCCAGGCGGAGCCATGCAGTTCGCTGGTGCCAGAGCGGGTGGAAAGTTCGACCAGTGCGCCGGCGCCGGCATGGTCGGCGCTGTAATTCGAGGCCTGGATGGTGAATTCCTGCAAGGCATCGGGATTGGGCATGGTGGGCACGGAGTCGAAGAAGCGGTCGACGTAGATGGTGCCGTCAAGTGTGTAAGTATTCTGAGTGGCGCGAAGGCCGTTCACGGAAAGACCGGTGTTGTCCTCCTGAGTGGCCTCAGTGCCGACAGTGGTGAGCACTGCGCCGGCGGTGAGCGTGGTGAGTTGCAGCGGGTTGCGGCCGTTCAAGGGCAAGTCGCGCATCTGTTCCTGCGTAACCGACTGGGCCACTGTGGATGTGGTGGTCTGAATCTGCTGGGCCACAGAGGTAACGGTAATTTCCGTGTTCTGAGCGCCGACGGACAGGGCGATGGGTAGATCGATGGTCTGGCCGGTGATGAGGGTGATGCCCCGGTTTTGCTGGGTGGCGAAACCCTTAGCAGCAATCTTCAGCGAGTACGCGCCAATGGGCAGGTTGGGGAAAACGAAGATACCGTTGTCATTGGTCGCAGCGGTGCGCGCGAGTCCGGTGCTGGTGGCTGTGGCAGTCACGGTCGCATTGGGGATGGCGGCGCCGCTGGGGTCGGTGACGGTTCCGCGGATGGTTCCGGTAGATTGTGCGAGCGCCTGGGAAGCCGTGCCCAGCGAGAGCAGCGCTGAGATGCCGATGTAGAGTAGCTTGCGGAGTGTCTGGCTCATTTTGTCCTTTCCATGCAGATGCCCTGGGAAGAAGGCTTCTGTCGATTCGTCGGCTGTTGTTTTTCAGTCTTCACTGTTGATGCCGCTGCCGAGGCGGGAATGGAAGCAGTTCCCTTCGCGGCGCGGAAATGGTGCTACGTACGGCGATATCTGGCCAAGTACCGCCTGCCACTGCACCGGAGAACATGGTGAAAACGCGGTCACTCAAGTCCGGCCCCTGCTGCATGCACGCGGAAGTTGGTTCCGTGTGCGGTTAGAAGTGTGGTTTTACTGCCTGCCTCCACGCCCGCGCGAGCCATCAGGCGAGTTCGTCGCGAGCCACAATTTTCTGAGACCAATAGGATTGCAGCGCCATCATGACGGGTACGCTGGCCGCAAGCCCGGCCGAAAGTGGAGCGTTAACCTTGTCACCTTTGACGATTGCGTCGATGAAGTTGCCTGTATGCGCACGCTCGAGGCTTTGGGTGGCGGCGACATGGGCTGGCTCGCCGCGATTGGGAGTGAAAGTGTAGCCTTCGCGCGTGAGGTCGAGTGTTCCCTCCGTGCCTTCAAAAAAGACGGTGGGGTGGGGATCGCGAATGGAGAGCACGGAGGATTCGAAGTTGAGGTTCCAGTCTTTATAGCGGACGACTGCGCTGACAGTATCGGGATTGGTGAGGTCGCCACGGAGCTGAAAATCGCCGCCGAGCGCTGCAGCGGTGGCGGGCTCGCTGTCGTTCTGCATCCACTGCGCCACGTCGGCCCAGTGGGTGAGAATGTCGGCGAGAAGTCCGTTGCCGTAGTCGTGGTAGGAGCGCCATGAACTATAGCGGGAGGTCTCGTAGGGAACCTTGGGAGCGGGACCGAGAAAGAGATCCCAATGCAGGCCCGGCGGCTTGGGAAGTTCGGGAATATCGCGGCGCTGCCAGGGGAAGTTGTGCCAGACAGCGCGCGCGAAGACGACATGGCCGAGTTTATGCGCGTCGAAGATCTCCTGTTTGGCCTGCATGTAATGAGCGCCACTGCGCTGCTGCATGCCGCACTGGAGGACGGCTTTCGATGCGGAAGCGGCCCTGGTGAGCGTGTCGCGCTCGTGCCAGCGGTGCAGGGTGGGCTTTTCGAGATAGGTATTTTTGTTGGCTCCGAGCGTGGCTGTGGCAATCTGCACGTGGAGGTGATCGGGTGTGGATACGAGGAGAGCATCGATGTTTTTGTTGTCGAGGAGCTTCTGGTATTCGACGGCAGTTTCGGCTGCGGAGACATGGTCTTTGAAGTGCTGCTGGAAATTGGAAATTTGCTTGTCGTAGATGTCGCAGAGGGCGCGAATCTGAATGCGTGGATCCTGGACGAACGCATCCGTGACGATGGTGCCGCGGCGGCCGAGGCCGATAATGCCGAGGCCGACACGGTCGTTTGAGCCGGCGATCGAGGTGTAGGCGCGCGCGTCCATCGCCCGCGCGGCGACGGCGGCGGCTGCGCCCGTACGAAGAAATTCGCGGCGATTCACTGGGTGAAAGCCTCCTTCATGGCTTTGTATGCCGGCGCGATAACCTTCAGGCCGCCCTGGGAATGGTCGGCGCGTTCTTCTTCGTTTTCGACCCAGCCTTTCCAGCCGATCTGGAGGATGGTGGCGGCCACTTCGCGAAGGGGGAAGGTGCCGGTGCCAAGCTCGACGTATTCGCCGTTTCGAAAATCGCGCAGGTGAAAGCCGACGATACGCTTAGCGTGGGCGCGGATGAATGCGGGCACATCGGCTCCGCCGTGATAGGCATGGCCGGCGTCGAGCACAAAGTGGACCAATTCTGGGTCGGTCTGCGAATAGAGCGCTTCGATTTCGCCGATGGGGGATTTAAATTCCCACCAGTGGTTGTGATAGGCGGCGCCGAGGCCAGCATTGCGCGCGTAACGGCCCGCGGCGTTGAGCGCGTCGATTTTGCGCTTGAGCTGATCGCGGTTTTCACTGGGAGCACCGCTGAGGATCAGGTACTTTGCGCCGAGCGCGGCGCCGCCACGAGCTACCGGCTCGTAGACGGAAGGCGCAGCAATCCTGGTGGCCTGGTCGTAGCCGGGGTCGGGAAAAAAGATGTGGATGCCGAAGAAGGTGAGGCCGGTCTGCTCGATGCTGTGGCGGGCGGGAGCGGGGTGCGCGAATTGAGGCTGTAAGTTGCGGAAGCTGGATTCGAAGCCCTGGTAGCCGACCTGCTTGATCTGGCCAAGGACTTCGAGGAAGCTCTGGAAGCGGTGGGGGTCGATGGGAAAAGCGTTTAACTGCACGCCGAAGTGGATCCCGGAAGGGACGTGACCGGATTCGGCGAGCAGAGGCGTCGAGCCGAGGGGCGAGAAAGCGCGGGCCGCAGTGAGAGCGGCGAACGCGCGCAGGAGATCGCGGCGCGTACTTCTGTCGGCGAATCTCATCCGGAGAGGTGGGACAGCGGACGAAGAATCACCGGACATGATCTTGCTCGAATGTCTCTGGCCCTTGCAAACCGGGGAAGCAGGGTCCATCGCACACCACCGGACAGACTGGCTACAATACATGCGCGAATGGCAAGCGCAGTGAATCAGGGACGAAGTATAGGCATAGGAAACGGCGGCTGTCAATCAATTTCAATCGATTCTCAGACGATTGGAACAGGAGAAGAAACACGAGTCAGAATCGGAAATGTCAGATCCCTTAGAAGGGAAGAAAGCGGGCTAATCCGCGGAGACGCGGGTGCAAATGGCGGGAGAGGGGATTTGGCTACCTCTATCATTCGCAATCGATTGACACTCTATCCGAGCCTTGGATATAGTCTTTTCGACCCCGGTCACGGCCACGTACGGCGATGGACGGCGCCACGGACAACGGCATTGGATGCCAGGAGGGCGCAACGGCTGAACCGGGTGCGCAGCCCGTAGCATAGAGGAGACGATGCCGATCAATCTCACACCAGGAAAGCTGGCGGGCCTGAAAGCGGTTTCGGATCCGCGGGGGGTCATTGCCGCGGTGGCCATGGACCAGCGCGGGCTGCTGAAGAACATGCTGGCGAAGGAACTCGGGGGCAAGGAACCGCCGGCGGGGATGATGTCGGAATTCAAGGGATTGGTGGCGAAGACGCTGACGAAAGAAGCTTCGGCGATACTGCTCGATATCGAGTATGGGCTGGAGGCCACGAAAAGCATCAACGGCAAGGGGCTTTTGATGGCCTACGAGCATGCGGGCTACAGTCCGGACAAGCCGGAAAGACTGCCCTCGCTGTTCGAAGGCTGGTCGGCGCTGCGCATCAAGGAAGCGGCGGCGAGCGCGGTGAAGATCCTGGTGTACTACACGCCCTTTGAAAAGGAATGGGTGAACGATCGCAAGAAGGCATGGGTGGAACGAATTGGGGCAGAATGCAAGGCCGTGGATATACCTCTGTTCCTCGAATTTCTCGGGTACGATGTGCACGGCGACGGCGAGGCGAGCGTTGAGTATGCGCGTCGGAAGCCGGAGATCGTGCTGAAATCGATGGAAGAGTTCAGCAAGGACAGGTATGGAGCGGACGTGCTGAAGGTGGAAATCCCGATCCAGATGGCGTATGTCGAAGGGACGAGAGCCTTCAGGGGGACGAAGCTGCACACAAAAGCGGAGGCAGCGGAGATCGTTCGCACGGCTGCGGGGCTGAGCAAAAAGCCCATCGTCTATCTTTCTGCCGGCGTGAGCAGCGAGGTGTTTGTGGAGACGCTGGAATATGCGGTGGAGTGCGGAGTGGAGTTCCACGGAGTGCTGGCCGGGCGAGCGACCTGGCAGGACGGGGTTCCGGTGTACGTGCACAAGGGAGCGGCGGCGCTGGAAGAATGGCTGAACACGCAGGGGCTCAAAAACGTCAAGGACATCAACCAGGTACTGAAATTCGCGCATCCCTGGCAAGAAGCGCGCAGCATGCGAGAGTAGTTTGCACTCGTGAATCCCCAGACCCGGCGCAAGGCTGCTTTGACTGAAACGGCGAAACCGGCAGACTCTGCTGCAAAGATTGCAGGAGGACCGTTGCTACAGGCGGACGAGAGTTGCCGGACGGAGAGCGCGAGCACAGCGCAGGCGGAGGGGAGCCGGCGGCCGTGGCTGATCCTGAGTCTGCTGTTCGTGCTCACCGTGATCATGTTCGTAGCGCGACAGGCGCTGTCGGTGATGGCGCCGGTGCTGCGGACGGTGTTTCACCTTTCCAACGAACAATACGGACGAATCGTGTCGGCACTGGGCTTCGGCATGATGACGGGCGAGTTCCCGATGGGCGCGCTGATGGACAAGCTCGGCTCGCGACTGGGACTTTCGGCGGCGGTGTGCTGGTGGTCGGCGGCGACGGGGTCGCTGGCGTTGGCGGGTTCGGGATTGCAGCTTGGGCTCTCGCAGTTCTGGAAAGGCACAGGCGAGTGCGGCGCGTATTCGGGCGGCATCAAGACGGTTACGCGGCTCTTTGAAAAAAAGGATCGAACGCTGGCCATCGGCATCTTCAACGGCGGCAGCGTGATCGGAGCGACGCTGGCGCCGCCGGTGATCGTCTACCTGATGCAGCGCTACGGATTTCGCGTGGCATTCCTGGTGCCGACGGTGGCGGGGTTTCTGTGGATCCCGCTGTGGTGGTTCATTTACAAGCATGAGCCAAAGACGGAAAAGGGCACGGCTCTGCCGCGGATTTCGCTTAGGCAGATGCTGGGGGACTCATCGTCCTGGGCGGTGATGCTATGCCGTTTTTTTATCGGGCCGGTGATGCAGTTTTACTGGTACTGGACGCCGAGTTATCTCTACAACGCGCGGCATATGACGATGACGGAGATCGGAATTTTGGGGTGGATTCCTTTCCTCATGGGCGATGTAGGTGGAGTGCTGGGCGGATGGTTTGCAGGCGTGCTACTGCGCAGGGGGATCTCGGTGCGGAACACGCGGCGGATTTCGATGTATGGAAGCGCATTGCTTTGCGCGATGAGCCTGGCAGTGCCTTACATGCGGGGGATGGGTGCAGCGCTGACGATGATTTCCATTGCCATCGCGGCCGACAATTTTCTGTCTGCGCACATGTTTGCGGCGGTTACGGACCTGTTCCCCGATGAGCAGGTGGGGCGGGCTACGGGACTGACGGGAATTGCAGGCGGGCTGAGCGGAATGTTGTTTCCGCTGCTGACCGGTATTCTGGTGGATCGCATTTCTTACGCGCCGGTGTTCGTGCTGGTGGCGATCATGCCCATGTTGGGAACGCTGGGATTATTTATTGCGGGCAGGCAGTATCGGCTGCAGAGACGGCTTGCGCTTGCCGCGGCACAGCAGGCATGATGGCTGCGGCACAAACGACAGGGACGATGCACGACGGAGAGAGGAGCACTTGCGATGCTGACGCGCAGAGAGTTTGTTGGGAAGACGGCAACAGGGTTGACTGCATTGGCGCTCAATCGGGCAGCTTTGGCGAAGAGCGCGGAGCGGCCGGTTGGAGTTCAGCTTTACACGGTGCGCAGCCTGCTGCCGAACGACATGGCTGGGACCCTGGCGGCGATTCGCAAAATCGGCTACCAGAACGTGGAGACCTTCGTTGCGGAGTACAAGATGAGCGCCAAGGATCTGCGGAAGGCGATCCTCGATGCCGGACTGACGGTGCCAAGCGCGCATTTTGGGTATAACGATTTCGAGTCGCGGTTCGAATACGCGAAGGAACTGGGAGTGGAGTGCATTGTGTGCTCGGAGATTCCGGAAACTGTCGCCAACTCTACGGACGGCTATAAGCGCGGGGCCGAGCAATATAACAAGTGGGGCGAGCAGGCGAAAAAGATGGGAATGCATTTCGGATTCCACAGTCATAACGTGGAATTTCAGAAGTATGGAGATGTGACCGGATTCGACGTGCTGATGAAGTACACGGATCCTGCGCTGGTGCAATGGCAGATGGATTGCTACTGGGTGGCGCAGGCGGGGTACGATCCGGTGGCGATGCTGCGGCGGTACGGGCACAGGATGCAATCGCTGCATTTGAAGGATCGCAAGCCCAACGTGCCGGTTTCCGTCGAAAGCGAGCCGGCGTCGGCGCATTTTACCGAGGTGGGCGAGGGGACGCTGGACTGGAAGACGATTTTCCGACTGGCTGCCAATTACCACATTCCGTACATGTTTGTGGAACAGGATCAGACGGACAAGCCGCCGCTCGAAAGCCTGCAAATCAGCTACAGGAATATTGTGAAGCTGATGAACGCATAGGCACACGGCCTGCGAGGCGCGGGTCAGCGCGCAGGCGCTGGCTCGGCAGGGGCAGACAGGAAATCGAAATCGCAGCCAAGATTGGCCTGCGACACGTGATTGCGATAGAGCGCGAGATAGCCGCGCTGCTCTTTGGGAACCGGCCGCACCCAAGCGGCGAGGCGGCGGTCGAGCTCGGATTTCGGAACGAGAAGGTCGAGCTTGCGATTGGGAATGTCGAGCGAAATCAGGTCGCCATTTTTGACCAAGGCGAGCGGGCCTCCCACATAGCTCTCGGGCGCAACGTGGAGCACGCAGGTTCCGTAGGCTGTGCCGCTCATGCGAGCATCAGAGATGCGCACCATGTCGCGGACGCCGCGCTGAAGGAGCTTCCGCGGAATGGGAAGCATGCCCCATTCCGGCATTCCAGGGCCTCCCTGTGGGCCGGCGTTCTGTAGCACGAGGACTGAGCTCTCGTCGACTTCGAGATCGTCGCGGTCGACGCGCGATTCCATGTCTTCGAAATCGGAAAAGACTACGGCGGGACCGGTGTGCTGCCAGAAGCGGCGATCGGCGGCAACAGATTTGATTACGGCGCCATCCGGGGCGAGAGAGCCGAAGAGAATCGCAGTTCCACCGTTGTCGATCAACGGCGCGGTTCGGCTTCGGATCACGTCGGAGTTGATCACGCGCGCGCCTTCGAGGTTCTCGCCGATGGTTTTGCCATTTACGGTGCGGCATTGGAGATCGAGAAGATCGGTTATTTCGGACATCAGCGCGCGCAAACCCCCGGCGTAGTAGAAATCCTCCATGAGAAATTCGCCGGAGGGGCGGATGTTGGCAAGCACGGGAACATGGCGAGCGATGTCGTCGAAGAGCGGAAGGGGAAGGTCGAATCCGCAGCGGCGCGCGAGAGCGACGAGATGGATGATGGCATTGGTGGATCCGGCGATGGCCACATCGACGGTGATGGCGTTGCGAAAAGCTGAAGGCGTGAGTATTTCGTCGGGCTTCAAATTTTCCCAGACCATTTCGACAATGCGGCGGCCGGTGTCCATGGCGAGGCGGACGTGGTTGGAGTCGGCGGCCGGGATGGAGGATGCGCCGGGCAATGTCATTCCCAGGGCCTCCGCCATCGCGGTCATGGTGGATGCGGTGCCCATGGTCATGCAAAAGCCAGGCGAGCGGGCGATGCCGCTTTCGATGGCGCGCAGTTCTTCGTGGGTGATGGTGCCGGCACAACGCTCAGTCCAGTACTTCCAGACGTCGGTACCGCTGCCCAATGGCTGACCATTCCAATTGCCGCGCAGCATGGGACCGGCGGGAAGAAAGATCGACGGGAGATTCACGCTGATTGCGCCCATGAGCAGGCCGGGGGTGGTTTTATCGCAGCCGCCCATGAGCACTGCGCCGTCGATGGGCAGGCTGCGCAGGGCTTCCTCGGTGTCCATCGCAAGCAGGTTGCGATAGAGCATGGGGCTGGGCTTCATGTAGGTTTCGGTGATGGAGAAGGCGGGAATTTCGACGGGAAATCCGCCGGCCTGCCAGACGCCGCGCTTCACCGCTTCGGCGCGCTCGCGCAGGTGGGCGTGGCAGGGATTGATTTCGCTCCAGGTGTTGACGATGGCGATGACAGGCTTGCCGATGAAGTCTTCACGTTCGAATCCGAGCTGCAACATGCGCGAGCGATGACTGAAGCCGCGCATGGTGTCGGGACCGAACCAGCGAAAGCTGCGCAAATCTTCGCGCCTGGTTTTGCTTGTCATCGGGTGACGACCTCCTTGAGAGCATAGCTGGAAGGAATGCGGGTAGCGAGAAGGCCGGCGAGAATCATGCATCCGGCGAGAACGAACAGGCCGATCTGGTAGCTGCCGGTGACTGTCTTGAGATAGCCGAAGAGCCATGGTCCGAAGAATCCGCCGAGATTGCCGAGGCAGATAATTCCGACTGCAGTGGCGGCGGCTGATTTGCCCAGCAAAGTGGTTGGCAGCGTCCAAAAGGCAGGCATGTAAGCCTGGGCGGTGAGCCCGGCGGCACAGAAAAACGCGGTGGCGATCCAGGAATAATTGTGGGCCAGTACAGCGAAAGCAACCGAAGTGCCGGTGGCCAGGATGGGCACCACTGTGTGCCATTTCAGCTTGCCGGTGTGCTGGGCCCAAATGCCATTGGTGAGAATGCCGACCGCGCTGCACGCGTAGGGCAGGCCCGCAGCGGCAGTACGTAAGCCGACGGGTAGGCCGGTGAGCGTGTTGGTGATGGAGGGAAGAAAAAAGATTAGCGCTTGGTTGCCAGAAACGATGAGAAAGAGGATTGCAGTGAGGAGGAAGGTCTGCGGGTAACGCAGTGCGTCCATGATGGTGACGCGATGGGTGGCGATCTTGCGTGCTTCGTCGGCTTTGAGCTGGTCGAGGAGCCAGTGTTTTTCATCATTGCGAAGCCAGCCGGCCTGTTGCGGGCGATCGGTGAGATAGAGAAACGAGACAAAGCCCATGAGCAAAGGCGGCAGGCCTTCGAGGATGAAGATCCATCGCCAGCTGGCGACGCCGGCCCACTGAATGTGGTCCAGCACCCAGCCCGAGACGGGAACACCCAAGGCGATGGCGAGTGGCTGGGCCAGCATGAAGTAGCCTTTGGCGCGGGAGCGGTCCTCCGGGCGATACCAGTGGGAGAGATAGACGATGACGCCGGGGAAAAAACCGGCTTCAGCGATGCCCAGAAGAAGGCGTAATAAATAAAACTGCGAGGCTGGCGAGATGAAATGGAGGAATGGCGCGCCAAGGAAACCCATGAGCGTGGCGACGGCGCCCCAGGCGATCATGATCTGCGCGATAAGCTTGCGCGCGCTCCAGCGCTCAACCAGAAGAGTGGCGGGGATGTTCAGGAGCAGGTAGCCGAGAAAAAAGATGCCGGCGCCGAAACCGATGACCTCGTCGTTGAAGCCCAGATCGGCTTCCATATGGAGCTTGGCGACGCTGATGTTGGCACGATCGAGATAAGCGAGAAGATAGATGAAGATCAGATAGGGTATGATCCGGCGCGTGACATGCTTTCGCGTGCGGAGTTGCAGATCGGTTTCGGAATTCAATTCCACTTTGCTTTCCGTTCTGGCCGCGGTTGCCGATTTAAAGTTGAAGCTCAATCAGAAAAGGACCCGGTGTGTGAAAAGAATGCCGGAGGAGGTCGGCGAGCTGTTCGCAGTTGTGAGCCGCGGCGGCTTCCACGCCCATCCCATTTGCAATTTTGATCCAGTCGAGGCTGGGATTGCCGATGTCGGTGAGCGACTGAGATGCCGGACCCGTCTGGGCGCCCACGTTGGCGAGCTCGTCGAGGAGTATGGCGTATTTGCGGTTGGCGAAGAGCAGGGTGGTCACGTCGAGCCGCTCGCGGGCCTGAGTCCAGAGAGCCTGCATCGTGTACATCGCCGAGCCGTCGGCTTGGAGCGTGATAACGCGGCGTCCCGGTGCGCCGATGGCGGCGCCGGTGGCCAGGGGCAGACCCATACCGATGGCTGAGCCGAGGTTCTGCATCCAGTCGTGCGGCGGAGCATCGCGCGTCTGCGCGAAGATTCCGGCGCGGAAAGTCACGCCTTCGTCCGAGACAATGGCGTGCTCCGGCATGAGCGCGGCGAGCGTTTGGCCGACGGCGGAGGAGGTGAGAGCGCCGCTTGCGGGTTCGGGTAGCTGCGGAAGGCCGGGCACGGAAACATGCGGGGCGCCCAGTTCGTCCGCGAGCGCTTCGAGTGCCTGGACAGGATCCTGGTCCAGCCGGGCGAGGACGTGGATTGTCGTATCGGCCGAAGTGAGATAGCCGGGGCGATTGGGATAAGCAAAAACTGCGACGGGCCTGACCGCGCCGGCGAGAACCAGATGGTGAACTCCGGCGAGTGCAGCGACGGCTTGATCCATGGCGTAAGGCAGGCACTCGATTGGCGGGCGGCCGCGCCCGCGCGCGATGCAGGGATTGGCCTGCTGGGCCATGAGCTGCGCCCCAGTGGATGCGGCGATTCGGTATGCGGCGTTCAGGCCGCGCTCGCGGACGGCATTGCGGCTGAGAAAGAGCATGGAGGGCTCGCCTCCGCGCAGCAACTCGGCAATTTGCCTGATGGTGTGCGGTGGCGAAACAGGCGTGGGCGGGACGGGCAATGAGTCAGCGACGATGCCGCCTTCGTCCCATGCAGTGTCAGCCGGCAGAATGAGGGTCGCGATCTGGCCGGGAGCGGTGCGCGCGGCCTGCACGGCTACGGCTGCGTCCGAGCCGACTGCGGCGGCCGTCGCGGCGGTGCGGACCCAGGCAGAGACGGGACGCGCCCAGCCTTCGGTGTCGGCAGTCAGGTTGGAATCGAGGGGGCGATGCTGTGTGGCCTGGTCGCCAACGATGTTCACGACAGGTGAGTTGGCACGGCGGGCATTGTGCAGGTTGGCGAGGCCGTTGGCGAAGCCGGGGCCGCAGTGAAGCAGTGTGGCGGCGGGATTTCCCGTGATGCGCGCATAGCCGTCCGCACATCCCGTGGCGACGCCTTCAAAGAGCGTGAGCACGCAATGCATGCCGGGAACTCGATCCAGCGCGGAGACAAAATGCAACTCGCTCGTGCCCGGGTTGGCGAAGCACGTGTCGACCCGATTGTTTAGCAGCGTGCGCACCAGACTTTCTGCACCGTTCATAGAATCTCCAGTTCGCAGGGTAATGCCCCGCGGAAGGCAGCGCAATGAGAGCCGCAGGGGAGAGTCTTGAAACAGTTCTGGGAAAATCCGCCGGGAGGAGAGGGAGGCGATCGTTCACTCAGAATATTTGTCCGAACGCCGGGGCGCGTGTCTTGCCGAAAAGCTAAAATGTACGTCGACCGAGATTAGTTCCGCGGCGTGTATTTGGTCCACTTTCATTTGGCCGCAGGTACGAACACCGCGAGGAAATTCAATGGCTGAATTGAAATCCGGTGAGGTCGGCACCAGCGCAGCACCTTCTGACCTTGATCGTGGAGGCTCCCGCCGCCGCTGGGTCATTCTGGCGCTCGTCTTTACGATCATTGTCATCAATTTCATCGACCGCCAGACGTTGTCGATGCTCGCTCCTGTGCTGCGGAATATTTTTCATCTGAGCAACGAAGCTTACGGAAGAATCGTCGCGGCGCTGCAATTTGGGATGATGTCGGGTGAATTCCCGATGGGCTGGCTCATGGACCGGTGGGGCGCGCGCCTGGGCCTGACGGCAGCGGTGCTTACCTGGGCCGGTTTCACCGGATCTCAGTTTTTCACACAATCCGGGTTGCAACTGGGCATTACCCGATTCTGGATGGGCAGTACGGAAGTAGCTAGTTACTCCGGTGGCATGAAGACGGTGAGCCGGCTGTTCACTGAAAAAGACCGCACGCTGGCCATAGGCATTTTTAATAGCGGGAGCGTAGTGGGAACCACGGTTGCGCCATTGCTGGTGGTCTCCCTGCTCAATCACTTCGGGTTTCGCGTGGCATTTCTCGCCCCGGCGATTCTGGCGTTCTGCTGGGTGCCGATCTGGTGGAGGATCCAACGGGGCGAAAGCGGGCGGCCAAATGCGCAGGATGTCACTGGAACACCGATCAAGACGTTGCTCGGACAATCTTCAGCGTGGGCAGTGATGCTCTGCCGGATGATGATTGGACCTGTCATTCAGTTTTACTGGTATTGGCTACCCAGTTATCTCTTCAGCGCGCGCCACATGTCTCTGATGAGCATTGGACTGGTAGGCTGGATTCCTTTTTTCATGGGAGTAGTCGGCGGAGTGTCCGGCGGCGCATCGGCGGGATGGCTACTGAGGCGCGGTGTAAGCATCTACAATACGCGGCGGATCACCATGTACTTCAGCAGCGCGCTGTGTGTTGCCAGCCTCGCCGTTCCCTGGATGCCGACGGCGGGTTGGGCACTTACGGTAGTCAGTCTCGTGGTGATGGCGCACAATTTTCTCTCCGCAAACATGTACGGTGCGATTGCCGATCTCTTTCCGGTAAAGTTGGTGGGACGCGTAACCGGCTTGACCGGAGTCTCAGGCGGTGTGAGCGGCTTTTTACTACCGCTGCTCACGGGAATTCTGGTGGATCGAGTTTCCTACAAGCCTGTCTTCGTTATCATTGCGTTCATGCCGCTGTTCGGCACTGTGGCGCTGTTCCTGCTCGGACGCCGTTATCGTCAGCCGGCGATGCAGCAGGCGCCCTGAGCAGATCTCCATTTCTGAGAGTTACAGATGTCCAGATATTTGGCCCACTTGCCGTCGCGGAGAACCGTAGTCAAGGCGGGGATCTCTGGTTGCGTGCTTTCAGCGTTGCCGGCGGAAATACGCGCTCTCGGCTGGAATATGGCAATGGGCCGACCTCGCCGCGCCGATCGAAAATTTGAAAGTCCGGTAATTGAGTCTGTAATTTCGAAACTGCGGGCGGAGATTGCCGATCCTGTGCTTGGACGGATGTTCGAGCGTTGCTTCCCCAATACGCTGGACACTACCGTCTTCCCCGCAACTTTTGGTGGGCATCCAGATACATTTGTGATTACCGGCGACATCGATGCGATGTGGCTCCGCGACTCGTCCGCGCAGGTCTGGCCGTACCTTCCTTATGCGCGGCAGGATAGACGTCTTGCGTCACTTATTGAAGGGTTGGTACGGCGCCAGGCGCGGATGATTCTCCTTGACTCTTACGCGAATGCCTTTACGCGAACCACATCGGACCCGCCTCTGCCGTGGGCTGTCCATGACCAAACTGAAATGAAGCCTGGCGTGGCGGAGCGGAAATGGGAGGTGGACTCGCTCTGTTACACAATCCGCCTGGCACACGGTTACTGGCGTGAGACTGGAGATACCGCACCCTTCAATGCGGAGTGGACTGCCGCCGCATGGAGGATTCTCCAGACCTTTCGTGAGCAACAGAGAATGAACGGGCCTGGTCCATACTCCTTTATGCGCAAAACTGAGGCGGCAACGGACACTCTACCCCTGCACGGGTACGGCAATCCTGCCCGCCCGGTGGGCATGATATTCTCCATGTTCCGTCCATCCGACGACGCTTGCGTCTTTCCTTTGTTCGTGCCAGCAAATCTATTTGCAATGCGCACGCTGGACCGCATAAGTGAGCTGGCTTCGAAGGTTATCAAAGACGAGAAGCTTGCAGCTGCCAGTATAGATTTGCAGGGGCATGTTAGCCATGCCGTCACACAGCATGGAAAAGTTAAGCATCCCGACTTTGGTGAGATCTGGGCGTACGAAGTGGATGGTTACGGGAATGCACTCATGATGGACGATGCAAATGCACCTGGACTATTGAGCCTTGCATATCTGGAATGTTGCACTACGGACGATCCACTGTATCAGCGCACACGACGCTTCGTCTTGAGCAGCGCCAACCCGTATTTCTTTAAGGGGACGGCAGCGGAAGGCGTGGGCGGCCCTCATATCGGAATGGGGCAGATTTGGCCGATTTCGATTATTCTGCGCGCGATGACATCGACCGATGATGGAGAAATCGGAATGTGCCTGAAGTGGTTACGAAACACGACTGCAGGCACTGAGTTCATGCATGAGTCGTTTGATGAAAACGATCCCCGCAAATTCACACGATCATGGTTTGCCTGGGCCAACACGCTCTTCGGCGAACTTATACTTAAGCTCGCCGCTACACGCCCGTGGCTCTTGAAGGAAAGCTATGGCTTGCCACGCACCCAGGGTGCGAGCGATTCAGGGAGGCCGCAATGAAGGATGGGCAAAAGATCGGCCCAGCCAGTCTCGACAGAAGAACTTTTCTAAAGGCATCTGGCATCGCCCTAGCTTCCACCGTTTTGGAGCCTAAGGCGGAAGCCACTGCTCGGGCCACTTCTGCCGATCCGTTGCCGCTTGGTTCTGAGACGGAATACTCGCTTGAATTGGTAAATGTCCTGCAAGGAACCGCATCCACACGGGTCTTCTCGCGCGGAAATACGTTGCCCATTGCAGCCAGGCCCTTTGGGATGGCGCACTGGACGATTCAATCTGACAGCAATACGGCCTGGATGTTTCAGCCCGGCGAACGGCGGTTCCAAGGCTTCCGGTGCACGCATCAACTGAGTCCCTGGTTATCTGATTACGGCCAAGCTATCTTTCTTCCGCTGTGCGGGGACGCGCATCCTGCTCCCGAACTGCGATCCTGTTCATGGCTTCCAGAAAAGGCTACTCTCCGGCCATATTCTTTTCGCCTCCCGCTTCCACGCTATCAAGCTGACGTCGAGATGATCCCCACGGAGCGCTGCGCGCTGTTATGTGCTCGTTTTCATGGCAGCGCTCCGCCGGGAATATTGATCGAGGTTCCTGGTAACGGAGGGAAGATAGATTTTGACAGGTCGGAAAGGAGCATCCGATTCACTTCGACCATCAATGAGGGAGGTGTACCGTCGAACTTCGCAACCTATTACGTGGTCCGTTTCCAGGAGCCCTGGGACTCCGCTGATGTGCGCCAAATGGCAAGTGGCCGTGTTGCGTCCTTACGATTTAAGAGCGGTAATTACCTGGAAGCGCGGATTGCGACCTCCTTTATCTCATTCGAACAAGCACAGCGCAATCTCGACCGCGAGCTTGCGACGAAGACACCCGATCAGGTACGTACCGATGCTACAGCAGCGTGGCGCCACTACTTTGATCGCGTTGAGATAGAAGGCGGCACTCCCGCGCAGCGGAAGATTTTCTATTCCTGTCTCTATCGTACCCTGTTATTTCCGCGCATCTGGCATGAGCCTGACTCCGGCGGTAATCTTCAGCATTTCAGTCCTTACAATGGAAAGATTGCTCAAGGAGTTATGTACGCTGACCACGGCTATTGGGACACTTATCGGGCATGGTATCCATTTATGTCTATTATTTACCCGGATAAGCTTTCTGAGATACTGCAGTCGTGGGTGAATGCATACAGAGAAGGTGGATGGCTGCCTCAGTTCCCTGCTCCTGGTTATCGCGCCTGTATGACAGGCAGCCTTATCGATTCTGTGTTTGGCGATGCCGCAGCGAAAGGCATTCAGGGATTCGATCTTGCCGCAGCCTATGAAGGCCTGAGAAAGCACGCAACTCAGCCAGGTGATCCAGATCGCGGCTACGGCCGGCGAGGGATTGAAGATTATCTGCAGCTAGGTTATGTATCTGCCGATCATGTGGAGCAGTCGGTCGCCGAGACCGCAGATGCTGCTTACGGCGATTTCTGCATTGCGCAGGTGGCGAGGACATTAGGTAAAAGCGATGACGCTTCGATGTTTTTGGCACGTTCCCGCAATTGGAGACACGTTTTTGATTCCGGCACTGGTTTTCTTCGTGGGAAGCATGCCGACGGCACCTGGCTCGAGCCATTCGATGAATTTGCCTGGGGAAGTCCTTATGTGGAGGGCTCGGCCTGGCAGCACCGCTGGGACGTTCCGCAAGATGTTTCCGGGCTGATTGGAGCGATGGGCGGGAACGAGCGGGCAGTTGAGGTGCTGGAGAAGATGCTTTCGATGCCACCGACTTTTCGCGTCGGAGTGTACGGACAGGAAATTCATGAGATGTCAGAGATGGCAGCAGTCAATTTCGGACAGTACGCACAAAGCAATCAACCGGTGCATCACCTTCTTTACATTTTTTCTCTTGCCGGGCGACCTGATCGAACGCAATATTGGGTGCGCCGAGTCATGGCAGATATGTACAGTCCAGAGGTATTTCCCGGAGATGAAGATACTGGGTCTATGGCGGCGTGGTACATGCTGTCAGCGTTGGGTTTTTATCCAGTATGCCCGGGCAAACCGGAGTACGTAATCGGGGTTCCTCTATTTGAGCGAGCGACATTGCGATTGCCCGGCGGAAAGTCGACAGTCATTCAAGCGATCAATCCTTCTGCAACGTATATCTCGAAGCTTATCGTCAATGGGAAGACACATCTTTCGCCTACGATTCCCCACGATCTCATTGTAAAAGGCGCAGAGCTTGAATTTCATCTGCAGGATGCTCCGGCCAAATAGTGTTTCGCATGGTCAAGGGACGATGCGTCCATTCCGCTGACGCTACGCATCAAGTTTCAACAATATTCGCTTTGAGTGCAGCGGATTCAATCCAGTAACTCCAGGTCGAGCAGCCACGCCAGAGGTTAGAGTGATCAAATTCGCGCCGATACCGGCGCTGCACCGGGAATATCGGTTTTTGCACCTGCCGGCGGGAGCGTGACAACGATCCGGGCGCCCCGGGTCTCCCGATTCGCCGCTGACGCAGTCCCGCCATGAGCGTGAGCGACGGCGCCGACGAATGCCAATCCCAGGCCGTGGCCATTGGAGTCGCGACCTCGGACGCGGCGCTCGAAAAGATGAGCCAGGACTTCGGAATCAAACCCAGGCCCATCATCCTGCAGGACCAATGAAGCAGCATCTTCGGAGGGCCGTAACTCGACTGTGACCGTGCATGCTGGAGGCAAGTGTTTGAGTTCGTTGTCGAGAAGATTGGCGATCATGCGATGGAGAAGCGCAGGATCGGCAAAGACGCGTAAAGGTCCCGCGCTGCGCAGGCTGACTTTCAGGCCTTTCTCAGACATGGAGGGCTCGTAGAGATCGATCATTGCTCTCAGGAGATCGTTGAGATCGAGTTCGCGGCGCGTGAGGCGAAGCGCGTCGGCCTTGGCTTCAGCCACATCGAGGGACTTATTGAGAAAGTCAGTGAGCCGATCGAGCTCTTCGATGGCCGAGACGATGGCCTCAGGCTGATCTCCATCTGTGACGGAAAGAGAAGACTCGAGCTTTCCCCGAATTGCGGTCAGCGGACTGCGCAAGTCATGAGCCAGCGAGTCGGTGATGGTGTGCAGCTGGTGCATGGATCGCTCGATTCGGTCGAGCATGTTGTTGAGCGTGAGGGCGAGCTGGCTCACCTCGTCGTGGCGGCGAGCAACCGGAACTCTCGCGGCCAGATCGGAGTGGCCGATGGTGGAAGCAGCCTCCGTTATATTCCGGACGTGGCTGAGCATGCGGCGAGTGGAGAAAAAGACCATGCTGAAGCCGAGCAGAACCAGCAGAAGCCAGAGCAGAAAAAAACGAAAGCGGAGATTACGGAGAACGCGGAGATCATCCCGCTCCGAAAGCCCCAGATAGATGCGACTGCCGTCGTCGAGGCGAACGGAGACCACGCGGAACGGCACGGCGAAGCCACGAACATGCAAATCGGTGGGGTGGTCGGAAGGAATGCGTGTGGAGCGGATGGCTTCAAGATGGGCGGCCCCATTCCCGATTCCGACCCAGAGCTTGAGGGCGCCGTCTGCTGCAGCCTGAAGGAAAAACACCGAATCGTTGAAATTGTCTTCGGAAGGGAGACGGTTAGGTACTTCCCGGGTGGCCAACTCGGCAACTTCTTCCACGACGCGACTGTAGAGAGCGTTCTTGGGCGTGTGCTCGGCCACATCGCCCAGCACTTCGACTTCGCCCGAGAGCCACGCGTCGGTGCGTTGCTGGATGTCGCTGGCAACAAAATTCTGAAGGAAGATGAAGAAGATGAGGGTTCCGCACGCGAATGCAAAAGTAGCCCAGAGCGAAATGCGCCAAGCGGCGCTGCGCATGCGCGGCTTACCTGTCTTTAAGGACATAACCCACTCCGCGCATGGTCCGGATCAACGGTTGCTGTCCGGCGCCGTCCACCTTACCGCGCAGGCGATAAATGTGCACGTCGACAACATTTGTGTCCGGCTGAATACGCATACCCCACACCTTGTCGAGGATCATGGAACGCGTGACTACGCGGCCCGCGTTCCTGCACAGGTACTCGAGCAGCACGAATTCCTGCTGGGTAAGTTGCAACGGCTGCCCACTCCGCGTTGCTTCGCGCCGCAAAAGATCCAATTCGAGGTCCATCACCCGTAAGCGCGTTGATTCGCCTGCGGGAGTGTTCCGCTTGAGCAGGTTGCGAAGGCGAGCCAGCAATTCGGCAAGGGCGAAAGGTTTGGTGAGATAGTCGTCGCCGCCCTGCTCCAGGCCGCGGACGCGGTCGTCGACGGAGCGACGTGCCGACAGAATCAGCACCGGAGCGGCGACGCCCATCTGACGTAAGCGAAAGATCAAGCCGATTCCGTCCTGGTCGGGAAGGCCAAGGTCGACAATCAGGATGTCGAAGGTGCGCTCCCTGGCGAAGCGCTCTGCGGTCTTGCCGTCCGGCGCCGCTTCGACCTGGTATCCGGCCTCCTCGAGCGAATGCCGAAGAAAATTCTGGATCTCGATGTCATCTTCGACGAGCAGGAGGCGCATGACTGGATATTAGTGCATTTGGATGCTGCTTGCGGAGCGGGGCGTGAAAGCACGCAGACCGGACGATTCTTTGAGCGATGAGTCCCGGTTCTCGTTTGAACATGAACGAAACGTCATGGAGCGGGCATCTTCCTGGCTCTCCAAATTGATCAAACTCCCGTCTCAACTATAGGATGGGAAACCACTAAGTCGGACTGGCTGTCGTAGGTCCTGGAGATAGGGGCCGGTGTTGAACAGGCGTTCAGGTCCAAATGTTCAAGGAGTATTCGCATGCATTTGAATGCGGTCAAGGGCGCGACAGCAGCAGCGGTGCTCCTGGGCGTGTTGCTGTGCCCACAGTTGTCGCTGGCGCAAACCTCCGGTTCAAGTTCATCTTCGGCATCCCATTCACCACAAGATCAGACTGGGCAACAGACTCCTGCGAAGAAGAACTCGTCCGGGACCTCGTCGAGCCTGCCGAGTGCACCGGCGCCGGCTCAGGCGCCGCAGGAACCGTCGCTTCAGGATTTGGGCTTCAGCCAGCAGCAGATGCAATCGAATCCGGCGCTGCAGGCAAGGCTCAACCGGCGCACGGAGATGCTGAAGCTTCACCAGCGGCTGGGACTGATCACCATCGCGCCCATGGCTGCCGCTCTCATCACCGGACCAATGGCAAAAGCGAAAGGAAGGAATGGGCAGATCATCAAAGAGCCGACTGCCGCAAACCTGGACATGCATGCGGCGCTGGGCAGCGCGACGGCTGCGCTCTATTTCACCAGCGCATCGCTGGCCATATTCGCACCGAAAATTCCGGGAGAGAAAAAACGCGGAGCGATCCGTATGCATGAGGCGCTGGCATTTGTCCACGTGCCGGGTATGGTTCTTACGCCGATCCTTGGCGCAATGGCTTTCAGCCAGGAAGAGAACGGCGAAAAGGTGCACGGCATCGCCTCCGCACATGGGGCCGTGGCTACAATCACCGCGATTGCGTACGGAACTTCGATTGTCGCAGTGGCGTGGCCGATCCATCTTAAGTTCTGGGAGAAGAAATGAAGTCGAGGTTCCTGGCGGCCACGATTTTGCTTGCGGCGGTTCCCTCTTTCGGACAGAAGGCTTCGCAGTGGGGATTGGCGCAATCGTCTTTGAGTTATCACGCGACTTCTCCCGTGCACGAAGTGAATGGGGTGAGCAATGCGGCAAAAGGCAAGGGCGTTTGCCAGAATGAGGAATGCGATTTTCTGGTTGCGGCGCCGGTGAAGTCCTTCAGCTCGGGCGACACGAACCGCGACCTGCACATGCTGGAAGCTACGCGCGGTGCGGAGAATCCGATGGTGGTGGTGCGCGCGAAATTCCCCGAGGTCGAGTTAGGACAGGCCACCATCTATGCGGATCTCGAGGTGCAATTTGCGGGGCAGACTGCGAATTACTCCCATATCGCGTTTCAACGGGAAGCACAGGGCAACGAGATGCGCATCACGGGGACGGTGCCGGCGACCTGCTCTGATTTCAAGTTTGAGAAACCGTCGTTCCTGGGCATGACCATCAGCAACGATATTCCGGTGCATGTGGATGCGACGTGGAAGCAGATGTAGCGGAGCCCGGTTCGACGGCGGGCGAACACGTTGCTCTGGCCCGCCATTTCACAGGGTTCGGGAAAGTCCAGCTGGAGATTCCACGATGAGTTCCGCCGTCCGTTACCCTTTTTACCTTGTCGCAACGGCAACAGTAGCTGTGGCCGTGGCCGGTTCCGCGCAGACGCTTCAGCGGCGGCCGTTGCAAAAGGCTGAGCCACCGGCGAAGTCAGCCAACTCCACCGGCAAAGAGGCAGAACGTGCGCCTATGGAGCTGATTCTGCCGAAGGGCACCAGCATGCAGGTGGAGGTGACACGGCAATACCCGATGAAGGACGGCGAATCGCTGGAAGGGCATTTGCTTTATCCCCTCTATGCCTCAGGGAAACTCGCGCTACCGAAAGACGCGGTGGTTCATGGAAAGGTCATTGATCTCGAGCCGGCGAGAAAGCTGCGCTGGAATGCGCGCCTGCGCGGCGATTTTACGCCATTCCACACCGCGACGGTGCGGTTCAATGAGCTGGTGCTGGCGGAAGGCGCTTTGCCGATCTCTGCGGCGGCGGCGGCCGACGGAGCACCGGTGCTGCAACTGACCGCGGCGGGCGCGGGCGCCAAGCGTGCGTTTGTACGCCGGGAGATTGCGCTGGCGAAGAGCCAACTTCACGATCGCATCGAGTGGTTCATTTCACCGGGATTGGGTGGCCGTGCACTGCAGATGCTCTATCATCAGCTTCCTTATCACCCGGAGGAGATCGCGGCGCACACCGCGTGGTCGTTCGAGCTGACGGCCCCGCTGGTGCTGCCGGCAACCGCGATGGATTCAGCAGATCCTCCGCTATCGGCGCCGGCCGCAGGGAAACCGGAGATGTGGACGGTGAATGCGCTGCTTACGAGCGGGCTGAGTTCGGCGCGGGCACATCCGGGCGATCCGGTGGAAGCGTTGGTGGTAGAGCCGGTTTACGACAGGGACAAGGAGCTCGTGGTACCGCAAGGGTCGACGCTGGTTGGACGAGTGACGGCAGCGAAGGCGGCGCGGTCGTTTGGACGGAATGGGAAGCTGCGGTTTACCTTCCAGCAGGTGCGGTTTCCGCAAGGATTTGGAGCGCCGGTGCAGGGATCGCTGGCAGGGGCGACGGCGGAGAAGACGCAGGATCTGCAGATGGATGCGGAGGGGACGGTGACGCCGCGGAAGAAGTCGAGCGCGGTGGCGCCGATGCTGCTGACCATGCTCGCGGGGCGCGCGCTGGACCAGGACGGAGGCGGCATGGTGCTGAAGCAGGGGGTCGCTTCCAACGGCTTCGGTTTGGTGGGGCGCCTTGTGGGTGTGGCGGCTGGCGCTCCAAACCTGGCGGCGGGGATTGGGTTCTATGCGGCGGGATTGTCGTTCTATGATAACTTCCTGCACACGGGGAGCGACGTTGTGTTCCCGAAGGACACGCGGATTGAGATAGAGACTACGCCGCTTCGGTCGCCGGTGTTGAAGCCCTGAGGTGGCGCGCAGGAGAGCGACTCACAGTTGCACAGTTTTTAAGCTTTCTGGGTTTTACAGATTTACCGCTTTACAGTTTTACTTTCAAAATTCAGGTAAGCCGGATTTTGAGACTTCCGGGACTTTTCTGCGAGAAGAGGAGAGAGCGAGATGTCGCGACGTAGAGATGCCATGACGCCGTGGACTTATTTATCCCCGAGGCCGGTCTCCGCATATCTCCATTTCTCCAGGCATAATTCAAGAGTAGCGGAATGCGCGAATTAATCGGCAATTTGGCTGCGGAATCTTGCGCTTTGCTTTCAGCAACTTAGAAAATATTTTGGGGACGAGGGCTTGACAAGCGCGGGGAGAGTCCCCGGATCAAGATCACGTCCTCGAGAGACTGCTCGGTGTCTTTGACGCGGCGGGGATTGGTGTGAGAGCGCGTGGGCGAGGTGCGAAATTCGTGGTTAGCAATGAGGACGGTCCAAGAGCCTTTGGGTGCGGTCCAGTCGAGTGTCTGGCCATGGAGCGGGATGGGAACGGCACTGCCGTCCTGATCGACGGCGGCAGCGCTCACGGCGTCGGGCGAGAGATCGCGGTGAAGTGTGGCACTGGCGGCGACGGGGATTTTTTCCGCTACTTCGAGGGCCTGCATGCGCAGGTCGGGTTTGTCGGCGGAGAATTTGCCGCCGGCGAATCCGCTGGGATAGCCGGCGTCGTCGACGATCCAGACGCGCATGTTGCGCTGCTTTGCTGCGTCGACGAGTTGGCGGAAGAAGGCGAAGTACTGCGGGGAAAGATAGGCAAACGGCATGTTGAAGCCGGCCTGGACGGTTACGGCCTGAAAGCCGAGGCCATGGAGGGTATCGAGATCGCGACTGATTTCGTCGATGCTGACGGGGCCGTTAAGGCCGAAGTAGGGTTCGGGACCGTATTCGGGCGGAGGCGATTTCCATAGCGCGGCGAGTTGAGCAGCGGTGGGATTTTGCAGGTGCTGCCAGGGTTGTTGGGCGTGTGCGGCGGCGGTTTGGAGCAGAAGAATTGCCAGCGCGAGTGTGACGCCTGTGGGCTTGAGCATGATGCGGAAGGTTCCCTTCAAGGGTTGATCCCGTGCAGGCACGGAGAGATGCCATTCCGCAGGATAAACGTTCAGGACTGCAAAAGGGGATTGAGAATGCCCGGAAGAGGTTTTCGTGGCGCCCCTACAGGGCTCCAGTTGTCTGGTGCTTCGTACCCAGGGTTTCACCCTGGGCTATTTTCGCGTTCCCCCCTTCGGGGGTAAGAGACCATAGATGAATAGGCCTCCGGCGATGATGCCGGAGGCCCATTCATTCCGTGCCGAGTGCTTTCCTTCGGCTGCGGAATTCACCTAGAAGTTGAAGCTGACTTGCAAATCGATGCTGCGGTTGGAAGCTTGCGAGGAGAAGAATCCTCCGGCGAGCGCGTTGGACTGGCCGAAGAGCGGCGATTTCAGCACGCCGACCGGCTGGGCGAGGTTCACATTGTTCATGACGTTGTGGGCCATGACGGCGAAGTTGAGCGCGTAGCGGCGCGCGGTACCCTGGTCCATGCGCGGCGGACCACCGGGACCACCGCTGAGGCCGCCCGGTCCGAGGCCTCCGCCCATGCCGCCACGAGGACCACCGCCGCGCGGGCCACCGGGCCCGCCGGGACCAAACATTCCCGGGCCGATGCCGTTGGCGACCTTCGGTCCGATGCCGATGGATTTGCTGATGCGCATGTTCAAGCTGAAGGCGCCGGGACCGGTGCCGTAGTTATAAGGAATGAGCGATTGGCCGGCGGTCGGATTCAGGTCGAAATCGCCGTAGCTGGTGTGCATGACATCGGTGCTGGCTGAGGTAGCGAAGGCGGGACGATCATTGAACTGATTGTCGCCGTTGAGGTCCTGGCCGAGGGTGATGTTGAAGGGCGCGCCGGAATTGGCGACGAGCATGGGACTGACGGAGACGCCAAAGGGCGCCTGGATATTGCCGCCGAGGAGGAAGCGGTTGTGCACATCGAAGGTGGCGCGGCCGTAGTCGGCGTGGGGATCGAGCTGGTCGGATGGGAAGTAGCCGGCGCCGGAGGTATCGGAGTTGGCAAAGTTGAGCGCGTAGAAGCCGAAGAGCGAAACGCTCTTGGCGCGCACGGTGTAGTTGAGCATGAGCTGGTTCTGGTTGTAAACGCCGCCGGACTGGAACTGATAGATGTTTTGGTTGATGCCGTTGGGGCGCGTGCCGGTGCCGGTGGCGGCATCGTATGTGCCGGGCAGAAAGGCGTTGATGTTGTCGCTCAGATATTGATGGACTCCGTGCGAGTTGACGTAAGTGGCGGCGAGCGTGGCGACCTTGCCGAATTGATGCTCGACGCCTAGAGCGCCCTGCATGCTGAGGGCGGCTTTCAGGTTGGGCGCGACTTCATAGATGGTGGGCGCGGCGGCGGTGCTTTCGGTGGCAAGCTGCGAGGCCGGGGGCGCATCCTGCGTGAAGGCGGGATTGTCGATGACGTAGCGCTGCTGGTTGATGCCGTTGTTGCGCATCGCCTGCATAAGATTGTCTTCGGCGAAGCGGTCATAGAACCATCCGTAGCCGCCGCGAATGACGGTGTGGGCCGGCTTGTTGCCGTGCGCTCCGGGAGCCCAGGCGAAGGAAAAGCGCGGGGCAAGATCGCCGTGGTCGCCGATGCCGTTTTGTGACTCGTAGCGCAGGCCGTAACTGAGGGTGAGGTTGGGGCGGAACTTGTAGTCGTCCTGGTAATAGAGGCCGAGGTCGTAGTAGTCGAGCAGCGAAGACGGGTTGCCGGCTGTCACATCGTACTGAGAGGGCGTGCCGGCTTTGTAGGCATCGAGTGAGGAATAGATGTAATTGCCATTGAAGCCGGCGGTGGAGAAAGAAGAATCGCGCGTGAAGCGAAGGCGGCCACCGAAGACGATGGAGTGCGTGCCTTTGCTGATCATGGTGGAGTTCTGCAGCTCGTAATTATCGAGGCCTGCGCGGCTGATGCCCATGCTGCTGCCGCCGCCGGTAAATGCGCCCTGCACGGTGACGGTGGGAAGCGCGCTCTGCGCGGTCTGGCTGTCGCGGTCGCGCATGTATTGGAAATGAGTTTCGTTGATAACGCTGGGGCTGAGGATCTGCGTATCGCTGATCTGGAGGGCGTTTTCCTGGTTGGAGACGTTGTAGCCCTGGGTCTCTAAAGCGAATTGCGAGACGCCGTCGTTGGTGGCCGTCTGGCGGCTGAACATGTAGCGAACGGTGAGGGTGTTGTTGGCGCCGAGCTGGAAATCGAAGCGCGGGCTGAAGCTGAGACGCGATTGCGGCGTGGAGACGGCGGCGGAGTAGTTAAAGGGAGTGCCGGTCGAGTCGAGGAGTTCCGCGTTGATGATGGAGTTGGATTGGTTGTCGCGATTGAAGACGCTGACGAACCAGGAGGCCTTTTTGCCCATGGGGCCGCCGGCATTGGCCATGGAAAAGAGCGTGTGGTAGGCGGGCTCGCTTTTGACAAAGGGATTGAGCGAGTTGAAGGCGGAGTCGTTGCCCATCATCATGGCTGAGCCGTGGAGCTTGTCGGTGCCGGGCTTGGTGAGGATTTCAATGCGGCCGTAGCCGAGTTTGTCGTATTGCGCGGAGAAGGGGTTGGAGTTGATGCGGATTTCGCGGATCGATGACTTGGGCGGAAGTTGTCCGCCGGTGAATCCGTCGATGTAAACCTGGCCACCGTTGGGGCCGGCGGAGGGGCCGGCGAGCGCCTGGAGCTCGTTCTGAAGCTCATCGGGATCGTCGGAGAGGGCGTCAAGATCCTTGCCCTTGATGACGATGGCGTTGGCGTTGTCTTCGGGGCTGGTGTCGACGCTGGTCGCATTGTCGCTGACGGTGACCTGCTGCTGCTCCACGGGAAGGGCCAGTGCGACATCGAGGATGGCGATTTTGCCGGAGGAAACGATGACGACGCGCGGCGTGGAGGGAGCGAAGCCGTTGGCGGAGACGGAAACGGTGTAGTCTCCGGGCGCAAGACGCTCGACCGCGTAAGCACCGCTGGCGCCGCTGGTGGCGGAGTGCGACTGGCCGTCGGGGCCGGCGATGGTGACGGTTGACGAAGGGATAACGGCGCCGGTGGGATCGGTGATGGTGCCGTGGATGCTGCCCGTTTGCGATTGCGCGGTGGCCAATGTGGCGCAAATTATAAATGCGCCGAAGATCATGGTGAGGAAGGCAGACTTACGCATCGTGAGGTCCTTTCCGCTGTGCAGAAGCGTGCATATTCAGGAGACCGCGGATGGGGGAGGAGTGCAGTCACATTGAGTAAATGTGTGTAACGAAGTGTGGCGAAGGGCGTTACGATTTGTTACATTTCTGCCGATTTGGGTGTTTAGGAAAGGCGTAGGCTAGGTGGTGGAATGAACGGCCGCGCCGTGGGCGCGAGTGGCGCGGAGGCTGGCTGGGGCTTAGATACGCGTGGAAGAGATTCTGCTCATCGACGATGATGTTGAGCTTTGCGGGATGCTCACGGAATACCTGGGGCGGTATGGGTTTCGGGTGCGGACGGTGCACAGAGGCGATGCGGGGTTGAAGGCGGCGCTGGAGAAGAATTACGCGCTGGTGCTGCTGGACGTGATGCTGCCGGGGCTGGATGGATTTGAGGTGCTGCGGCGGATTCGGGCGGAGTCGCCGGTGAGCGTGCTGCTGCTGACGGCGCGCGGCGAGGATGTGGACCGGATCGTAGGGCTGGAAATTGGCGCGGATGATTATCTATCGAAGCCGTTCAATCCGCGGGAGCTGCTGGCGAGGATCAGAGCGATATTGCGGCGTAGCCAGAGCGCGGCGCCGGCGGCGGACCAGAATTCACTGCGTGTGGAAGGGCTGGAGCTGAATCGGGCGGCACGGACGGTGATGGACGAAGGGAAAAAGATTGAACTGACGGATGTGGAGTTTTCGCTGCTGGAGGCGCTGATGCGCGCGCCAGGGAAGGTGGTGGCGCGCGAGGAGATTTCAGAGAGCGTGCTGGGAAGGAAATTTCATCCCTTCGACAGGAGCCTGGATATGCACGTGAGCCGGCTGCGGCGGAAGCTGGGCGAGCGCGGAGGTGAAGAGCGCGTGAAGACCATTCGCGGAGTGGGATACCAGTTGGCAGTGAACCAGGAGCCAGGGGTTCCGGCAAGAGATGTTGTGAGCAAGGACTGACGCATGCGCGGGCTGTTTCTCAAAATCTTCATCATTTTCTGGATTGCGCAGAGCCTGATCTTCGTGATCTCGACGGCGCTGATTGTGCGGCGGCATTTCGAGGGGCCGCAGGCAACATTCGATCTGCTGAACAGCACCATGGAGGCGGATGCGCGGGGGACAGTGCGGGCTTACGAAACCGGCGGATGCGATGCGCTGAAGGCGTTTGGCGCGGGGATTTCGCAGGCTGTGGCGCTGGAGGATGCGGGGGGGAAGATGGTGTGCACGGTCTCGGGATTTGAGGGGATTGAGAATGCGGCTCCGGCGCCGGCAACCGGGCGACAGAGCGGGATCGACGTGGGGACGCGGTATGTGTGGCGGCTGCCGGTGACCTCGGCGAGCGGGGCGCGGTACACGTTTCTGCTGAGCCGGCCGCGGGTGGCGCGGGAGCCCATCAATTGGTATCGGGATTTACTGCGGTTTTCGTTTCCGCAGTTGCCGGTGGCGATTGCGGTGGGCGGGCTGATGACGTTTGTGCTGGTGCTGCTGTTTACGCGGCCGCTGGCACGGTTGCGAAAGGCGGCCGGCGAGCTGGCCACGGGAAAGTTGACAGCGCGAGTGGCGTGGCCGGCGGCGCGTTCGCAATTCTTCGGTCGCGATGAAATTCAGGCGCTGATGCACGATTTCAATCACATGGCGGAGCGGCTGGAATCGCTGGTGGATGCGCAGAAGCTGCTGCTGCGCGATGTGTCGCATGAATTGCGGTCGCCGCTGGCGCGGTTGAGCGTGGCGCTGGAACTGGCGCGCGACGATGCGGATTCGCCAATGACGACGCACCTGGACCGGATCGAGCGGGAGACGGTGCGGCTCAATCTGCTGATTGGGCAATTGCTGACGCTTTCGTCAATGGAGGCACTGGAGCGGATTGAGAATTTCGAGCCAGTTTCACTGAACGGGCTGATTGAGCGGCTGATTCCCGATGCGGAATACGAGGCGAAGCAGCGGGCGTGCTCGGTGGTGTTTCACGACCGGGCGAAATGCACAATTCTTGGCAATGAAGAGCTGCTTTATCGCGCGGTAGAAAACGTGGTGCGGAATGCGATCCGGTATGCGGAGAGTGGCACGGAAGTGGAGATTGAGCTGGCTGCCAATGGCGTAAATGGCGAGCGGCGAGCCACGATTGTGGTGAATGATCGCGGGCCGGGAATTCCCGAGGATCAGTTGAATGCGATCTTCAGGCCGTTTTATCGGGTGGACACGGCGCGCAGCCCGGACACGGGCGGATTTGGCGTGGGCCTGGCGATTGCGGAGCGCGCAGTACGGCTGCACAAAGGCGAGCTGAGCGCAGCCAATCGCGAGGGAGGCGGCGCGATGATCCGGATGAGTTTTCCGGCGCTGGAAGCGACAGATGAAGCTGCGCGCGCGGGCAATGCGAAGCACGCAAAAGTGGGCTGATGCAGGTGCATCGAAAAAGGTCGGAACCAACAAAGGTAGAAAGGCGGAAGTTGGAGCTATCCCACCCTGGCCGCAAAGACAAAGGCGCGGCGAGGGTGGGGCACCCTTTTTCAGCCGTCGCGGATCGGCACATTGAGCTTCTAAGATAGAAGCACTGTGCAAAGCATTCCGGTAAAGACAATTTCAGCCAGGTATGACGTGGTGGCGGGCAGCGGACTGCTGGAAAAGCTCTCCGTACGCATTGAGAGAGCCGTCGGCAAGCTGCCGCGGCGCGTTTTTGTGCTCACTTCAGAGCAAATCTGGGCGCTTTGGGGGGAGGCGTTCTGCGCGTCGTTTGCGGAGCCGCCGGTGACTCTGTTTTTGCCCGCAGGCGAACGGCATAAGACGCTGACAAGTGTGGAGAAGCTGGCAAGGCAGATGGCGGCTGCCGGCGCGGACCGCGGCAGTCTGCTGATTGCATTTGGCGGCGGGATTGTGGGCGACGTGGGCGGATTTCTGGCCGCGGTGTACATGCGCGGAATTCGATACGTGCAGGTTCCGACGACGTTCCTGGCACAGGTGGATTCGAGCGTGGGCGGAAAAACCGGAGTGAATCTGCCCGAGGGCAAGAACATGGTAGGCAGCTTCCATCAGCCCCGCGCTGTGTTTGCCGATGTGGGAGTGCTGGGGACACTTTCCGGCCGCGAACTGCGCGCCGGGCTGATGGAGAGCGTGAAAGCAGGCATCATACGCGACCGGGCGCTGGTGCGCTTCATGGAGGAACACGCGGACGAGGTGCTGGGGCGCGATGCGCGGGCGCTGGAGCGGGTGATCGCGGCGTCGATCCGCATGAAAGCGCAGGTAGTGAGCAAGGACGAGCGCGAGAGCGGACTGAGAATGATTCTCAACTTCGGCCACACGGTGGGGCACGCGATCGAGCGCGTCACGCGGTATCGCGAGATGCTGCACGGTGAGGCGATCGGGTGGGGCATGGTGGCGGCGCTGGAGGTGGCGCGCCGGCGCAGGATGATCAGCGGCGCGCAGATGATGCGGCTGGAGAGCCTGATTTATGCCTATGGGCCGCTGCCGCCGTTGAAGCTGCGGGCCACGCCAATCGTGGCTACAACTTCCGGAGACAAGAAAAACATTGGCGGGGTGCGGCGATTCGTGCTTCCTGTGGGAATTGGAGAGGCGACAGTGGTCGAGGATGTGACGGCCGCGGAGCTGGATGTGGCGGTACGGTATATGCTGGCGCGCGCGGCGGAGGAGCGGGCAGGAGAAGAGGCGTAGGTCGCTGACGAGAATCTTACTTTTACGGGAACAGCCGATCAAATCTCGAAGACGACGAATGGATGCGTTTCCTGGCGCTTCCTGAGAATCGGCAGCGCCACGTTATGAATGGGAACTCCGGAGGCCGACTCCGTCGCGTATGAGCCGTGGTGGGCATGGCCGTGCAGCGCCAGGGCCGGCCTGTGCAGATCGATGACTCGTCCGAGCCGGGAGCTTCCTAGAAAGGGAAAGATCGGCTCGGGCTCGCCCACAACCGTTTCGCGGACAGGCGCGTAGTGGGTTATGGCCACTTTGCGGGACGTGCGCAATTGCGCCAGGCCGTAGTCGAGCTTGATTGCCTCGCGCTCGGCAATTTCGACGAAGTTCTTGATGCCGCCTTCGCCGAAGGGCATGAGCTCATAAGGCGCGAAGCCTCCGGCAAAACCTTTGGTGCCGGCGAAGCCAACGCCGTCCTTCTCAAAGCAGGTTCCGTCGAGGACGTTGATGCCGGCGACGCGCGCCATTCCTGCAAGCTTGTCCTGCTGGTCGCTCTCGTGATCGTGATTGCCGAGGACGGCGACAATGGGAATTTTGACGTGAGTCAGGACTGCCAGACAGACTTCCATCTCTTCTACGCGGCCGTGATTGGTAAGATCGCCGGCGAGCACCAGCAGGTCGGCCGCATCGTTGACATCGGCGAACTGCCGGATGTTCTGCTCCTGATCTTCGGGCTTGAAGTGCACGTCGGCGACCGCTGCCAGCCTCATTTTTCGCTCCCGGATTCAGAATTGGATTGCGGATCTTCTTCCAGCAAACAGGGGTGGTTCTCGCAGTTCTCGCGATATAGATCGCGCTCTCCCCATTCGTTCACGTCGATGGCGAACATGTTCGGGTCGATCAGGGTTCCGCGGAAGGGCGCTCCGGGTTGCGGATGCTCGATGTGGTGCTGAAGTCCGTGCAGAAGGGTACTCCACAACGCGCGCGGAACGAGGTCCACGCGCGCAGGGTAGACATAGGCGAAGAAGACCAGGCTCCAGAGGAGCAACTCTTCGTGGCCTGTCATCAATTGCAGAAGCCGCTGCCAATCCAGCCGCTGGCCCAGGGTACGGATGAGGTGGGCGACGTCGGCGAGATCGAAGCGCTCCCGGCGCGAGACAAATAGTTTGGTCGCGATAATTTCTTCGGCTCCGAGCACGCGGCAGGGGATTCCGAAGAACCGATACGGCTCGGATCGGTCAATCCAGGTGCTGTCGACGAGGAGGGCCGCATTACCGAGCGCGGTGATGAGGTCAACGAAATATTCCCCGCACCAGGCTTTCGCCAGCCAAACGGGGTCGGGGATGTCGGTGCGGAAGCCACGCTCGCGGAGCCGGTGCAGAGCTTCGGGCGCTACGCGGGGCTCGAGAAAGATGTCGAGGTCTTTGGTACTTCTCCAGATGCCGGTATGCCGGTGGAGGGCAAAGGCGCCGGCAATGGCAAACGGAATTGCCGCCTCGGCCAGGCACTCCACGGCTCCCTGATAGCAAGAGAGGGCCGCGGGTAGAAAGTCTGGCGTTTGCGATGTACTAACCGGAAGCGGTATTTCTTCGTTCGGCATACCTCAGCTATGACGCGCGTGAGCTTCTCCGCGCCGCCTAAGGGACTCCGCCTGCGGCGGCGCCGGCCGCGCTATGCAATCGTGCATAGAACTTTGGATGGCAGCAAACCTCTTTGTCCGCTGGGGGATGGTGTAGTCTGTTTGACGACATCAGAAAGCGTTTACTGGAGGGCTTAATCCCATGACTGTCGTGGCCGGGGTGGATTTCGGCACATTGAGTGTTCGCGTAACTTTGGTGGATAGTCGCAAAGGGCCGATCGGGACTGCGTCGGCGTCTTACGCGCTGCACCGGAAACGGGAAGACCCGAACTTTGCGACGCAATCGCACGATGAGCAGATGAAGGCGCTGGCCGCGGCGACACGCGAGGTGCTGAAAACCACCGGAGTAAACGGGGCGGATGTGGCAGCGATCGCGATCGACACTACGGGCTCGAGCGTGGTTCCAGTTGGTGAAGGGCTAGAGCCACTGGATGAGTACTATCTGTGGTGCGATCATCGCGCTTTCGCGGAGGCGGAGGAGATTACCAGGAAAGCGCACCAGCTTGGGTTCGAGGGAATTGAATGGTGCGGCGGCGTCTATTCGCATGAATGGGGTTTTGCGAAACTGCTGCACTGGCTGCGGAATAATCCGGACAAGCGCTCGCGCATGGTGACTGCGCTGGAGCACTGCGACATGGCCGCGGCGACACTGTGCGGCGTAACCACGGTGGAAGGACTGAAGCGCAGCGCCTGTGCGATGGGCCACAAATGGATGTGGAACCCCAAGTGGGGCGGATTGCCGCCAGAGGAGTTTCTGGTGGCGGTCGATCCTCTGCTGAAGGGCGTGCGGGCGAAGCTGGGCGGGGAGTATCTGACCAGCGATCACCTGGCCGGCCGCCTGACGGAGAAATGGGCTAAGGAATTGGGGCTGCGCGCCGGGATTCCTGTCCCGGTTGGGGCGTTCGATGCGCACTGGGACGCAATCGGGTCGAACATTCGCGAGGGCGACGCGGTGAACGTGGTGGGAACTTCAACTTGCATTATCGGCATTGCGCGCGAGGCGCAACTGGTGCCGGGCGTGTGCGGCGTGGTGCCGGGGAGCGTTCATCCGAAGTACACGGGGATCGAAGCAGGGCTTTCAGCAGTCGGCGATATCTTTGAGGCGATCGCCAAACGCGCGGGGACGACGGTGAGCGCGCTGAGCGAGGGGCTTGAGGCCTACAAGGCTGGGCAGACGGGATTGCTGCGGCTGAGCTGGGACAACGGCGATCGCACGGTGCTGGTGAATCCGGAACTGGGTGGAGTGACGCTGGGCTGGAACCTGGTGCACACGGCGCAGGATGAATTGTTCGCGGCGATTGAGGGCACGGCATTGCACACGCGAATCATTTTCGAACGGATGGCGGAGCACGGCGTGCGCATCGATCGGGTGATCAATGCCGGAGGGATTCCGCAGAAGAGCGAAGTGCTGAACCAGGTGTACGCGAATGTGCTTAACAAGCCGGTGCTGGTGCCGGCGGGAATTCCGACGAGCCTGGGCTCGGGGATTTTCGCGCTGCTGGCTGCGGGCGCATACAAGACGATCGAGGAGGCACAGGAGGCGGTGTGCCTGCCGCTGCGCACGGTGGAGCCGGATGCAACGGCGGCGGCCGTCTACGAGCGGCTCTACCCGCTGTATCGCGATGTTTATTTTGCGCTGGGGCGGTGCGATGCCAAGGCGGTGGCGCTGGGACGCGTGTTGCCAGAGCTGCGAAAGATTGCGGCGGAGGCGCACGGGAGCGAGTTAGCGAGTTAGCGGGACAGCGGTGCTGGGTTTCTTTGTTCTACTTCCCTTCTGAACGGGAAATGGTTTGGGAGGTCAGCGCCTCTTCATTTTATAAACCCGCAAAGATTTTGCCGCGCTAGCTTGCTGCGTTTGGCTGGCCGGATCTTCGCCGAGGAAGTATTCGTCAGGCTGGCTGGCGATAGCGGCCTGCATGAACGTCATCCAGATGGGCAGGGCGGTGCGGGCGCCGGTCTCGTGGTTGCCCAGTGACTTGTTCTCGTCATAGCCCACCCAGACGCCGCAGGTGACAGAAGGCGAGAAGCCGATGAACCAGGCATCGGTGAAGTCGCTGGTGGTGCCGGTCTTGCCGCCGAAGGGGTGATCGAGCTCCGCGGCCACGGAGCCAGTGCCGTCCTGGACCACGGCTTCCAGCAGCGTCATCATGGTACGCGCAGTTTTGCGGTTGACGACCTGCTTGACGGTGGCGGGATCCTGCCAGAGAGTAATGCCTTCGGCGTTCTGCACGCTGCGCATCAGGCGCGGCGCCACGCGCAGGCCGTCGTTGGGGAAGACGGCGTAAGCGGCGACCTGCTGCTCGAGCGTAATGCCGACAGCTCCGAGCGCAATGGGAAGGTAGGGGGGGATATCGGAGGTGACGCCGAAGCGATGGGCGGTGTCGATGACGTTGTGAATGCCGACCCTGGCGGCGAGACGAATGGCGGGGATGTTGCGGGAATGGGCGAAGGCCTTGGTAACGGTGATCGGGCCGAGGAAGTTCTCTTCGTAGTCGTGGGGGCGGTAGCTGCCGAAAGCGACCGGCGTATCCATGATCATGTCGGTGGGCTTGACGCCGTCTTCAATGGCGGCGGTGTAGACGTAGGGCTTGAAACTGGAGCCGACCTGCCTTTCAGCCTGGGTGGCGCGGTTGAACTGGGAGAGCGCGTAGTCGCGGCCGCCGACCATGGCGAGGATGTCGCCGGTGGCGTTGTCGATGGCGAGCAGAGAGCCCTGGGCGCCGGAGTCCTGCTGGAGGGTGGCGCGGCGGATGCCGGCCGCCATCGTGTCAGAAAGCTGAACGTAAATGATGTCGCCCGGCTTCACCAACGATTCGGCGAGGCGGTGGCCGGTCCATTGCCAGTCGGCGGGAAGCAAGATGATGTGCTGGCTGCCGACGCGAGCGTCGATTTCCATGGGCAGGACGCGCCGGACCAGGGCGTGGACGTAGTCGCCGGGAGCATAGCTGATGGCCCAGTCGGGGTGCGCATACGTACTGATGTCAGCGCCGGCGGCGATCACGTTTTGGAGATGTCCGGTCCAGCCGCGGCGGCGCTCATAGGCGGCAAGACCATCGAGGACGGCGCGATTGGCGACGCGCTGGAAGTCAAGGTCGAGCGTGGTCTGGACCCGGAGACCGTCCTGGCGGACCTGTTCGCTGCCAAAGCGGCTCTCGAGCTCTTCCCGGACCTCGTCCTGAAACCAGGGCGCGACGGAACCGACCGGTTGCGCGATATGCAGTCCGAGCGGGGTGGCGCGGGCGGCGTCGGCCTGGGCGGGGGTAATGATGCGGTCGTTTTCCATCTCGGTGAGAACGACATTGCGGCGGCGCAGCGCCTTGTCCGGATGCAGGATGGGCGAGAAGGCGTATGGGCCTTTGGGAAGGCCGGCGAGGAGCGCAGCTTCGGTCAGGGTGAGATCGCGCGCATGCTTTGAGAAGTAGTACTCAGAGGCGGCCTCGAAGCCGTACATGCCGCTACCCAGGTAGATCTGATTCGCGTAAAGGGTAAAGATCTGCTGCTTGGTGAACCTGCGCTCGATCTGAATGGCGAGGTAGGCTTCCTGAATTTTGCGGCCGTAGTTGCGGTTGTCGTTGAGGAAGAGGTTGCGGGCGAGCTGCATGGTGAGGGTGGAAGCCCCCTGGCCGCGGGTGTGGGTGCGGATGTCGTGAATGGCGGCGCCGAGGATGCGGAAGACGTTGATGCCCCAGTGGGACTCGAAGGATTTGTCTTCGATGGAGATGACGGCCTGGCGGAGGATAGGGGCAAAGTCGCTGTAGCCGACCACGTCGCGCTGCTCGAGGGCGATGCGGCCGATGCGGCGGCCGTTGCGGTCGTAAAGGTCGGTGGAGCTGGAGGGATTGTAGTGCTCCAGATCGCTGATCTGGGGGAGATTGACGGAGTAGACGAACACCAGTCCGGCAAGGGAGCCGGTGAGCGCCGAGAGGAAGATGAGAATGCCGAGGGCGATGCGGTTGGCCAGCGTATGGCGACGGCGAAGGGTCCTGGGACGGACGGCGTCAACGCGGTAGTTGGCCAGGGACCCTGCACGGGCGCGTGGGCGGGGGCGCGGGACAGGCGGACGTTGCGTGGCGGCCAAGGCAAGCCTCTGTAGCGGTTCCAGGGTAATTAATTTGACATCGAGTGTCTCCAAGGTCGCTGCTCCCTGGAGGTCGCATCGACTTGAATTTAACGGCTTCGAGTAGCGGTCACCCCGGAACCGCGGGGGCGTACCTCTCCGGAGCCGGGCTTATCGGGGCGGGAGGGAGTAACGCTTAAGTTAAAAGGCTAGCACTTTTCCAGTTGGAAAACCGGCCCTGCGGGCGGAAGCGAATCACCACGGTAAGGGGTGGGCAGGCGGAGCCGGCAAGGGACGAAAAACGCGAAGCAAAGACCCGTGGCGCACTTCCGCACTCAGCGGCGGCCAAAGAAGCTGCGCCAGCCATGCGGTGGCGGGGCGGGCGGTTCGGCCGGCGCCGATGGGAGCCGATTTTCGGTGTGGTGGCGAAGCTCGGCCCATTCTGTCGAAGAAAAGAAGCGGGGGCCCACCTCGATGAGGCGCGGAACCATATTGAAGACGGCGACGCGGTTCCATGGCTGGCCGTTCCTCATGCGAAAGCCTTTCACGTTAAGGGCGGCGACGATCTCGGCGTAAGAACGGTCGTCCGCCAGCATTTCCATCATCAGCATCAGCACCTGGTGCTCGAGGGGATCGGCTTCCAGCCGCTTGCAGTCGGCTGAAACGCGCAGTCCGTAGGGCACGTCCTCATCGAACTGGCCGGGCGCCGGGGCTTCGGTGTCTGGGAGCTCGCGCCGCCACTCGATGGCGACCATTTTCCAGCCGGCGGCGCTGCGCTGCCGGATGATTTCGGGACTGAACGGCTCGGAGATGATGTCGCGCATCCGCTCGAAATAGGCCATGTCTTTGCCCTCCATAGATCCTGGGTTACCCCTGCTTCAGCAATCGGAGGACCAGGCCTGCGGCGATTCGTAAATGCGAGTCAACATCCGACAGAAGAAGGGGATAGGAAGATCTACGCGCCGGCGCGAGTAGCTGCGAAGTTGTTCACAATTGCAAAATTCTGTTCAGTTCCGGACAGAGATGTATTGAAAGAAATTCAGCCCGCCAGCCAAAGTAGTGGAAGGTCCGGTTCTGGTCAATTTTGGCGGTGCGACCCACAAGTAACCAACCACCGGTCACGAGTGGGAGCGGATTGATCTTGCCGGAGGTGCAGAAAGATCGGAGAATTGTTGAAAACCAGTGTCGCGCTTCTTAGAAGCGGGGCCTTCGATCGACATCGCAGCCGGGGGGGAAGTTTACCGCAGCGCTGGCCGTTGCGGAGGGGCTGCACGATGGCCGCGGGGCAGAGAACGTTTCTCAATGAAGCAGGAACCGCTGATGAGTGCCGAAAAGACACACGAGGAAAACACGGCTCGTAAGGAAGACGAACCGATCTTTCCGGCTGCGGTTCCCCTCTGGATGCGGGTGACGGTGCAACCGGACGGCTCCGAATTACCTCATGAGCCTGTGCCGGAAATGGCCAAGGGACATGAAGGCGGACCGGACGGCACTCCGGAGGATGACGAAACTTACGCCTTCCTGTTGCAAGCGATCCAGGGGACGGAGTTTGCCAAGCTGTTGGGAGGTATTCCGCCGCCGAATGACAGCCCCCTGCCTTTGTTGGCATTCAGCGTGGTTGAGCCGGAGGCGGTCACAACCGCTCCTGATGTCAATCCGGTGGTGGTGAGTCCCGCAGACGAAGCCACAGGATCAGAGCCGGCACCAATGGCCACGGCGCACCTGGCTGCCAGCGATGAGATTGCCGAGCACGCCGAAGCAACTGCCGCACCGCTCGAAAGGGCTGAGGGCGCGCAGGAGACGACCGTTGAGATCGCGGGGCCGGCCGGCGGCGAAGCCGGTCCAGTACCGGCATCGGCGGATTCGGCAGAGATAGCAGCGGAAAGCGCCGAATTAGAAGCACCTCTTGCCGTTGTCGCGGCGGCTGCAGCGCCAGAAGCAGAGCCGGTTGTGATGACGACCGTCGCACCGGCTGAAGCGCCAGAAGCGGAGCCGACCGTAATGGCGACCGTCGCGGCAGCTGAAACCCTAGAAGCAGCGCCGGTCGTGACGGAACCGGTCCTGCCGGAGCCCGCCGCCGTCGCGACAGCCGCGTTGGGGCCAGAGGAAGCTCCGCCGGAAACGGCCGACGCTACAGAGATTGCGGCGGAAATGGAAGTCGTGGCGCCGGCGGAAGGAGTAGCTCCTGAAGAAGTGGCGACTGCAGATTCGACGGACAGCGCCACCGCAGAAGCCGAGGTTGAGCCGGCGGTCGCGGAGATGCCGGCCGCGGCGGCAGCAGAGGCAGAGCCGGTTGCAGCGAGGGCGGAAGGAGTGGCTCCTGAAGAAGCGGCGGCAGCAGAGGCGACGGACAGCGCCACCGCAGAAGCCGAGGTTGAGCCGGCGATCGCGGAAGTGCCGGCCGCGGCGGCAGCAGATGCAGAGCCGGTTGCAGCGAGGGCGGAAGGAGTAGCTCCTGAAGAAGCGGCGGAAGCAGAGGCGACGGACAGCGCCACCGCGGAAGCCGAGGTTGAACCGGCGGTCGCGGAGATGCCGGCCGCGGCGGCAGCAGAAGCAGAGCCGGCCGCAGCTCCGGCAATGAGAAAGTCCGAAAGCGGCGAAGAGAGTGAAATCTCCGCTGCTCCGCTGCAAGAATCGGAAGAAACACAAGTATGGGAAGAGGTGGAAGATGCGGCGCCGAGCGACGCCGCAGCCGTGCAGGAGCTGTTGACAGCAAGCGCGGTTGAGATAGCCGCTCCGAGCCCTGCTGTCGAAGAGCCGGCTGCGAGTCCTGCGCTTGCGGAATCTGAACCGCGGAGAACCGATGCTCGGGGCGTGGTGCAGCCGAACCGTCGCGCAGCAGGCGTAAACGGACTTAGAAGACGCAGAGGGCATCGCGGGGGCAAAGGGCGATATGCCGCTCCCCGCGAACGCAACGTCTCCACCAGGCCGCCTAGGCGCGTCCGCTTCGCTGATGAGGTGGCTGAGAATGCGGCAAAGGAAACTGCCGCCGAGCCAGAGGTGGCAACTCCAGCCGCTGCACAAAGCGTCGCTGAGATCCTCACACCGGCGCAGGAAAATTTTCCGCTGCTCGAGTCCCCGACGCCGGCGCCGCCAAGGCCATCGTCAGCACTGCGCATCTTCGAAGCGCCGGTATTACCGGAGATGCCTCCGCCGGCGCAGGAAGTAGCGGCAGTGGAGCGTGAAGCCGAAGAGACGCCCCAACCGGCCGAACCCGTGCGCATCGAGGGGGCTTCGACAGCAACGGAAACGGTGGGCGAAGCGGCGAAGGAAGTAACTCTGAACTTGCCCGCGCCGGCTATCGAAGCCGCCGCGGCAATTGGGTCTGAAGCCATTGAGCTGCCAGCGCCGGCTATCGAGGCCACAGCGGCAACTGGATCTGAACCCGTTGAGTTGCCAGCGACAACCGAATCGAACGGAACGCAAGAGATACTGTCACCGGCCGAGCCCCTTCCAGAACCAACAGCGACGACCTTTTCTCCAGATTCGCCCGCGCGGGACAAGAATGGAAATGGAAAGGCGGCCAGTTCTGGGCGGCCGGTAAATGGACTAGGCCGGGTTACGCTCCGCCAAACCGGGGAATACCTGGATCGGGCCGAGATGCATTTGGAGACGTGGTTCCTGAAGTGGTTTGATCCGCCCGATCCGCGACGCCGCAACAATCGCGTGGCAGCGCCGCCTTTGGCTGCCTATCACTGGACCATGGACGTGCCCCAGGGCCTGAAAATCGCCGACATCAGTCCCGGCGGCATGTACCTGATAACTGAGGAGCGCTGGACAGAGGGCGTGATCGTTTCTCTCACGCTGCAGAGGACCGACATGGAGAAAGGGTCGCCCGATAGCTGGATAGCGGTCGATTTCGTGGTCACTCGCTGGGGCCGGGATGGCATTGGCGGCGAGTTCATTCCCCGCAGGCCCGGCCTGACCGACGCAGTGGCGGGACGAGCAAGCAATTGCGCCGATAAAAAGACGCTGGAGCGCTTCGTATCGCAACTCGCCGCGCCCGCCCCCCAATAGCTGCCGCGCACGCATGGCGGACAGAGCCTTTGAGACACGCATGTCAGTAGATGAAGCCAAGACGGAGCTATTCCCAAGTTACTGCCTGGTTCTGCTGGAACGCGGGCTCAGCGCACTGCGGCGGAAGGATCTGACCACAGCAGGGCAGTTGATAGAGATAGCGTGGCAGGGGACGCAGCGATTGCCGCGCGAAGAGACGCAGGGATTGCTGCCCTTGTCGATGTGCTGCCGGGCGCTGCTGGAAGAACGGCGGGGGAATCCGATTGAGGCGACAGAGATGCGGGCGCGAGCAATGCCGCTGGTGGATGCGATTGCGATCGAAAAAGAAGATGCGCCTTTCCTGAACATGCTGGCCGGCTTGCTGGCGGAACTGGGCGAACTGCGCCGGGCGATTCCGCTTTATGAACGCACCGTCGAGCTGGTCATGGGGATGAGCAAGCCGCTGGTGGTAGCTGAGCTGCTGGAACGGGAAGGGGTTTGTTATGCGCGGTGCGGGCTGAAGGAACATGCCGCGGTGCTGCTGCGCGCGGCACTCAAAATCCTGCGCGAGTATCCGGGGGAGCCGCTGACGCCCGCAGTTCTGATTTCGCTGGGCAATGCACTGCGTAAAAGCGCGCCTGAGGAGGCAGAGGAGTACTACAAGGAGGCGGCGGGGATTTACGAGAGCAAGGCGCAGTTAGAGTCGGCCACGACACCCTGGGTGAATCTGGGAGTTTTGTGCTCGGAACAGGGAAGGCACGCGGAAAGTATTGCGCATTACGAGCGGGTATTGCGGCTGCGGGAAGGACGGCCAGGAATTCCGCTGGCGAGGATTGCTTCGCTACTCAACAACATGGCCTGCGCGCGGCGGCGGATGGGGGAACTGGACGAGGCGCTGCGCCTGGTAGACCGCGCACTGGCGGTGGGGAAGGTGGAAGATGCTTCGCTGACGGCATCGATGTTGGGGACGCGGGGACAGATTCTTCATGACGCCGGCCGCGACGCGGAGGCGGTGGAGTGGCTGCGGAAGAGCAGCATGGAGCGGCAAAAATCGTCGAGCCCGAACCTGGAGGCGCTGGAAGAGAATCTGGGATTTGAGATTGACTCGCTGACGCGCATGGGAAAAGTGGATGAGGCGCAAGCGGCGGAGAACGAGCGAGACCGCGTGAAGCGCGCCAGGGCGGAGGCTCCGCGGGCGAATGTGGAACTTGGCGGGCTGAAGCCAGATGCTCCCGGGGCGGTACTGATTGAGCTGGCATTTGGCAGCCGGCCTGGAGGCAGATACGGCATGCAGGACGCGAAGGTGATCGCGGAACAGCTGGGGACACTGCTGGCGGAGAAGGAACTGGGGAGCTATGAGGGAAGAGTCGCGATTCCGGAGAGCGTGACCCTGCTGTTCCACGGAGAAGATGCGGAGGCGATGTTTGCGGCGATGGAGCAATACCTCGGAGACCACTGCATTTTCGAAGGGGCCACGGTATCCATCCGGCAGGGGAAGACGACGAGGCAGGTAGTAATAGCGCAAAGGGTGAATTGATCCGGGCGGAGGCAGTTCAGCTGGCGAGCGAATGGAGACACTATGTTGCCGCACTAATCGGCTGCGGCCGCGGGTGCGGGCCTCTGGCGAAGCTGCTGCATGGATTCTTTCTGGTTTTGCAGGATGTAATCCTGGGTTTCGATAATCATGCGGCGCAATGATAACGTATCCACCACACCGATGGAGCGCTCGATCTCAGTCAACTTGGTCAGCACAACCTGAGAGCAATTCATTCGGGAGAATCCGATTTCCTGGGATGGCTCATTATTTCATGGGATCTGTTGTGGAAGACGTTACGAAGGTATGAGGTCTTGAAAAATGCACCGCAGGACTCGCGAAGCGTGAAGTAAGAGGAGCGTGCTGCAAGCTGCCCGCTGTAAGCTGAAAGCACCATGGCCCTGAGCGAAGATCTGACTTGCGTAACTCTGCAGGAGCGCGAACTGCGACTGCCGCGCTTCGATGCCGAAACAGCCTGGCAACTGGGCACGCGGTTGCGCACGATGGCGCAGGAACGCGGGCTGGCGATTGTGATTGACGTGCGCCGGTTCGGGCAGCCGCTCTTTTACGCTGCGCTGGAAGGCACCACCCCGGATAATCCCGAGTGGGTTCGCCGCAAAAGCAACGTGGTCGCGCGCTATCACCGCAGCTCTTACGGCATGGGTCTGAGCCTTCAACAGAAAAGTCAGACGCTGGAAGAGCGCGGCCACTCCATCGCCGATTTCGCCGCGCACGGCGGGTCCTTTCCGATACATGTGGAAGGCGCCGGCATTATCGGCAGCGTGACGGTATCCGGGCTGCCGCAGCGCGCCGACCACGAACTTGTGGTTGAAGCTCTCTGCGCGCACCTTGGACGCGATTACGCATCGCTGAAGCTGGGACCGGAAGAGAGCTGAGCGGGTCAGCGAGACAGCAGGAGAAACTGGGAATCGGAATCAGGCGGTCCGTTCTATGATTCCCACGTAAAATCCGTCGGTTCCGAATGTGCCCGGCATCAGGCGCAGAGCGCCTTGCGGCGTGATGCAGGAACGCAGGCGTTCCGCAGCGCTGGCCAGCAGCACGCCTGTGCGCTCTAGCATCTCGATGCATTCGTGGACGGGGATGATTCGGGCCGCGTTTTCCGCAAGCCCTGCATGCACCACCTGCTCATTTTCCTCGGGCTCCAGCGAACACGTCGAGTAAACCACGCGCCCGCCTTCGCGCACCGCTCGCAGTGCGGCACGCAAAATCGACCGCTGCCGCTCGGCCTGTCGCGAAAAATCTTGCTCGCGAAGGCGGTGCCGGATTTCGGGATTTCGTCCCAGCGTGCCGGTTCCGCTGCAGGGCACATCGGCAAGCGCAAGATCAAACTTGCCGGATTCGTCGAACGATGCGGCATCCGCGAGTCTGTATTCCACGCGCGATTCCAGAGTGGCCAGTCTTTCGCGCAGAGCCGCCAGCCGCGCGGGGCTGGCTTCGCAGGCTACGATCCGCGCCTCAGGATTGCGCTCGGCAAGGACCAGTGTTTTTCCACCGGGCGCGGCGCACAAGTCCAGAATCTGTTCCGCTCTCCGGCCGGATGCTCCGCCTGCGCAAGCCGCGATTTCCCCAATCAACTGAGAGCCTTCGTCCTGGATGCGCACGCGCCCCTCGCGAAATGCGGCCGTCGCCGTGACGTCGCCGGCAGTCACAATTCGCGCCGACAAGAGCAATGCTCCCGGCTCAAGCCGCACACCCGCAGCCGCAAGTTCCTCCTCGGTCTGCGCGTCCTTCAGCCGCACGGCTATGCGCGGGGCCTGCTGGCCATGCCTGCAGATGGCGCATGCTGCTTCCGCCCCGAATGAGCGTTCCCACCGTTGCACCATCCATGCGGGATGGGCGGCGGCAAAGTCCTCCTCCAAAACTCTCAGGTCTTCGCCGTCGCGCGCTGCAACTCCACGCGCCAGGCTGCGCAGCACGGCATTCACCATTCCGGCGGCGAAGCGATGTCCCGCACGCTTGGCCAACTCCACGCTTTCGTCGATCGCCGCATGGGCCGGAATGCGATCGAGATAGAGCAGTTGAAACGCGCCCATGCGCAAGGCGATGAGAACTTCCGCATCGAGCCTGGCGCCGGGGCGTTTCAGGAGCGGCCGAATACGCTCGTCGAGCGAGATCTGCCATCGCAGCACGCCCAGCACCAGGGCCGTGGCCAGATTGCGATCTGCCTGCGCAAGTGCGTCCATGGCCGATCCGCGCAGCAACTCGTCGGAGTGCCCGGGCCCGCGCTCCACCGCCAGCAGCACATCGAAGGCTGCTCTCCGCGCCGGAGATATTGCGCCGGATTTTCTTCTTTTTGGGGGTGGCATTTGTCGCTGCACGCTCTTCTACCCGATGGATTACTGACCCGCGGTCTTCGGTGATTGCTCCTCAAAGCGGAATACGTATTCCCCGCGCCCTCCTGCCTTGCAATGCTCCCGTGGAATTGTATATTGGTATACGATTTCTCGAAGCACCGTTTCCATGAATTTTGAGAACTCAATACGCCGTGACCAATCCGGCGAGGCGGAGTGGACAAGCATGAAAATCAGAATCGATCTCGCCCTTATTCTCGCAATCGCGTTCACGCTCTTTGGAAGCACATCCATCATGGCGCAATCCGGTTCGTCCAGGCCACAGGGCCCGTGCGACATCTATGCCGCCGCGGGAGATCCCTGCGTGGCCGCGCACAGCACCACGCGCGCGCTCTACGCCTCCTATAACGGACCGCTTTACCAGGTGCTGCGCCAGTCTGACGGCACGACTCTCGACATCGGCGTCGTCCAGCCTCGCGGGAACGATGCTGGCGGCTACGCCAACGCCGCGGCGCAGGACGCCTTCTGCGCCAACACTTACTGTTGGATCACCACGATCTACGATCAGTCTCCAAACCACAACGACCTCACGCAGGCGCCTCGGGGTGGATTCAGCGGCCCCTCCATGGGCGGATTCAACAATATTCCTGTCGCCGACATGGCGCCGATCTCGATTATGGGCGGCCACAGGGTGTATGGCGTCTTCATCGAGCCGGGCATGGGCCTCCGCAACGATGCGCCTAAGGGCACCGCCGTCGATGACCAGGCCGAGGGCCAGTATTGGGTGATCAACGGGCGGCACTACAATTCCGGCTGCTGCTTCGATTACGGCAATGCCGAAATCGACAGCCGAGATGACGATAACGGCACCATGGAGACCGCCTACTTCGGCGTCGCCGGCGCCTGGTATCACGGCAACGGCAACGGGCCCTGGATCATGACCGACCAGGAAAACAACCTCGTCGGCTGCGTGAATCCCGATGGTTCGAAACATTGCGCTAACCTGCCCAGCATCGACTGGCGATTCACAACGGCCATCGCCAAGGGCGAGCCGCATCACTGGAGCTCAATGGGCGGCAATGCGCAGGAGGGCGAGCTTTCCGTCATGTTCAGCGGGCCCCGCGTCAACGCGACGTACGATCCCATGCGCAAGCAAGGCGCTATCCTGCTCGGCAACGGCGGCGACAACAGCAACGGCTCGCAGGGCACATTCTATGAGGGCGCAGTGACCGCCGCGGGCACTTTCCCATCCGACGCCACCGATCAGCAGGTGCAGGCCAACATCGTCGCGGCCAAGTACGCGGTGGAGTCGCTGAGCCTCGCGCCGGCATCGGCCGCATCCGCTCCGCCGGGGCTGCAGACTTTTTCGCCCGGGTCCTCGCAGGACACCACTGTCACTTTCACCAACACCACCGGCGCGCCCGCGACCAACCTGGAGTTGAGCATCTCCACTCCGAACAGGTGGAGTACCAAGGTTCAGGGAGCATCCGGCAAATCGAAGAACTTCTCTGAGGTCGTCGCGCCCGGCGCCAGTGTCAGCGCCACCTTCAGCATCACCTCCGGGCCGGCCGCCTTCAACGGTGATCTCGTCGCCCGCGCGCGCTGGACGAACCAGACCACGAATGCGAAGCAGTCCGAAGTCGCGGCCGAAAAGGTCCGCAACGCCGCCCCGATTCGCATCAACGAATTCCGCATCAGCTCCGGCCCGCCCACCAACACCACCGACTCGTTCATTGAGCTCTACAACGCCGGCGATCGCAGCGAAGACATCTCCAACTACACGCTCATTGAGCACCCGACGCAGCACGCCGTCTTCTCTTCAATCAAAATTCCTGCCGGCACCAAGCTCGCTGCCCACGCTTTTTATCTCCTCGGCCTCGCCAACTCCGGCCTGGCCATACCCGCACGTAAGGGCGACACGACCATCTACGTCCGCAGCACCACCGGCATGAACCCCGGCGACACCGTCACCATCGGCACTGGCGCCAGCGCCGAAACCCACAAGATCTCCCAGACAGGCACCGCCGCTGCCAGCAATACGACGGTCTGGCAGCCGCTCCCCGACGGCCCCATCGTCACCATCCCCGCCGGAGCCACCAACGTGCCCGTCGCCAGCACCGCGGGCTTCGTGGTGGGCCAGAAGATCGCCCTTGGCTACGGCGCCACTTACCCGGCAGTCGCCAAAACCATCGAGCAATACGAAGTCGCCACGGTCACCGCGGTGGGCAAGCCTGGTACGCAAGCCTATCTGGCGGCGGACGCAGAAGCCGGCGCCACCAACATCAAGGTGACCTCGGTCGCTGACATCTCCGTAGGCGACAAAATCCGCCTTGACATCGACAGCAAAGGGCACGGGACTGAAACGGTCACCGTCGCCCACATCGGCACGCCGTCCACCCGCGTGAAGCTGGCAGCAGACGCGGCCGCCGGAGCCACCAACATAAAATTCCGCGGTGAGCGTGGCCTGAATGTGGGCGATAAAATCACCATCGGCACCCCGGCCACCCGCGAGACCGTCACCATTGCTTCCATCGGCACCGCAGGGCCGCACGGCTCGGGCATCGACTTCAGCCCAGCGCTGATGCACTCGCATATCAACGACGAAGATGCGATAGAGCCCGGCACCGGACTCGATCTCGCTGCCCCGCTCAAGTTTGACCACGCCGCCAATCTTCCCTTCAGCGACCGCGGGACAGGCATCACCTTCCAGCCGGCCACTTCGTTCGCGCACACCAGCAACGAACCCGTACAGGCGCTCGGCGCCGGCATCACGCTCGACGAGGCGCTCGCGCACGACCAGCCCATCGACGCGGTAGTGCGCGATGCCGCCGTCAGCACCGCCGGGTACCAGGGCCAGCCCGAACCCAACCAGTGGTTCGGAGGGCCCACTCTTTCCACGACCATGGTCAGTTTTGGCAATCGCATCGTCCCGCTCAGCCAGGGCAACATGGTCCTTCGCAACGCAGCCGGTCTTGTCGTCGACAGCCTGAATTACGGCGGACTTGTCGACCCGTGGGCCGCGCAGGGCTACCAGGCCGCCTCAGGGCCGGGCGAGAGCGGCTGCTACGTCACCGCTCCGGGCGCAGTCGGAGGCTTCTTCTTTGGTCCGGCCGCCGCTGCCAACACCAGCGCCGGCCGTTTCCCTGATGGAAACGAAACCGGCAGCAACTGCGCCGATTTTGTCACCGCGCCATCCACTACTCTGTCTGCGTCTGCCTCTTCCGGAGCCACCAACATCAAGGTCGCCAGCGTCGAAGGCTTTGGCCCCGGCGAAACCATCCGCGTCGGCGCCGGTGCGGACCTCGACTCTGCCGTCATCGCGACCGTGGGCACGGCAGGCGGCAGCACCACGCGCGCGGCCACCGCTGAGGGCGCCACCGTAATACCGGTCACCAGCTTCAGAGGCTTCACTGACGGTCAGGCCATCGACATCGGCAGCGGCGCCGACCAGGAGAGCGCGACCATCGCCTCCATTGAGCGATTCCCTACTGCCGCCATCACCGTGAGTGCTCCGCTGGCGCACGCGCACGCTGCCGGCACGCAAATCTCCGGTACCGGCATCACGTTGAGCGCTCCGCTGGCGCACAATCACGATGCAGAAGCGCAGGTCGCCGGCAGCGCATCCACTCCCGGCGCGCGCAACCAATATTACAGAAAGCCGCAATGATTCACGGGAGCCTGAGAGCAGTTACGCCGCAGTCGAAATCAGCTTGAGCGCCTTGCTCTTCGCAGGCAGTTCGAGGCATTGTTGCGGCTCTGCTCCCAGGCTGCCGGCAAATGAACCGCGGGCTCGAGCGCCTCTCCACCTTTGTCGAAAAGATCCGCGCGAAAGGCGGGGTGAATGGGGCTTTTGTGATATTTGGGCCACGGCAATTCCTGCGGTATATTGGGAATATTCCCAGTCGCGAAGGCCCTCGCAGCAGCCATTTCTCCCGGCTTACTGCATTCTGACCGGGTGCAGAGATGAGTATGCGTATCCAAGAGCTGGATGGCCTCCGCGCGATTGCCATACTAGCTGTTATTGACAATCATTATTTCGACTGGCTGCCTGCCTCTGGTTCCCGTTATGGCCTGCTCGGGGTTGACCTCTTCTTCGTGCTGTCCGGATTCCTTATCACCGGCATTCTTCTCGAACTCCGCAACAAGCAGCACTACTTCAGATCTTTCTATTTGCGTCGTGCTTTGCGCATTTTCCCGCCTTTCTTTCTCGGCGTCGCTGTATACCTGGGGGTTTCCATTGCCTTGCGCCAGCCGGGCACATTGGCGTTCTGGCTCAAATACGTTCTCTATTACACGAGCCTGATAATGCCGGCATCCGCCGCGGTGCACGCCCAGCCGCCAGGGCCGCCGTTCATTGTGCTCTTGGGTCTGGGAGTGTGCTGGTCGCTGTCTATCGAGGAGATCTACTATACCCTCTGGGCGCCAGTGGTGCGCTTCACCACCGAAAAACGCTTCACGGCCATTCTCGCGGCGATGATTGTGGCTGCCCCGATTCTTCGCTGGTTGCTGCACACGCCGCAGGCCGATGAGATTTACCTCTTTTACTGCCGCATGGACGCGCTGGCTTACGGCTCGGCTGTCGCACTACTCATTCGCTGGCGGCACATCGCTCCTGAAAAATGGGAATGCACCGACATTCACTTCGATCGCCTGGCCATCTTCGTGCCGCTCGCCGCAGTAGTTTTCTGGCTTGTTTTCGGACCAGCCGCTCACCCCATAGTGCTCTCGGTCGTCGGCCTGGTGCTTGCCGACTTCAGTTTTGCCCTGGTTATCTACGCCATCGTCCGCCATGCCGGCGGAGACCAGTTCTGGGTCCGCCCTCTGCGCGCAAAATGGCTCCGCTCCATTGGAATGGTCAGCTACAGCCTCTATCTCTTCCATTACCCGCTGCTCATCGTCAGCGAAAACATCGTGCAGCATTTTGCTCTCTCGCGCCACGCCGATGTCATCTGCGCCCGCGCTCTCGGCCTCGCGCTCAGCCTCGCCGTTGCCTATGGCCTCTGGTACGGCATGGAATCCCGTATCCTCCGCTGGAAAGAACGCAAGGTTCCCAGCGCCGCACACCCGCAGGCGCGGCAGCCCGTCTCTGTGGCTGTTGGCTAGGAGCCCCAGCCTCGGATTCATTCCCCGCAAAAGCAAGGCAATTTCCGCGCGAACCTGGTCCGTAAGCCCTCGGCCGTCGTCCTCCGCTTTTCTGTTGCTTTCCCAAAGGAGGATGTGGCATCCTTCTTTGGGAAACCAAAAGGAACGGCGGAATGAAACAGAAGACGGATGTGCAACAGGGTACGCTGGCGCTGATGGTGCTGAAGACGCTCGATGTCCTGGGAGCTCTGCACGGATACGGAATTGCGCGGCGCATCGAGCAGATTAGCGGCGATCTGCTTTCGGTTAACCAGGGAACGCTGTATCCGGTGCTGCTTCGGCTGGAACAGGAGGGCGCCGTAGCGTCAGACTGGGGGCCGTCCGAGAACAATCGCCGGGCGAGGTTTTACCGGCTAACCCGGGCTGGGCACAAGCTTCTGGAAGCCGAGACGCGGGAATGGGAGCAGACCGCCGCGATCATCGCGCGATTTTTCGAAGTGAAAGCGGAGGACCTGGCATGAGAGCTCTGAACCGTCTCTGGGCCCGGGTATGGAATCTCGCAACTGCCCGCTCACTGAATGAACGCCTGCGCGAAGAGATGGAATTGCACATCGCCGGCCAGACCGAAGAAAACCTCCGCGCCGGCATGTCGCCCGCCGAGGCGCGCCGCCAGGCTATCCTCAAGCTCGGCCCGGTCGAGTCCATCCGCGAGCATTATCACGACGAAGAAAGTCTGCCGCTCATCGAAACCGTGCTCCAGGATATCCGCTACGCCGCGCGCCTCCTGCGCCGCGCGCCGGCCTTCACCATCGTTGTCGTGGTCACCCTCGCCCTGGGCATCGGCGCCAACGCGTCCATTTTCACGCTCGTCAACGCGCTCATGCTCCGCCAGCTTCCCGTCGCCAGTCCGCAATCGCTCATCCGCCTCGGCAATGGCAACAACTGTTGCGTCGGCATCGGCATCGGCAGGAACGGCGAGTACGCCCTTTTTTCCACCGACAGCTATCAATTCCTGAAGCAGAATCTTCCCGAGTTGCAGGACCTCGCCGCCATGCAGGCTGGATTCGGCTATCGGCCTGTCGTGGTGCGACCGGACGGGTCCAACGATGCGCCACGCTCCGTCATGGGCGAGTTCGTCTCCGGCAATTATTTCCGCACTTTCGGCTTGCATGCCGCCGCCGGCCGCCTGCTCCTTGACTCCGACGACCAGGTCTCGTCTTCGCTCACCGCGGTCATGAGCTACTCCACCTGGACCAGCGAGTACCACAGCGATCCGTCCATCATCGGCAGCACATTCCGCGTCAACACCCAGCCGGTCACCATCGTCGGCATCGCGCCTCGGGGGTTCTATGGCGATCGCCTGCTCAGCACGCCGCCCGAGTTCTACCTGCCCATCCAAACGATGCCCACGATCGCAAACGTGCCATACGTTCGCAATTCCGACATGCAGTGGCTCTACCTCGTCGGCCGCATCAGGCCCGACGTCTCACTCCCGGCATTGCAGCAAAAGGTCAGCTCGCTGTTACGTCGCCAGCTTGCCGCCACCAGGCACTACAGCGGTGCCGATGGTCCCACCCGCCTCGCACGCCTGCATGTAACTCTCACCCCGGGCGGCGCCGGAATTCAGGCCATGCAGGCGCAATATAACGAGCAGGTGGCTCTGCTCATGTGGATCTCCGCCATCGTTCTTCTCATCGCCTGCGCCAACGTAGCCAACCTTCTCCTCGTCCGCGGCACGGCCCGTCGCGCGGAAATCAGCATGAGAACCGCGCTCGGCGCGCGCCGCGCACGAATTATTCGCCAGTTGCTCACGGAAAGCATCCTGCTGGCGGGTCTTGGCGGCATCGCCGGCCTTGTCGTGGCATGGGCCGGAACCCGCATGCTGCTTGCCATGGCTTTTCCCGATGCGCAGAACATGCCCATCCACGCCAGTCCGTCGCCGATCGTTCTCGGTTTTGCCTGCGCACTGTCGCTCCTCACCGGCATTGTCTTCGGAGTTGCACCCGCGCTTATCTCTTCGCGTGTTCAGCCAGCGGACGCCCTGCGCGGCGACAGAGCGCACGTGGCCCGCGGATCCACGTTATTTCTGCGCGCATTTGTCGTCATACAGGCCGCGCTTTCTCTCGTCCTGCTCGTCGGCGCCGGGCTCTTTGCCGAGAGCCTCAACAAGCTCACGCACATCAAACTCCATCTCGATCCGACGAACCGCTACATCGTGCACATCAATCCGCAAACCGCCGGCTACAAGCAGGTCCAGCTCGCCGATCTTTACCACACCATCGAGGAGCGCTTCCACGCGCTGCCCGGCGTGGAAAAAGTCGGCATCAGCTCTTACACCCCTATGGAAGACGACAACGATAGTTGGAGCGTGGTGGTGCAGGGCAAGCCCGATCCTCATCTTGAGTCGGCAGCCGTGCGCGTCAGCCCCGAATACTTCGACTCCGTGGGCACACACTTGCTCCGCGGTCGCGGCATCGAAGCGCAGGACGTGCCCGGCTCTACTCCGGTCGCCGTGGTCAATGAATCGTTCGTCAAGCAGCTCTTTCATCCTGGTGAAAACCCCCTCGGGCGCCACTTTGGGGGCGGCACCAAAACCGCAGGCGATTTCGAGATCGTCGGTGTTGTTGAAGACACGGCTTACACCGATGCCCGCTGGAGAGATCACCTGATGTTTTTCACCCCGCTGCTGCAACGGGTTCCCAGCGACAAGAGCCCCATCGATCGGGACGACAGTCTCTACGCGGGCGCAATCGTCCTGAAAACCACGCGCCCCATTGCGCAGATGGAGGACCTCGCCAGGCACACCCTGGCGGCAATCAATCCCAACCTCAGCGTGGTCAAGTTCCAGACCTTCAGCCGGCAAATTGCAGACCAGTTCAACGACGGCCGCATGTTGGCGCGCCTTACCATGCTCTTTGCTCTGCTGGCGCTTGCGCTGGCTACTCTGGGCCTTTACGGTGTAACCGCCTACTCGGTGGCGCGCAGGACGGCGGAGATCGGCATTCGCATGGCGCTTGGCGCCGACCGCACCGGGGTGACAGCGATGGTGATGCGCGGGGCTATGCTTCAAGTCCTGCTGGGTCTGGCCGTCGGCGTTCCCACGGCAATCTTGTGCGTGCATTATGTGGCGTCGCAACTTTATGAGATCAAGACGGTAGGTGCGGGTGTCCTTGCCGGCGCGGTCCTGACCCTGGCCGCCGCAGCAGCCATGGCGGCGCTGATCCCGGCGCGGCGGGCGGCCTCGATCGAACCGGCGCAGGCCCTCAGAACTGAATAACGGCGCCGCCCTGGCGAGCGATACCGCCGCGGGCAAAGGTGGTTCGAAGCGGCTGCAAAAGCGCAATACCGCTTCCGATGCGCTGAACCTGTTCCGCCAGGCCGCTGGCCCCCCGTTTCTTGTGCTATGCTTTCTGTAAGCAACCAGTCCCCTTCTAACTCTCTGCGTAGGTACCAGACCAACCTGGTAGTTTCCCTCCTTGTAGATTCACATCTTGATTCCCCACCTTGACAAAGACTGGTTGAAAAGCCGGGGGAACCCGGCTGTCTTTTGCCAGGCCTCCGCAGCACCAGTTCCCTGCTTGTGGTGAAAGGTGAGAGTGTGACAATCTCCATGTCTAGTGCTTCTGGTTCTGCTGGTCCTGAGAATCGTCATGCTTCCCGAATAGCCGCGCCCAGAATCCAGGCTTCTTCTTCTTTTGTTCAGGAGCCTGCTGAGCGTTCTGATTCTGCCCTTGCGCCGGTTGCGCCGGAGCCGCGCTCTGCGGCGGCTGATTGCCCTGCTGAACTACTTTGGGCGGCGCGGGCCCGTTGAAAGGCTGCTTCCCGAGTCCAAAGATCTTCTGCAGGACGCCGGGCAGGCCAATCGGATGGTCGCAGGTCTGGGTCGGCTCCGTGCCTTCGAGGAAGGTGGCCGTCCAGTCATCGGGACAGGCTGCGTCCGCCAGCAGGTCAGTGGTGTTGTCCAACTGCACCTGCACTACACCTGGCGGCGGATTGAATTGCTCGGTGTCGGAGTACTCCGGCAACTTTACCGCCTCTTTCATGAAGTCGCCCCAGATTGGCCCCGCGGCCCGGTCACCTTCGATGTTCAACTGGCTGTAGTCATCGTTCCCCACCCAGACCACGCAGAGCAGGTTGCTGGTGAAGCCCGCGAACCAGGCGTCGTGCGAAGTGCCCGTCTTGGCAGCCGCCGGCGCGGTGAAGCCTATCGAGCGCATCCCCGCACCCGTTCCATAGCGATTGTTGAGCACCTGCTCCATCAGGCCCACGGTCAGGAAAGATACCCGCGGATCCAGCAGGGTCGTTGTCTTGGGCGAGTAATTCGCAATGATGTTGCCGTTGGGCGCGCGCACGCTGGCCAGCATCCACGGGTCGATTTTCACGCCGCCGTTGGCGAAGACCGTGTATGCGCCGGCCATCTCCATCGGCGTCGCGTCGTAGGATCCGATGGCCATCGCCGGCGTGGCCTGTACCGACGAAATTCCGGCGGCCCGCGCCAGGTTGGCCACGTTGTCGTAGCCCACCATCTCCGCTAATTCGACGGTCGCGTTATTCAGCGAACGGTACAAAGCTTCGACGGCGGGAACATCACCGTAATATTCGTTGTTAAAATCGTGCGGCGAATACGTCTGATTGTTGGCGAAGGTGAACGTCGTCGGCTCGTCGTGCAGGATGGTCAGCGGGGTAAAGATGCCGCTCTGCCCGCTGGGATTGGTCAGTTGTGTACCCGAGACTGCGGTATTGAATGCTGCCGCGTACACAAACGGTTTGAAAATCGATCCCGTCGGGCGGTGCGCGATGACATGGTCGAGCTGGCTGGCCGCGTAATTCCGTCCGCCCACCAGCGCCAGCACCTGCCCTGTGTGCGGATTCAGTGCGACAAGAGCCACCTGCGGATAGACCAGCGGCGGCGGCTTGATCCCGCGCTTTTTATCGAGGCGCACACGCCGCTCGTAGCGAGCGCGAACCACTTTGTCCGTCTGCTGGATGCCTTCGGCTACCGCGTTCTGCGCCACCTGCTGCAAATCCGGATCGAGCGAGGTGTAGATGCGCAATCCCTGCTCGTTGTAGTTCGGATCCTGGAGTTGCTGCTGCAACTGTTGCCGGACCAGCTCAGTGAACCATGGCGCGTCGCCCGAATCGAAGGCGCCCGGCACCACGTCCACCGGCGTGGACTTCGCCTGCTCCGCCTGCTGTTTGGTGATGGCGCCCGTTTCCACCATGGCGTCGAGCACCACGTTGCGCCTGACCATCGCACGCTGCGGGTGCCGGAAGGGATTCAGCCAGCTTGGGCTCTGGATCATGCCCGCCAGCAGAGCGCATTGCGGCAGATTCAGTTGCCCCACGTCTTTGCCGAAATATGCCTGCGCCGCTTCGCCGAAGCCGTCAATGGCGTAGCTGCCCACTTCGCCCAGCGGCACTTCATTCGCATACATCTGGAAAATCTGCTGCTTGGAGAAGTGATGTTCCAACTGCAGCGCGATGATTACCTGAAGAAACTTCCGCTTGAAGGTACGCTGCGGTGTCAGAAAGAACATCTTCGCCAACTGCATGTCGATGGTCGAAGCGCCTTCCAGCGTGTGGCGACCCGGCCTGAGGTCGTTCAATGCCGAGCGCGCGACCCCGTCGTAATCCAGCGCGCCGTGCTGAAAGAATCGCCGGTCTTCGATCGACGTTACCGCCGGCACCATGTACCGCGGCAGATCGTTGTAGGCCACCAGCCGGCGCTTGGCCCGGCTCTCATCGGAGAGGCCGGTTACCAGCAGCGGCTCCAGTTCGTATGCGGCGAGTTGTTCCCCGTGGGCTCCTATAATCTGGCTGACAGATCCGTTGGAAAAACTGACGGTTGCCGGATCCTGGGCGTGGTAGGAATTCGGTCCCGGGTTCACCATCACTGTTCCCGGTCCCGTTCCGTAGGTCCCCATGCTGGAAGCGGGCGTCTGCCCCTGGAGGGTATATCCCGCCTGCTGCAGCTCGCCGACCACCCATTGCGCGGTGAGCGTCTGCCCCGGGCGCACTTCCGGCGGCGCGGCATAGATTTGCGCCGTGTGCACAAACAATGGCTCTTTGAGGCGGTTATTGACGATCGTCCCGTACTTGTTCCAGTACGAGAAGAAGATCGACAGGCCTACCACAAGGCCTACGGCACAGACGCCGGCTACGAGGATCAGGACGTTACGCCGGGTGACTTTGACTGCGAAGCGGGGAACTTTGACTTTTACTGGCAAATGAACAACCTGCCTAGCATTTTAGACGAATCTGAGGGTCCAGTTCCGCGGCGCCGCCAACCGGCCCCAATAGGTGAGTCTAACCCAATCAAATTAAACCTCATGTTCTGTGATGCCCCTGGGCCGTCAGTCGTGGCCCCGGTCTTTTTCGAGATATTCCACGTATCCAAGGAGCGCGCCCCAATGGTAAAAGCGGTCGCTGTTGCGGACGTCGTCGCCGGTGCCGGTGATGGCGTTGTAGTTTTCGTGCACGTGACGGTTCTGGGTCCATTCCTTGAGGAAGAGCGCGTACGATTTCTGCGCGAACTGCTGACGCACCTGGGAATTCTGGTAGTTGCACAAACCAAGGTAGACAAGATAGTTCATGGGTCCCCAGATGCGGCCGCGCCAATAATTCTGGTCGTGGAATGCGGGATCGTCGCGCTCGATGGAGGGGATGATCCACTCGCCCCAGAACTCCTTTGGATTAAGCAGGTGCTTCTGAATCATGGTCTGGGCCTGCTCCGGGGTGGCCGCGTGGGCCAGCATGGGATAGAAGTTTGTGGGCGAGAGCCGGGTATTGAATTTTCCGGTGTGCAGGTCTTTGTTGAGGAAGATCCCCGCCTGGGGATTCCACAGAGTCGCCAGTTTTGCACGGAAGCGGGCGCTGCGCTCTTTAAGTTCCTGTTCTACGTCGGGCCGGTTCAGGACTTGAGCCATTTGCGCCAGGGCATCGCAATCGGCGATGTACATGCTCATCAGGCCGACATCCGCATATTCGAGCACATGAGTTTGCGCGTTGTATGTGGCGCCGTCGTACATGGGACTGTTGTCCAGACCGGATTCGAGGATGGCGCCGATCCGGGTGCCGCGCGAGCCGTCATCGAGATTGCCCGGGACATCTTGGCCGTCGCTGCCCCATGCCATGTAACCGTCGATCTGGCGGTGTTCGTTCCACCAGCGATTCCACTTAAGGAGCGGCTCAAACGCGTCTTCAAGAAACCATCGGTCGTGGAATTTGCGGTAGAGGCCGAGTACCGTGATCGCGCCGACCGGGGGCTCCGAGCGGTCGAAGCTCTTCCATCCTCCGCCGCGGGCGTAGTTAGGGACAAAGCCCTCGGAGGTTTCTTCGCGGAGTGTTTCGAGGGCGTTGGCGTAGGCGAGATCGCGGTCGCCGATGCCGGCCATGGTTGCCGCAAAGAAAGTGTCCCAGTCGAAGATGACATAGCCGCCCCATTGCACGCTCCAGACGCGGCTCACGGGCGAGACGACGCGATCGTGGCTCGGTTCGTAGATGGTGTCCCAGCCCAGCGTAGTTTCAATGGCATCCACGATGTGAGCCGTTTCGCCTTTGCCCAGCGAGTTTTCATATGCCTTGCTCTGCGCATCGATGGCCGCTTCAATCTCGGCCAGGGAGCGGCGCCTGCCGGTGCTCAGGCCGACAGGTCCGGTGAGATCGGCGGAGAAATATGGACCGCCCATGGGAATATCGATCAGTTCACTCTGCGGTGCTGAGCCAGGAAGCGCGCAGGTGCAGTAGATGGGGATATCGCCGGCGGAGCCGCGGGCTTCGATGACGTCTGCATGGCGCGATGCAGTTCCGGGGCGGTTCCAGAGGAAGTCGACGGAGAAGATAATGGTGGGCGGCAGGGCGGCTTTGCTTTCGCGAGGCAGCGGCGTGGCGAGGGTAACCACGTCATTTCCATCGTGGGCAGTCTGGATGCGCCAGTTGTCTCCGTGCCAGGAGATGCGCAGATCGGTATAGCTGCCGTTCCAGGAGTGCGGGCCGGGAGTAACCTGCTCAGCGCCGGGAGTGAGGCGGCCGATTAGCGCGTTGCCGAGGAAGGCATCGCTGCCCTCGGTGGTGTTGTGCTTTAGCGACGCGTGGATGGCGAGGCCTTCGGGCAGCAAGACCTGCGTAGTCACGCTATCCACGTCCCAGGTGTTCCAGCCCTGAGCCAGGCGCTGCTGGACCTGGCGGTAAGCGTCCGATTCGGGAGGGGTGGCGGAGTGTCCGGGAGCGAAGCGTGAATCGATGCGCGAGGCTTGTGCTTGCGCGCGTGGAACAGCGGAGAGCCACACAATTGCCAGCAAGAGAAAGAGAGAGGCGATCGTTCTGCTGTTAAGGGCTCCGGGCATAGACACCTCCTCTATTCGCTGGACTCGCGCACGTACTGGCTCGCGGGAAAATTAGTCCACGCCAGCGTATCACTGCTTTCTACGCTTGCGCTTCGACTCGAGGTGCGATGCCGGGGTCGGCCTGACGGTAATTGAGCTCGCTTTGCCGAAGATCGCTGCTCAAAAAAAAGCCGGCGGCTGTTTGCCGCCGGCTTTTGCTCGAAGCGCTCAGAAGCTGGCGCGCAGGTGCAATTGCAGGCTGCGCGGCGGCAACTGGCTGGTGGATTTTCCAAAGTTGCTGTCGGAAAGATTGGAGTCGACACTCTGGAGGTTGGTGCGGTTGAAGAGATTGAAGACTTCGCCCTTGGCCTCGATCTTGATTTTTTCCGAGAAGAACCAGGGAGCATTGAAGTACTTCTCGAAGGTGAAGTTCATGATCTTGTAGCCGGGGTTGTCGTAGGTGTTGCGGCCGAGGCTGCCTGGCAGACCCAGAGCGGGCGCTGGAAAATCGGAGGCCTTGAAGATGCCGTTGAGGAACTGAGTCTTCGATTGTCCGCTTAAGTGCCGCCCAAATGAAGGCACGTTGGGTAAATCGTCGTTGGTGCCATCGGCGTTGTAGTCGCCGCCGGCATCTCCTACGATGGTTGTGCCTGCCGGGCATTGGTTGTTGACAAGAGCCGCTCCACCGCTACAGACCGGAACGAAGGACGAGCCATTGTGAGCGGTAAAAGGCAGTCCGGTGTATCCGACCCAGTCGCCACCGAATTCCCATCCGCCAAGGATGGACCTGAGCGCCCGGCTGGAATAGGGAGCGGGCACGTCCCAGACACCATCGGCCGTGAACTGCTGGCGGATGTCGAAGTCGGCGCGCCCGCGCTGGTACTTCAGATCATTCGAAATGTACACGTCGTTTGTGTTCTGGGTAATGGAACCGCTGTCGAGCGACTGCGCCTGGCTCATCTCGTCCAGGGCCTTTCCGTAGCCGTAAATGGCGTGCAGAGCGAGACCGTGTGTAAACGAGCGCTGGATGGAGACGGAGCCGAAGTTGCCAAAAGAGTTAGCGTCGGAGTTACCCCACGCGGTCGTCTGGAAGTTGGGATTGAGACGCGTCAGCTTGTTGTTGTTCTGGATCAGGTCGCCGGAGAAGCGGTTGATGTCGTTGTTGAATTCGAGCAGGTGATGCGCTTCGGTGCCGGAGTAGTTTATCTCCATGATCAGGTTGTTCTGGAATTGCTGCTGCACGCTTAGCGACCACGCCTCAACCTGCTGCATTTTGAAGTTGGGATTGTAGCCGCCCATCTGTGCCCGCTGGACGACGCCATTGATCAAGAGCGCTCCAGTGGTTGGATCGACAGTGGCGTTGCTGGTGTCCAAGACCGGACAGGTCACATTCCATGCGCCGTTTGGGGTGCAGATGAAGGGCGTTGGAGTAGGCTGGCCCGCAGTGACGTCGTCGACCGGGGTGAAGTAGTTGGGCAGGTTGCCGGCGGTCGAGTCGGTGATGTGGAGGTAGGGCGGCTGATCCTCAAACATGCCAAAGCCGCCGCGCAGCGCCGTCTTTCCGTTGCCGAAGAGGTCCCAGGCGAAGCCGACGCGCGGCGTGAATCCGCCGATGTTGTGGTTGAGGACGTGGTCCGTGTGGGCCAGGGAGGCGGTGCCGGCAGCGACCTGTGCGTTCCAGGTGGAACCGGAGCCGAGGTTGAATTTACTCAAGATGGGCCGGTTGATGCTGAAGAAGTTCATCATCACGTCGTAGCGGATGCCGAGGTTCAGCGTGAACCGCGGATTAAGCTTCCAATCGTCCTGCAGGTAATACCCCTGGATGAAGTCGCGATAGTCGCGATCGTACGGCGCCTGCTGGTGGTTTTGCAGGTTCACCGCCGGGCCAGTTTGCTTGACCGGTTCATCCTGAATGAAGTCGATGATGTTGTTGAAGTTGTAAGTGGGCCGGGTGAAGGCGCCCTGCTGGTGGTCCACTTCGCGCGTGTTGAAGAGATCCACTCCGAACTTAAGCGTGTGCGTGTTGATGTTCGCCGTCATCACATCGCGCCAGCTATAGGTACTCTGGGTGAAATTGCCCGGCGCCCAGGAACCGAATCCCGACAGGTTGGTGACATTAATGTACGGAATCCCTTCCGTTGCTGTCTGGGTTGTGTTGGATCCATAGGGACGGATGAGGTTCAGTCCGGTTTCATTCAACAGGTGCGGGCTGAAGGTGTGGGTCCAGTTAAAGTTGATGAAATCGGAACTGTTCTTGTTGCCCTGAACGCTCGCCGGGCGGGTTCCACCACCGGGCGTGGTGTAACGCGTGCGGATGACATCCACGTACAGCCGGTCGCTGTTGCCGATGTAGTCGTCGACGCGGAAGCTCCACTGGTAGCCGTCCTTGGGCGAGCTATAACTGATCGGCGTGGTGCCGATGATATTGATGCCCTGAAGAGCCGTTCCTGCCGCGCCTGAGGGCGGCGCGAAATAGCCATGCGTGCTGCTAACGTAGGAGCTATACGGCACCAGCCCCGTGGTGGGGTACGACTGCGGCGGCGCCATGGTCATTTCCTTGAACCCTACGGTGTTGGGCTCGTACGTCTTCGCCCAATTGTAGAAGTCCTGGGTCTCCACGGTAGCCGTGTAGCTGCTAGGGTTGCTGGCTCGCAGCACATCGATAGCGCCGAACCAGAAGAGCTTGTTCTTGAAAACCGGGCCGCCCATGGTGCCGCCGAACTCGTTGCGAGTAAAAGGGGGAACCTTGCTCTGGAAGTGGGTAAGCCCGCTCAGGGCAGCGTTGGTAAAGTAGTAGTCGACCGTGCCGTGGAAATCGTTGGAGCCGGACTTGGTGTACACGTCGACGGTGGCGCCGGCGTTTCTGCCTTTTTGCGCGTCGAAATCGTTAGTGCGCACCTCGATAGACTGAACGATCTCGGGATTGGGAGAGATGGAGGTGCCGCCGCCACGCGATGGGGTGTTGGTGAATCCGTCATCGATCTGGTAGCCGTTTTCCTCCTGGCGCAAGCCGGCGGCATTGACGTTGATGGCGTATTCGTTGGTGTAATTGTCGTTGCCGCCCGTCACGACGCCACCGCCGGTCATGCCCGGAGTCAAGGAAGCGAGGGCGTAAACGTTCTGCCCCGAGAGCGGTGTGGTTTGCACCGTCTCAGGAGAAATAACCGACCCGGTGGCAGGAGTCACAAGGTTGACCGCGGCCGCCGTTGCAGAGACCTCTACGTTTGTAGAGACCGCACCTACTTTCAATTCGGGCGACAGGGTGCGTATCTGGGCAACTTGAAGGCTCAATCCGGACTGGGTCCAGGTCTGGAACCCTGCCATTTGAATCTTGATGTCGTAACTGGACGCCGCAATGCTGTCGAAACGGAAGTAGCCGTCCGATCCGGTTACAACGCTCTTGGATACGCCAAGGCGGGTATCGGTGATGGTCACCTTCGCCCCTGGAATCACCGCTCCGGAGGTGTCGTGCACAATGCCCTCGATACCGCTTGTGAATTGCGCGAAGGCTGTCCTGGCTCCCAAACCGAACAACAGTAACAGCAACGTGGTGATACATGCCCAACGTTTCATGCCGGTCTCCTTTTGCGTTTGCGGTCCGTTTCTGTGAGAGAGTTAACCGACCGGGCGTTTCAATGGCCTCGAACTCTAACGCCCAACGATGTTGACAATGCTTGCGTCTGGTCCGGTCCAGGCTTCGGGTCCGGTATGTGTAAGCCGGCCGGCCGCGTCGTTCCAGTGCAGATGCGTAATCTGTGAGTCGCCCTTCTCGTAGGCGTAGGTCTTCCCGTCGTCGTTGAAGAGGGTGAAATCGCCGTCAGCGCCGGGATAGACGCGCACTGATGCGATTTTTTGCGGCTCAGCGGTGCTCAGAATTTCGCTGCCCAGCGGGACGATGGATCCGGCGCGGATGAAGAGGGGGAGGGTGTCGATAGGCGCGGAAACTTCCACGGTCTGGCCACCCTTGACGCGCTCGTTGGTCCAGTAGTTGTACCAATCCGTTCCGGCGGGCAGGTAGACTTTGCGGCTAGTGGCGCCCTGGGAGGTTACCGGCGCAACCAGAAAGGCCGGCCCAAACATGTACTCATCGCGAATATCGGAAACGTTCGGGTCGTGAGGAAAATCCATGAACAGCGCCCGCATGTAGGGTGCGCCGGTCTGGTAGGTGTGATAGCCGAGAGAATAGATATACGGCATCAATTGGTAGCGCAGGCGCAGGTATTTTTCCAGGATGGGTTCAGCCTGCTTGCCATAGGCCCAGACTTCGTTGTGTTCCCGCTCTCCATGGGCGCGCATCACGGGCTGGAACGCTCCCCACTCGTACCAGCGCACAAACAGTTCGGGATAGTCCAGGTAGCCGTCGACGTTATCTTCCGCGTCGGAAGGATCGACCAGGGGCGTATGCGCCGGGCGGTAATTGGCAGGGATCTGAGGGGAGAAGAACCCTGCGATATCGGTATCCCAATAGGGCATGCCGGAGGCCGTGAAGTCCAACCCGGCCGAGATGGAACGCCTGAGCATGTCCCAGGTGGCCATGATGTCGCTCGACCAGAAGACGCTGCCGTTTCGCTGCGCGCCGAGGTAGGAGGCACGGACCAGGGAGAATACGCGGCGACTGTCGCCGTAGTCGCGGCGGAAGCCGTCGTAAACCGACGCGGTATGGAAGAGGGGATAGACGTTGTAGTAGCGGAGCCCGGATCCGACGTAGAAGAAGTCCGGAGCCGGGTCGATATCCGGTTCGGTTTCGTCCAGCCAGATATAGTCGAATCCGTCGGGTTTGATGTAGCGATCGCGGATCGCGTCCCACCACCATTTGGCGGCTTCGGGATTGGTGGTGTCGATGTTAGGCCCGATCACATCCTTGAAGTGTCCGAAATCCGGCTTGCCGTCAGCGGTGTGAATGAGCCATCCCTTTTTCACCAGCATGTCGTAGTACAGCGTGCCGGGGGAGAAGTGCGGCCAGACGCTGAGCAGAGTCGTTATGCCCATCGCGTTGAGCTGCTTGTTCATCCCGGCTGGATCGGGCCACCGAGCCGGGTCCAGATCCAGATTGCCCTGCTTGGTCATGTTGAGGAAATCGACCACGAGGATGTCGAGCGGGAGATGGCGGTCGCGGTATCCCTTGGCAACAGCCAGCAACTGATCCTGAGTGGGATAAATCGCTTTGCTCTGGATATAGCCGTAGGCGGCTTTCGGCAACATGTGCGCGATTCCGGTGAGCTGGCGGTAGCCCTCGTAAATCTCGTCTGTGTTATCGCCGGCGATCACGAAATAGGAGACCCGATCACCCACGTCGGAGGACCACACGTTTTGCAGATTGAAGCCGAGGTCGACTCTGGTTTTGGAAGGATTGTCCCAGATGAGGCCGTAATCCCGGCTGGACACCATGAAAGGAACGCAGACCGTTTCTCCCCCGATCTCGTTGTACTCATGCCAGCAGTCGACGCGGTGATCGCGGAGGTCGAGAAAGCCCTGCTGGTGCTGGCCCAATCCGTAATAGTGCTCGCCGGCCGGGGAGTCGAAGGTGGCGGAGACGCGAGAACCGGGATCGATTTTTTGCCCGTCAACTGTGCTCGGGATTTCTGGACGGTTGGGAATCATGACCCAGCGGCGCATGGTCAGCAGCGGTTTGCCGGAAGCCGTTGCGATCGAGATCGTGTCCTCGAATGGATACCTTCCACGAGGTCCACCGCCGAAATAGTGTTCTCTCAGGGAACGGTTCAATTCGTCGAGCGGCATGCCATGGGGCGCGGGAAGGTTTTCGGGAGCAATGCGAACGACCATCCGGCCGGATCGGACGACCTCGTAGCCGTCAGAATCCTGCTGGTGGGTCCACCCGGTCATGGATGGCGTGCCGACAAACCCGTAGCCCGGGGCGGCCAGGGCCGCGGCATGATTGGAGCTCAGGGTGATACGAATGATGTTCGGTGCGTACGGTTCCAGGACGACCGTTCTGCCCTGGCGGGTCAGCACGATCTGCGAGTCCGCACTCCAGGCAGGACAGCACGTCAGAAAAAGTATTCCCGCCGCGGCCAGAGCGGCTGCTTTGAGTGCAGACCGGGTACACGCGTGTTTGCGGCCGGTTACCGACCACCCCTTGAGAGCCCCTGAGGTTGGCCCAACTTTCGTTTTCATAGATCAAGCCTGATTGGAGGCAGCCAACTATCGCCCGCAGGCGGGCGACTCTTGGCTCCATCGGAAGATTGAGAACAATATCCGGTGGAAGTTTGATTCCATTCCCGAGAACCCGCAAGTAACACACGGTATTATTACCGTTTAAGTCTATGATTCAGCGATATTTGCTGGCTCTTTCGAAGATGCTTGCGGTGGAGGGTCATCCTGGTCGGCAAATGCCGATGCGCACAGACAATCCGGGCCAGGAGCAGACAAATGCGGTTTGGCAACCCATTCTATGGAAAATTAATTCCTCATACGGGAAACCGCAGCGCTCTTCTGCAAAACCATACAGTGTGATCGGCCCCAGGGCAGAACGCGGATTGAACCTAATAAGGACGCAGGTTCCCCATCTTGACAAGGACTCCGCGTCTTGTTTTACTTAGGCCGTCGCGAATACGATTTCTGGGCCGGCCAGAAAGCGAGCAAGTTGCAAATGTGCGCCTACCTCGAGGTGGGTAGCGTAACATGGTCGCCGGCCTGTTTACCGCCTGGATGGCCTCTGGTCCAAGATGAATCCCGTGGCAGGTAAAACCATGAAATCAGTTCTTGAATCGCCGAAGAATAGCGAGATTCTCGAAGGCCTGCCGGAACACGAACCGGCAAACAGGGCGGTTGTGCTTCAGGAATTGGAGAATCTCCTGTCCAGCAAATCCTTCAAACATGCGGAACGCTGCAAGCAATTCCTTCGCTTCGTAGTTCTGAACAAGCTGGATGGTCACACCGAGCGGCTCAAAGAACGCACGATTGGAACCGAGGTATTTCAGCGTCCGCCCGGATATGCAACCGGAGAAGACCCCGTGGTTCGGGTGCAGGCTGGCGAGGTCCGCCGGCGGCTGGAGCAGTATTACCAGGAGCTACCGCAATCGCTTCAACTCCGCATCGAGTTGCCGGTTGGCTCGTATTCTCCGGTTTTTCATTGGGAGCCCGGCTCCGGGAAAAAGGAGGCGCTTGCGCCAGCGAAGGCATCCGAGATGTCCTCTGTCTCGCGGCCGAAGCTGCGCCTCAAGACGGTATCTTTCGCCTCGCTGGCTCTTCTCGCCATTATCGGATCCGCGGCTCTTATTCACTCGCTGCTTCGAGCCTCGGATTCGAACACCGCGCTTGAGCAGTTTTGGGGTCCAGCGATCGCGAGCCGCCAGCCCATCCTCATTTGTCTTGCGAACGCTTCCGACCGGCCGGCGGATACGAACCCCCCGCCTCCTTCGCAGGCTCCATCAGATAAGACGGAGGGCGCAGCCAAAGCAGTCCACGCATCGCTGGCACTGATACCGGGTGAAAACACTGACAACAGCACTTCTTCCGTTTCGCCGGAGATTGTTCCAGCGGCCGATGCCTCTGTCGCGTTCGATTTGTCAGGTCTTTTTGGCAAACTCAACAGGACGACCCAGTTGCGCATTGGCACAGCGGCAACTTACGAGGATCTTCGCAATTTTCCAGCGGCAGTTATTGGGGGGTTCAATAATAAGTGGACTATGCAACTGGTCTCAAACCTGCACTTCGCGTTTCTCTGGGCCAATGGGCAGTACATGATCCGCGAGCAGGTTCCGGGCGGAAGAGTGTGGACTAGCCGTCTCGGACCCAATGGTGAAACGGTGGAGGATTTCGCGATTGTAAGCCGCCTGATTGACTCCAAGACCGGGCAGTTTACAGTCACGGTTGCCGGGATTGGACCCAGGGGAACCGAAGCCGCCGGCGAGTTTGTTTCGTCGTCGCGCGACATGGAAGATGGGCTCGCCCGAGCGCCGGCTGGCTGGCAGAATCGGGACCTCGAAGTGCTGCTGCAAACCACGGTGACCGATTCGGTAGCCGGACCGCCCCACGTCATCGGAATCTTTGCCTGGTGACCTTGGGAAGATCGAGATATTGAAAGCTTCATTTAACGAACGGCCCGGGTCGAGCGTCTAAGCTCCGCTCGAATAGGTTCCCCGCAGGAACAGAAAAGTGCCATATCATTGAAGCGAAGATGAATCGCGCTTTCATTGCGCGGAAAAGAACGCATGTTGGAGTTCGTGACAAGGTGTTTCGCCTGAAACTGATCGCGGGATTTCTTATAGCAGGTACGCTGTCACTCTGGAGTCAGGATGGCGTAGTTTCGATCGCGAAGATCGAGTCGCTGATTCGATCGCAGCAATACGGCCCGGCGCAGGAAGCTCTGAAGACGGCGCTGCACGATCGGCCGGGCGATAACGAGCTCTGGACGCTCCAGGGCATCTGCTTTGCGCTGCAGGGAAACGAGGCTTCGGCTATCACCGCCTTTAATCGCGCACTTCGCATTTCGCCCGATTACGTTCCTGCTCTCAAGGGTGAAGTAGAAATTCTCTACAAGAGAGACGACATACGCGCCATTCCGCTGCTACAGCGGATGCTGAAGGCCGATCCAAACGACATGACTGCGCACGAGATGCTTGGCACGCTAGAAACTCGGTCGGGCAACTGTCAGGATGCAGTCTCTCAATTCCAGCTCAGTCAGGATGCGGTCGCCGGCCATCCCGCTTCTCTTGAAGCTTACGGCTATTGCCTGTACAAACTCGGCCGGACCGATCAGGCTATTCCCGTCTTCCGCCAACTTATCCCGCTGCTTCCGGGCCAGTCATACCCCAGCTACGATCTTGCCGTCCTTCTTGTCGCGACCCATGATGACAAGGGAGCCATAGAGGTACTGGATCCGCTCCTGACTCCCGAACAAAAGGATACGGATGTTTTGAGCCTGGCGTCGCAGGCATACGAAGCGAGCGGCGACACGCCGCGAGCGGTTGCGCTTCAACGCCAGGCCATTGTCGCCGATCCCACGAATGCGGCAAATTATGTCCTCTTTGCCGTCCTTTGCCTGACGCACGATTCCTTTCAGGTGGGAATCGATATGCTCAATGCAGGGCTCAAAAGAATTCCTGCTAACTCCTCCCTGTATCTCTCGCGTGGTGTGCTCAACGTACAGCTTGGCGAATACGACAAGGCAGAAGCTGATTTCAAGACGGCGGAGAAACTCGATGCCAGGCACAGTGTCAGCGACTATGCCGGCGATCTCAACATTCTTCAAAGAAACAGTCCCGCAGTTGTATTGGCGCAAGTGCGGGGGCAGTTGAAAGATCACCCGAAAGATCCTCTCTTGCATCTCCTGCTTGCCCAGGTGCTCATGATGAACGGACCCGACCCGAAAAGCGCTGAGTTCAAAGAGGCCATGCAGAACGCCGCGGAAGCCGCAAAGATCAAGCCGAATCTGGTCGACGCGCACAGCGAGTTAGCCAGTTTGTATATGAGCCTGGGACAATACGAGCAGGCGGTGAAAGAATGCAAAATAGCCCTTAGCTATGACCCATCGAATGAAACTGCTTTATACCACCTCATCATCTCGCTCCGTCATAGCGGCCATAAAGACGATCTGCCGCCTCTGGTCAAGCGCCTGGCTGAACTGCACCAGGAATCTTTGAAGCGGGAATCAGATCGCAAGCGATTCCGGCTTGTGGAGGCGCCTGCACCATCCGGCCAACCGGGCGCCGGGCATTGAACGCAAGAGTCCGTGTCAAACAAGCTGGATTTTCGCATCAAAGAAAACTCGGGCCTGACTTGGGGCACACCGAGTGGTCCTGTGATAACTTCGACTCTTTTTCGCGCGCACCTCGGATGGGGTATCCCAAGCAATCTCGCCTGTCAGCCGTAAGCTCTTCCGGCTTGGGAATTGGAGTTCCGATTCCTCCGCGGATGCTACCCTGAAAACGCAATGCGTGCGGTAGTACAGCGAGTCTCGACAGCTTCCGTTTCAGTCGAGGGAAACGTGGTCGGCGAAATCGGACCGGGTCTGCTGGTACTGCTTGGTGTTGCAACCACCATGGCGACGTCCGCCGGGGCAAACGACCTTCCTTTGACGATGCTGCCCGTCCGGAACGTGCTCGTGAACTCTACGAGTACTTCGTCGCGCAGATTCGACAGCGCGGTCTTCGCTGCGAAACCGGGCAGTTCCAGGAGATGATGTCGGTTTCACTGGTGAACGAAGGTCCGGTCACTGTGCTGTTGGACAGCACAAAACTGTTTTAAAACGGACCGGATTGACACCTTTGGCCGGGTGCTTGACACGTGTTCCGCAGAAATGCTAACGTCCTCCGAAACATCGGATACACATTTCCCCGGTCACGGTTGAAACGTCTGCTCCCAACCAGGAATTGAACTCGAGGTGCCAGCATGAAGGGCTGTCCGCGCACTCCAGTGCTTGCGCTATTCGTGGCCTTAGCCGCTTTCATCACCGGCTGTCAGAAGCAGCCGCATCCCGGGACAGTGCGGGATGAAGCGATGCGGGCGCATCGCACCGCCATCTCTTTCCCGGCTGCAGACGAGGACTACTTCCACGACATGGACGGCGGTATATCGCTGACGGCCGATGAGGTGAAGGGCCGAAACATGTGGATCGTGTGGAGCGGCGGGAATGACCGCTTGTGGGACACGCTGTCCGCGACCAGCTTTGGGGCACTGGATTTCCTTAAGGTCCTTTCCTCGCACCCCAGCCTCAAGTTCTCCCGCGATAATCGATGGAGTTATTTCGGACTGGTCAATGAACCGTGCTTTATCAAGGCAACCGGCCCAGACCGCGAACGCTATGGTCTCTGGCTTGATAAGCGCGACCCTAACTGCCCTCCAGATCCTTTTGAGAACGAAGCCAAATATCCGGGCGTTAAGATCGGTGCGCGAGGTAAAAACCTTCCGGTCGGTTCCTACTACGGGTGGGCCTCGGGAATTTTAGGTCTTCGACTCTTTCCCAACCCGGATTTCGATGCGGCCGCGGCGAAAAAGTGGAATCCGGTTCGCTATTACACAGATCCGACTTACTACAACGACAAGAATCTCATCCGGCCCTACCGGGTGGGAATGTCCTGCGCGTTTTGCCATCTGGGTCCGAATCCCGTCAATCCACCTGAAGATCCCGAACATCCGGAGTGGGCGAATCTTTCCTCCAATGTAGGAGCACAATATTTCTGGATCGACCGTATCTTTGACTGGCAGGCCGATCCTACGAATTATGCCTTTCAACTCTTCCATAGCCAGCTTCCCGGCACGTTAGATACTTCGCTGGTCTCGACGGATAACATCAACAATCCGCGTACCATGAACGCGATCTACTTAGTCGGGCCGCGCCTTGATCAAGCGCTTCGATTCGGCAAAGAAACTCTGACGGGCGAGAATCTGAATAACAAGCAGTTGAATGACTTTGTGCCGCCGTCGTCACCGCTGGCGAAATATTTCGTCGCGCCGAACACTTCTTATTCCCCGCGCGTGCTCAAGGATGGAGCCGATTCTGTGGGCGTCCTTGGCGCTTTAAACCGCGTGTACCTGAATATTGGCCTCTTCAGCGAGGAGTGGCTGCTCCACTTCAATGCCCTTGTGGGTGGAAAGCCGACCACTCCGATCCAGATCAGTGTAGCTCGGAAAAATTCGGTTTACTGGCAGGTAACAGAAGCTCAGACACCCGACATGGCACTGTACTTCCTGGCAAGCACGGCGCCGCATAAACTGAAGGACGCTCCCGGCGGGGCAAAGTATCTGACCGCTGACGATGCCACTCTCGAGCTTGGCAAGACGGTCTTCGCGGACCGCTGCGCGCGTTGTCACTCCAGCAAATTGCCCAAGCCAGCTCCTGGGATGGATCCCGGCGGATGTTCTGGGCCCGGCTACATGAAGTGCTGGGATGCCTATTGGAAATGGACGCAAACCCCAGAATTTAAGAACGAGATGGAGACCATCGTGAAAGCTCCTGACTTTCTCGATGGCAATTATCTCTCCGCTGAATTCCGTGTACCTGTCACGCTCCTGCAGACGAATGCCTGCAGTCCGCTGGCAACGAATGCCATCCGCGACAATATCTGGGATAACTTCTCTTCAGAGACATATAAGGATCTTCCGTCCGTAGGTTCGATAACTTACTACGATCCATACGACGGCACGCCACACTCTTTCAAAATGCCGGCCGGCGGCAGAGGTTATACTCGCCCCCCGTCTCTTGTAAGTCTCTGGTCAACCGCACCGTTCCTGCTCAATAACAGCGTGGGGCGCCTGAATCCGAATGCACCCAATGATAATTACAATCCTTCGCCCACCGTCGAGAACCGCATGGCGGCATTTCAGGATGCAATTACGAAGATGCTTTGGCCGGAACGCCGTGAAAAGGACCCGGTCATCGGAGACCTGGTTGGGAACGAGGTTGGAGGCAGCCTGATTGCTCGCACCACTAAGACCAGCTACATAAGAGTGGCGGCGGGCTACGTCCCTGACAACCTGAAGGGACTTGCCAGCGTGGGACAGCAACTTGCGCCATCTGTATTCAAGAATGGAGGCATTGAGATCGGTCCCATCCCTGAGGGCACTCCTGTCGACCTACTGGCCAATCTCGACTTGTCGCCCGATGACGCGGACCTCGCCGGCAAGGTCGACCACGATGCTAAGTTGCTGCAACTGCTCCTGCGGCTGCAGCATGATCTTAAAGCTCTTGGCCCGAATGCTACCGACGAGCAGGCGCGCAAGGTCTTCGCAAATCTGGTGCACCCCCTGATGGAACTGAGTAAGTGCCCGGATTTCATCGTGAATCGCGGCCACTATTTTGGTACCAGCTATGCAAAAGGAGAGCCTCCACTGAGCGACAGGGAAAAGCTGGCACTTATCGAATATCTCAAGACATTCTAGCTCCTACGGAATTAAGGGCGGGCAATCGGTACGAAAAAGGGGTCGCTGCATGGGCGATGGGGACTATGACTATGTGATTGTCGGATCGGGAGCAGGCGGTGGTCCTCTGGCCGCAAAATTGGCCAGCGCCGGATTTAGCGTCCTGCTGCTCGAAGCCGGCGGCGACTCATGCGCAGCCGATGAGAACGGCCGCTTGACATATCAAGTGCCGATTTTCCACGCCTTGTCAACCGAGTATCCGTCTTGTTCGTGGAATTATTTTGTCCGGCATTATACAGATGATGCGCAACAGTCCAGAGATTCGAAGGTGGTCAAACTGGATGGCCAGGATCGTATCTGGTATCCGCGAGCTGGAACCCTGGGTGGATGTACCGCACACAATGCCATGATCACGGTTGTGCCCCAGGACGAGGATTGGAATTACATCGCAAGCATAACTGGCGACTCGACGTGGAACGCAGATTCCATGCGCTCTTATTTTGAGCAGCTGGAGGATTGCCGCTATGTGCCGGCTCCCGGAAGCGCCCAGAGCGATGTGCAGAAAATATTTTCTTCCATCGGAAGCTTTTTTGGCGGACATGAAGACTGGCGCGATCAGACAAATGGCCATGGGTTCAACGGCTGGCTTGCCACATCCGAGGCCGATCCTGCGCTTATATTCAAGGACGACGAACTTCTGCGGCTGCTTCTGGACAGCGTAAAGGGCGCCCTGGTCGACCATCTTGGACCCGTTGACGTGGGGATTCAAACCCGCTTCGATCCAAATGACTCCCGTTACCGCAATTCCAGCCCCGAGGGCCTGATTTTTACACCGCTCTCGGTTGAAAATGGCAAAAGAATTGGTCCACGTGAATTTCTATTGCGCACCCAGGAGCAATTTCCCGGCAAGCTTACAATTCTCCAGAACTCACTGGTAACTCGAGTGCTGTTTGAGAACACGACAGCCATCGGGGTCGAATTCATTGAACAGGCGCACCTTTATGGGGCCGATCCGCAGGCGGCGGGTAACGGCGCGAATTTACCGCGCAACCAAGCCCGCGCCAAACGCGAGGTCATCCTTTCGGCGGGAGCTTTCAATACACCGCAGCTTCTTATGCTTTCCGGAGTGGGCCCTCGGGATCAGCTCGCGAAATTCGGGATTCCCCAGATCGTGAATCTCCCCGGTGTGGGCGCTAATCTGCAAGACCGTTACGAAGTCGCAGTGGTCTCTTGTTTCGCTCGCGATTTCGAGCTGATCAATAACGCTACGTTTGCGCTTCCGGATGCGCAACCCGATCCGTGTATGCAGCAGTGGCTCAAAGACGGCTCGGGCGTGTATGCGTGTAACGGAGCCCTGGTCGGAATGATTCTGCGATCTTCAAAACAGTTGAAAGACCCGGACCTTTACATCTTCGGGATTCCCGGGCGCTTCTGCGGTTACCAGCCCGGATATTCCAAGTTACTGGAATATCATCACAACCGCTTCACGTGGGCCATCCTGAAGGCGCGAACGAATAATACGGGGCGCGTTGAACTCAAGTCCTCGCAACCATGGGATACGCCGGCAATTAATTTTCAGTATTTCGGCGACGGCAATCGGACTAACGACCCCGATCTGGAAGCCGTTGTAGCTGGCGTACAGTTCGCTCGCAGCCTGAATCAGCGCCTCGCTAATCAGGGACTTATCACCAGCGAGGAGATTCCCGGCCCTTCCTTCAACACGCCCAATGAGGTGCGACAGTACGTGCGGGACGAGGCATGGGGTCACCATGCCTCCTGCACCTGCGCAATTGGGGCGGACGCCGATCCGATGGCTGTCCTCGACAGCCGCTTCCGAGTTCGGGGAACCAAGGGCCTGCGCGTGGTCGACGCGTCAGTGTTTCCTAAAATTCCAGGATACTTTATTGTCTCCGCCATTTACATGGTTAGCGAGAGGGCCAACCAGGTGATCCAGGAAGATGCATGATATGCCGGCTAATCGGACTCATCATTCGCTTTGATCTTGGTGAAGAATTCACTCTCTGAAATCCGGTCTAACTGCGAGGTAAGTGTATGGCAACGAACACCGTGACCAACTGGTTTGGAAATATCGTCTCCCACCCGGCCGTAATCGTGGACGCCAACAGCGTTGATGACATCATTGCGGTCATGAAAGACCAGGCCAAATATCCTGCGCCTGTGCGCACCGTGGGCTCGAATCATTCAACCGCGCCGTGCGGCGTGGCTGAAGGCGGGACGCTGATCCGGATGAAGATGAACAAGATCCTTAACATCGGCGCGAATACGCTCACCGTAGAGGCGGGCGCGGTGCATCTGGATATGGCAAAGGCGCTAGAAGCGCAGAAATTGCAATTCTATGTCAACACAGAGATAGGCAGCCTTTCCGCCGGCAGCGCAGCATGCGCAGGCACCAAGGATGCTTCCTTCGCGGGAGAGTATGGCCAGGTCGGTTCCTATGTTATCGGAGCGAAGATGGTTCTTCCTAACGGCGATCTCCTCGAAGTAACGGAGGCCAGCCAACCCGACCTGGTGCAGCAAGTCAGATGCAGTTATGGAATGTTCGGAATAGTTTATGAAGTTACTTACAGCGTCAAGCCGCTTACGCCCATGCACGTCCACCACAAGACCTTCAGCATTAATGATTTCCTGTCCTCTCTGCCGGACCTGAAGGCCCTCGGTTATTCCATGATGTACTATCTCTTTCCCTTTCAGGACCTGATCACGGTTGAATTTCGCAAGTACAATCCGGGCGCTACCGGTGATCCCAATCGAATCGCCTGGTCGTTGCGAAATCACATCTGGGGCACATCAGGACCAAAGTTAGGCCATGATGTTGAACAGAACGTGTCCATACCTTCGATCCGTTATGGGATTATCGACGGATTCAATGCGACGTGGCGGTTTCAGCTTGAAAATATAGTAAGCAGCGATTACACGATTCCGGGAGACCAGATTATCCACTATCCTCCTGTCTCGAATGACAGCCGCTATACTTTCAGCCTGTTTGCTTTTCCTGAAGAACAGTTTCCCGCTGCTCTGACCGATTTCGTAAAATTTTGCAAAGATTATTACTCCCAGAAGGGATATCGCTCGAATCTCCTCTATGTCGGCTATCGCATTGCGCAAGACCAGAAAGCGTTGCTCTCGTATTCGTGGGACGGAAACGTGATGACGATTGACCCGGTTTCTACAGCGAATCCCGGGTGGGAGGATTTCCTGGATGCTTACAACCAGTTCTGCAGCGACCGCAATGGGCTTCCCCTGCCGAATCAGACGCCAAAGTTAAATGCGGCGATGGTGAGGAAAGCTTATGGTGGAAAGCTGGACACACTGAATGCTACGCGAAAGCAGTTTGATCCTGGAAACCGCTTGCTTAATGACTATTTTCGCAGCTTGTTAGCGTAGCCACTGCGGATCAGCGGCAATGTGAGGTGGCTCCTTACTCGTGGGACGATTTATCGGCACGGGCGTGCCAACTTACAAGCGCACACCTCCATTCACATCGCGCGGCATTAAACAAAGAGAACGAGCAAAAACTCGTTGCGGGTGAAGTGAATGAAAATCCTTATAGCCGCTCTTTCTTCAGGACTCGCTGATACGCCGGCAGCGTGAGAAACTCGACGAACTGCGGCGCACGGACCAGGTCGCGCGTTAACTCGGCGGCTTCCTGGTATGCCGCGTAGCGTTCTGCATTTACACTCGTTTTCTGCCTGGCCAATTCCGTCTCAATGAGGCTCTCGACCAGCGGTATATCCACGATCCTTCCATCGCTCAATTTTGCGTGATGGTGCACCCACTGCCAGAGTTGCGCCCGGCTGATCTCGGCGGTGGCGGCATCTTCCATCAGGTTGAATAGCGGCACGCATCCGATGCCGCGCAGCCACGCCTCAAGGTAGCCGAGACCCACGGCGACATTCTGCCTAAGCCCGGCTTCCGTGATCTCGCCGGGGGGAACCTGGAGCAGGTCGGCGGCTGTTGGGTTGAAATCCGGCAACTGTTTCGAGATCTGATTTGGTTCGGGCATCAGGCGGTCGAAGACTTCCATGGCGATCGGCACCAGGCCGGGATGCGCTACCCAGGTTCCGTCATGGCCATCACCGGCTTCGCGCTCTTTATCGGCGCGCACCTGGGCGATGGCTTTATCGTTGGCTTCGGGATCCGACTTCACGGGGATGTAGGCGGACATGCCGCCGATGGCATGCACGTTGCGCTTGTGGCAAGTTTTGATGGCCAGCTTGGAATAGCTGCGCATGAAGTGAGTGGTCATCGTCACCTGCACGCGATCAGGCAGCACAGAATGCGAGTCACGGGAGAACTTCTTAATGAAACTGAAAATATAATCCCAGCGCCCGCAGTTAAGACCGGCGGAATGTTCCCGTAACTCGTAAAGAATCTCGTCCATTTCGAAAGTGGCAAGAATGGTTTCGATGAGGACGGTGGCTCTGATGGTGCCCTGCGGAAGCCCGAGTTGTTCCTGCGCGCGAATGAAGATGTCGTTCCAGAGGCGCGCTTCCAGGTGGCTCTCCATCTTGGGCAGGTAGAAATAAGGACCGCTACCGCGCGCGAGGAGTTCGGTGGCATTGTGAAAAAGGTAAAGGCCAAAATCGAAGATGGCCCCAGAGACGGGTTCGTCGTCGACGAGGAGATGGCGCTCCTCGAGGTGCCATCCGCGCGGGCGGATGAAGAGCACCGCTGTTTTCTCGTTCAGCTTGTACTGTTTCCCGGTGGCAGGGTCAGCGTAGGAGATGGTGCGGCGAATGGCATCGCGAAGATTGATATGACCTTCAATGAGGTTGCTCCACAAAGGCGTATTGGAATCCTCGAAATCCGCCATGAAGACCTTTGCGCCGGAATTGAGCGCATTGATGATCATCTTGCGGTCGACGGGGCCGGTGATCTCGACGCGGCGGTCGAGAATGTCTTTGCGCAGAGGCGCGACGGTCCACGCCGATTCGCGGATATGCCTGGTGGATTCAAGGAAGCCGGGCTTTTCTCCGCTGTCGAGCCGCTTCTGGCGCTCATGACGAGCTTCGAGCAGTTCCTTACGGCGGCCGTTGAAGGTGCGATGCAAATCGACGATGAAGGCGACGGCTTCGGGCGTAAGGATTTCCGCGTACGCTTCTGTGACAGGAGCAATGATTTTGACGCCGGGAAGATGAACGAAATGGGACACGAAAATCTCCTTTTTAGCGATCGGCCAAGCGGTTCAATTGTAGCTCGGCTCGCAGGCCGCATCTCGCCGGCTTGACTCATCCGAAGTCGTGGGATGGGAAATCTCGTTTGTGCATACGCGGTTTGCGGCGATAATTTGTTTAGTCGGGGCCATCACTCCTGCGCAGCACCGGCAGGCCCCTTCCCCCGATTGACGCGTTTCACTTCTTAGATGCGGAGACTCGATGAAATTTAGAACACTCCTGGCTGCTCTCATGCCGTTGGTGGGTGTAGTCGCAGCGGCCCAGACCGTTCCCGGAACAGTACACCAGTTTTTGCCGGCACGACTGCAGCCCGCGGATGTTGTGACATACCAGATGCAGCAATTTCTCCAGGACCGGGCGCCCCAGCTTGCACAGCCGGCGAGCGCCCAGCAGTGGACCGCGCAAGCGCAGCGGATCCGCGAGCACGTTTTGAACGACGTGATCTACCACGGCTGGCCGAAGGAGTGGATTGATGCACCTCCGCATTTTGAGGATGTGGGAGCAGTGCCGGTTCCCGCCGGAGCCGGCTATCGCGCGGAAAAATTCCGCTACGAAATTGTCCCAGGGTTCTATTCGACGGCAGTGCTTTACCAGCCTGAACATCTGGAAGGGAAAGTTCCGGCGGTGCTGGATGTGCTGGGCCATTTTCCAACCGGAAACTCGATGCCGTTCCAGCAAAAGCTGTGCATCAATGAGGTGCTGCGCGGCATGATCGCCCTCAGCCTTGCATTCGTGGACCAGGGCGAACTCAAGGTGGACGGGAACCAGCATTACTTTGGTTCCGACCTGGACCTTGTCGGCGTGAGCGGCGTGGGACTCTTTTATCTCGCGATGCGGCGAGGTCTCGATTATCTGTACGACGACCCACATGTGGACAGGAACCGAATTGCCATGACGGGTCAATCCGGCGGCGGGTGGCAAACGCTCATGCTGAGTTCGATGGATACGCGTGTGAAGGTCGCAATACCGGTGGCCGGCTTCACATCGCTGGAGGGGCGGCTTGAAAGGATTCCAGGTGAGCCGGGGGATTACGAGCAACTCGCTCCTGAGTTACTGGATGGGCAGGGCTACCAGACTTTTGCCGCCATGCTTGCGCCCAGGCCCACGCTGGAGAGCAATAATGCTGAGGATTCATGCTGCTTCCGCGCGCCGCTGGTCAAGCCGGACATCTACGATGCAATCCGATCTTTCTTTGCGCTGTATGGCAAGGAGGATGCTTTCGCATTTCACAGTGACAATGAGGTTCTGGCTCATAACTACGATCGGGACAACCGGCAGCAGACTTACCGGTTTCTCGATAAATGGTTCGGCCTGCCGGACAAGCCCGACGAAATTCCTGTGGGGCAGGAACTGAATAGTTACAGCCAGCTGGCTGCCGGCCTGCCGGCGAACAACCTGACAATTCTGGGTCTGGCGAGGCAGTTCGCCGCGAAGCTGCAGCATGCAGCGATTCCTGAAACACCACCTGGACGTGCAGGTTGGGCGCAGAGCGAGCGCGCAAAGCTCGCGAAGGTGGTGAATTATCAGCCAGTGACGGTGTCGCATCCGTGGTATATGACCGATACCGACCACAACACCGTCAAGTCGATCTCATTCCGGTTTGGAATGAGCAACGGCCTGAGCGCAACCGGTGTCTGGATCAAATCCGAATGGACGCCGGACGGCGCTCCGTTGACGGTCATCATGAATGATGGCGGCCGGGAAGGCGCGGACAAGGAAGTCTGGGATAACTATCCGGAGGCCGCTTATGCAGTTGAGCGCGGCGACCAGGTGCTCGTACTCTCGGTACTTTTTACCGGGGACGATGATCCCGCCGGCGGCGAGCCGGGGCGTTTCGCATACATGATGAATGCGGTGGGCGCGCCGCCGCTGGGCCTTGAAGCGGCGCAATTGATCGGGATAACGCAGTGGGCACAGCAGCATTGGCACCCGTCGAAGACTACGCTCGAGAGTTCGGGTTACCGGATGCAGGTGGTTTCGCTGGTCGCAGGAGCATTGGAGCCGCATCTCTATGGCAGCATCACAATTCATAAAGGGATCCATAGCTTGAGCTACGTGTTGGATAGCGCTCTGTCTTCCGATCGTGTCCCCGACATGTTCTGCCGGGACTTCTACAAGGATTTTGATCTGGATATGCTCAAGGCCATGACCGCGCCTGCACATGTCAGCGAATCGGATTATGTGGAATCCGCTCGTGCTCAGTAGTGAAGAAGATCAAGCAATCCTATTGCTTCACGAATTCGTAATTTCCGGGATTGCGCAGAACTGTGCGCAAGCGGGCACCGGCTTCAGCGGGTTCGGACTTGAAGGTTGATCCGTTCCGAAGCCACCTGCCACTTGGCAGCAAGACGGTGGCTTCAGTTTGTTCGGGAATCTCGATTTGGATGTGGTTTTGGTTTGCGGATACTCGGATGGGGCCTCGCGGCGAACCCGGACGAAATTTGTTGTCATTCCCGAGATTGCCGACTCCTTCAGCGCAATTGAAGTTGCATCCTGAATAAGAGTCTACGTGGGCGATTGCGGATTCATCGCCCGCGCAATTTGCAGCCGTCCCGTCCGGTGACTGGGGACCGTTGGTCCATAGCCACATGAAAGAGACTTCTTTGGCTCGCGTACGCTGTGCGCTTCCACAATCCGGAAAATCCGAAAAGCGGAATGTCCTCAAAGCCACGGCAGCGCGGCCGAGTTGACAGGGGCACGATACGAAGGCCCGAATCTGTCGCAGCAACAGGTTTTTCCTGGGCCCGATGGGCAGACGGATTCGACACCATTGAATTGAGCGCCCGGCATGTTACGGTTCCAGAAGGCGGAATGTACGGATGTTTCCAAAAGGGAATCTCCTCGAGCATGTACGGCTGGCCGCAGAGTGGACATGTCCAAAGTTGCCCGTTATTCGGAAGATAAGCACGCGGGAGCAGCGTCTGCTGGCGGAGCAAATTCGTCGGCTCCATTCGATAACTCTCTCGCGTGAAATGCTGGGAATGCGATAAGGTGGGAGCGACTTGAGTCCGGCTCGAAGTGCTTTCTCGGATCGCATCCTGTTTTGCGGTTCCGATTCGGTGGCTGGATGAGATAACCGAACCAATGGAAAGGCCCATAGACATTGCCCGCCGATTTCTGCCCAACCCTCGCGCTCATTCACACCAGTCCTACGCTGGCTCCGACTTTTGCCGCACTTTGTTCGCGACATCTTCCCGAGGCGCACTTCTTTCACATGGTGGACGAGAGCCTGATTCAAGACACGGTTCGCGCCGGCAGCCTGCAGAAGCAGACGATACGACGGCTGGTGGATCAGATCGCCTCAGCGCAAACCGCCGGTGCGGATGCCGTGCTGGTAACTTGTTCTTCGATCGGGCCGGGCGTGGCGCTGGCCCGGCAGCTTTTCGACATGCCTGTGTTGCGTATCGACGACGCAATGGCGGAAACGGCAGTGCAGCGGGCGCGAAGGATTGGTGTGCTGGCAACGATACGCACCACGCTCGACCCGACCACTGCTCTGCTGCGCGAGAAGGCTGCGGAAGCCGGACGCAAAGTGGAACTGGTAGAGTGTCTGCGCGAGGACGCCTTTCCGGCAGTGCTGGCGGGCGACACCGAAAAGCACGATCGGATTTTGCGTGAGGCACTGGTGAACGAGTTGGACGGAGTGGACTTGATCGTGCTCGCCCAGGCTTCCATGGCGCGCGTGGTGTCGACGCTCGCGCCGGGCACCCTGCGGGCTCCGGTGCTCTCAAGCCCGGAACTGGCGATATTGCGCGCGCGAGAGGTGCTCGCCCTGTCTCAACCTCTGAGGATCGGCGATTGAAGCAGCGGCACAAGGTGCTGGGCCTGCTGGCCGTTTTGTCCGTTCTAACTTTTCTCGATCGCCTGGCAATCGCAGTGGCAGGTCCGGGTATCCAGGCCGATCTCCACGTTCCTCCGCAGGACTGGGGCTGGATCCTGAGCGCCTATGTGCTGGCCAACGGCATCTTCGAAATGCCATCGGGCGCCATCGGCGATCGGCGCGGGCAGCGCGGGGAACTGACGCGAATCGTCACCTGGTGGTCGGCGTTCACTGCCCTCACAGGATGGTGCAGCGGGTTCTGGCAGCTTGTCTCGGTGCGTTTCCTGTTCGGCATGGGCGCAGCAGGAGCATATCCCAATTCCGCGGGCGTGATTGCGCGCTGGTTTCCGGCAGGCGAGCGTGCGCGCAGCCAGGGGGTGATATGGGCCGCGAGCCGCCTGGGTGGAGTTCTGGCGCCGCTGTTGATCGTACCTGTGCAGCAGTGGTTCGGCTGGCGCGCGGTTTTCTGGATGCTCGGTGTGGCGGGATTCGTCTGGGCCGCGGTGTGGTACAGCCGCTTTCGCAATTTCCCGCAGGAATCAGCGTCAGTGAGTGCTCAAGAGCTTCGCGAGATCGGAGAAGCGCCATCGCATGCCATTCGCGCAATTCGTCCGTCTCGCCGGGGACGCGGACAAAAGTACCGGTAGATTGCTCGCCGGCCATGATCGCGGCAGCATCGTTCAGGGGATACGCAGTCTCGATCCAATATGTGGCTTTTATACGGTCTGGCATCGCTTCTCTGATTCCCGCGTGTCCATTCTCATATTGCTTCGAGTGATGCGCGAAAGGCGGAACGGCGCGTTTCCTCGCCACAATTGGTTTGGCCGAAGATCTATGCTCATTCGCACAGTACATCCGGCGGGCTGATTCTACGAACTCGAAAGCGAATGCGCAGAAGCAATTCCGAGGACCGGAATGAGTCGGTGCGCGCGAAGATCCCATGACACCTGTGCCGACGTGCGCCACACCGATTTGCTCGAAGAACTCCGAGGCCGCGCGAGGCGAAGAATTGGGACGAGGATGCACTGGGCTTCTTTGGCGCCGATGACGGCCGGCGCCTGCTCCAATAACCGGCGCGGTCTCCGTCAGTGCTGCGAGATGTTGCGCGAGCAGGGGCGCCTTCTCCCCTTCGCTTACGAGAGGTAAACTGTGTGATTTCCGCACCTGCGCCAGTCTTCAGGGGCGCCGGAGTGTCGTGAAGCCCTCATCCGGTGGGTTCGACACCAACGGGAAGCGACGGCATCGCGTGCTGCTCTTTGGCTTCGCGAACCACCGCATCCAGGTGCTGGAGCACTTCCGGAACGCTCATGGTGTACATTTCCCGCCGGGCATCGTAACCCTGCTCGATCAACTGTTTGAGGTATCGGCCGGCGATCTGGGCGGCGATCTGGTCGGTGATGATTTTACCTGCCCGTTTTTTCTGCTCCACCCACGCCGTGCAGGGCATGGCGATCCACATCTGGCGTCCGTTGACGTCGAAACGCACATCCACGGCGTCCGCGTGGCGGGTGGCGATGGCCACAATGTTGGCCTTCCAGCGGCAGTAGAGGTCTTCACCGCTCCAGCGTTCGATGACGTGGAAGTCTTCGTACATAGAACCAGCGTAAATCCCCGCGGGCACGTGGGCAACCATCTGCGACTCTGGTGGACTGCGCTGTTGGCGCGCTGATAGACTAATCTGGTTGCGGTTCGAGTGATTTCCTCTGCTGGAAGCCCGCCGCGCGCAAGTTCATTGAAGAAGGAATCGTAGAAACTCCCGTGGATACTCAAACCCGTCGCGCCCTTAAAGGGGATAAGTTTGCACAGGCCGCAGCCAGCGGAGTGGACTGGTTCAGCGGTCACCGGACTGGCGTCGTCCGCTGGGCGATCACAGCCGGCGTAGTAGTGGTTTTGTGCGTGGGCGCACTGATTTTCTGGAGCGTGGAAAACGCCGCCGCCGCCAGAGCGCTTGGCGATGCCGTGGACACCTACTCTGCGCCTCTCGCCGAGCCGGGCATGCCGCCCCAAGCTGGAACCTACACCAGCACGGCAGATCGCACCAAGGCTGCAAACCAGCAGTTCCTCGCCGTCGCGCACAAGTACGGCTGGCTCCCCGAAGGCAAAAAAGCGCGCTACTTTGCCGGGGTGACCGACAACGAAATGGGCCAGGTGGCTGCCGCCGAGACCGAGCTGAAATCCTCCGCCGGCTCCTGGAATCGCAACATCTCAAATCTGGCAAAGCTGGCCTTGGCAGGCATTTACCAGAAGACCGGCCGCGACAGCCAGGCCGTCGACCTCTACAACGCGGTTGCCGCCAAGCCTTCTGAGACGGTTTCGGCCGCCGTGGCGCAGCTCGACCTTGCCGATCTCTACGCCGCTGAAGGCAAACGGGATCAGGCACGCGCCCTCTGGGCCAAGATCAAGGATGCGGACAAAGAGGGCGCCGCAGGAGCCATCGCTCAGCAGAAGCTGACCGGCCAGCAACCGTAAGGCATTCCCTCCCGGACAGGGCTGCGGGCCGCCGGTTGTTTCTTCCTGCGCGGGACGGCTACTATCTCCGCGAGCATTTTTCCTATTGCCTGCGTCTGGTCGGCTATGAGCAGTACCAGCCAGGCAATCTACGCAGGATGGATGAACATTCCGAACAGCGCGGCCAATGAGCGTCTGCAGATGCAGGCGGAAGAAGACGCGCTTGCCGCGCTGGTTACCGAGTACGCGCCCACCCTCTATCGCGTCGCCTTTTCCGTTCTGCGCAATCCAGCCGATGCCGAAGACGCGGTTCAGGAAGCCTTTCTGCGCGTGCTGCGTCACCGCGGCATGCTTGGCGATGTACGCGACCGCCGGGTGTGGCTGATCCGTATCGTCTGGAACATCGTGCTGGATCGCAAGCGCCGCGCCAAAACCCGCCCGGAAACAGACGATGTGGCGGAGCTGGCGCGCGTACTTCCGTCCCACGGCCTTTCCGCGGAACATATCGCCGCGGCATCGCAGCACCATGCCCACGTGCTGTCATGTGTAGAGCAGCTTCCCGCCAAGGAACGGGAAGTCTTGCTGCTTTCAGCCTTTGAAGAGTTGACCAGCGTCGAAATTGCCACGGTTCTCGGTATTACGGAGTCGAGCGTCCGCTCGCGTCTCTTTCGCGCGCGCAACCTGATGGCTGGCTTGCTCAATCACGCAAGGAGTCAGCGATGAATCCCTCAAACAACATTCCCAATGCCAACGGTTCTCATTCCCCTGCATCTGCGGATGCGACTCTCAAAGATCTGGACTCCACCTTGCGCCTGTTGGCGAAGCTTCCTATACCGGCGGGAATGGAAGACCGTGTTTTCGCCGGCGTGCTCGCATCGCCGCGGAAAGCGAAGGTTTTGGAATGGCCTCAACCCTTGCACGCACGCGATTGGGTGCGCAGCGTGGCTGCGGCCGCCATTGTGCTGGCGGTGGGCAGCGGCGGGTGGTCCATCTATGCGCACGTAGAGCAAAACCAGCCGGCGAGTGGGATTGTTGCTACCCGACCGGTTTTCCCGGCTGGTGGATTCTCCAGCGCGGATATGATCCGCAGGCCGCAGACGCTGAACGGCCCCATCGTCAAGAAGCCAGAGACAGTCACAGCAGAGAAACCTGCGGCTAAGCTCACGTCGGCCCAAAAGCCATCGCGGACAATAGCCAGGCAACATCCAGTCAAAGCAAAGCCGGTTCAGACACGCTCTGCCGTGGCCAGGTAGCTCAGGCCGGGATGGCCATAACTGTTCTTATGCCGATTGACACTTCCCGCTATGACGACGCGACGTGTGTCAGCCCAGTCGACTGACTTACTTCCGCCTCCCGCCGTTCCTTGCGGTTCCTGTAACTTGCGACGATAAACTCGCGGAAAAGCGGATGCGGCTCCAAAGGCTTCGACTTGAATTCGGGATGGAACTGGCAGCCCAGAAAATAAGGATGCCCGGGTAACTCGATGATCTCCACGTAAGTGGCATCGGGAGTGGAGCCGCTGAGCCGCAGGCCGCCGCCGGTCAACAGGGCTTCATATTCGCGGTTGAACTCGTAGCGGTGGCGATGCCGTTCGCTGATCTCGGTGGTGCCATACGCTTTGGCTGCAAGTGAATCTTCCTGCAGCAGGCACGTCCATGCTCCCAGGCGCATGGTGCCGCCCATCTCTTCCACGCCGAGCAGTTCGCGCAGCTTGTAGATGATGCGGTGCGGGCTGGCCGGATCAAATTCGCTGGAATTGGCGTCTTTCAAGCCGCAGACGTTGCGCGCAAACTCAATGCATGCTGTCTGCATGCCCAGGCAGATCCCGAAATAGGGCACGTGCTTCTCTCGCGCGTAGCGGATTGCGTTCAACATGCCCTCAATCCCGCGCTTGCCAAAGCCGCCAGGGACAAGGATCCCATCGAATCCCTCTAACTGCGATTCGTAACTGCGGTCTTCCGGAGTTTTCGATTCCAGTCCCTCGGCTTCAATCCAAGTCAGGCTCAATTTCAGGTTCTGCGAGATAGCTCCGTGGGTCAGCGCTTCCTTCAGCGACTTATAACTGTCTTCGTACTCCACATACTTGCCCACAACCGCGATCGAGACTTCATCCCTGGGGTGATAAGTGCGATCGACTAAGTCCTTCCACCTGCTCAGGTCAGCTTCGGGAGCTTCCTTATGCAGATACCTGAGAATCAATGCGTCGACGCCTTCCTGCGCGAAGCCCAGCGGCACTTCATAGATCGACGGCACGGTGCGGGCGCCGATGACGGCCTTCTCTTCCACGTTGCAGAAAGCGGCGATCTTCTGCTTAATGTCGCGACTCATGGCGCGATCGGAGCGGCAGAGAAGCACATCGGCTTGGATGCCGATCGAAAGCAGCTCCTTGACGGAGTGCTGCGTGGGCTTGGTCTTCAATTCCTGCGCGGCGGCGATCCAGGGCACCAGCGTCAGGTGGACGAAAACCGTGTTTTCGCGGCCCAGTTCCTGCCGCATCTGGCGGATGGCCTCGAGGAAGGGAAGCGATTCAATGTCGCCAACCGTGCCGCCGATTTCCACGATGGTGACATCGGCGCCATTGCCGGCCACCTTGCGCATGGCGTTTTTGATCTCGTTCGTCACATGAGGAATCACCTGGACGGTTTTGCCCAGATAATCACCGCGCCGTTCCTTCAAGATGATCTGCTCGTAAATGCGGCCGGTGGTCAGGTTGTTGTCGCGCGAGAGCGGCGCGTGGGTGAAGCGCTCGTAATGACCGAGGTCGAGATCGGTTTCCGCCCCGTCGTCGGTGACGAAAACCTCGCCATGCTGAAACGGAGACATGGTTCCCGGATCGACGTTGAGATACGGGTCGAACTTCATGAGGTTCACGCGCAGGCCGCGGCTTTCAAGGAGGCAGCCGATGGACGCAGCCGCCAGACCCTTGCCTAAACTGGATACAACTCCGCCCGTCACAAAGACATACTTTGCCGACATCGATGCAACCTCTGGATTGAATGAATGGGATTGGCCGTACCTGGGGGGCACAATCAAGTATGGCAGAGATGGAGACGGAAAGAAACAGGGATCGGGCGGGGGCTGAGGATAACTGGGACGATACATACCGAAAGTCGCAGAACACGAGATCCCTCCATTTTTAGTCGCGCGCTTGCTCCGTTCCCCAGGCTTTAGGCTAAATTGCTCGGTTGTAAGGGGTTATGAAATGCTCCGGCGGCACAATTCCTGATGCCCGAGGGCCTAAAATTTTGCGAGGCTTTGTGCTGATGGGAAATGCTTGCACTTGCATTCTGCACTCCCCCAAGTGATCCCAACGGAAAGCAGATGAACGGGCATAATCATTCACACCTGTTCATCGAGAATGTGACAACTGTTTGCCAGATAGTACAAGGTATTCATTGAGATCAACCGCGACAAAGGCCAACCCTAGAGTTGGCTGAAAAAGCGGAAGACGCGCTTCAGCCGGAAAGAGGCACGTCATGAATACCAGCACTCATCAAAAAATGTCAGCGCTTCTTTTGGGATTTGTGATTCTTTGCTTCGAATGGTGGATGGGAGCAGAACCAGTCCCAACGTTTGCACGAGACCGTTCCGCGCGCAAAGATATACCGGCTCAGACAATCAAAGCTGCCGACATCGTACGAGATCCCTCCGACCTTCCGCCGTCAGTCGGCAACCGTCCACCCGCCGTGGTGCATGTAACTCTCACTTCCAAGGAGCTGGTCGGCGTGCTCGATCCTGATAGCGGCACGACCTATCGTTATTGGACCTTCGATGGCAAGGTGCCGGGACCGTTCATTCGCGTCCGGCAGGGCGATACCGTTGAAGTGACCCTCAAAAACGCCAAAGACAGCACCATGGTGCACTCGATCGATCTTCATGCGGTGATCGGGCCGGGTGGCGGGGCCGCTCTGTTGCAAGTTCCGCCGGGGCAGTCGAAGACCTTTACCTTCCGGGCCACCACTCCGGGGCTCTTCGTCTACCATTGCGGCAGCCCGATGATCGCGCAGCATATTGCCAACGGCATGTACGGCCTGATTCTCGTGGAACCGTCTGGCGGGCTGCCGCATGTCGATCACGAGTATTACCTGATGCAGGGCGAGCTTTATACGTCGGCGCCGAAAGGAAAATCCGGCCTGCAACAGTTCAGCCTCGAAAACCTCACGGCAGAGAACGCGCAGTACTACGTCTTCAACGGAGCTGTGGATTCAATCACCAAGGAACATCCCCTCGGGGCCAATGAGGGCGAAACGCTGCGCATCTTTTTTGGCAATGCCGGCCCCAATGCAACCGCGTCGATGCATATGGTGGGCCAGATCTTCACCCGCTATTACCAGTTTGGGTCGCTGAGCTCGCCGCCGCTGGAAGGGGTGCAGACTGCGACGGTTCCGCCGGGCGATGCGGGAATCTTTGAAGTGAAGGCCAGGGCGCCCGGGGAATTCGCGTTTATGGATCACGCGATGTCCAGGATGGAGAAAGGCGATCTGGCGTTCCTTGAGGTGAAAGGCCCGGAAAACACAGCTCTGGTGCATGCAGGGGCGGCAACGCTGCCGGCGGGAACACAGGAGATCAGCGGAGTCACCGCAGCCGATGTGGATGAAGTAGCACACATCAAAGCCTCATCGTCCTCCATCGAGGTTCCAGGATCTGCCATGAACATGGCGGGAATGAACATGGCCGGGATGGCTGACATGGCTTCGGCGTCCAGCGCGCCGCCGCCCTTCAGCCTGAAATCTCTCGGCGGACTGATTGGGTGCCTGACAGTCGAGAACGACGGCAAGGCTATGCTTGAAGTGTTTCATTCACATAAGGTCTATCGACTCGAAGCGCAGCCTTTCCTGTTTGGGCAGAACGCAGGCCGGCTGGTTCATGTTGGCGGTCACTTCGGCAGTGTGCTTCCGGTAGAAGATCCCCGCGTTCCGAGTTATGTCGTCGATACGGTCGAGGGCATTGAGCCGAATTGCTCTCCAAAGATAACGACCGCCGAAATCACAAAGGCTCTCGAGCCTCCCGATGCCCCTATAGGCGGAGTAGTGACCCTGGGTCCTACGTCGTTCATGCCCGCAACGATCACGATCACTGCCGGACAACAAGTGGTGTGGAAGAACGCCTCGGGCTACTACCATAACGTGGTGGACGATCCGGCAAGAGCTTTGAACCGCGTCGACGTGAGCTATCCATCGGGGACCGCTCCTTTCGGCTCAAGCCTGATGTATCCCGGCACAACCTTCTATCACGTTTTCAATCAGCCTGGGGTTTATCACTACGTATGCACGATCCATGAAAGCGCCGGCATGAAAGGAATCGTGATTGTGAGGCCGGGACCACTGCTCGCTTCGAACAGGAAGTAGTCCCTCCGAATTCGTAGGTATCCTTCCGGGGCATCGCGCCCACGGGTCCAAACGAGAAGGAATCCCGTGGGCGCGCAAAGGCGGAAGAGAGAGAGTTGAGAAAACCGGGTGGCCGATCTTCAGAGTGATGCAAGCAGTCAAATGAGACGGCGCTGCAGGGCGTGAGTGACCGCCTCAAGCCGATTGTGCGTGCGCAGTTTCTGGTTAATGTGATGAAGATGATTGCGCAGTGTCTGCGGGCTGATACCCAGCGCCCTGGAGATGCGCGGCGCATCGCTTCCCGCCGCAAACATGCGTAAGATTTCAAGTTCATGAGAGGAGAGCGGAGTGATCGGCGCAGCCCCGTTCGGAGAGTCTTCCAATGCAGACACCTCCCGGGAGACGGCGATCATCTTGCGGAACATTTCCTCCCGCTTCTTCTGAGCGGTAATGTCCCGTGCCATGTGGATGATGAGCGTCTTCTCAGTCCGGCGGTTCAAGTAAGCGATCGTGGAAATGTTCACCCATTTTCGCTCCCCGCCCCGCGTGGTCACATTCAGATCGAAATTCGGCATCGGCTTCGGGTGAAGCGAGCATTGCAACTCCACGCAGCGCTCATGGCACACCTGGGTGCCCAGTGCTCCCACGCCATGCAGGAGTCCGGAACAGGTCTTGCCCAGGGCCTCCTCTTCGGGGTAGCCAAAAAGCCCCCTTGCGGCCCGGTTCCAAAAGCAAATCTCGCCCGATTCGCGAACGGCAAAGACCCCGTCTGTCGTGTTATCGAGAAAGGCAAACAATTCCGCTTCCAACATATGGATACCTCGCGATAGAATCCTCATCCCCTGTCATATTGGAGAATTGCGCCACCGGGTACAAACGGGCAGTGACTTTAGTCGCACGGCACTTCGCACACGGGCCGGATCTCCACAAAAGGCCTTCTGGCACGACAAAAGGCCTTCTGGCACGCCACATCAAGATAGGTGAAAATCCCGTTGTCAGGGCCGCAGCGCCTCTCCGCACCTGATACCGGATCCAACTCCCTCTATTCAGGCCGGAGATGCGGCCAGCAAGCCAATTTCGGGCTTGGACCAGGACTCGGCGGTACGTTCCATCGCAGCTACGATCTTCTGAAGTGAGGGGGTTGCAGAAACGCTCCAACTCAGGCCGATGGCGTAGTTGTGAGGCCAGGGTTTCAGCCTCTTTTCGCTTTTCTCGCAGGTTTGCGGATTAGCGTCAGGGCACTTGCTTTGTGAATCGCCAGGTGTTCAGTTTTGTCGCTCTTGATGATGTACTGTGGCTGTTCTTTGGAAGCGTGATGCGTATAACCCTTGAACACTGTCTCCGTGAGGAGCTTTCGAATGACCGTCCCACTGACGATGCCTGCTTCAGAATTCCATCGCACGTGATCGCCAACCTTGAACGTCTTCATCCAGCGTCACCCTTCTATTCTCAACCTTATCGGTTAACGATGTGACCTTGCCAGGATCCTCCATTCCGGTTCCGCCAGGACCGAGTTCTTGTTTTTGATGCGATGGATGTGTCAACTTGCGGATATCGCTTCAGGCCAGGCGATGGTAAGCAGGAAGGCGCTCTCTTCCAGGGCCTCCACGTCGTGCTCCAGGCAGCGATCCAGCGTCAGGAGGTCACCGGAGTTAAGGTCCTCCGTTCGATCTTCGGGAAGATGCACACGGATTCTTCCGTGGATCACCTGGATGGAAATCGGCCCCTCCGCCTTATGGTGGCTCATGTAGCTCCCGGGCTTCATCCGTACCATTACGATCCGGAACTCGTTATATTTGACGAGCGTTTCGGAACTTCTGCCGGATTCGCGCTGCCATGATGGGGCGCCCATAAGTTTTTCAAGCTCTTTGCCGATGTTGTGGCGGATAACCTCTTCCGCAAGTGCGGGAAGACGCGCGAGAGTTGATCGCTGGCTGCTCATAGGAATGTACTCCTGTTGAATTGATCTCTGGCCCGTAGGCCTGGTGCCGGAACACCCTTGGGGACTCCGGCAACCACGATTTATAAGATTATGCCGGGGGCAAGCGGCAAGAAATGGTCTGAATGTCATCGGCGCAAATACGCGTGTACCGTCGCCCGCGTGATCACTCCCGGGCGGAAGTGGTTTTGACGAGTTCGTCCCTTGGACCTGTCTCTGGGCAGGCTGCCACCAATTCAGAGTTCGAGATTTCTCTGATGCGCGAATGCGTCGCATACCGTGAGCCGTGACCTTGGTCACTTTACATCTTGATGCCATATATGCAAATATTTATACATATTCATGCCTGAACTTTCGAATTTTACGGCCGAGTTCTTCAAGGCGCTCTCTCATCCTTTGCGAATTCGTATCCTCGATGCGCTTCGCAGCGGCGAAGTGGGCGTGAACGAATTGAGCACCCGGCTGGAAGTGGAACAAACCACACTGTCGCAGCAACTCGCTGTTTTGCGTAAGAGCAATATTGTCGGTGGTCGTAAAGAAGGCCAGAACGTCTACTATTCTGCGCGCGACACGGAGATTTTTCGACTGCTGGACGTCGCCAGGCGAATCTTCAATAACCAACTGGTCGACGTACGCGATCTCCTGGCGCAATTGAAGCCGGCCTCAAAAAAGTGAAGTCTTATAGGATTCCTCTCCAAAAGCTCTGCCGATGCTGCTCGAGTCAAACAATGGACCGATGAGTGGGCGCGCTGATCGATCGAAAGGCTGAACGAACGTGGCTGAACTCCCCTTCAATCTTCTATTAGTTGGATTGCTGTCGGCATCTGTGCTGGCTCTGGGATCTGTCCGCTGGAAGAGAGCGTTGGCTTTCGCCGCCGTGTTCCTGATTTGCGCGCTCGTCGCAGGCGCGGTTGCGTCACTGCAGGCGCTGGCGTATGGAAATCGGCCGGCTGTGGATCTCTCCTGGTTTGCTCCGCTGCCGTTTGTATTGGCGCTTGACCGCCTCAGCGCTTACTTTCTGCTGTTGATCTGCACAGTTGCGGCCCCAGTCGCGATATTCGCGATTCCTTATGTGGCGCGTCATTATGACGGCCGGAAACAGAGCGGCATGTGGGCATTGTTGCCACTGTTTCTGTTTTCCATGGTCATCGTCGTGGCTTCCGACACCGTATTCGCGTTTCTCTTCGGCTGGGAACTGATGACGCTGTTTTCCGCGGCCTTGGTGATGGTGGACGGGGCCGACGGAGAACGCCGCCGCAGCATATTCACCTATCTGCTCATGATGCACGCCGGAGCAGGCGCCGTGTTCGGCGCGTTTCTTTTGTTCCTGCCGCATTCGCCCGGCCTCGACTTTGCCTCCCTGCGCGCTTCTGCGCCGTTGCTCACCAACGGGGTTCGCGCTGCTCTCTTCCTTCTCGCTTTCGTTGGCTTTGGCACCAAGGCCGGCATTGTTCCGCTGCACTTGTGGCTTCCGAAAGCGCACCCCATCGCGCCGACGCCGGTGTCGGCCCTGATGTCGGGTGTGATGCTGAAGACCGCCGTGTATGGGTTCATCCGGTTTGCCTTTGACTTGCTGCCGGCCGGACCCGCCTGGTGGGGATATGTGGTCCTGACCGCGGGTGCGGTTTCGGCGCTACTGGGCGTGCTCTTTGCCATCGCAGAGCATGATTTGAAGCGGCTGCTTGCCTATCACAGCGTGGAAAACATCGGCATCATCTATCTCGGACTGGGCGCGGCCATGGTCTTCAATTCGCATAACGCTCCCATGTGGGCGGCCCTTGCGCTTACCGCCGCACTGCTGCATTCGCTCAATCACGCGCTTTTCAAAAGCCTCTTGTTCCTGGGCGCCGGAGCCATCGCAGATGCCGCTCACACGCAGGACATGGAGGAGCTTGGAGGATTGCTCGAGCGCATGCGGGTGACCGGGATCGTGTTCCTGGTGGCCTGTTGCTCGATTGTCGGACTGCCGCTGTTCAACGGATTTGTCAGCGAATGGCTCACTTTCCGCAGTTTTCTCGCCGGCGGCGAATTGCACAGTGTATTCGCAGCCATCGTTCTGCCTTTGGGCGCAGGCGTGCTCGCGCTGGTGGGGGGGCTGGCCGCCGCATGTTTCGCCAAGGTGTACGGCGTCGCTTTTCTCGGCCGGCCCCGGAGCGACGAAGCGGCCCATGCGCAGGAAGTTCCGTGGGCGATGCAAGCCGGCATGAGCCTGCTCGCTGCCGCGTGCGTCTTCATCGGAGTGGCGCCGGGATTCGTCTTGAATCTCATCGCAAGCGCGGTACAGGAACTGATTCCGGGCGCTCCTGCAGCGGGTCTCAGCGGGAGTCTGGTCCAACTTCTCCCCTGGATTGCCGCATCGGTCGCCGTGATTTGCATCTTTTGGCTGGCCGTCCCGCGGAACACTCGCGTCACTTCCACCTGGGCCTGTGGCCTGCCTGCGCTCGACAGCCGCATGCAGTACACCGCCACTTCCTTTTCCAAGCCGCTACGCAAGGTATTTTCGTGGGCATACAAACCCGACCGAACCGTCCAGGTACTTCCGCTCGATCAACCCTGTTTTCCCGCATCGATCTCTTATCGCTCGGTGCGAACCACTTCGTTTGAGCGTGCGATGTACCGGCCCGCGCTGGACGCAATTGTTGCCGCGGCCCAGCGGCTCCGCAGCACGCAAACGGGGAACGTCCAGGTATATCTGCTCTACCTGTTTCTTGCGCTTGTCGCTGCGCTTCTTTACATGAGGTTTGCATGACGCTGACCGTGGATGTAATCCAGCTTCTGTTGCTCATCAGCGTGGCTCCCCTGCTGCGGGGAATCATCGGCCGCGTCAAAGCCCGCATCCAGAATCGCCGCGGCGCCAGCGTTTTTCGCCCCTACGCCGACCTCCGGAAGCTCTTCAGGAAAGAGGACCTGGTCCCGTCCACCGCCTCGTTTCTCTTCCGGTTCTGCCCGGTGATTCTTTTTGCCGCCACTCTTGCGGCCGCGGCATTTGTTCCGGTTCTGCATGCGTCGTCGCTGCTGGGCAATACAGGAGATTTCATTCTGCTTGTCTATCTGCTCGCGTTGGCAAGATTCTTCCTCGTTCTCGGCGCGATGGATGGAGGCAGTTCTTTCGGCGGCATGGGCGCGAGCCGCGAAGCACTGGTGTCCACCCTGGCCGAAGCGCCTTTGCTGCTCGGCCTTCTCGCGATCGCCATTGTTGCCCACAGCGCCTCCATCGCTTCCATCGTTCAATGGACGATCGCTCGGCAGCCCTTCGAGCTTTCGCCGGTGCACGCATTCGCCTTTGTCGCTCTGGCCATGGTGACCATTGCCGAAACCGGACGCGTTCCCATTGACAACCCCGCCACTCACCTGGAACTCACCATGATTCACGAAGCCATGGTCCTGGAGTATTCGGGGCCGAGCCTGGCTTTGATCGAGTGGGCCAATGCCATCAAGCTCACTCTCATGTTCACGCTGTTGATTGCGATATTTGCTCCCTGGGGAGTTGCCGCGAGCTTGTCTTTCTTCGGGATCGTCATCGCTGTCGCTGCCTTCTCAGTCAAAATGGCGATCCTGATCGTATCCCTGGCGGCGCTGGAAAGCAGCGTCGCCAAACTGCGTATGTATATGGTTCCCGAATATCTCGGCGTCGCGTGCGCCCTTTCCGTTTTGGCGGTGGTATTCACCGCCTTCGCGAGGTGAATATGGGACTGGTCGTAATCGCAGCGGCTAAGACTCTGGCGTCCTCTGCTGTTTTTCTCTTCATTACCGTACTTCTGATCGCCTCGGCCAAGCGCACCATCACCTGCATCACATTGTTCGCGGCGCAATGCGTCATCATCACGGCTCAGATCGTCGCCATGGCTTGCCTGCGCCGTTCCGGTGAAGCCGTTGCGGTCGCGGTCATGGTGCTGCTGGTGAAAGTCGTGGCAATTCCTTATGCGCTGCTGCGAGTCTCAACTGGTTTGAAGGTCAGTCCCAAGGTGAGCTCGGCCACAACACCGGCGCAATCCGCCTTTATTGCCGCTGCCCTCATCCTTCTCGCCTTCGCCGTGGTTCAGCCCTACGCCCGCGATTTTGCTCTCGACTCGCAAATGCTGGCTGCGGCCACCGCCATGGTGCTCACCGGCGGATTCCTGATGGTGAGCCGCAGAAAGGCTTTAATGCAGGTGGTGGGACTACTGGTTCTTGAAAACGGCATCTTCTTATTGGCCCTGACCACAACTTTCGGAATGCCGCTGGTTATTGAAATGGGTATTTTCTTCGATCTTTTGATTTGGGTGCTCCTGGTGGGAGTCTTCATCTTCCGCATACGTGAAACCTTTGCGCACGTCGACGTCTCCAGGCTACGGCGGTTAAGGGGTTAACAGCATGACACTATGGCTGCCGCTTCTTCTGCCCCTCGCCGGCGCAATTGTTGTCCTTGCGTTCAAGCATCATCGCACTGCTGTCCGCATGGCGCTTGCCATCGGGAGCACCGAGGTGCTGCTGCTCGGCGTCTGTGCCTGGAAGGTTCGCACCTGCGGCGTTCTGCAGCAAGGACGCTACCTCCGTGCCGACGGGCTTACTCTGCTCTTCCTGCTTAACCTTGCTCTCATCTTCATCGTGGTGCTGGCGTACTCGGCCGGCTATTTGCGGCACATCCCAAAGGGCCGCTTTTCCTCGCCGCGCTGGTATTACGCGCTCCTGTTCCTGTTTCTCTTCACCATGATCGGCGCGTACCTTTCGGCGAATCTGGGCATGCTGTGGATTGCCATTGAAGCCACCACGCTGGCCTCCGCTCTCCTGGTGGGCTTCTACAACACCAAAGGCGCCGTAGAAGCGGGCTGGAAATACCTGATCGTCTGCACCGTGGGAATTGCCTTTGCGCTCTTTGGAACCATTGCCCTCTATCTGGCCGCGGTTCGCGGCGGCATTCCCGCCGATGCTGCTCTCGATTGGACCGCGCTGATGTCGGCAGCCCCAGGCATGGCCAGGGCGCACGATCTCGTGAAACTGGCCTTTGTATTTGCAGTGGTCGGTTATGGCACCAAGATCGGCTTCGTGCCCATGCACAGTTGGCTGCCCGATGCGCACGCAGAAGCTCCTGCTCCCATCAGCGCCATGCTTTCCGCCGCGCTGCTGAACTGCGCCATGTATGCCCTGCTGCGCTGGGACGCTATCATCTCGCACGCCATCGGCGCCAGCTTCAGTCATACTCTTCTGCTTACCTTCGGCTGCCTGTCGCTGCTCGTCGCGGTATTTCTCATGATCGTGCAGCGCGACTTGAAACGCCTGCTCGCCTACAGCAGCATCGAGCATATGGGGATCGTGGCGCTGGGTGTGGGCATCGGCGGTCCTCTCGGCCTTTTCGGCGCACTGTTGCACACATTCAATCACTCCCTCGCCAAGACTCTCTTGTTCTTCACTACAGGCAGGGTGCGCGATACCTTCTCGACTCTGCGCATCGATCGCATTCGCGGCATGGGGCGTGCAATTCCATTCACCGGTGCCGTTCTCATCATCGGCGGCGTTGCCATCGTCGGACTTCCACCCTTTGGTCTCTTCGTGAGCGAGTTCGCCATCCTGATGGCGGCGTTCATCAGCTCTCACTACCTGCTTGCTGCCCTCATGCTCGTCGCTTTTTCTATCGCATTTGGCGCGCTCTTTTACCATTTCCAGCACATGTTGACCGGCGAACCGAAAGCTCCGCTCGCAAGTTCAAGACTGCGGCGATCTGAAGTTGCAGCTATCTGCGCCTGCAGCATCTGTCTTCTTGTATTGGGTCTGTACATTCCTCCTGCATTTACCTCGATAATTCATAGCGCAATGGCGGTGTTGCAATGAGTACCGCTATCAGCCGTTCCGATCGCGCCTCCGGCCTGGCCGATGCCCACGCGCTTCTCAGGGCGGGCCATACACGCCTGGTTTCAATCTTTGGCAGAATCGATGACGATGGCTTCCCCTGGGTCCACTACCTCATCGACGTGGACGGCCATGAGTACCGCCATTTCTGTCAACAGGTTCAGGGCGCAATCCCATCCGCTACCGACATCACCCCTGCGGCTGCGTGGTATGAACGTGAATTGCACGATCTCTATGGCATTCCGATTCATGGCCACCCGAATCTGCAGCCGCTGGTGTTCCATGAAAATTGGCCGCACAATCTCCATCCTCGGCTCGATACTCCCGTCCGCGGCGAGTACCGCTTCCTGAAGGTGCAGGGCAAAGGAGTATGCGAGGTGCCCGTCGGCCCCGTGCATGCCGGCATCATCGAACCGGGGCATTTCCGCTTCAGTGTCGTGGGCGATACGGTCCTTCATCTTGAATTGCGCCACTTCTTCACGCACAAGGGAATCGAAGCCCGCTTCGAAGGCATTCCCGTCTCCAGTGGCGCCATGCTGGCCGAATCCGTCTCCGGTGACAACTGCTTTGCGCACGCGGTCGCCTACTCGCAGGCGGTTGAAAATGCATTCGGACTCTCCGTACCGCCCCGCGGTCGCGCGCTGCGGCTTATTGGGCTCGAGCTGGAACGCATGCTCGCGCACATCGCTGACGTGGGCGCTCTCTGCGGCGATGTAGCCTTCGCCGTCCCGGCGGCTTACACAGCTCGCCTGAAGGAACTCCTGCTGCGAGCTTCCGCCCGCTTCATCGGCACGCGCTACTGGCGCGGGCTCAGTCGGCCCGGTGGAATGGTCCGCGACCTCAGTGACGAAAACCTTCGCGAATTGGGAATCCGTCTGGCTGGAACGGCAGAAGATTTTGCGAAACTGGCGCAGATGATTCTTCACACGCCGTCCGTGCTCAATCGCTTCGAGTCGACAGGAATTTTGAAGAAAGAGGTAGCTCGTGCTCTTGGCGTAGTGGGCCCAGCGGCGCGCGCCAGCGGTCTCAAGCTTGATGTCCGCCACGATCATCCCTACGGACGCTACCGCACGCTCGCTCTTGACGTTCCGCATCTCAATTCCGGTGACGTTCTGGCTCGCGCCCGCATCCGCACCGACGAAGTCGCTGTTTCAGCCAGGCTCATTGCCGATGCCATCAGAGAAATGCCCTCCGGCGCATTTTCAGCAGCGGTGCCGTGGCAGTCCACAGCAGAAGGCTTCTCTGCGGTTGAGTCTCCGCGCGGAGAACTGCTTTACTATCTCCGTATTCGCGACGGCCGCATTCAGCGCTGCCACATCAAGTCGCCCTCGTTTCAGAACTGGCCCGCTCTCCCCATGGCCATGCCGGGAAACATCATTGCCGATTTTCCCTTGATTAATAAAAGCTTCAATCTCTCTTATTCCGGATGTGACCGATGATCTTCGATGTGGCCGCGCGCAGCTTCGCGGGAAAACAAGTGCTCATACCGGTCGAGGAGTTGCTGGGCGACTGCACCGGTAGCCGCATGCCCGAAGTGGATCCGACGCACCTCAACTTCGATTCCGCGGTGCGCGCCATCGACTCCTGTCCAACTTCGGCGCTGCGATTCGAAACCCACAACAACAGCCGCCACTTCGTCCTCGATTACGGCGACTGTACCGGTTGCGGCAAATGCATTGAGGCAAGCGGTGGCGCGTTGCGCGTTGCCACCCGGCTTACACAATGCGGAATCGGACGCGCCGCACTCGTCCGCCGCTGGAATCTGGATACCGGCGAAGAACTCACTCAAGGTACCGAGGCCCCGGAACGCGCAGCGCAACAGATTCGCAAGCTGCTTGGCCGCGCCTTGAATATCCGCCAGGTAGACGCCGGCTCATGTAATGGATGCGAAGCCGAAATCACGGCGCTTACCAATCCCTATTACGATCTTGAGCGCTTCAGTATCCACTTCGTGGCATCACCCAAGCACGCCGACATGCTCCTGGTGACCGGCCCCGTGACGCGAAACATGGAAGAAGCGCTCAGACGCACCTACGAGGCGATGCCTTCGCCCAGGCTCGTCGTCGCTGTGGGCGCGTGCGGCTGCTCAGGAGGCATTTTTGCCGGCAGCTACGCAGTTACCGGCGCAGTCGATCAGGTCATTCCCGTCAATGGCTATATCCCCGGATGCCCGCCCACCCCTGCCATGCTCCTCACCGGAATCCTGCATGTACTGGGCAGAGAGCACGCGAGGAGCTGAAGGGAAACATCCGCACATTCGGTCGGATTCGCAATTGCGCACACTATGACCGCCGGTGGTGACGACAACGCGCTCACAATATCCGGCAAACTCCTGGATTGCGCCTGATCCAGAGGAGCAAACGGAGGCCGACGCCGTAGAATTTGGGTGTGGCTCCTGTCGATGATTGCGCAGCTCTGCGCGGAATCACGACAGCCACAGGCGCGCTCATCATTCCTGCGAGGTCAGCGCCACGCTCGATGCGCCGTCATTGACCAAATGGCCGAGGCTCTCGCATGACGCTCTCGAAGCTTGGGCCCGGCGTAGCTGAGGAAGCGATGCGAACCATGATTCGATGGCCGATCCTGGGATTGTTTGCTATTGTGGCGCATCCTGCCTGGGCAGCTAAACGCGTCAGCATCGTGCAACTGAAGCAAACCCTCTCCGCAATGGTCCGTGCGCACCGGACCGACCTCGAAACCGCCCTCCAGATCAGCAAGCTGGATCCTTCGCAGCGAATTTCGGATGCCACACTGGTTCGATTGATCAACCTTTATGCGCCCGGTCCTCAAGCTTCAGTGGCGCTGCAACTTTTCGCCGATCGATCATCCTTCCTTCAACTGCCTCCCGATGAACTGCCCTCCATCTCCGCCCCGAGTTCGGCGACGCAGCAGAGTCTGCTTGAGATGGCGCGAAAGTTCGCGCGGCAAACGTTACCGCAGCTTCCGAACCTCTTGGCCACGCGTACCACCTACAGCTTTGATGACAGCCCCTGGCAGGTCAAGAAGGATGCGTGGCCGGTGCAGGCCGGCTTGCACCTCGTGGATGTTACCAAGACCGAGGTGAGCGTCCGCAACGAAAAAGAGAATATCGCCGCTGCTCTACCGGGCTCATACCAGCCCAGAGGATTGATGACATGGGGAGAATTCGGCTCGGCGCTTCTTATGGTCGTCAACGACTCGGCCAGAGGCACAACCACCTGGAGCCATTGGGAGCAGGTCCACGGAGGACCCGTGGCAGTCTTCAACTACTCCGTGCCAAAATCTGCCTCGCACTACGAGATCGCAACGCCGGCGGACCGCATTACCCACATCCAGGGATCCGATCGATGGTTCGCAAATACCGTCGCAGCGACCGACGGCCACATTCTCAGCAGCCCCGGCGACGCCAAGCGCATGGCGTATATCAAGCCCGCCTACCACGGGTCTATATGGATTGATCCCGCCAGTGGGACTATCCTGCGCATCACGATCATCGCTAGAACCGATCAAACTTCGAATCTGGATCGTGCCGCAACTCTCGTGGAATACGGACCCGTCCACATGGGAGGCACAACTTTTGTATGTCCGACCCGCAGCTTCGCTCTCTCCGATGCGCCTTCCAATGTCGGCACCGCCCTGAGAGGAGCAACCACCGAGTGGCTGAACGAGAACCTCTTCACCAACTACCACCTCTTTGCCACATCCACGCGCATTGTTGGTCGTATCCCGGGCGAGACGAAGCCGGCTGAAGTCGGCCCGCAGTCCAGCGTTGCCGCAAGTCCGGCTCCTGCATTACCGGCTCCTTCCCCGGCCACCCACCTTCAACCCCCCGAAAACGCATCCGCAGCGCTCTTATCAGAACCAGCAGCGGCGATGCAGCTCCCACCGGCCCCATCGCTGCCGGCAGTTACCTCAGCGCCGCCCGAACAGGCTGCAAGCCCGGCCCCCACGCCGCAGCCTGCATCAGCCGCAGCGTTCGACAGACAGGGAGAACAACCGCTGGGCGCCTCCCCGGCTGACACCGCTCCGGCGCCTCCCTCGGCTCCGCCCGACCTGACGCAATCGGACTCCAGTTTAACTTTGCACGTCAATGTCAACGCAGTGCTGATTCCGGTCGTCATCCGCGATGCGCATGGACGCAGCATTGACGATTTGCAGGAACAGGACTTCCGGCTTTTCGACAATGGCAAGCCGCGTCCCCTTTCCGGGTTTCTGGTTGAGGAACGAGCCGCGCCTCCGAAGATTCAAGAGGGCGCAATCACTTCCAATCCTGAAGCGCGAGCCATATCCGTTCCGCAAAAAACAACACTCCCCGGCCGTTTTACGGTCTTCGTCTTCGATGACCTGAACCTGACCGCCAGTCAAATTGCTTACGCACAGCAGGCGGCGATGGAAACCGTGGGCGATGCGCTGGCCGGTTCCGGTCTCGCCGCCGTCGTGACCACGTCCGGCAAAATCAACAGTGGCCTGACCAGCGATCCGGCGATACTCACCAATGCCATCGGGGCAGTGCATTCCATACCTCTTTACCGCTCAGATGAATCCGAATGCCCAAAGCTCGACTACTACCAGGCCGATCTCATTGCGAACAAACACGACCCGGCAGCCATAGCCGATGCCCTCCAGCAGGACCTCACGGTTTGTGTTGCGACCGGAGATCGCAACACTTCCCAGGATGCGAACCCATCCCTTAATGCAATTCCCGCGCCTTCGGATTCTGATTCACTTGTCCAGGCGGCGAGAGCTCATGTTGAAGCCGCGGCACGGCTCGTGCTCCAGCGGGCTGCGCGGGACGCCCTCACTACCTGCGCGGCATTGCAGCAATTCGTCATAAAGCTGGCCACGCTGCCGGGCCAACGCACCATGATTCTCATGTCAGCCGGCTTTCCGCCCGCCGATGCGGAAGTGATGGAAGCAGAGTCCAGGCTCATCAACCTGGCCGATCAATCCGGCGTAACCATCGATGCCCTGAACGCAGCCGGGGTCAGTCCCGCAGGACTCCAGGCCAGCGATAACACAACTCGCGTCCGCAATCCCCTTCTAATAACCGAGTATCGCGAAATGGAAATGCAAGGCAAGCAGAACGCCATGTGGGATCTCGCCGACGGTACGGGGGGAAGGTTCTTCCATGACAACAACGATCTTGCGGCGGGATTCAGCGAGATGTTGCAAGCCCCCGGGACCGTCTACTTGCTCGAGCTCACGCTGAACGGCGCCAAACCAAACGGGGCTTGGCACCGGATAACCGTGAAAACGGATCAGGCTGGCGCTCAGGTCCAGGCTCGCCAGGGCTATTTCGCACCCTCCAGGCACGTTAAACGTTGACCCCACGCGGATAGCAGGCTCTAGCCAGCATCGCGTTCCTGAAACCGTACTGTCTCCGGGCGAATCAACCTCCGGGCGTATCAAGCCAATTGGAGAAGTTATGGGTCAATATCTGGACCCGTCTGCTGCCTGGAGAGGGCCGCCTGTAGATTTTGCCAGCGCCATCGGCGGGATTCGAGGGGAATACGCGGCAGGGAAGGACTATCTTCGCCGGCAGGGCTGGATTCCGTTGAGCGACAGTATTGTGCACATTGCGTGTATGCTGTGAAGCGTATCCAAACAAGTCGTTTCGAGGCGCGAACGGCATGGAACTTTACCGGCAGCTTCCTCCCGATGCACTGAAGATTTTCCTGGTGCTGTTTCTATCGTTTCTGATCGGCCTGGAGCGCGAGGAGCACAAGGCGAGCGGCGGGTACGCGTTTGGCGGAGTGCGCACCTTCCCGTTGATCGGGCTGATCGGCTACTCGCTGGCCATGGTGTCGGGGACGCAATTGCTGCCGCTCACGATTGGATTCCTGGTCGTCGCCGGCTTCCTGATGCTCTCCTACTGGCACAAGCTTACCCAGGCGACGCCGGCGGGCGCGACCACAGAAATTTCCGGCCTCGCCACCTTCCTCGTCGGCGCGTTGATCTTTTACGACCATCTTTGGATCGCCACCACGCTGGGAATAGCAAGCCTGCTGCTGCTCGATCTCAAGGCAGCTCTGGAGAAGCTCGCCGCCCGCATCGCGCCGGCGGAGATACTCACCTTTGCCAAGTTCCTGGTGCTCTCGTGCGTGATCCTGCCCGTGCTGCCCAACCAGCAGTACGGGCCGTTCCACATTAATCCCTTCAAGACCTGGCTGGTGGTGGTGGCGATCAGCGCCATCTCCTACGGCAGTTACGTTCTGCAAAGGATGTCGAAAGGGCAGGGCGGAATCGTCCTCGCGGCGCTGCTCGGCGGGGCCTACTCCTCCACCGTGACCACCGTAGTCATGGCGCGGCAAGGCAAGACCGAGCAGCACCCGCATCTGTTTTCCGGCGGCATCCTGATGGCTTCCGGCGTGATGTATGTGCGGCTCGCCATCCTGCTCGCGCTCTTCAACCGGCAATTGATGTTGCTGCTCGATTTGCCTTTTGTGGTGCTGGCGGGCGCGGCAATTCTGGCAGGTTGGCTGTGGACCCGCCGAGCCGACAAGGACACGCGCGAGATCCGGCAGCAGGAACAGCCGCGCAATCCGCTGGAGTTAAAGACGGCGTTTTTCTTTGCGGTGCTTTTTCTGGCCATGCTGGTGATCACGCAGCTCGCCGTGCAGTACTTGGGCCGGGCAGGCGTGGATACGCTGGCCGCAATTATGGGCGTAACCGATGTGGACCCGTTCATCATGGGGCTGACGCAGGCGGCCGGGGCGATGACCGCGGTCAAGGTGGCGGCGGGCGCGATCCTCATCGCCGCTTCCAGCAACAATCTGGTAAAGGGTGTCTATGCCTACTCGCTGGCCGACCGGAAAACAGGAATCCAAAGCCTGATCTTTCTCGTTGCCCTCGCCGCTGGAGGCCTCGTCCCCCTCATCTGGCTGGGCTGGTAAACCTTCGGCTTTACTTGCCCAACGCGGTTCGCTGCGCGGCGAAAATCTCCTTCAGCCCGGCCTCGGCAAGATCGATGAGCTGGTCGAGCTGAGCGCGGCTATAACTTCCCTTCTCTGCCGTTGCCTGCGTTTCCACCAGGCCGCCATCGGCGGTCATCACCACGTTCATGTCCACTTCCGCCTGGGCGTCCTCTTCGTAGCAGAGATCGAGCAGCGGCCTGCCGCCGACGATGCCCACCGAGGTCGCGGCGACAAGCTGCTTGAGCGGCGTCTTCTTCAGCGTGCCTGCGGCCACCAGCGAATCCAGCGCCAGCGAAAGCGCCACTGCAGCGCCGGTGATGGCTGCGGTACGGGTGCCCCCATCGGCCTGGATCACGTCGCAGTCGAGGATGATGCTGCGCTCGCCCAGAGCCTGCAGATCGACGGCGGAGCGCAGGCTCCGTCCGATAAGCCGCTGGATTTCATGCGTCCGCCCTCCGATGCGCCCGCGCTCGCTCTCCCGCGGCGTGCGCGTGATGGTGGACCGGGGGAGCATGGAATATTCCGCTGTCACCCAGCCCCGGCCCGCATTGCGCAGCCAGCCGGGAACGCTTTGCTCGACAGTCGCGCAGACCAGTACACGGGTGTTGCCCAGACCGACGAGCACCGAGCCTTCCGCAGTCTGCACGAAGCCGGTGGTCAGAGATAGAGGACGAAGTTGCGATTCTGAGCGGCCTCCAGGGCGGAAGAAAGGGGTGGTCGCGTGCATAAAAGGAATTGTAAGGGACACCATGGCCCCAACTGGGACGGGTCCGGTTTCAGAATGGGAATGGCCCGGCCCGAATGCTGGAACGGGAATATCTGCCAACTTGCTGCTGGCCAGTCAGTTGCGGCCGCAGGGGCGGTTCTCGAGTTCCCGTTTTGGGAGGCCTGAGCCGACCCGACGCTGATCTGAAATTCCCCACTCCACATCGCAACTCACTCCATTTGAGCAGGTTGTGGCGGAAGTCCCGGTTTGGCACCCGACGTGTATTAAGAAGGGACAGTAAGAGAAAGCATAAGTACAGGCGAGGGTAAGAAATGAAAGACGTGATGGAACAAATGACATCGGTGGCGGGGCAAACGGACCAGGGCGGACGGATGGACGCTGTCATGGAAAGCCTCATGGGAGAGTCGGGATCAGCGGATGGTCTCGCTGAAGTGGCGCACGACGCGCGCAACATGGTTGCCGCTCTGTCTCTTTATTGCGACCTGTTGGAGGTGCCGGGCGTTCTTACCCGTCCCTTCGCGAGCTACGGCAGCGAGTTGCGGCTGGTCACCGCGGCTAGCCGCCGCCTGGTGGAAAGGCTGACGGTCCTGCATACACAGCCTGCTCGGAAAAAGGCGGGAGGTGATTGCGAGAATCGTCCCTGGAGCACTTCGAATCCTGTTATCGGGGGATTGCCCGGAGCCACAGGCGAGGATTCGACACCGGCGCTTCCCATTGCCAACCTGGCCGAGGAGGTGCTTGCGAATCGCAACCTGCTGGCCGCCTTGGCCGGCCCGTTCACCGCGGTGACCGTCGAAGCTGACGGTGGCGCCAGACCTGTGCGCATGACGGGAGAGGACCTGACCCGCGTCATGGTCAATCTGGTGAAGAACGCGGCGGAGGCGATGCCTGGCGGCGGCCGCATCCGGATCGTTCTCAGCGAGCGGCCCGCAAGGGCTGGATATCCGGTTCGCCTGGTGATCGCCGTGCAGGACGACGGGCCGGGCATTCCGGCGAATCTGCTGGAAAGAATCTTCGAACGGGGATACACCACTCGCGCCCCTAAAACTGCGTTCCAGGACCATCGGCCGGCGCCGCATCGCGGCCTGGGTCTGGCCATCAGCCGATCGCTTGTGGAAGCTGCAGGCGGTCACCTGGTCGCGGTAAAGTGCGGGACGCAGGGAGCGCGCCTGGAAATCGAGCTCCCCGTTCACGGTCCCGGTGTGCCATACGAAACACGCGGGATCGCCGGCTTTGTGGTGTCTTAGCGTGCCTGCCGGGAACCCGAAAGTACGTGCTCCCGGCGCATCGCAAGCGTCCCGGATTTTCCTCAAACCGTGTGAGGGGACTACAATGCTGGAAACATCATTCAACATCAGGGCGATGGAGTTTATCTCCCAATATGCGCAGCCGGCAGCGCCGTTGCATCTGCTGGTGGTCGATCCCGATGCGGCGGTGCGCTCTGCCTGCGCCGAGATTGCGGCCAGCCTCGGCTTCGCCGTGGAAAGCACCGGCGACATGGAACAGGCGCGCATACTTATGAACGGCCGCGCCGCCGACATTCTTCTCCTCAATCTTCCCGCCGGGGGAAATGGCGCGCTCGAACTGGTAACCAAGGTGAAGACCCTGCATCCGGATACTTCGGTGATCGCCATGGCCGCTTCAAACTCCGTCAGTGCCGCGGTCGAAGCGATGCGCTGCGGCGCCTCCGATTACATGATGAAACCCTTCGCCATGGATGAGCTTTCCACGGTGCTGGACCGGGCCGCGGCAAACCACAACGCCGAATCGGCGAGCCGAAAATTGCGCGAGCGGCTGCGCCAGTCGGAAGGCCTGGGGGCGATGATCGGGCGCTCTCCCGAGATGGAAAAGCTCTACCGGATTCTTTCCAAGGTGGCGCAAAGCACCCACCCGGTTCTCATCCTCGGAGAAAGCGGCACCGGCAAGGAGCTCGTCGCCCGCACTATTCACGCCTACGGCCCCCACGCGCAGAAGCCGTTTCTTCCCGTTGATTGCGCCTCGCTGGCGCCTACGCTCATCGAAAGCGAGCTCTTCGGCTATGTCAAAGGTGCGTTTACCGGCGCCATGCGCAGCAAAGACGGATTGCTGGTTTCCGCCGAATGCGGCACCGTATTCCTCGATGAAGTCGGTGAGCTCCCCCTCGAGCTGCAATCGAAACTGCTCCGCATCCTGCAGGAGAAGGAAGTCCGGCCGGTGGGCGCAACCCACACCGTACCTATCAAGGCGCGCATCGTCGCCGCCACCAATCGCGATTTGGCCGGCATGGTCGAAAAGGGAACTTTCCGCAAGGATTTGTTCTACCGCCTCAACGTGGTCAACCTCCGCCTGCCCGCGCTGCGTGACCGCCGCGAAGACATACCGCTGCTGGCCGCGCACTTCCTGGATCGCCTAAGCCGCGAGCGCCGGTGGAAATACACGCTCAGCGACGATGCCCTGTGCACCATGATGGGCTATGACTGGCCGGGGAATATACGTGAACTGGAGCACGCCGTGGAGCGTGCCTGCACCATGGGCTCGGGACCGGAGCTGCAACTGGGCGATCTGCCTACGCAGCTCCAGCAGCAGGGTCTCGCCGCCAGGCACAATGGCGCCGGAATCACTCCTGCCGCCCGCAACGCGGAAGCAGAACCCGTAAAGACTCTGGCGGAAATGGAACGCGAAGCCATCCTCGAAGCCATTCGCCTACTCAACGGCGACAAACTGCAGGCGGCAAAGATGCTGGGCATCGGCAAAACCACCCTTTACCGCAAGTTGAAAGAGTACGGCATCGCCGATCCCCTCAGCGGCTGACGAACAGCAAACCTCGCACTTGAAAACCAAAAATCAACTGCTATTGCTACCGGCTGCCGGCTATCAGCTACTGGCTAGGAGCTGGAAGCTAGAAGCTAATTAGCTGAAGTTGAAAGAGGAATCCATGTCCATTCTCCTGGTTACTGCAATCGAAGGGGCGAAGAATTGCGCCGAAGCTCTAAGCGCGCAACTCGGCGCCGAAGTTGAAATGGTGGAAACTCGCAAGGCCGGCCTGGAGGCGCTACGCCGGCGCGACTTTTCCGTTATCGTGCTCGACCAGACGCTCGCCGAATGCGATCCGGCAGCCGCCGAAGCCATCTGGGAGCACGCCGGCCTGGCCATTCCCCTGCAGGTCAATTTCGCGCTTTCCAGTGCGTCGCGCCTGGTCCGCGAGATCCGCGCCGCCCTGCGCCGGCGCGAACGTGAGCAGATGCTGGCGCGCCGGGCCGCGGCCGCGGCCATGGAAGCGGAGATGAATTCCACCCTTGCCGGGCTGCTGCTGCATTCGCAACTGGCGCTTTCCGGCAGTGGTGTACCCTCGCCGGTCGCCGATAAGATCCGCACCGTGGTCGAGCTGGCAGGAAACTTGCGCCAGCAGCTAAGCACCCCGCGGAGCGCCCGTTAGTGATTCCGCCGCAACTTTGCACGGGTATTTGAACTCCCCCGACCAGTTTGATTGCGTATGGCGCGCATCCGCCGGAGCAAAACTTCGCTCCGGCGTCTCTTTCTCCAGCCCGTCCCCTCACCGCTTCGCCGCGGTAATCTGAAATCACCGATGAAAGACACCGCGGTACTGCTCATCGACTGCCCCGACCGCAAGGGCCTTGTGGCCCGCGTCTCCTCGCTGCTCTACCAGCGCGGCGCCAACATTCTCCACGCCGACCAGCACATCGACCGCGAGCTGGGCATGTTCTTCATGCGCGTCGAGTGGGCGCTCGACGGATTCGATCTCGAAGCCTTCCGGACCGCGTTCTCAGCCCTCGCCGCCGAGCTCCAGATGCGCTGGGCGCTCACTTCCGGCGCGCGACGCCCCCGCGTCGCTCTCTTCTGCTCGCAATATCTGCACTGCGCCGCCGATCTGCTCTATCGCTGGAAGACCGGCGAACTCGATTGCGAGATTCCCCTCATCATCTCCAACCACACCGCGGTGTCCGAGCTCGCCGCCTTCCATGGCGTCCCCTTCGTGCATACGCCGCTCACCCCGGCGACGCGCCCCGATTGCGAGCGAAAACAGTTGCAGTTGCTCGAGGCCAACGCCATCGAGCTAGTGGTGCTGGCGCGTTACATGCAGATCCTCTCCGCGGACTTCGTCTCCCGCTATCCCGCGGGCATCATCAATGTGCATCACTCGTTTCTGCCCGCCTTCACCGGTGCGCGTCCCTATCACGCGGCGCACCAGCGCGGAGTCAAGCTCATCGGCGCCACCAGCCACTACGTCACCGAAGTCCTCGACGACGGCCCCATCATCGAGCAGGACGTGGCCCGCATCAGCCACCGCGACCAGGTCGAGGACCTCGTCGCCCGCGGGCGCGACCTCGAGCGCATGGTCCTCTCCCGCGCCGTGCGCTGGCACCTCGACCGCCGCATCCTCTGCTACGGCAACAAAACCGTGGTCTTCGACTGAGCAAGCCAACGTGCCAACTTGCCAGGCCGCCGCCTCAGTACGGCGTCCTTCCTCCCGTCGCTCCGTAGATCTCCGCCGTCACATAAGTTGCATTCTCAGAGGCTAGGAAGACATAGATCGGCGCCAGTTCCGCCGGCTGCGCCGGCCGCTCGAAGGCGGTGTTCTTGCCGAACTCCTTCACCTTCTCCTTCGGCATCGTCGACGGAATCAGCGGCGTCCACACCGGCCCCGGCGCCACCCCGTTCACGCGAATCTGCTTCTTCGCCAGCGCCTTCGCCAGCGCCTTGGTCAGGTTCGCCAGCGCCGCTTTGGTAGGCGCATAAGCCAGCAGCGACTCGCTCGGCTCGTAGGATTGAATAGAGCAGGTGATGAGAATCGATCCGCCCTTGGGCAGCACTGGCGCAGCCGCCTGCGAAAGAAAGAATGTGCCGAAGACATTGGTGCGAAAGGTGCGCTCGAATTCGTCCTCGGGAACGTCGGCAATGTCTTCGTAGGTGCGCTGAAAAGCGGCGTTACTTACCACGATGTCGAGGCGTCCGAATTTGCTCGTCGCCATCTGCACCAGCCGTTCGCAGTAGCTCTTCCTGCCCACATCGCCGGCAACCAGCGCAGCTTGGCGTCCGGCGTCTTTCACCCAGCGTTCAGTTTCGCGCGCGTCGTCTTCTTCCTCGGGCAGGAAACTCAAAACGAGGTCCGCGCCCTCGCGCGCGTAGGCGATCGCAACCGCGCGGCCGATGCCGCTGTCGGCGCCCGTGATGATGGCCACCTTGTCTCGCAGCAGATTGTTGCCCGCGTAGCTCTGCTCGCCGTGATCCGCCTTCGGCTGCATCTGCTTCTCTTTGCCTGGCGCCGGCTGCTTTTCCTGCGGAAACGACGGCTTGGGTCCGCTCTCTTTGGGTTGCGGATTCTTTGGTTGTCTCGGCATAGGGGTCCTCAGCGTCCTCCTGAGGATGGGATGCAGGCCGGGGGTATTTGGCCGTGGCAAGGGGGGTGGCGCATCCAATCGGGTGATGAAGACTGCTCGAGGTGGAAGTAAATTAGTTGCCATAATCACAGACCCTGTTGAGTCGGCCAAAGAAGCGGGCCTGCGATACACAACGGATGCGAAGCCCGGAATTGCGCGCGAGCGCGCGGGGAAGGGATTCCGCTACATAGGGCCGGACGGCGAGACCGTGCGCAACCCGGAGACATTGCGGCGCATTCGCTCGCTGGTAATTCCGCCGGCATGGAAGGATGTGTGGATCACGACCGATCCGCGGGGACACTTGCAGGCGACGGGACGCGATGCCAGAGGGCGGAAGCAGAGCCGGTACCATCCGCGCTGGCGAGCCGTACGCGACGAAACGAAATACGAAAGGATGCTGTTGTTCGGGACTGCGCTGCGCCGGATAAGGGAGCGGGTGGAAGAGCATTTGGGGCTGCCGGGGCTGCCGCGCGAGAAGGTGCTGGCGACGGTGGTGCGATTGATGGACTCAACGCTGATTCGCGTGGGGAACGATGAGTACGCGAAGGAAAACAAGTCGTACGGACTAACGACAATGCGCAGAAAGCACGTGAAGGTGAATGGTTCGCAGCTTGTGTTCCGGTTTCGCGGGAAAAGTGGAGTACTGCACGAGGTCGGAGTGCAGGACCGGCGGCTGGCAAGAATTGTGCGGCGTTGCCAGGAACTGCCAGGGTATGAGCTGTTCGAGTATCTCGATGCCGAGGGGCAGACACGCGCAATCGACTCAATGGACGTAAATGATTATCTTCGCGAGATAAGTGGCGGCGAGTTTACGGCGAAGGATTTTCGCACCTGGGCGGGGACCGTGCTGACCTCGATGACACTGCGGCAGTTTGAAGGGTTCGAGTCGGAGACGCAGGCGAAGAAGAACGTAGTGCAGGCAATCAAAGATGTGGCGCGAAGATTGGGGAATACGCCCGCAGTGTGTCGCAAGTGCTACGTGCATCCTGGAGTACTGGAGTGCTACATGACGGGCTTGCTGACTCCGGCGGCGAAGAGGAAGGCGGATGAGCGCAGCGAACAAGAGCGACAAGGGGCAAATCACGCATGGCTCAGCGCGGAAGAAGAGGAGACACTGCGCAGAGAAGAACGGGCGCTGATGCAACTGCTGCGCGAGCACCTCAAGGCTGGGGAGCAGAAAACGGCGGCATAGGTCTGAATGCTATGTATTGCACCATCCTTGCGCAGCGCTTCGCGGTAGTTTGCCGATCAGGAGGGGCCGCCGGTGAGGGCGGAGAGTTGATCGCGCAAAAGGTTTAGCTCCTGGCGAAGCTGGGCGAATTCGGATTCGAGATGACTGATCCGATCCTGTGTCGAAGATCCGGAGGTTGGCTCGGCGGGTGAGGAAGACGGCATGTCCGGTTCACCCGAGAGCAGGTGTGTATAGCGGATTTCGCGTGCACCCGGCTGGCGAGGCAAGGCGGCCACCAAGGCTGGTTCGCGTTGCGCCAGGCGCTGCAGCACAGAGATAACGTCGGAGACCTCTTCGAACTGATAGAGGCGGTCGGTGCGGTTGCGCAGCTCGCCGGGCGTTTGCGCTCCACGGAGGAGCAGCTCACAGAGGATGGCGGTTTCGCCGCGGGTAAAGTTGAAGATTTCCTGCAAACGGTGCTCATATTTGGTGACGCGGCTTTCGGCGTTGCGGGCCGCGCCGGCGAATTGCTGGTCTTCGAGAGCGCGGAGCGCATCGCGGACTTCCTGCTCCTCGAGATGCATGACCGGCTCGCGGTTGTTCTTCTGGTTGCAGGCGTTGACGAGCGCGTTCAAGGAAAGCGGGTAGTACTCGGGAGTCGAGACCTCTTTTTCTATGAGGGAACCGAGGACGCGGGCTTCTGCTGGAGTAATGAGGATGGGCATGGCAGTTGGCGAAATAATTTCAGCCGAATTCGATTCTAGTCTAAATGTCGCCTGCAGAAGGAGCCAGTTTTCGGCGTGGATCACCCGCAATTTCACGGAGATGCATCAAAAACTCAAGTGGCGCGAAAAAGTGCGCCGGGAAAAGTGCGGGACGTCTTCGCAGATTTCCGCGGATGCGTCAAGCCGGTCATCCGGGATGAATTCGGGTGCGAAAGGAAAGCTTATTTGCAACTGCTTGCCAAATTCAGCACAGGAGATAAGTAAATGGCGACAAAAAAGAGCGCGAAGAAATCAACAGCGAAAAAAGGAGCCAAGAAGTCTTCGAAGAGGAAGTACGGCTCCGCTGCGCAGAAGCAAGTGAAGAAGGAAATGCATAAGATGAAGCGCGGAACGCTAAAGAGCGGGCGCAGCGGGAAGAAGGTGAAGAGCCGCAAACAAGCGGTGGCAATCGGACTTTCAGAGGCCCGTAAACGGGGAGCAAAGGTGCCGAAAAAGAAGTAGCGATACAGCTTCAGGGAAGCTGTTCCAAACTTCTGATGCCATTGAGAGCCGGTTTTAGTTCTTTCGGTGCGTGCATGGCTGGCACCGGCGTTGCACGTGGGGGACGGGGAAGCAGCCAGTCCTGGATGATTGCAGCGATAAGGAAGGAGACGACGGCACTTACGCACCCCCAGAAGATCTGCGAGGCCGGCGAAGTCACATAATTCAAGAACTGATTACGGACAATTGCATTGATCAGGAAAACCAGCAGCGAATATTCGCCGAGGCGCTGCAGGAGGGGAACCTTTCGCAAATGCGTGCGGACGAGCGAGTATACCCAGAGTGAAATGAGAAGGGCGGCGAGGAAAGTGAAGAGCCACATTGCCTCATATTCGCTGCCGAGGAAAAGCACAACACCGCTAAGGAACGCGAAGGGAGCGGTGATCCGTAGCCGGTACCGGGCAGCGACGATGCCCAGGCAAAGTTCCGTCATGTGGCCGATGGGTGTCAGCAGCAGATCCAGTCTCCACCTCGCCAGAAAGGGGAACGTGGCATAGGTTGCGACGCGGCAAAGAATGGCGAGAACCAGCAGGCCTTTCCAGCCGAACCTGGCGGTCAATTTCCGCATTGCCGGCCAGATTGCGTAGAACTGCATGATGAACGGAATAAACCACCAGGGGCCCACGGGTGGCATCAGGAATCCCAGGATGGTGGAGACACCGAGAACCATCAGCAGCAATTCCAGGCCGGACTGCCTGAAGAAAACAATGGGGCCCACGAACAGGCACGTGGCGATGGCCCACGGAAGGATCACCAGACCGAATTTGGGATAGAGCTTTTTAATTCTGCCCCACATGAACTCGGTCCACGAAGATGTGTCATTCCAGTGGCTCTTAGTCAGGCCATAAGCGGAGAGGAAGATGAAAACCTCGACGCCGAAATGGCCGAAGAAGGAAAAGAGAGCCTGAATTGTGAGCGGCGGATGAACGACGGCGCCAAAAAAATCACTGAGCCTGGAAGCATCAAAAGTGAACTCATTTTGATGGGCAGAGCTAAGCACGTGGAAGAAGTTATGAAATACGATGGCCGCGATCGCCAACCCCTTCAGGATGTTGGAATCGCGGTGGTCGATGTCGGCGAGGGTGAAACGGCGTGCGGCAGTTTTGCCGGTTTCGAGCGCAGGTGTGCTATTGCTGCTGAATGACGGGTTCGCTGCAACGCGAGATGCGAGGCGCATAAGGGAATTTGGACCTAAAAGCCGAAGGCGGAACAGGGAAGCTACTATAAGGACGAGAAAGCGCCTTCGGAGAATTTACTAACCCCAGGGCCGCGAACTGGACACATTTTCAATCCGGATCGGGGAGGGTGGCAATACAACTTTTCTGCGAGGAGCCCGATTTGCGCACTCGCTGATTAAATGTAACTTGCGCCGTGGAAGCGACTTAACCGCCAATCAGGATTCGAACCGCAGGGCGTGCCCAACCACACTGTCAATGACGGCCAGCGGCCCGCGGCGGCCGAGCATGCTCTCACTCAGTCGGCGGCTCTGCTCGAGATCGGCGGAGAAATCGGAATCGATAACGGCGGCAAGCTCGCGGTCGAGGATCGCAAGATTGACTTCGTCGTTGAGGGCGAAGGAGCGGTGATCGAAGTTGGTGGAACCGACGACGCTCCACAGGCCATCGATGGTCATGAGCTTGGCGTGGATCATCGAGGGCAGGTAGTCGTAGACTTCGGCGCCCGCGCGGATGAGGTCGCGGGTGGCGGGACGGCTGAGCTTATGGATGATGGGGTGATCGATGTGTGGGCCGGCGGTGAGGATCTGGACACGAACACCGCGGCTGCGAGCTTCGACGAATGCGCGGCGGGCGCTTTTGTCGGGAAGGAAATAAGGCGTGGTGATGCAGATGGATTTCTGCGCACTGCGGATGAGAGCCTGAAAAAGGACGCGGGCTTGAGTGCCGCCGCCTCGGGGAGTGCTGGTGACGACGAAGCTCTCCGCACCTTCGGGCATGGCGCGGAAGCCGAATTCTTTCAGGCCGGAAAGAATTTCGCCGGCTGACTCGAGCCAGTTTTCGGCGAAGGCGGAGATGAGGCCGGCAACAGCTTCGCCGTCGACGCGGAAGACGGTGTCGCGCCAAGCGGGGCCGGTGTGGGTGCTATGTATCCAATGGTCGGCGATGCCGGCCCCGCCCATAAAGCCGGTATGGCCGTCGATGATGATGATCTTGCGGTGAGTGCGCTGATTGTATTCCGGCCAGGTGTTCCAGCGGAGAGGATGGTACCAGCACATTCTGCCGCCAGCGGCGCGGAGCTGGTCGAAGTAGCTATTCGAGGTGCGCAAGCTTCCAGCGGCATCGACGATGAGGCGAACGTCAACACCGGCGCTGGCGCGTTCGGTGAGTGCTTCGAGCATGCGGCGGCTGACTTCGCCGGGGACGAACTCATAGAACTCCATATTGATGGCATGGCGGGCGGAGCGGATGGCTTCGAGCTCGGCGGGGTAGAATTCGTTGCCGTTTTTAAGGCGGTGGAGATGCGAGCGGCGGCGGGTGCCGTCAGTGAGGATGCTGAGAAACTGGATGAACTCTTCGGAGTCGAGTGGGAAATCGGGAGATTGCATTGTGAACGGCGGCTGGGGTCCGAAGATGTTGATGAGGACCTTGGCGCCGTAGAGGGCGAAGGCGCTGACGCCGAGGGCTGCGAGCGCATGGCTTGATCTACAAATCGACTTTACTGGACGGCTCCGACTCATTTATCTGCTCCCGAGGATGGTTCGGGCCAAGGCAGCCCTTCAACTTGGATGCGCGGAGGAGAGGAGCGTTTGGGATGAGTTAGTTGAACGACGGCAGGCACGGGAGTCAATGACGACGCAGACGTGAGCGCGATCCGCGGGTGAGTTGAGTTAGCCGCTTACAGGATTGAGAGAGTCGCGGATTTCGCGTAAAACAGTGGCGCAGCATTGTGGGCTGCGCCGCTGCTGGTGAGGTGAATTTTGCAGTCCGCTTAGAAGAGATTCCAGAGGGACTGGTTATAGACCTCGTGATGGAACTGAACTTCCGCGCCCTTGACGATGGTTCCGAGCTCGCGGGGGCAGCGGTTTGCGGAAGCCTGTTTCAGCTCCGCATATCGACCCTGCACGTCGGAGCCGAGAATTTCGGCGATCCACTTCGAACTTTTGAAGTCATCGATAGCCGTTTGAATGTTATCGGGCAGGTAACGTCCGCCGCCGCGCAGATTCTCCTTGGCCAGCTGGCCGTCGATACCGGTCTTGAAGATGCCGTAGAGCGAGAGGTAAGGGTTGGCATCCGGCGCGACAGCGCGGACTTCGGTACGCATGGAGCGGTGGTTGCCAATGGGCACGCGGATCATGGCGCCGCGGTCTGTCGCCGAAGCACGGATCTGATTGGGAGCCTCGAAGTGCGGGTCAAGCCGGCGATAGGCATTCACGCTGGAATTGAAGACGAGGCAAAGGTCGAGTGCATGGGAAAGGATGCGATCGAGGAAAGTCCATCCGAATTTGGAGAGCTGCTCTTCACCTTTCTCGTCCCAGAAGAGATTGGTCTTGCCTTCGGAAACTGAAACGTTGGTGTGCATGCCGCTTCCGTTTACACCAACCACAGGCTTGGGCAGGAAACAAGCCGTGTAGCCCATGTTTGCAGCGAGCTGGCGGCAGAGGAGTTTGTAAAGCTGGATCTGATCGGCGGCAGCGACGACTTCAGAATATCCGAAGTTGATCTCGAACTGGCTGGGAGCGACCTCGGGGTGATCCTTTTCGTTCTGGAAACCCATGGCGCGCTGCACTTCTGCGGCAGTGTCGATGAACTGGCGGAGAGGATCGAGCGGGAGGACGTGGTAGTAGCCGCCGGTGTTGATGAAATCGAACTTGCCGGTGGTGTGATAGCTCTTCTCGGCGTCCCGGCCGGCGAAGAGGAAGCCTTCAATCTCGGTGGCGGCGTTCAGGGTGTACTTCTTTTCCTTGTGGAGCTTTTCGGCATAGTTCTTGAGCACGCCGCGGATGTCCCCCGAATACTGGGTTCCGTCCTTGTCGATGACGTTGCCGAAGACGAGGACCTTGCCGTTTCCAAAAACATCGGCGGGCACCCAGTAGAAGGCGCTCCAGTCGACGCCGAGGCGCAGGTCGCTCTCCTTTTGTGCTGTGAATCCGCGAATGGAGGAGCCGTCGAAGGTCAGGTTCTCAAAGGCGCCAAGCAGGAACTTCTTGTCGTAGTCGAGGAGGTGGAGGCGTCCTTCCAGGTCGGTAAAGAGCACCGTCACCGCCTTGATCCGCTTCTCGTCGGTCAAGTATTTCAGCCGCTCCTCGCGGATTTTGTCGGCCGAGACCCGGCTGGTGCGGTCGCTCTTGGCCTGCAGATTCTTCTCTTCCAGCTCCTCGTAGGAAAGTGCGAGGAAATTGCGGTACTCAGTAGACATGTGTCTCCTTCTTGCCTTTTTGGGCGGGATTGAAGTACAGCCTCGGAGTTCGCTCGCGGCTGTTCAGGGACTTAAAAACAGGGTAAACTGCCCGGCCGCCCTGACGCATAAGGAAAACACAAGGCGGAGGTGCAAATTCAGAAAAAGCTGGCAGCCGCAAAATGTCGAAAAATGCCGCAGAACACATGCCGAAACGGCTGCACTGGCGCATTCCGAATTTCAACATACGCTGCGTCGACAAGGGCACAACCGCTTGGCTGATGGTTTTGGAACTGGTTTCTGCCGGCGCAGGATTTCACCGGTGGTTGCGCAAAAAGCCGTTCGCACGGTCAGGACCGCGGGCAGGCAACTACGTCAAAGATTTCTCTTTGACTTTAAAACCGCCGACATAAAGAATTCGTGAAGATTTGGTGGAACCAGGAGAAGATGAAGCGAATCTGCACGACCTCGAGGACGCGACGGCGAGCGAGCGATTTTAATGCAGTACTCTGGGTAGCGGGGGAATTCCGCATCAATATGTATAGGCCCTGCCGCGCTCCAATATTGTTTGCTGCCGCAATTTTGCTGGCGTTGCCAGTCATGTCAGTTGCATGGGGGCAGTCGGCGCCGATCGAGATCGTCGCCAACCTGACGGATGCGCCGCGGCGTCTCTACCACGCGGAAGTATATCTCCCGGTGAAGCCGGGGCCAGTGGATCTGATTACTCCGCAGTGGATTCCCGGAGAGCACCGGCCGACAGGACCGGTGGAGAACATTACTGGCGTGGTCTTCACCGCGAATGGAAAGAAGCTGGCGTGGCGCCGAGATGACGTGAACATGTACGAGTTCCATTTGACGATTCCGCAGGGAGTGACGAGGCTGCACGCGCATCTGGACTGCATTGTGACCGCGCGAGTATCCGAGAAGCTGGCGGTGCTCGAGTGGGAGAAGCTGCTGCTGTACCCGGCGCATGTGCCGGTGCGCGAGATTCCGATTCAGCCGTCGGTAAAAGTGCCGGCAGGATGGGGGATCGGAACGGCGCTGAGACCGGCGAGCGTGGGGCTGTATCCCGTTTTAGCGGCGGGAAGGACGGAGCGATTTGCCGAGACCAACGTGGAGCAACTTCAGGATTCGCCGTTGATCACGGGCGAGTACTTCCGCGAATATGAGCTCGCGCCCGAGATCACGCCGAAACACTACATCGACGTGGTTGCGGATTACCCGGAGGATGCCAATCTGCGGCCGGAACTGGTGTCGGAGCTGAGCAACCTGGTACGCGAGGCGAGTGCGCTTTACGCATCGCACCATTACCGCGAGTATCACTTCTTGCTGACGCTTTCCAATATGGCCGGAGAAGAGGGGCTGGAGCACGGTCAGTCATCCGATAACGGCGTGGGCGAGAAAGGCTTTGCCGATGCCGCGCACCAGTTATCGAATGCGGATCTGCTGCCGCACGAATTTACGCATTCGTGGAATGGAAAATATCGCAGGCCGGCGGGGCTCTATCAGCAGGATTTTGCAACGGCGCAGCAGGGAGCACTCCTGTGGGTCTATGAAGGCATGACTCAATATTTAGGCTACGTGCTGGCGGCGCGATCGGGGTTCGAGACGCCGGCGCAGTTTCGAGATATTTTTGCGCAGGTGGCGGCAGAGATGGAATACACGCCGGGACGCGACTGGCGATCCACGGAAGACACGGCGGTTTCCTCGAGCATTTTGCGCCACGACGATCCTGCGTGGTCCAATTGGCGGCGTGGCCAGGATTACTATTTTGAGGGCGCGCTGCTTTGGCTGGATGCGGATACTCTGATCCGCAAAATGACGGATAACAGAAAATCGCTTGCGGACTTTGAGAAGATTTTTGTGGGCAAAGGCGGCAACACGGGACCGCTGATTGTCACTTATGACTTCGACGAGCTGGTAAAGGACCTGAACGAGGTTGTCCCCTATGACTGGGCGGCATTTTTGCGCGATCGCGTGTATAAAATCGACGAGCATGCGGACCTGGAAGGGATTGAGCGGGGCGGGTACAAACTGGCCTTTGCTGACCAGCCAAGCGCAACGGAGAAGACGCTGCTTAAACTCGAAGACCGTCTGCACGGCGGATTTGACTGCTGGTATTCAATTGGGCTGAAGCTGACGCCCGGCGGGCAGATCGTGGATGTGCGCTGGGGCGGGCCGGCAGACAAGGCAAAGCTGGCGCCGCGAGAAAAGATCATCGCCGTGGACGATCGAGTATTTTCGCGCGATGCCATGCATGATGCGATTCGCGCCGCTAAAAACTCTAAGGAACCGATCCGGTTGATTGTCCAGGCGGACGAATTTGTGAAGACGGCGGAAATCGATTATCACGGTGGCGAGCAGTATCCGATGCTGGAACGCGTGGGCGGGACGCCGGATTATCTGGACGACGTTACGAAGGCATTGACGAAGGGAAATACGACTAAATCGGAGAAGGGAGCGGCGATGGAGTAGCCAAAGTCCTCCCCATCCTTGCATTTGCTGAAAGGCAAAGATGGGGAGCGTCGATCTGTTAGCGCCTGGGTGTACGGTTTACGGGCTTGCGGCGTCGATTTCTTTCATTACGCAGATGCAACCGCCGCCGCCCTTCTTCTTTTTCGCGGCGGCGTACTGCTGGAGAGCCTCTATCTGGGCGACCGAACATGCGGCGCCGTTGTCTTGCGTGCAGCGCAGAGTTCCATCGGACGAAGAGAGAGATAAGGAATGGACGGCAGCCAGTACCGGATAACTGCGCCGGCCGGTGACGACCATCTGGTTAAGCTGATCGATCTGCGCAGCACTGCACGGAGTCTTCTCGTCGGCTGCGAGGCAACGTAAGCCGTGGACCCCAGGGGCGACAGAGGACGGGGGCATGTGCGCCTGGGCAGCGGGCCTGGACTGCGCGCACGCGGCAAAAGGCATTGCCAGCGCGACGACAGAGCAGGTTAAGTTGATGGCAAGTGGTTTCAGGTTCATCGAACCTCCTTGGCTATGGAATTCACCTCAAACAGAGGGCCCGGAGGCGAAAACGGAAATTAGGTGGGACCGGAGGTGCTGAAGGAACGATCCCGGTCGCAAGGGAAGGGTTACCGAGGCAAAGTAAATCAGACACGAAGATCGAGGGTCAATAACATTAAAGTGGGGCACCAGGATACCCCGAAGCCCGGAAGCAAATATGCAGTCAGCCTGGGCGAAACCTCGTACCTGGTGGCCGCCTTTGGAGTAGCCTAAGATTGCCGGGGAGTAATTGATATCGCGATGTCTAAGGTGAGCCGTATCGGAATCGCTGTTCTTGCAAGCGTCACAATCATCTCAGTGAATATTTACGCGCAGCAGTTCACCAATGACAAGGCGAGCCAGGAGTTTGTCCGATCGCACTACACGAAATACGAGTTCCGCATTCCCATGCGCGACGGGGTACGGTTGTTTACGGCAGTCTACGTTCCGAAGGCTTCAGCTTTTCCCGATGATCGAGGTCCGTATCCATATTTGATGGAACGTACCCCGTATAGTGTGGCGCCCTATGGCGAGGATCAGTATCCTGCGCACTTGGGACCTTCCGACGAATTTGAGAGATCGGGATACATTTTTGTTTACCAGGATGTCCGCGGACGGTGGATGAGCGAGGGGACCTTCGTGGAGATGCGGCCGCATATCGATGTGAAGACGTCGCCAAAGGACGTGGATGATTCTTCGGATACTTACGATACGGTCGAATTTCTGCTCAAGCACGTAGCGAATAATAACGGTAAAGTGGGGATCTGGGGCATTTCCTATCCGGGGTTCTACACCTCGGCGTCGATTATTGACGGGCACCCGGCCATCGTGGCGGCGAGCCCGCAGGCGCCGATGACTGACTTGTTCCGGGGCGATGACTCGTATCATGGCGGCGCCTTCATGCTGTCGGCTGGATTCGGATTCTATGCGCCGTTTTTTCATGAGCAGAAGAATCCGGTGCTTCCGCACCCCACGACACCCTATAACTGGGGCACACCGGATAGTTACGAGTTCTATCTCAAAGCGGGGGATGTAGCCAACCTGGATAAGTTTCTCGTCGCTCCAAATTGGATGTGGGACGACCAGTGGAAGCACGACACCTATGACAGCTATTGGCAGTCGCGTGACTTATCGCGGCATATGAAGAATATTCATTGCGCGGTGCTGGTGGTGGGTGGGTGGTTCGACGCGGAAGATTTGGAAGGGCCCTACCGAACCTTCGACGCGATTAATGAGTACAATCCGCAAGCCAAGACCACGCTGGTTGAAGGCCCATGGGTGCACGGCGGATGGGCGCGCAGCGACGGCGGCCATCTTGGGGATGTGCAGTTTGGGTCGAAGACGAGCATATATTTTCGCCAGAATATTCAGTTTCCTTTCTTCGAGCACTACTTGAAAGGCAAAGGCGACGCGCTGCCGAAAGTGATTGCGTTTGAGACGGGCGCAGATGTCTGGCGGCAATACACTGAGTGGCCTCCCAAGGGCTTAAAGCGGCGGATGCTATATTTTCACGCAAACGGCAGGTTGAGCTTCGATCCGCCGACGGAGACGAAGAGCGACGACAGTTATCTGAGCGATCCGAACCGGCCCGTGCCGTTTGTGGGTTACACGACGGACACTGTGCCACAGCGATACATGGTCGACGACCAGAGATTTGCGAGTTACCGGCCGGACGTACTTGTATATGAGACGGACCCGCTGACGGAGGATGTTACGATTGCCGGCCCGATTTCGCCGCGGCTCTATGTGACCGGCACTGGAACAGATTCGGATTTCGACGTGAAGCTGATCGACGTTTATCCGGAGGATGCGAAAGCGGGGCCGGGAGGAGAACAGGGCAAGCGGATTCTCGGCGAGCCTCCGCTGCTGATGGGCGGATATGAGCAGCTATTGCGCGGAGAGCCGTTCCGGGCGAAATTCCGGCATAGCCTGGAAAAGCCCGAACCCCTCGTGCCGGGAAAAATGACGGAGATCGATTTTGCCATGCCCGATGTGTTTCACACGTTCCGTCGTGGGCATAGGATCATGGTGCAGGTGCAGAGCTCTTGGTTTCCGCTGACCGACCGGAATCCGCAGACATTCACGGATATTCCCTATGCAAAGGCCGAAGATTTCAGAAAGGCGAAGGAGACTGTGTTCCACGACAGGGATGGGGAGAGCGGAGTGCAGGTTATGGTGATGCCGAACGAGTAGCAGGCGATTGGCTGGAAAGGCAAACAACCGCAGAGTGATGGCGCGCCTCGGCCTAAAAGCCGCGAAATGTGAAAGTCGAGATAAACTATTAAGAAGCAGTGATGCCCGATGCGGAGGGATGGGTGAGCGGTTGAAACCGGCGGTCTTGAAAACCGTTGTGCTCGAAAGGGTACCGGGGGTTCGAATCCCTCTCCCTCCGCCAACCAATATGATAACGCAGTACTTAATGGAACATTAGCGATAAGAACCATCATGCGTGCTGCGTAAGTCCTCCAATCCTGCCCAGTTCCGCTCTATCGGAAAGCTTCAACTGCGTTTCCGCTCACATTCTCGAATAGGCGTACCGACACACTCGAAAGGTCGCGAGGCCAGTTCGATCCTGGATCAAGGTACAAAAGCCTCTGATATTCGGAAAGGGGATGCCATCCGTCTGCGTAGAGTGGGGGCTATGTGGATTCGGTCTGGATGAGAAGAACGATCAGCGTCGCCGTCGCCTTATCACCAGAAGAAACACCAGAAGCGCGAGAACGATGACACCGATAATGACTCCTCCAATAGCGATCATGCGGTTTCTTATCTCCTCCTTTCGTCTTCATCTTGGTTGATCCGTTTTCTCGAATGACGTGTTCATGTCTTCGCTTGTCTCACGCCAAGTTCCTTCTTCGCCATGGGGAAGCCGCATCGTTCCACAGGCGCCAAGCCAGGGAGGACGTACCATCCCTAGATTTTCGCCCTCAAGGCTCGCAACCCAAGTGATTGGCGGGCCGAACGTGTGGCTAACCGATTACACTAAGGGCGATGCCGAGCCTTACACGACGCGCCTTTCTTGCCAACGCAGCGGCCTCAGTTGCCGCTTCTCGTCTCCATGCGCAAACCTCGTCGGCGGCCCAGGTGACGCTGGCGCTTCCCGCGCAGGCTGCGGGACCGCAAATGCCCGCCGGTTTCGTGGGGCTCTCCTACGAGATCCAGCAATTGAAGGATCCGGCGTTTTTCTCTGCATCCAATAGCGGGCTCATCCGCCAGTTCCGCGCACTCTCGCGCCAGGGCGTATTGCGCATGGGCGGAAATACTAGCGAGTTCGGCTGGTGGAAGCCTTCGCCCGATTCGCCGGAGCCCACGCATCCGCAGACGCGCGTGGTGGCCGGCGAGCCACAGCCGCAGTATTACCCCGTGAGTGCGGAAGCCGTGAATAACCTGGATGCATTTTTGCGCGCCACCGACTGGACTTGCATCTATGGACTCAATCTCGGCACCGGTACGCCCGAACGCGCGGCCCAGGAAGCGACGTACGTGGCAAAGACTCTGGGGTCGCGACTGGAATATTTCCAGGTGGGCAACGAGGTCGATCTCTTCACCTCGCATCTGCGTGATCCCAAGACTTGGACTCCGCAGGCTTACCTGAAACAGTGGCTGATGTTCGCCCGCGCGGTAAGCGCTGCTGTGCCCGGCGCAAAATTCGGCATGCCCGATATCGCCTCGCACATGGACTGGCTGACGGAAATTGCCGCCGTCTGGCCTACGATTCAGAATCCACCGAAGATCGTCTGCCTGAGCCACCATTATTATTTTGGCGGTCCGGCGACGAATCCGAAGGTGAACATCCCCAACCTGCTGAGCTGGGAATCGGTGGCCACAGTGCAGCACATGGCAGATGTGGCAAAGGCGGCAGCCGATAAAATCGGAGTTCCGCTGCGCATGACGGAAGGGAATACCTGTTATCGCGGCGGCAAGCCCGGCGTCTCGGATGTCTTTGCCGCGGCGATGTGGGCAGCGGATTATGCTCTGCACCTTGCCGTTAACGGATACACCGGCGTCAATCTCCATGGTGGCAGCGGCCCGTCTGTGGCCAATTCGGTAGGCGGCTCGCTGCCGGGTGACCAGATTCTTCGTCAGCAGGGCGAGACGCCGGAGCAGATTGATAAGCATCCGCACCCGTTTTACACGCCCGTCGCTAGCTTCGGAGCGAAATATGAATTAGAGCCGGTGGCGTATGGCCTCAAATTCGCCGCCCAGATGATCGGCGGCACGTTCTTCAAGGGCGATCTCTCTAGCCGGCTGCAGGCCGCAGGCGTCGATGCCACCGCTTATGCCGCCAGCTTCCGAGGCGGCGAGTTGCGCGTCGTCATCCTGAACAAGGATGCGCAGCGAGACCTGAACCTTGAGCTGGATTGCGGTTCGCACCGGAGCGGTACCGTCGAAAAGACCACCCTTCGCGCTCCCGCCCTGGATAGCCGTCAAGCCGAGATCAGCCCCGCAACTTCATCTGGACATATCAACCGGGGCCGCTGTACTGTTACGGTGCCGCGCGCCACGGGAATATGCCTTTCCCTACGCGCATAACCAGAGCGGCAGCTAGAAGCGGAAATACCCAGTTCCGATTGGAAGAATGGTTCGTCGGAATGGTTTATCCCATGATGAACAGTGATCGCCCGGAAAGCAGTGGACCGAGATAGTCGAGAAGCGGTGAGACGAGCGCGCCTCACAAGCGGCAAATCAGCAATTCCCGCTCGTAGATCATCTCCGGCGGCAGATGATCGTGCACCTCGATGAACAGTTCCTCGTGCCCGATCACTTCTTTGCGCCACGCTGCACGTTCCACCTCCTGGATCCGCTCAAATTCCTCACGCGAGAACTCAAGCCCTGACCACTCCATGTCCTCGTAATATGGCGTCCATCCGATCGGTGTCTCCCTGCCCTGTGCGCGTCCATGCACGCGATCCACAATCCACTTGAGCACCCGCATGTTCTCGCTGAATCCAGGCCAGAGAAATCGACCATGCTCATCCTTGCGGAACCAGTTCACATGAAAGATGCGCGGCGTTCTGCTGAGCGACCGCTGCATCTTTATCCAATGCCGGAAGTAATCGCCCATGTGATAGCCGCAGAACGGCAGCATCGCCATAGGGTCGCGCCGTACCTTGCCCACTGCGCCCGCTGCCGCGGCGGTTGTCTCCGATCCCATGGTGGCGCCAATATACACCCCCGCGCTCCAGTTGAACGCCTGGTAGACCAGCGGAATCGTGTGTGAACGGCGCCCGCCAAAAACAATCGCGCCGATCGGCACTCCCTCCGGATCTTCCCACGCCGCGTCGATAACGGGACACTGCCGCGCCGGAGCCGTAAATCGCCCATTGGGATGCGCTGCCGGCTTTCCTGTCTTTCGCCCGATCTCCGGCGTCCACCGTTCCCCGCGCCAATCAAGGCATTCTGCCGGCGGATCTTCTGTCATTCCTTCCCACCAAACGCCACCGTCGGGCGTCAGCGCCACATTGGTGAAGATCGTGTTTGACCGCAGCGTGGCCATGGCGTTGGGATTCGTCTTCACGCTCGTTCCCGGCGCCACGCCAAAAAATCCTGCTTCGGGATTGATCGCCCGCAACCGCCCGTTACTATCCGGCTTGATCCAGGCAATATCGTCGCCAACGGTCGAGATCTTCCAACCTGCAAATCCCTTCGGCGGCACCATCATCGCGAAATTCGTCTTCCCGCAGGCGGAAGGAAACGCCGCCGCCACATAGGTCTTTTCTCCTTGTGGCGACTCCACGCCGACAATGAGCATATGCTCGGCCATCCACCCCTGGTCGCGTGCAATATTGGAGGCAATGCGCAGCGCAAAGCATTTCTTGCCCAGAAGGGCATTCCCTCCATATCCAGAGCCGTAACTCCAGATTTCGCGCGTTTCCGGAAAATGCACAATGTATTTATGGTCGTTGCATGGCCACGGCACGTCCTTCTGGCCGGGCTGGAGCGGTGCGCCCACCGAGTGCATGCAGGGCACCACGCGCTTCTCGTCTTTATCGATCTCCGCCAGAACCGGCAGCCCGATCCGCGTCATGATCCGCATATTCACGACCACGTATGGCGAATCGGTAAGCTGCACGCCGATCTGCGACATGGGCGATCCTACCGGCCCCATGCTGAACGCCAGCACATACATCGTCCTTCCGCGCATTGACCCGCGAAAGAGCTCCTTCAGCTTGCGGCGCATCTCAAACGGATCGACCCAGTTGTTTGTCGGTCCGGCCGCATCTTTTGAAAGCGAGCAGATAAACGTGCGCTCCTCCACTCGCGCCACATCCTTCGGATCGGAACGCGCGTAGTAACAGCCCGGCCATTTTTCCTGGTTCAATCGAACGAAGGTTCCCGATGCCACCATTTCCTGGCACAGCCAGTCGTACTCCTGTTGACTGCCGTCGACCCAGTGGATGGCCGATGGTTGCGTCAATTCCGCCATCTTCTCAACCCAGCGGATCAAGTGCCTGTTCTTGGTCATCGAGGTGGCGGATGTAGACACATCCTGCTTCATGCAGACTCCTCAATTGCTTGAGTTTAGAGCTAAGAACCAGGCTGAAGTCGAACCGGTCAGACAGCCCGAGCAAGCATTATAACGACAACGCCCGCAATCACTCCCTCGTAACGCGTGGCCACGTTCCCTTTACGTCAGATGCAGCCTCACCCAACGTTTAAAGTTCATATTCGCCTGAAAAACCGCATTCCCGCAACCGTTATCTTGAAAAGGCGTCCGACCCGGATCATTGTCCGGCTATGCCTGAACACCGCGGGAGTTACTGCCATGCACGCCAGACTACGATCCGTTCATGAAGCATAGATGAACGAAACATGAAGGCTGGCCCTTAATTCAATGACGCCGTCGGCACATGGGCTGGAGCCGATCGTTTCACTTCTTGCGAGAACCTGGCGCCGTGGTCTGTGAGGAGCAGAGTGCCTGTCCCGTCAGGGAAGGCTATGCTGGTGAGTAACGATCATTCAGGCATTAATGTGAATCCTGAAAATGAGTGCGACTGGAGCGATCATGCGCAATAGAAAGACAGGGATTGGAGTGCTCGCACTGGCACTCATGACAGCGGCCAGGCTATCGCAGGCTGAAGTGCGGCTGCCGAGCGTATTTTCTGATCACGCGGTTTTACAGCGAGGACAGCCGGTGCACATCTGGGGATGGGCCGCACCGGGAGAAACTGTGACAGTGCATTTTCATAACCAGGCGCTCAAGGGCGCTGCCGATGCCAACGGCAAATGGCAGGTGTGGCTCATGCCGGAAGCGGCTGGCGGCCCATATACAGTCTCAATCGAGGGAAGCCAGACTGCGACGCCCGTTGAGTTGCACGACATCCTGGTCGGAGACGTGTGGCTGGCCTCTGGTCAATCCAACATGGAGTTTCCCTTGCGAGGATTCCCGAACGGGCCTCTCAAGAATGGCGCCGAGGAAATCGCAGCCGCGAATCATCCGCACATCCGCCTCCTGCTGGTTCAACGCGCAACCTCCGATTCGCCACTCAGCGATGTTAAGGGGGAATGGACCGAATGTACGCCGGAAACCGCCGCCGACTTTTCCGCAGTGGCCTATTTCTTCGGCCGTGAAATCTCCGAGCGCGAGAAAGTGCCGGTGGGGCTGATCGATTCCACTTGGGGAGGAACGACGGCTGAGCCGTGGGTGAGCCTGGGAGCGTTGGGCAGGGACGACTACAGCATTGCCTTGCGCGACGGCGCAGAGCTGATGCAGCAGAAGGGCTTGATCGACGCTACCCGAGCGAACTTCACCGCCCAGAATACGGCGCTGCAGGCCGAAGGCAAGACGGCGCTGAAGCCACCCGATATTCTCACGCAATACTGGTTTCCGCGTTTTCCATCTGTCCTGTTCAATGCCATGATCGCACCGCTCACTGGCTGCACCATCAAAGGGGTGATCTGGTACCAGGGAGAGTCAGACAGCGGGCCGGAGTGGAAACAGAACTACGCACGCGTTTTCCCGCTTTTGATCGACGACTGGCGGCGGCAGTGGAGAGAAGGCAACTTCCCGTTTCTGTTCGTGCAGATTTCCAGCTTCAATTCGCCGAAGGAAGAGTGGGGCCGAGTCCGCGATGCGCAACGGCAGACGCTCGCAGTGCGAAACACCGGAATGGCGGTGACTCTTGACCTTGGCCAAGCCGACAACGTGCATCCACCGGACAAGCAAACCGTGGGAGATCGGCTGGCGCGGATTGCGTTGGCGACAGTCTACGGCGAGAAGATTGCATACGCCTCACCGGAATTCCGCGAAGCCACCGTGGAAGGAGACGCAATTCGGGTCTGGTTTTCACACGGTCGGGGGCTGAATACACGGGGTAAGCCCGCCGGCGGTTTCGAAGTTGCGGGCGAAGACGGGGTATTCGTTCCCGCCACCGCTCGCATCGAGGAAATCGATGGAGAATCGACGGTGGTGGTCTCGTCGGCCAATGTGCCGGTACCCTCGTATGTGCGCTACGGCTGGGCAAATGTGGTCACGGACTATTTGTACAATGATGCGGGATTGCCGCTGGGAACTTTCACCTCCGAGGAAAGCCGATGAGGTTTGACCGCGGCACAGGAACGAGCGGAAGGGCAGTTGAACCGGCCGCGGCCAGGAATACGTGAGGCGCCGGTCACGATGCCGAAATCAAGAGGCCAGTTCCAGGGCGGGACGTTCGAGCGCTTGCGGCATTTCGCTGTCTCCACAGCACCGGGCGTACAACTGCAACCCGAAGCTGGTGGGGGTGATGTTCACCTCGTCGAGTTCTGCGCATCCCAGCGGCCGGATGGTCTTTTCCAAGAGACCGAGCTGGTGCAGATGATTCAAATTGCGCTCAATAGCCACTGGATTCCGGATCCCCGTGATCGTTGATATTTCATGCAGATTGCAATACAGAACAGAGGAAAAGACGAACCCCTCCTGCCAACCGGAATTCATTGCCCTGGTGCAAGCGGCAGTGAGAATGCCGATGTGATCGCGATCCAGCTTGGACAACATGAGGACGAAGCGCCCAGTTGCATCGTCCGGCGTTTCTGCGAGGCAGGATGAGGCCAGGATTCCGGCCCAGCATTGCTGCGTCCTTGCATCGGAACTTCTCGACCCGAAATCAAGGATGCGCAACAGGAGAATCGGAGAAATATCAACGGGCATCGGTTTGCGAGCGGTCTCCAGTTCTTCGGCCTGAAGGGCGACTTCGATGACGTGTTCGGCTCGTTCCACGCTGATTTCACCAATGAACTGCAATATTTGCGCTTCCGCGCAAGGGGAGATTCGAAAAAGAAACGCGAGCGCTTTGGTGGCGCGGAAGAGGCGGATCGGGTGGTTGGCAGCAAGCAGGTTCGCGGCGTTGGCCATGCTTCTCGACCACTCGGCCGACCTGGCGGGCTCCTCGACAAAGGTGAGGCCGACACCATCGTCTCCGAGACGGACACACCTGGCGCGGAGTCGGACCTGGAGCCGTGAGTCTCTGTCCAGCACACCTCGTTTTTGCATTGTCAATTGCACGACTGCTCCGGGAACCCAACGATCTTCCGTGAGAAGAAAAATTCCGGTCGCGCTTATGTCCTTGACTTTTACCCGCTTTTGCTCTAATCCCGTCCAGTAGGAGACCTCCAGCCCGTGGGCAGGGAGGCGACCGTCCTTGCGCCGTTCTGAGAGGCCGGCTTTCAAGAGCAGATTCCTGAGTATCGACATGCGAATTCCAACCATTCAGTCGATGCCCCGTGCCCGGCCGGAGCAAAGATCCGCCGGCGAGCGTTAGAGGCAGGATGCCTTCCTCTTTGGAAGCGCCAGGCAGTCCGGCGCTGCATTGTGCTTCAACTGAAGTTCATCGGCGAATCCGCGAATTTCTTCAGTGATCTACCTTCGAAGCCCCTGAATCGGGCGGATCCGGCATATCTCCTTAACCTTGCAGGAGCCGCTGTCATCCCCAGTTGATTTTGCGGAAACGCAATGGCTTAGCACGTGGAGCAACTCATGGGCTCACCCGGCTCCCCTTCAACTCGCCGCACCGGCCCGGCGATGCAAAAACCCACTTTGAGGCTGAATCGCCCTCGATCGCGTCTATATTTGTAGTCAGACGCGGCCGGCTTCCGGCACAGAACCGGCCCCAGGAGCCATTGATGCCCGCAGCTCGCCCGCTTCCCCAAACCATGGGGGAACTGCGCACCAGCAGCCAGTTCCCCGAAGCATGCCTCAGAACGCGAACCGTGAAAGACGAGATGCGCGGCAACCTCATTGCCCGTCTGCAGCGCGGCGAATCCCTGTTTCCGGGAATCGTCGGGTATGAAGACACCGTGATTCCGCAGATCGTGAACGCCGTCCTCTCCAAGCAGAACCTGATCCTGCTCGGGCTCCGAGGCCAGGCAAAGAGCCGCATCTTGCGAGCGCTCACCAGCCTGCTCGACGATAATCTGCCCTATGTGCCAGGCTGCGAGATCCGCGACAACCCTTACCGGCCGCTGTGTAAGCGGTGCCGAGACCTGATTGCGGAACGCGGAGATGCGACCCCGATTGCCTATCTCACCCGCGACGATCGTTACGTGGAAAAGCTGGCCACCCCCGACGTCACCGTTGCCGATCTGATCGGCGATATCGACCCCATCAAGGCCGCGCGAAGCGCTCAGGATCTTTCCAGCGAGCTCACCATGCATTATGGTCTGCTTCCCCGCGCCAACCGCGGCATTTTCGCCATCAACGAGTTGCCCGACCTTGCCGGCAAGATCCAGGTTGCGCTTTTTAACATCATGCAGGAAGGCGACGTGCAGATTAAGGGCTATCCCGTGCGCCTGATGGTTGACGTGGCGCTGGCCTTCAGCGCCAACCCGGAAGACTACACGGCGCGCGGCAAAATTATCACACCACTCAAAGACCGCATCGGATCGGAGATTCGCACCCACTATCCCGAGACCATCGAAGAAGGGATTGCCATCACGGCGCAGGAGGCCTGGACCGAGCGCGGTGCGGCGCCCGTCGAAATCCCCGATTACATCCGCGAAGTGATTGAGCAAGTAGCTTTCTCGGCTCGCGAGGACAAGCGTGTGGACAGGCGAAGCGGCGTGAGCCAGCGCCTGCCTATCTCCACCATGGAAGTTGTCATATCCAACGCCGAGCGCCGCGCGCTCACCAACCGCGAGCCCGTTGCTCTGCCCCGAATCAGCGATATCTACGCCGCTCTGCCGGCGATGACCGGAAAGCTGGAGCTGGAGTATGAAGGTGAGATGCGGGGCGCGGACACCATAGCGCGCGAACTGGTCCGCGCCGCCGTGGGCAAGATCTACGATCGAACGTTCACCGGCGTCGATACCCAGCAAATCGAACAGTGGTTCAACCTGGGCGGAACGGTCAAGCTCGATGACAATCACCGGGCAGAGGCTGCGCTCGCAGACCTCAAGCAGATCCACGGGCTGATAGGAAAGCTCTCGCCGCTCGGCATTTCGAAATCGGATGCGGCGCCGAAGGTAGTATCTGCGGCTGAATTTCTGCTTGAGGGCCTAGTCGCTCACCGCAAACTGAGTCGCAACGAGGAACGGGTCTTTGCTGCCGAGAAGTCGACAGCGCGCAAGCCAGAACCTGCTGAGGTGGAAATCGATTACGAGGATTGGCAGAGAGCGCGCCGCACGCCAAAAGGCGGATACAACTGAGCCGCCCGTTTCGCTTGATACCGCTGGCAGGGGGCAATGCATGAAGAGCATTCATTACACCAAATACAAAGGCGACCTGGCCTCGGAAATTGATCTGGAGGATTTGCTTCAGGCGCTTTCTGACTACCTGCTCGACTCCGGCTTCTACGATCCTTACTCGCAATTTCAGGATCTGGACAAGACCCTCGAGGACTTGCGCCAGGCTCTCCGCCGCGCGTTGGAAAACAGCTCCTTCTTTGACGACTCGATTCGCCAGAAGCTCGATGAACTGATGGCGCAGGGAAAACTCGACGAGCTGATTGACAAGCTCATCGAACGAATGGAGCAGGAAAACTTCATTTCCATGACCGGCCAGCCCGACCAGATGCGCGAGTCGCGCGAGGGCGGCGTGGACGGAATGTCCGGCGAAGCGCGTTTTGAGATAACAGACAAGAGCCTGGATTTTCTCGGCTTCAAAGCCTTGCGTGATTTGCTTGGGTCGCTGGGCAAATCGAGCTATGGGCGCCACGACACGCGGCACTGGGCAACGGGAATTGAAGCCAGTGGAGCTTCGCGCCGTTACCAGTTCGGCGATGTGCTCAACCTTGACACCACCGCCACGCTCAGTTCAGCCATCTCGCGTGAGGGCATCGGCTTGCCCCTCAACATGGAGTATGAGGACCTGCACGTCCACCAATGCGAATACCAGAGCTCGTGCGCCACGGTGATGATGCTCGATTGCTCGCACTCCATGATTCTTTATGGCGAGGATCGCTTCACGCCGGCAAAGCGCGTGGCCATGGCGCTTTCGCATCTCATTCGCACGCAGTTTCCCGGCGATTCTCTCTCCCTGGTGCTGTTTCACGATTCTGCTGAAGAAGTGCCCGTCTCGCAGCTCGCACGGGTGAAGGTTGGGCCGTACCACACCAACACTCGGGAAGGGCTGCGCCTGGCCCAGCGCGTGCTCGATCGGCAACGTAAGGATATGAAGCAGATTGTGATGATCACCGATGGCAAGCCCTCGGCGCTCACTCTGCCCGATGGAAGAATTTATAAAAACGCTTATGGGCTCGATCCGCTGGTGGTAAGCGAGACGCTGGAAGAGGTGTCGCGTTGCAAGCGAAGCAATGTGCTGATCAATACATTTATGCTGGCCTCGGACCGGCACCTGGTTCAGTTTGTCCAGAAAGTCTCGGAGATGTGCAAGGGAAAAGCTTATTTCACCACTCCCCATAATCTCGGACATTATCTGTTGATGGACTACATGCAGCGCCGGTCCCGAATGATTCATTGAGCCTGCTTTCACTCCCGCACATGATTTACGTGGAACCGCTCTCCATCCCGGATTCCGCCGCTTCCTCGCCCCAGCCCCACCGTTGTCAACCCCCTTAACCTCAAAAAAGTTTGCAAGTCGCTGAAAACAAATGAAAAATTCCTTGAGCAACTTTGCCGATTAATTGTTTCCGCCGGCGCACAATAGAAAACATAGAAGCAAAGCCAGCAGAACCGCAGCCGTGTCAATCATCGCCAGGCGCGAAGACGGACTTCACCTCGCAGCAACAAAGCTGACCACTGAAAGCTGATGGCTGATAGCTGAGAGCTGAAACCCTCAGCTGCTTCCAAGGAGACCTCAATCATGGCCAACCTGGGCATCCGATTACCGGAGATGACCACTCACAACGCCCGCGCCTGGACCGCGCTCCTCGCTATGTAACCGGCCAAAACTCCCGTTTTGATTTTTCACTATGCAGCAATGCAGCAATGCAGCAATGCGCATTCCGGCCCGAGGCCTCCGGAACTGCCGCCGCTTTTGTGAGAGCATGAAAATTGTGAGTGCACAGATCGGGCTCCTCTGACCGAAATGTCGAAGAATCCTCAGTGTGTCTTTGATCTTGCGGTTCCTGATCGCTTCAATGCTCCTCTCCTCCCGCTCGCCATTCGTAGGCGCCGGAGAGGAGGTTTCCTCCTGCCTCTGACCATTGTTTACGCCGCTACGCTCCTTCCCTCCTCTCTAGCACAATCTGTACCCGCAGCGAACGCGCCGCTTCCCAATCCAAGGGAGTTGCTGCAGCGCGCGCTGGCCAGCGAGAAAAGGCTGGCGGCCGAGCAGGAGCGATACGAATGCCGCGTGGATGAGACGACTGTCGAGACCGATAAGAACGGGCGAGTGAAGAAAACCAAGTCCGAAGTTGATGAGCAGTTTTTCGTCAACGGCATCCCTATTGAACGCACGCTGTCGAAAGATGGCAAGGATCTTTCACCCGATCAGGCGAAAAAGGAAAACGACCGGGTGATGAAAGAGACCGTCAAGTACAGCAATCAAGCCGCGGCCAGCAAAGAAACAGACAAGCAGAACCAGCAGATCCAGGATTTGGTCGAGGCCATGATGCTGAAGAATGGGCACCGGCACATCGAGAACGGCAGCAGCACTCTGTACTACGACATCGTCCCGAACCCTGGCTATCACGCCAGGAATCTGATTCAGCGCTTCGCCACGGTGATGCGCGGAACGATTTCGATTGATGAGCAGACCGGCGAGATGATCGACCTCAACGTCAAATCGGTCGCCGATCTGAAGATCGCCGGCGGCGTGGTGGCCAGCCTGCACAAAGGCTTCTGGATGCACATCCACAACCACGCCGAACCCGACGGCGTCTGGCTTAACGACCTGGCCGAAGGCAGCGGCGACATGCGCGCGGCGCTTTTCTTCCATCCATATTTCCGCTTCAAGCAGACTTCCGGCGACTGCCACCTGTACACGGCAAAAGCGGTGCAGGTGGGGCAGGCGAAGACGGTGAAATAGCGGATCGGAATTCCAAACGCAAAAGCCCTGCCTTTCGGCAGGGCTTTGTTGAATATAATGCCGGCGATCACCTAATCTCCCACACGGTTGCCCGTGCAGTACCATCGGCCCAGCGAGGCTTAACTTCCGTGTTCGAGATGGGAACGGGTGATCCCTCGCAGTATGGTCACCGGCAAATTGAGGCGTTTTGCGGGCGCCTGAGCCCGCAGCCGAAATCCTGAGTCCGCCGCGGCGGACGAAGGACCCGGCTCGCCTTGATCTTGGGGGCGCTTGGCGGGTGGTTGCCCGCAGCAAAGTTCCGCGACGTCTGCTTTGTTCCGGATGTTTTCTCCCGGAGGCAGGCAGGGAACGCGGTTTGCAATCTGGCGCCGCACTTGTGCGGCAACGAAATCGATTGGGAGCTACAAGGCTCGAAGAGCATCCGCCATGACTGCGCGGAGTTAATTCTATGGTTAAGCCAAACGGGCGATTAGTACTGGTAAGCTGCGCGCATCACTGCGCTTCCACACCCAGCCTATCAACCAGGTCGTCTTCCTGGGCCCTTCAGGGAGATCTCATCTTGGGGCGTGCTTCCCGCTTATATGCATTCAGCGGTTATCACAACCGAACTTCGCTACCCAGCCGTGCCCTTGGCAGGACAACTGGAACACAAGAGGTTCGTCCATCCCGGTCCTC
>DASYWU010000017.1:0-22200 GCA_035935755.1 Occallatibacter sp. | reverse complement strand
CAGTCTTTTCGGATTGCTGGCCGCAAGCCCGACGCGATCAAGTGTCAACGGGAGATGCGAGCTCTTATCACCGAAGAGAATGCCACGATGCAAGACACTGCGGCGACACGCCATAACAACCGCGGTGTGATGCTTGAAAAGGCAGGCGACCTTAATAGAGCAGTGGTCAATTATCGGGCCGCAGTTACTCTGAATCCCAGCCAGACAACGTTTCGGAGGAACCTCGCTCTTGCCTTGTGCCGACAAGGGCATTGGGGGCAGGGGGTCGCCGAGTTGCGGAAGGTCCTGCAAGATAGTCCCGCGGACACAGAAGCCACCAAGGCTCTTTACATCGCGCTCGACCATTTGAAAGGAAATTCCAGCTCCGCCGTATCGTCTGCGCACACCACCAAACCAGGTCCTCCTTAGTGAGTCTCGATGAGTGGTATTGGGAGCGCATTTGCTTACATCAAATTTGACCTGACAGATATTTCGTAGCGATGGGTCAAAGCCGGAAGAATCATTGGAGTCTAGGACATGGAACGTCGGAGCTTTTTGTCAAACTTGGCGGGAATAGCAATAGCCGGAACAGCAGCGGGGAACCTGACGCCCCGTTTGCTGAGTGAGCAGCGTTCTGGGGAGAACCGTGCCAAGTGGATGAGAACTGCCAGATGGGGTGTCATGACCCACTATCTGGCGGATTGGATTGCAAACGAAACGAACCAGTCAATGAGTGTCGAGCGCTGGAACGATTTAGTTAATCACTTCGATGTAGAGGCCCTGGCCGAACAAATTCATTCTGTGGGCGTTGGTTACTACCAGATCAGCATCGGTCAGAACTCCGGCTATTATCTGGCTCCGAATCCTACTTATGACCGTCTGGTGGGGATTCATCCCTCAAAGTGCTCGCGCCGTGATCTGGTCTTCGACCTGTATGAAGCGCTTCAAAAACGGGGTATCCGTCTCATGGTCTATCTGCCCTCGGGTGCTCCCGCCGATGACGCTGCCGCAGTAGATGCTTTGGGTTGGAGGCATGGGCCAGATCGAAATCGCGAGTTCCAGATCAAATGGCAGCAGGTGATCGAGGATTGGTCGCGGCGCTGGGGCGAGAAAATCTCAGGTTGGTGGTTCGACGGGGTTTACTGGCCGAACGCCATGTACCGCTCATGTCAGCCGCCGAACTTCACGAGCTTCGCGGCTGCGGCCCGTGCGGGTAATCCTAAAAGTGCCGTGGCATTCAATCCCGGTGTTTATCATCGCATTTTCTCACCGAGCCCGCACGGGGACTACACGGCTGGTGAGATGGATTTGCCTGAGCGCATCCGAATTGCCCATGCCGAAAACGGATTAGTCGATGGTGCCCAGATATACATTCTCAGTCACTTGGGTGAGAAATGGGGTATGGGCGCACCAAGGTTTTCAACCGAAGATGTGGTGGCCTGGACCCGGAAAGTCGCGAGCCAGAATGGCGTATTCACTTGGGACACGCCGGTCCAAACCAATGGTCAAATCTCGAAAGCATTTATGGATCAACTGACTGAGATCGGCAGAGGTGTCGGACAAGGCTGACGGTCTGGAGGCGGTAGGTAGAAACCTGTATAAACATGGGACACTGCAATTGTAGGAAGGTCCCGGAAGCATGTGTCACAGTTCTGGAAAATAGCGATGATCGCTTGAACAATCCAAAAACGACAGGGGAGGTCCGGGCAAAGACTGATGACTAAGAAAAGTGAAATTGACAGACGAAAATTCCTGAAAGTCGGTGGTGCAGGTTTGGCGGGCTTGACTTCTGCTCCGCGGTGGGCAGGAACTTTGGCATTTGGGGAGCTTCCCCAGCGAAGAAAGCCGGACAATCCCGTAGTTATCAAATCTGAGCAACTCGAGGTTGTCTTGGACCGCGCTGACGGACTTCCGTATGAGTACCGTCTTCCCACCCTGCACACCAACATGAGAGGAGAAGATCATGGTGGTCAGATGACGGCCACAATTTGCCGACGCAATCCATGGGGATTCGTCACCAGCTTGATTGAAGCATCGTCTGTTAATGCGACGGATTCTCAGGCAGATTTCCAATTGCATTGCAGTTACGATGGTCAAGCGGCAGCGAGCGCTGTCCTCCGCTATGTCGTCGACGGCCCCACGCTCCACATCACGTTGGAACATGTCAATGAAAATTCGGGCTACGAGCTGATTGAGATCGGGATGCCCCGTCTGGTAAGTATTCGGGAAGAAGACGGATTCGCGTGGCTGGCTCAAGCGGATGATGGTGGCAGTGTAGTTGCCTTGGATGAAGCAAAGCCGGGATCGCTTCCTGTCAATCCCTTCTGGGGTAAAGTGCTGGGAACCTTGCCGGTGGTGATGATAGGAACGGATCGGGCAGTGTGCGTTCAGCACGTGACGGCATTCATGGATGGGACGGAACTCGCCGTATCGGGCGAGAAGGGCAGGCGGCGGGCTTCCGCTGGGACGATTAAAGCGCACCGGGTTAACGGCAGTCTCTATCAATCGATGAACACGGCCGCGCCACCTGGCGGGCTTTGGGTTTGCGGAGATGAGTCGACTCCCAACCTGCTTATCGAGCAGAAGTCGGCCTGCCGCCTGGACTTCATCGGTGATCTGGATGCTAACGGGGTGGTGGACTGGCTCGATGGAGCTAAGCTGGTGCGAGGCCGGATGCCGGCTATGCCATCGCACTACTACGATGACAAATTTGTTTACAGTATTTTCTGTGACGCGCCAAAGTTCCCTGAGCCTGCCGCCACTTTTCAGCAGTGCGAAGAACATATCAGGCAGGTGGCTGCGTTAATTGATAATGCGCCGCAAGTGGTGTACCTGTGGGGATGGCAGTTTCGCGGCAAGGACACGGGGTATCCTTCTGTCGCCGAAGTGAACCAGCGGATTGGTGGCTACGACGCCATGATGCATTTAATGGAGGAAGGACGGAAGTGGAATTGCAACGTGACACTATCGGATAACTACGATGACGCCTATCGAAGTAGTCCGGGCTGGAATCCGGATATCATCGCCCGCCGGCCCGACGGGCAGCTGTGGGAAAGCCGCAATTGGACGGGGGAAAACTCTTACGTCACGGGAATGGCGAAATTCATGAGTGGCCCCGGCCTGGAGCGCGTGCGTTTTACCTGTGATCACTACAAGCTGCGGGACGCGACGCACATCGACGTTCTTTCCTACTTTGCCATTCGCAATGACTGGGACCGCGAGCATCCTGCGAGCGGCATCAAGGATCTGATCGAGGGACGATACGTGGTTTTCGATGAGTTTGCCAAGCACGGGGTCAACGTGTCCTCTGAAGCATTACGGTACCCGTTTATTGGCAAAATGACCTCATACGGTTACATGCAGGGCGGCCTGGGTCAGGAAACCCCTTTCGGCGGCGACCAGGTCCCAATATTGCCTGCGATTTATCGCAAGACGGCCATTTGGGGCGGACAACTGGGAAGGGACGCGACAGCTGTTGATCGGCTCTTGAATATGCTGTTTTTCAACATTGTCGGAGGCGCAGGCATCAGGCCCGGTGGCGATCTTACGGAGATCAGTGATGCCTATTACTTACATATGGTCCCCTGGTTCAAGCTGCACGATCAAAACATCGAGTCTTATCAACGCCTGGGATCCGAGGTCGTAATAGGTCTGGAAGGAAGCTCCCGGATTTGGATGGATCTGGCCAGTAAAACCTACTCAGTGACGTTCGCGGGCGTCGAAATCGCCCGAAATCAGAGCACATTTTGTCAAATCGACGGCGACCGCGTGGCATTCTATTCCGCCTCCGCGGGGAATTTATCAGCCCCACTGCCAGAAGGCTGGAATCCATCTCAACTGGGAGCTTTAGCTCTCTCAAGCGGCCCCGCGGAGGAAGTCCAGCCGAAGGTCACCGGAGGAAGGATCACTGTGTTTGTACCTGGCCGGCGTCCGGTCATAGTTTATCGAGATGGAGCGAAGTCAAAGCAGAATCATGCTCTGAAACCGGTGTAGAGTGTACCGCTCGCCTGTTTCGAATGTTCGCTAATTCAAGGGGGCCGGCATGTCCGGAGATGACCGACGCGACTTTCTGAAAAAGCTCGCTACAACAGTCGGAGCGGTGAGCTGTATCGGCAACAAAGCGCTTGCGCAATCGGCGCTGCCGACGCTTGACCAGTCGGCTGCGCAGGCCGAGGTCCTGGCCACCTGTGCCCAACCGCAATCGCGGGCAGAACGCGGGGCGCCGCTCGTTGAGGTTTCACACACGGATGGAAAGTGGGTAATTGCCGGGGGACGTCAGCAAGCGGTGTTACGGGAATCCAACCTGGCTCTTGCGGTGAATGCCCAAGGCATGGTTTGGCATATGGTCCCCTCTGCACGTGGAGACATGATTCTGCAACGAGATGGCCGCGAAACAGCCGTCCGGCTAGCCGATGCAAAGCGAATTGAAATTCATCCGTTTGATACCGGCTTCAAGACGGGTGTGCGGCTCACGCTTTCGCACTGGGGTAAGTTCGAGCGGCTGATCAGTGAAGAAATATTATGCTGGCGGGGCTACAGACCGGAGTGTATTGTCCCGTAAACGTCAGCAAACCAGTGCCGGGCTCGATTCGAAACGAGGTAATGGAATCGCCCTGCTGGTTACAGGCAAAAAGGAAATTTCCGCTGGGATCGATGCAGCAGTTGCGAGGATAATCGCCTAAGGTCGAAACTTCGCCGATGTGCGTGAGGCGCCCTTCAGTGCCGATGGAGAAGGCAGCTATGGTGTCGTGCAGGCGATTGGCCGCGTAGAGATTCTTTCCGTCTGGCGAGACGATGATTTCCGAGGCAAAGTTCGTACCGGCAAAGCCAGTCGGCAATGTGGATATGGTCTGCTGCGCGTCAAGTGTTCCGGCTGAAGGATCATATTGAAAAAACACAATTGTCGAAGCTTCCTCCTGGATGGAATAGAGCCAACGGCCGCTGGGATGGAACGCGAAATGACGGGGGCCGTCGCCGGTGGGCAACGAAGTGAACGGCGCGTGTTGAGGTGCAGTCAATTTGCCGGTTGCGTGATCGAAGCTGTATGTGTAAATGCGGTCCTGTCCAAGATCTGTGGCCAGCACAAATCGGTTTTGCGGATCGGCCGCGATCATGTGGGCATGAGGGGTGTCGTGGCCACTGATGGCGACGCTCCCCGGAGGCGCATCCGTGGCGTGTTTGCTACCTACTGAGCCGAGATCGCGGTGAAAGTCAACGGCGGAGCCCAGCGATCCATCGGCGTGAACAGGCAGCACCGCAGTGCTTCCGCCGCCATAGTTGGCGACAAACACGAACTTTCCCGCGGCATCGACGCTGCAGTGCGCGGGGATGGCGCCTTTTGAGCTCACCATGTTGAGCGCCTTTAGATCCCCGGTTGCGCCGTCGATGGCAAACGCGCTTACTGCACCATTGCCACCATCGAAGTCATCGACCTCGTTTACGGCGTAGAGGTATTTCTTAGACGGATGCAGGGCGAGCCAGGATGGATTGGGTGTCTTCACCGCCGGCGCACGGCGGTGCAGCTTGCCTGTGTGGAGATCGATCAGGAACAGTTCGATGCCCTCTCCGTGGCCCGCAGCCCCGGCTGCACCGGTGTAGGTGCCCACATATACGAACGCACCATCAGGCCGGGGAGGCAGTTGCGCGTGAGCTGTTGCCTGCATCCCGTGAGACACCGCGAAAGCGGCCGATGTCTCGAGAAAATTTCGCCGCGTGATTGTCAGTTGCGTCAACCCGATTGTCATTTCGTCATCCTCCAGAGAAGTTCGAATGTTCGCCGGTCAAAGGGATGAGCAGGTGCCGTCTCAGCGAACCAGCGAGGCCGCCATCGTGAGCAAAAGCGCGGTAATGGAAATAATGGTCTCGCAGATTGACCAGGATTTGATGGTCTGAGGAACACTCATATTGAAGTACTCCTTAACCAGCCAGAAGCCACCATCGTTGACGTGGGAAAAGATGAGAGAGCCGGAGCCGGCGGCGATGGCCAGCAATTCGGGATGCGGGTACGCAATCTGAAGCGCGATTGGCGCCACCATGCCGGCGGCCGTGATCATGGCCACGGTGGCTGAACCTGTGGCAAGGCGCATCAGGGCTGCCAGCAACCAGGCCAGCAGCAGTAAAGGGACGTGAATTTCCGTGGCTATCCTGATAATTGCGTGGGCGACTCCGCTGTCCTGAAGGACGCGGCCGAAGCCGCCGCCGGCGCCAACAAGCAGCGTGATCAGGGCGGTAGGCGCAAGGCACTCCTGGCTGAAGCGCAGAATCGTATCGCGGGTGAAGCCCCGCATTTTGCCCAGCGTGTAGAAGCTCACGATCGCGCCGATAAGCAGCGCCATGTCGTCATTACCTAAAAGGCCGAGCGCCTGATTCCACGTGCTCCCGCGCGCGCCCACAGTGCCGGCAAAGCTGCCGGCGACCATGAGAAAGACGGGCAGCAGGACGGTAAACAGAGTGAGCTTGAATCCCGGCAGGCTCGCCTCGGCGCCGTGGTCGACAAACTGATCTGCCATGGGATTGTCCGGCGGCAGCTCGATATGCGGCGCGATCAACCTTGTGTAAATAGGACCGGCAAGTATCGCGGTGGGGATGCCGATCAGCAACGCGTACAAGACGGTGCGGCCCATACTGGCCTTGAAGATGGCCACCGCCATTACCGGAGCCGGGTGCGGAGGAACCAGCCCCTGGTCGACAGAAAGTCCAGCCACCAGCGGCAGAGCCACAAGCACGAGCGATTTGCCGGTGCGGCGCGCGACGGTATACGCGATGGGAATCAGCAAGACGAAGCCGACTTCAAAGAAGCACGGCAGACCTACTAGCAGCCCGATTGCCATCATCGCCCAGGCGATGCGCTTCTCGCCAAAAATGCGAATGATGGTATGGGCAATCTGGTCCGCTCCACCCGACTCCGCGAGCATTTTGCCCAGCATTGTTCCCAAGGCGACGATGATGGCGATGTGCCCCAGCGTTGCGCCCAGTCCCAGCTCGAAGGAGTGGATGCCTGCCGTGAATGGCATGCCCGCAGCCAGCGCCAGAGCCAGCGAAACCAAAAACAACGTGATGAACGGATTCAGTTTGAAGACCGCGACGAGCACGATGAGCCCGATGACGGCCACCAGCGCGGTGATCAACAGATAAGTGCTGTGCGGATCAATCATAGATTGAGCGTTGATTCACCAAACGCGGTTGACTAGATCATGGGTGAGCGAGGTCGCCATCAAGTTCATTGCTTCGAAGACTTATACGCCACGCAGTCAATTTCGATTTTGCAGTCAACGACCATGCTGGAAACGACACAGGAGCGCGCCGGCGGATGGTCGCCGAAAAAACGTTTGAATACCGCATTGAACGCGTGAAAATCGCGCGGATCGTCGAGCCATACTCCGCAACGAACCACGTGTTCCTGTGCGTATCCGGCCTCATTGAGGAGTGCGAGCAGGTTGCGAATCGCCTGATCTGCTTGTGCTGTGATGCTTCCTGTAACAAGTTCGCCGTTCAGGATTGGGACCTGGCCGGAAACATAGAGCCAGCCGTCAGCCTCAACCGCTCGCGCGAAGGGCAGATGCTGTCCGCCGCTATCCTTGCCGCCTGGTGTGCCGTATCGCTTGATGCTCATGCTTTCATTACTCCTCGTTTCTCATTGAATCCAAGTCGCGGCGCCACGAGCAAGAAAGCTGCCTGCGCGCTCCCCTGTGGCTCCGCTGGCCGTATACGAGAGAACTCCGTTAACCCAGACCGCTTCGATGCCGCGCGCAGGCTGGATGGGATCGGAGAAAGTGGCCGTATCGCAGATGGTCTCCGGATCGAAAAGAACCAGATCAGCAAAGTAGCCTTCCCGAATCAAACCACGTTGCGGTAACCCAAAACGTTGCGCCGGCAGTCCGGTCATCTTGTAAATGGCTTGTGGAAGCGGAATCAATCTTTCTTCACGACTGTATCGTCCCAGCACTCGTGGAAACGTTCCCCACAACCGCGGATGGGGCCGTGGATCTTCGGGCAATCCGTCCGAGCCGATCATTGTGGCGGGATGCGCTAAAATTCGGCGCATGTCAGGCTCGTCCATGCTGTAATAAATTGCGCCCGCGGGCTGCAAACGCTGCGCCGCTTCGAGCTGCGGCACGGCCCAATCCGCTGCTATCGCAGCAAGGGATTTGCCGGCCTGCTCGGGATGCGGGGTACTCCAAGTGATCGTAATTTCCACGCGCGGGTCGACCTGGCGCAAGTCGAGCGTACTCGAACTGGCCGCATAGGGATAGCAGTCGCAGCCCGCCGGTTGCGTTTCCCGTACCTTCTGCAGTTCGTCGAGCACTTCGTCGCTGCGTCCCCAGTTGGCGATTCCCGAGCATTTGAGATGAGAGATCACCACCGGCACACCGCAATGGCAGCCGATTGCAAATGCTTCACCCATGGCTTCGAGAATGGCTTCGGCTTCGGTGCGCATGTGGGTGACGTAAAGTGCGCTTGCAGACGTGAGCGGCTCTGCGACGCCCAGCACTTCCTCTGTAGTTGCGGCATGGGCCGAGCCATAGGCCAGGCCCGAGCTTAATCCAAGAGCGCCAGCATCAAGGGCCTCATGCAACTGCGCACGCATCGCACTGATTTCCGCCTCGGTCGCAGTGCGGTCGAGCCGATCCATATGGTTATTACGAAGCGACGTGTGCCCCACCAGCGCGGCCACATTCACGGCTGGTCGAGCCTCGCGAATCGCGTTGATATACGCGACAAAAGTGGGATACCGAAAATCCTCCGCTACGCCGAGCAGATTCATGGGATCGGGAAGATCACCGCGCAACCGCACTGGCGAGGCGCTGATTCCGCAGTTGCCCACGATGACCGTCGTCACTCCCTGAGAAAGCTTGGGCAGCATGGCCGGCCGGCGGATCACAGCCAGGTCGTCATGGGTGTGACCATCGACGAATCCGGGAGCAAGCACGCGGCCCTCAGCTTCAATGACGTTCGTTGCTGCGTGACGAAGTGCAGGCCCGACAGCAAGGATCCGGTCCCCGCGCAGCGCCACGTCTGCGCGGCCCGATGCATTGCCGCTGCCGTCCAGAACGCTCGCGTTTCGAATCAGCGTATCGCAATTCGCCATGTGACCCCTGCCAGTATAGACTCCGGCACTTTCCTGACCCTCGAATAAAGAATCTGGATGTCACCGACTTCGGCATGCTCTCATGGATAGTGAAGGCACCAACATGAAGTCGACTACAGAACCCATTCATTCGTGGAATAAAGGTCTCGGTATTTTCAATGGCTCTCTCACGGTAGAAGAGATCGTCCGGCTCGGCTGGAATCTTTTGAACGAAGATCTGACGCTTCCGGCGGCGGTTCTCTCCCAGGACAGACTCCGTCACAATCTGGAATGGATGCGGGAGTTCGTGGCTGCTTACGGAGCGCGTCTCGCGCCCCACGGCAAAACCACCATGGCGCCGAAGCTCTTCCAGATGCAGTTGGAGCATGGAGCATGGGGCATCACGCTGGCCACAGTGCAGCAGACATTGGTTGCGCACGCTCATGGAGTTCGCCGCGTGCTGATGGCGAATCAATTGATCGGCAAGGCTAATTTGGCAGCGATTGCGCGTCTTCTTCAGGATCCGGAGTTCGATTATTACTGCCTCGTCGATTCTGCCGCCCAGGTTGAGCAGCTTGGCAACTACTTCTCGCAAAGTGGACTGCGTCTTCAGGTTCTGCTCGAGTTGGGCGTCGACGGTGGCCGAACCGGCGTTCGTCGCGGCGATCAGTTGCAGCTGGTGCTCGAAAGCCTCGCGCGCTGGAATAAGACAGTCGTGCTCTGCGGCGTCGAGATGTACGAAGGCGTTCTCGACGACGAGGCTTCGATTCGAGCGTTTCTCCGCCGCGCGGTCGAGATCACCGGCCGGCTGGCACGCGAGGAACGGTTTCAGCGTGACCCGGTTCTTCTTTCCGGCGCCGGATCGGCATGGTACGACGTGGTCGCGGAGGAGTTCTCAGAAGCGATTACCAGTCGGAGGGTGGACGTTCTCCTGCGCCCGGGCTGCTATCTAACTCACGACGTCGGATCGTATCGGCGCGCGCAGAACCGGATACTCGCCTGTAATTCCGTGGCACAAAAAATGGACGATGGCCTGCAGCCCGCGCTGCAGGTGTGGGCGTATGTACTGTCTCTCCCGGAAGCACAAAAGGCGATTGTTGGCATGGGCCGGCGCGACGCCGCCTTCGATTCGGGATTGCCGGTGCCGGCGCTGCATTTCCGCCCTGGCAGCGCCGAGCCACAGCCTGCGCCGCCGCACTGGTCAGTCACAAAGATGATGGATCAGCACGCTTACATGCAAACAGGCGCTGATGACGACCTGCGCGTTGGCGACATGATTGGTTTCGATATATGCCATCCATGCCTGACTTTCGATAAGTGGCGTACAATTCCGGTGCTGGATGCGAGCTACCGGGTTGTTGACGTCGTTCAGACTTTCTTCTAGGACTGGATGCGAATGGTGTAATCGGCCATCCGGAACTGTCCTTCCCGCACCTGGTCGTTGCAATGCAATTGCAGGGGATTTATCCTTTCTGTTCACTCTTTCATATGCGGATCCTCTGCGCGCAATAGAGGAAAGAGTCGGGAGTGAATTCGCCCTTTGGTTTTCGCGAAGGGAGGCAGGATCAGATGGCCCTGGAACTATCAATCCCGGCGCATGTCAGCAAAACTGTTCCGGTGACTCTGGACGGGCGCACGCTGGAACCCAACCGGCGCATTCCTCTCAATATGGACTGGGTGGAAGAAGTGCGCGTCAATACCAGCGCCGTTGAGCGCCGTGCGGCGACACACAGTGCAAGGCGATCTGTGAAGAAAGACACTCAGGCAGCGTGGCTGCTGCGCGCCATTGCCTGTATGGACCTGACCACGCTCAGCGGAGATGACTCGGGCGATCGCGTCCGTCGGCTTTGCGCGAAGGCTCGCAATCCCCTTCAACGACACCTAGTGGAAGGATTGGGCGTGGAGGAGTTGCATCTGACCGTGGGCGCGGTTTGCGTCTATCACTCCTTTGTGGAAACCGCAGTGAAGGCATTAGAGGGCTCGGGTATTCCTGTGGCCGCGGTCTCGGCGGGGTTTCCGGCCGGCTTGAATCCCTTGCCGGAACGAGTGCAGGAGATTCGGCGATCCATCGATGCAGGCGCGTCTGAGATTGACATTGTGATTACGCGCGCCCATGTCTTCAGCGGCGAGTGGCAGGCACTTTACGACGAGATCGCCACCTTCAAAGAGACTTGCGGGCCGGTTCACATGAAGGCCATCCTGGGCACCGGAGATTTGATGACGCTGCGCAACGTGGCGCGCGCCAGTTGGGTAGCGATGATGGCGGGCGCCGACTTTATCAAGACATCCACAGGAAAGGAAGCAGTGAACGCCACGCTTCCGGTGTCGCTGACCATGGTGCGCGCCATCCGCGATTACGCGCTGCGAACCGGGATGGCAGTGGGTTTCAAACCGGCAGGTGGAATCCGGACGGCGAAGCAGTCGCTGGACTGGCTGGCGATGATGAAGGATGAACTGGGACGGTCGTGGCTGGAGCCATCGTCGTTCCGTTTTGGAGCCAGCGGCATGCTGGGCGATATCGAGCGGCAATTGGAGCATTTCACCACCGGGCGGTATGCGGCGTCGTACAGGCACCCTATTGCATGAGCCTGACCAATCAAATCGACAAGGATCGGGACGTCAAGGAACACCTCGCTGCGATCCGGGAAATGAGGGAGAGCCAACGTGCGGCTATCCGCCACGCTGGTATCGCTCTTATGCTTCTCTTTATCTGCATCGGAGCAAATGTTCCCTTCGCGCAAGGTTTTCCACTTCATAAGGCGACACAGACCATCCCATTTTTCGGGTCGATAGACTTTGTAATTACCATGGGTCTTTTTGTACACGCCGTCATTCGCTGCGGACTGATATGGGCGTCATGGAGTGCTGGAAACGTGGCACTAAAGGACACGGTAGAACTTCTCGAGATTCGTTACGACTTAGCACGCCAAGACGCGCGCAATTTCCTGCGCAAGCAAAGGATTGACCATGAGCAGCATCGTTGAAAAGTTCCACTCCATGGAGTATGGCGTCGCGCCGGAAGATCCGAAAGAAGCCGTGCAGTGGCTGGAGCGGTATCACCGGCGTTTCGAGGAGTTCATTGGCGGCGAGTGGGTGAAGCCGGCGAGCGGCGAGTACCAGGCGACGAGCGATCCCTCCACCGGCGAGACCATCGCCGAAGTCGCCAAAGGCAATCGCGAAGATGTGGATGCTGCCGTTGCCGCCGCGCGCCAAGCCTTTCCCGCATGGCAGGCGCTGAGCGGGCACGAGCGCGCGCGCTACCTTTATGCCCTGGCGCGCCAAGTGCAGAAACACTCGCGCCGGCTCGCCGTTCTCGAGACCATGGATAACGGCAAGCCGATCCGCGAGAGCCGCGACATCGATGTTCCCCTGGTGGCGCGCCATTTCTACCATCACGCAGGGTGGGCTCAGTTGCTCGAATCGGAATTCCCGGGCTACACGGCCTGCGGCGTTGTGGGCCAGGTGATTCCGTGGAATTTTCCGCTGTTGATGTTTGCGTGGAAGGTGGCTCCGGCGCTGGCCGCGGGCAACACCGTGGTGATCAAACCAGCCAAATACACGCCTTTAACCGCGCTGGCGTTCGCCGAATTGGCAATGGAGGTTGGCTTGCCTCCGGGCGTGCTGAACGTGCTTACCTGCGATGCGAAGACGGGCCAGGCGCTCATCGAACATCCGGGCATCGACAAAGTCGCGTTCACCGGATCGACCGAAGTGGGCCGCATCATTCGCAAGGCCACCGCGAACTCGACAAAAAAACTTTCGCTCGAATTGGGTGGCAAATCGCCATTTGTTGTATTCGACGACGCCGATATCGACTCCGCGGTCGAGGGCCTGGTGGACGCCATCTGGTTCAACCAGGGGCAGGTGTGCTGCGCCGGCTCGCGGCTGCTGGTGCAGGAGCGAGTGGCAGAGACGCTCTATGCTAAGGTGCGCGCGCGCATGGAAACGTTGCGCGTGGGCCCGCCGCTGGATAAGGCTATTGACATCGGAGCAATCGTGTCGCCGGTGCAGCTCGAGACGATACGCAAGATGGTCGATGACGGCGTGGCAGAAGGCGCGCGTTGCTGGCAGCCCAGCAACCCTCTGCCGGAAAAGGGCTGTTTCTTCCCGCCCACGCTGCTTACCGAGGTGCATCCCGCGGCAACCGTTGTCCAGGAGGAGATCTTCGGACCGGTGCTGGTGGGCATGACCTTCCGTACACCGGCGGAGGCCGTCGAACTGGCAAACAACACCGTCTACGGCCTGGCGGCAAGCATCTGGAGCGAGAACATCAATGTCGCGCTCGATCTAGCCGCGCAGGTGAAGGCCGGCGTGGTCTGGGTGAACTCCACCAACCAGTTCGACGCCGCATGCGGATTCGGCGGCTATCGCGAATCGGGCTACGGCCGCGAAGGCGGCCGCGAGGGCATGCTGGAATACCTGACCCCGAAATGGTTATCTTCACTGCCCACCGCCAAGGCCGCGGCCGAGCGAGCAGTGGATGACAATGATGCGGATGCATGTGTCTCTGGAGGCTCGCCCATTGATCGCACTGTCAAGCAGTACATTGGCGGAAAACAGGCGAGACCTGATTCCGGCTACTCTTTCCCCGTTTACGGGCAGGATGGCCAACTGTTGGGAGAGGCTCCTCTAGGAAATCGCAAAGACATCCGCAATGCGGTGGAGGCGGCCCGGGCCGCCTCGGCTTGGGCACGGACCACGGCTCATGCCCGCGCCCAGGTCATCTATTACATTGCCGAGAACATGATCCAGCGGCGGGATGAGATTGCGCACCGGCTGTCAGCGGCAGTAGGAGAAAAACAGGCCGCCTCCGAAACCGATCTCTCCGTTGAGCGCATCTTCAGCTACGCGGCGTGGGCCGACAAGTACGAAGGGATCGTGCATCATCCGCCCGGGCGCAATATCACCATTGCTCTTCCGGAACCCGTAGGCGTAGTTGGCATTCTCGCTCCGGATGCGGCGCCGCTGCTGGGATTGCTTTCGCTGGTGCTCCCTGCGATCGCGGTTGGCAACACAGTAGTGGGGGTGCCTTCAGCGCTCTACCCACTGATTGCGGGTGATGTTTACCAGTTGCTCGATACCAGCGATCTGCCGGGTGGGGTGGTGAATCTGGTAGCCGGCAGGCCGGCCGAGTTGGGCAGGACGCTGGCAGAGCACGACGGCGTTGAAGCTATCTGGTGCTTCCGCAGCGATGCGGAAGCCACGAGGGTCCGGGCGGCGTCCATAGGGAACATGAAGCAGGTCTGGACGAATGACGGCCACGAATACGACTGGTTCCATCCCGGCCAGGCGGAGGGCCGCTGGTTCCTGCAACACGCAACCCAGGTGAAAAACATCTGGGTGCCCTACGGGGAATGAACCCGCTGTCGGCCAGTGGATATGTGCCGACCGCACGGCAGGTCCGATCAATTTCCTGCTTACCAAAGACCTGCTGTGAGCAGAGCGGCGTACACAGTTGAGAGCATGAGCGCCTGCTGTCCGACAGTTTTGAGCGGCATCTCGAGCGAAACTGGATTCTTCTGCCGGATGAGTTCATATGAATAACCGAGAAAGGCGAGCGCAACGGCCAGAGCGACATAGGGATTTCCGAGGGCTATTGCTGTGACAGCGGCGACCAGGAGCAGTCCCAGCGCCGCCAGCGCGGCGTGACGAAATTTTCCATTCGCGACGGTGGATTTGCGAAGAGCGATGCGGGCGTCAAGCCGGGCATGGACGACCAGGATACCTACGCTTGCCTGCATTGCGCTAAGAGCCCAAAACCACCAGCACCAGCGCGCGATTGACCCGGTCGCAGAAATACAAGTTGCAAGAGAGGTCGACGTGAGCGCGGCAGCACTTGCAATTTGAAAAATTGTCGAACGTTGGCGATTCTTCAGATTTACTGCGATAGCCACGCCGCCGAAAACCGCGACCCCGGTGCCGATTCCGAAGAAAGCCTTAAAGGGCCAAGTTGCTGCCAGGGCAAACAAGCTCGCGATCAGAACAAGGCTCCAACCCAAAAGCCATTGAGATGCGGCGGACGAGCCATGATTGCGTTGATTCCAAATCAGCCGTTGCCGCAGCAGCAGGACAGCGGGATCTTTCGCAGACAGCGCTGCGAGAGCTGCTGTAAGAACTGCAAGCTCGCTCCAATGCCAGGCCCGGGCGAGTACGGCGACACTGAAAATGGGAGTTAGAAGCATCGCGGTCGCCCCGTGCTCACGGGGCAAATACAATTTGTGACGGTGAAGTGTTTCTGCCAGACTTGCCTGCGCGAGTGTCCTCATATCTGTTTCGCTCGTGTCTGGCGCAGGGCGCCGTTCAAGCGCAGCCGCAAGCCAGATGATTCAACAATACTGGAAGCACAGTTCTGTTCACAGCGACTTTCGTCACAGCTTCAGCGTCACATTCTTATCAAGCAAGCTGGCACGGCGGACGGCGCCATGGCGCCCGCCAAGGCGATTCTTCTGTAATTACTAGTTGGTTAATAGGAGATTACCTATTTCGAAATGGTCATTGCAACCTGGCCATAAAACGGACGCTGAGTAGTTTCCTCTTGATTTCAGGTATGATTTAGCAGCACAATTCGCAGATGGACCTTGCTATTGGGGATGGCCCGGTCCTAGCACCTCTCCAACAGAAGTGAAGAAATCTCACCGGCGTTGTCAGGCCGCGTTGAATGACACCGACTTTTGTGCTCTGCCTGGTGTTCTTTCCCGCGGAGGGACCAGAATGAAAGCTGATCGGAAGCGTTGTTTCTCAGTTGAGCCGAACATCCTGCTAAAAGTCATCAAACTTCAAACTGAAATTGCAAAACTCGGAATCGATCTGGCGCGGGTCACTGCCACGGTGGTTGATCGCCTTCCATCGCTTACGCATGCAGGCGGTGCTATCATCGAATACCCGGAAGGCAACCAGATGGTAACTCGCGGGGCGAGCGGGTTTTCGAAGCCTCTCCTGGGCGTGCGGGTGGAGTGTGACGGCAGTCTCTCGGGACGTTGCGCACGTCAAAATCGAATTTTGCAGACCGATGACATTGAAACGGATCCCCGAGTGGATCGCGAATTGTGCCGCAAGGCGGGCATCCGGTCGATGCTGGTGGCTCCGCTAAATCACAACGGAACCGTGTTTGGGGTTCTGAAACTCGCGTCCACCAAAACCAAAGCGTTCACGCCACAGGATAAGCGGGTTTTGAAGATGATGTCAGAACTTATCGCAGCGGTCATGTACAACGCGGTGCGAACGCAGTCAGACGAGCTTTATGTTCGTGCTACAAGCGATTCGCTGACAGGTCTGGCCAACAGGGCGCTCTTCTTTGATCGGCTGCACCAGCGGACATCTACAGGCCGGCGCCAACCGATACCTTTTGGCATTCTGAGCATAGACGTGGACAGGTTGAAATCAATCAATGATCGCTACGGGCACAGGGCCGGAGATGCTGCGCTCCGGGAAACCGCTCTCAGGATCAGCAAGATTCCGCGAAAAGAAGATACGATCGCCCGGATTGGTGGGGACGAATTTGGGGTTCTTCTTGAGCAAGCTCACAGCCGGGAGGACGTCGCCGGTGTTGCCGGCAGGATAAGGGGGGAAACCGACCTGGTCTTTGAGTTCGAGGATTCCACGGTGCCATTGAGCGCCAGCATCGGATCGGCTTATTATCCTGACGACGGACAGGATATGAACACGTTGATGGAGGTCGCCGATCGCTCGATGTACGCTGTCAAGCGGAGAGGAAGAAAGGGGCGCCAAGACGCAGTGGCAATTCCCGGGAATCGACCGGTTTGAAGATCGCGAAGGAGGAGAGATGGATCCCTTCTCATGCGCCATCGATGCGGTGCCTTCCACATACCAATAATCTCAATCTAATTGGCCATCGATGATGGGGCGTCCTCAGGAGCGCTTCCCCATTGCCTGTTGGGCGTGTCGCCCATCTCCAGGACCAGGGTTCCCCCGTCTTTGATATCGGCGTGACGGAACCATGGCCTGTTTAGAGGCTTTCCGTTCAAGCTGGCTGACTGAATATACTTTTTTTGTGCCGATACATGGTTGGCGATGGTGGTAAACGTCTTGCCGTTCCCCATCCGGATTGCGCTTTTCGCAAAGATTGGGCTGCCGATTTCGTACACGGGGTTTCCCGGACAGACCTGATAAAACCCCATGGCGCTGAGAACGTACCAGGACGAAGTGGCGCCCCCATCGTCGTCGCCGGGAATGCCCAGCGGGCCATCTCCATACCAGACCTCCATCAGCTGCCGTACCCGCCGTTGCGTCTTCCATGGCTCACCGGAAAAATCGTAAAGGTACGGGATGTGAAAGCTGGGTTCGTTTCCCTGGGCATAAAGTCCCACGAGTCCGGTTGCATCTGGAAACTGATTCAGGAACCGATATTTTGACGTCCCGTATTGCTCCACGAAAAGCCGGTCGAGTTTCGTGTTAAATGCCTCGCGATTTCCAAATAACTGGATCAATCCAGGTACGTCGAACTGCACGGCAAAGGTGTAAGTCCACGAATCCATTTCCGTAAAATAGTCGCGCCCACCCTGTCCTCCGCCTAACTTGGGATCGAAAGGCTCAACCCACTTACCGTCTGCGGTCCTGGGCGCTATAAAATCAATCGCCGGGTTGAACACATTCTGATAATTACGCGCGAGCTTCGAGAAGTAAGCCGCGTCTTCGTCTTTACCCAGGGCCTTGGCAAGCTGAGCAATACACCAGTCGTCGTAGCTGTTTTCAATGGTGACCGAGACGGCCTGGCGCCGCTCGGGAGTAACCTGTCGGACGGTCTCCGATTCGCCCCAGCCGAGCGCTGGAAAAAATCCTTTATCGAAATAGACGTGGTCAAGAGAGGTAAGTGGACCGCGGCTCCATGGGAGCAAAGTTGCTTCGGTGGCATTCTTGCGCAAACCTGCATAGGCTTGCGCAACGTCGAAATTACGATAGCCCTTCTCAAACAGGTCAAGTAGGAATTCGGCCGCGTGATGGCCTATCATCACGGCCTGCTCGCCGGCTACGGAAGGAAAGGAAGGCATCCAGCCACTCTGTTGGTACATGCGGAGATAGGAGCGGGCCATATCTTCTTGTCGGGAAGCATCGAGGAGGGTTTGCAGCGGATGCTCCGAGCGGAAGGTATCCCACAGCCCGTCGTCGATATAGAAATCGTGGCCTTCCGCGTTGTGTATTTTATGATCGTAACCGCTGAAATACTTTCCGTCCTCGGTGATGTCCGTCATGCGCAAGAGACTGCGGTAGAGCGCCGTGTAGAAGATGGTGCGCTGCGCTTCCGTACCGCCCACGATCTGGATTCTTCCCAGAGCCTGGTTCCAGACCTCGTGCCCTTTCGCCCTAACTTTGTCGAAGCCCGATTCCGGTATCTCCCGTTCGAGATTGCGATGCGCCTGATCAGTGCTGATGTAAGAAATGCCAACCCGGACTTCAAGGATTTCACCGGCTTTAGTTTCGGCGTCGGTAACATATCCGATACCGTTGCCTGCTCGCGAAGCTGAGTGCGCGAGTTTGCCCTCCTGCCACGTCTGCCAAGAACCCATCGGCCGCGAAAACTCAGCATAGAAGTATTCTCGTGTTTCTCCGGTGGGACTAGCTAGCTTCGCCACATTGCCCTCGACGCGCTCACTGCCTGCTATTGCAACTGGCCCAACAACAGAAAGAGTGGCGTCGTCTTCAAGGCTGAGAACCAGATGGCTATGCTCATTGGCGGGAAAGGTAAATCGATAGTAGGCTGCTTCCGGTGTCGCCGTAAGCTCCGCTTTGATGTTCCAGGTCTGCAAATCTGCTTCATAGTAGTAGGGCGTCGAGGTTTCAAAGTCATGATCGAAGCTGGAGGCGTAATCTGCGGCCCTGGTTCCCTCTGTTCCCACCGATGCCATAAGAAGCGCCGGGCCCGCCGGAAATCCGAATATTTTATCTGCAAGATAGCGGTCGGTAATTCCCGGAGTCGTGACCGGATACAAGCGAGCCATGCCATGCGGATACTGAACATAAGGAATCGTCGCCGAAAGCAACTGGCCTATGCCGCCAATGTTCGGATCGACATAGTCCACGGGTGGTTTTGCTGACTGTACCGCCGCCGCAAAAGCACAAGTTACCAGAGCGAACAGGAACGTCATACTGCCAGTTCTATTCATTGATCACTCATTCCTCGTGTAGTCTTGCTCGCGCAGTCTTGACGGATCGCGCTCAGGCTCCCGATTCACGGCTTCAGATAGAACTTTGCGCTGAGAGTCGCCTGCGATGAGCCCCCCACCCATACCGTGTATTCTCCGCCTTCGACTGCCCACTTTTGCTCAGCGTTCCATACTGCAAGCTGCGTCGGCGGGACGCGGAACGTAACTGTCTTGGTTTCCCCGGGATCAAGATGAATCCGCGAAAAGCCTTGTAGCACCCGGCTCGGTGTCTCGACGCTGCTGACATCTTCCCGCATATACAGTTGAGCTACTTCGTCTCCCGCCCGGCTACCCGTATTTGTGATGTCTACCCGGATTTGGATATCATTGCGACTCCCGGGCGGCGGTACTTCAACTGCAAGATGATCGTAGTGGAAGGTTGTGTAACTCAGCCCAAAGCCAAATGGGAATAGAGGTTTGCCATCGCTATCAACATACTTAAAGACGCGTGATGGATCCGAGTTATAGTAGTCCGGTAACTGACCCACCGTTTGCGGAAACGTAATGGTCAGCCTGCCCGCCGGGTTGTTGTCACCAAAGAGTGTTTCGGCGATGGCCTCGCCACCGAACTCACCCGGGTACCAGGCTTCGAGAATTGCCGGAATGTGCTGTTTTGCCCAGTCGATGGTCAGCGGCCGGCCATTTTCCAGTACCAGCACCACGGGCTTTCCGGCCGCGGCAACCGCCTCCAACAACTGCGCCTGGTTGGCGGGGAGATCGAGGTTCGACCGGTCAAACCCTTCGCCCGAGATTCCCTGGCGTTCTCCCAGCCCCATGATTACCACGTCGGCGTTCTTCGCCTCGGCGACAGCCGCGGAAAGATCCTGTCCGTCGTTAAACGTGACTGTAGATTGCGGTAGGAGCGTGCGAATTCCTTCGAGCGGGCTGATACGCACGCCGTTCGTCTCCCTCTCGTAGTCGCCGTACCGGGCCACGTCCCCATTCGGCCCAATCACCGCGATTTTTCGGAGAGATTTCGAAAGCGGAAGCAAATTGTTGTCGTTCTTGAGCAGCGTCATCGATTCGCGAGCGGAGCGGAGAGAAATCGCGAGATGTTCTGGCGAGCGGTAAACGCGAGCTTCCAAGCCAGGATCGACATAGGGATGATCGAAGAGGCCGAGCTCGAACTTCACGCGAAGTACCGAGCGCACTGCGCGATCCAGGTCTGCCTGAGGCAATGATCCTTCGTGCACGCAGTCAATCAGCGCTTTCTGAAACACATCATGAGGAAAATCGTAAAACTGCATATCCACTCCGGAGCGAATCGCCATGCATGCCGCGTCTTTGGGAGTAGCTGCAACGTGGTGTACATCATAGAGCCGGCGGATCGCGCCCAAGTCGGAGAGAACGAATCCCTGAAAGCCCCACTCGTTGCGAAGGATCGTCTTGAGCAGGAATGGATCGTCTGTAATCGGGATTCCATCGATCTCGTGATACGCAGCCATTATGCCCATGGCGTGGCCTTGCCGGATCGCGGGCTCGAAAGACTTCAGCATCACCGTCCGCAACTCGCGTTCGCCGATGTGAACAGGGGAAGTGTTTGTTCCACCCTCCGGCGATCCGTGGCCGGCAAAATGTTTTGGCTCGGCCACCGCTGTGTGATCGCTGTTCAGGCTGTCGCCCTGAGCCCCGCGAACCCACGCCAGGCCGAAGAGGCCGCTGAGATAAGGATCCTCGCCAAAATCTTCTTCCACCCGTCCCCATCTTGGATCGCGCGCCACGTCCAACACCGGAGCGAGGAGCATTGCCACGCCGGTTGATCGCGCTTCCGAAGCAATTGCCGCTCCCGTTTCTTGTGCAACTGCGGGATCCCATGTGGCCGCGAGTCCGATGGGCGCGGGAAAGACGGTAGCCGTATCGAAGCCGTGCAAACCTTCTTCAATAAATAACGCCGGAATTCCAAGACGACTGTGCGAAATCACCCATTTCTGAATTGAGTTGTACTGTGCCGGCGTCGGATTCAGGTCGTGGATGGAACCGACGCCCAGCGTGCCCCACAGCTCTTGCGCTTTCTCGGGCTGAAAGACAGCGCCAGCCGTGGCGTGCGTTTTATCGGTATGTCCACTAACGATCGAGGTCGCCCCGGAATACATATCCAGTTGCCGGACCTTCTCCTCGATCGTCATACGGCGCAGCAGGTCATCGATGCGCTTTTCAACAGGAGCACTCTTCTGCCTGTAAAGAGGCAGAGGGTCGCTCGCAGACACTTTTTCCTGAGCACAAACAGGAGTCGTTTTGAGAGCGTAGAGGAGAGCGAGCGGGAAAACCGCAATCTCAGCTCCAATGAAGATCGACCGCAATGCCCTGCGGAGGAGCGTAATGCTTATCGGACGGTGCCAGCGCTTTCGCAAGGAGGTTTCTAAAATCTGCAGTTTTGGTTCCATCTAATCTCCAGGACTTCATTCTTCTCCTGGATCATTTTCGCCTACTCGGCGCATACCGGCCAGAAGGCATTTTCGGACAGGAGCTGGAAATGATGGGCTGTCCGCTTTTTGCAGGCCTCTGGCTTCAAATGTTCTGCGAACGACACTTCTCCTGCCATGTAAGCGAGCGACGGATTATAGTGGTGTGGCTAAGCCAGTTTGGTGTTCCGAAGGAAGGGAAAATGCAGAGAGAATCGAGCATCTGGAAATCGGATGGAATTAACCGCCGTCAACTGTTGGGCAGTGGCGCTGTCTTGCTAGCCCGCATTTCTCACAGCTGATGGATTTTGCCTGGGTGCGGTTATGTTTTGGCGTTGGGAGTGTGTTTTGGGGGCTGGTTTCGTGGCCGAGTGGTGAGGAGGGGCGCTGGACTGGGGGTTTGGACGTGGGCCAGAAGACATTTTGCGCATAGCTCCGCCATGCAGGTTGCGCGGGGAAGGTGGTTAGAGATCGGCGCGTTCAGGTTCAGCAACACAGGGCGTGATAGGCCCGCGCATAAATGTCTTTCCAGGGATACGCCGAGCTCATCTGGAGCACGATGCGGCGTACACTGATCTGCACGATGGCGCCG
>DASYWU010000016.1:0-11356 GCA_035935755.1 Occallatibacter sp. | reverse complement strand
GGTCATCCCAGCGGTCTTCCAAAAACATCAATGTCGGGGAAGCAATTGTCGATGAACTCATAAACTCCTCGCTTGTCACTACTCTCTCGGGAACCTTTGGTTAACGCGCCGTTTTGAAGGGGCACGACTTCAGTCGTGCCGTAAACGTCGCGAGACTTCGTGGGCTTTAGCCCCTGAGGGAAGGCTCTTCGGAGACTTCCCAATACCAGCAGAAACATCACGCGTAGCTCGCCACATCCACGCTGCGACTCCCGCGTTCGCGCGTAATGCGCTCCACATATCCGCTCTCGCGCAGTGCAGTCAGCGGATCGCTCGGGATACCGCGCATTTCGCGCCACGCAGCGACCATAGGCCGCACATCCTGCCAGAACGCGCCGCGCAGCGTCTCTTCGGCCTGGACCAGTTCGCACCGGTCCTGCAACTCGGCCAGCACTGCACGATCCACCAGCGCAGCCTTCACCCAGATCTCCTGCGCGGTCACAACCGTCTGCACCATCGCCTCGATCTTGCCCTTCAGGTTGTGGCTCTGGTCGATCATGTAGGCCACGTCCAGCGTCAGCCCATCCGCCGTCGCCGCGTGAATCTCGTGGAAGATACGAAAGATCTGATAAGGATCGATCGAGCCCAGCGTCAGATCGTCGTCCGCATAACGGCGGTCGTTGAAGTGGAATCCACCCAGCACCCCCATGTGCAGCAGCCACGCCACAATCTGCTCGATGTTTTGCGCGCTGTAATGATGCCCGGTGTCGATCAGCACGCGCGCCTGCGGCCCCGCCACTCGCGACAACTGCGCCGACATGCCCCAGTCCGCAATGTCGGTGTGATAAAACGCCGGCTCAAACGGCTTGTACTCCACCAGCAACCGCTGCTCCGGCGACAAGTGATCGTGGCAAAGCCGCAGCGCATCTTCCAGCCATCCAATCCGTTTCCTTATGCTCTGCGTCCCCGGATAATTTGACCCGTCCGCCAGCCACAGCGAAATATCGCGCGAGCCCAACGCCTTCCCGATTTCAACCGAGTCCAGCACGTGCGCAATCGCCTGCTCGCGAATCGCCGGCGCCGGATTGCACAGCGAGCCGTATTTGTACTCCTGATCCTGAAACAGGTTCGGATTGATTGATCCCGAGCGAATCCTGAAGCGCCGTTCCAATCCCTTCACCTCGGCCACATCCTTCAGGCCGTTGGGCAGGTCCCAGAGCGCGTGCAGCGCCAGCGTAGGCGTCACCCCCGTCAGCCGGTTCACCTCTGCCGCATCGGCAAATTTTTCTTCGATAGTCGAAGCCGCAGCCGCCTGCACAAACTTACCGAAGCGCGTGCCCGTGTTGGCAAAGCCCCACGAAGGAATCTCGATCTGAAGACCATCGAGCGTCTTAAAAGCAAAATCAAGTGCTGCAGCTTCCGGATTCTTGGTCATATTCACACCTTCAGGCCCAAAACCAGCCCTTCCTTCTCCTCAGTTCAAACTGGGTGCCCCGGGGCCTGCTTCTGGCACCCGGGGGCGATTCTCCGTTGTTCCAAAATCACTTCGCGATAACGTTTCGTCTCGAACCACGATCACGTCCAGAAAACGCGGCCCATGCACACCCTTGATGCGCGTCATTTCGATATCGGCGGTAGCGCTCGGTCCGGAAATCCACGTCACCAGGGCAGGCGCTACTTCGCACCGCGCAAAATATTCGGGCAGCGCCTCCACCACCTGGCTGGCCCTCAGCACGCAAAGATGCCAATCCGGCAACAGCGTCAATACGCGCCGTCCTTCCAGCGGTCCGTGGTGCAACACAATGGTTCCTGAATCGGCGATACCGCAAAAAGCCCCAGTCAGCACGCCGTCTGTCTGCTCCACCTCGCCCACCGAAAGTTCGCGGTCGATCTTCCATTCGAAGCCCGGTGCCATCCACTCCGCAGGCACTCCGGCTGGCGTCACAAAGGTCTGCCGGCCGCTCGCCTTCAGGCGCGATGCAATCGCCGCCGGCAACTCACGTGGCGGGCATTCCACCACTTCGGCGTCGTATTCGCGCAGGCGCTCAATCATGCGCTCCACGCGCTCATTTGCGTCCATCGTTCCGCGCCGCAAATAGTTCCGCGGCAGTGCCGCATAACTCTGCTCCCGCACTTCGGCGGAAGCAGCGGCTTCAGGCGTCGCCTTCCTGATGCTTTCCAACACCTTCTCTCGCGAAGAAGCCCCGTTACTCACCTCGCCTCCTTCGCTCGACTCGCCCACCACTCATGAAACGTCTGTTTCGGCAATCCGCGCAGATCGCGCGTCTGTGTCCACTTCGCTCCCACGCTGGGCAATCGGTGAATCCATCCATCCTTCCCTGTAAACATTCGCGCGCCCATGCGTCCCAGTTTCTGCGCCGCATGGAAAAGAGTCGCTCGCGAAAACAGTAGGTTCGCCACGCGCAACCCCACATATATGGGATCGAAAAATCGTCGTGTTTGCTTCCGCTCCTGGTCCGTCACCTGCGCCCGCAGGTCGATCAGGATCTCCGGAATGTTGATCTTCACCGGGCAAACTTCATAGCACGCCCCGCACAGCGACGACGCATACGGCAGCGACTGCGCATAATGCATCCGCTGCAATTGCGGCGTCAGAATCGCCCCGATCGGCCCCGGATACACCGACCCATAAGCATGACCGCCCGTCTGCCGGTACACCGGGCACGCGTTCATGCACGCCGCACAGCGAATGCACCTCAGCGTCTGCCGCTCCCTGTGCTTGCCCAGAATTGCTGACCGCCCGTTGTCCAGCAGCACCACGTGGAAACGCTGCGGGCCGTCCCCCGGCGTCACTCCCGTCCACAACGACGTGTAAGGACTCATGCGCTCGCCGGTCGCCGACCGCGCCAGCACCTGCAGCATCACTTCCAGATCCTGGAAGCGCGGCAGCACCTTTTCGATGCCCGCCAGCGTGATCATCGTCCGCGGCAGCGTCAGGCACATGCGCCCGTTCCCTTCCGACTCCACCACCGCCACCGCGCCCGTCTCCGCAACCAGAAAATTCGCTCCGCTGATTGCCGTCGGCACCGTCAGGAATTTTTTTCGCAGATAGCTCCGCGCCGCCGCCGTCAGTGCCTTGGGCTCATCCGACAGGTTCTCGATTCCCATGCGCCGCGCGAAAATCTCCCGCACCTGGCTGCGGTTCACGTGCAGCGCCGGCACCACGATATGCGAGGGTTCATCCTCGCCAAGTTGCAGAATGATCTCCGCCAGATCTGTCTCGTGCGCCCGAATCCCCGCCGCTTCCAGAAACGGGTTCAGTTGAATCTCCGCCGAAGTCATCGTCTTGATCTTGATGACCTGGTCCGCCTTCTCTTGCCTCAGCAAATCCAGGATGATCTGCCGCGCATCGGCCGCATCCGCCGCCCAGTGCACATGCCCGCCGGCCGCCGTGCATCGCTCTTCAAATTGTTCGAGGTACGCGCCCAGATTCTCCAGCACGTGATCCTTGATCGCCGCTCCCGCTGCGCGCAGCTCCTGCCAGTCCGCCTTCTCCATCACCAGCTTGGCACGCTTGCCCTGGATCACGTCGATGGCATGGGCAACATTCTTCCTGAGCTGCGGATTCCTCAGCACCGGCAACGCTGCCTGCGGAAACGGCGGCGCCTTCACCGGATCGAGAATGGGGTGACTTTCAAGAGCACCGCTCATCCCGCCACCTCCGCCGGCTCTCTTTCCGTGCTCGCTAGAATCTGTGCCAGGTGAATCGTCTTCATCCCCGCGTACTGCCGGTGCATGGCTCCCCCGAGATGCATAAGGCAGCTGTTGTCTACCGCCGTGCAGTATTCCGCCCGCGTCGCCTGCACGTCCTGAAGCTTCGCCGCCAGCATCGCCGACGACACTTCGCCGTTCTTCACCGAAAACGTTCCGCCAAATCCGCAGCACCGGTCCATATTCTGCAGTGGCGCAAGTTCCAATCCGCGAACTTTCCCCAGTAGACGAAACGGCCTGTCTCCCAATTGCAGCGACCGCAGCCCGTGGCAACTCGCGTGATACGTCACCCGGTGGGGAAAATACGCGCCCACATCTTCCACGCCCAGCCGGTCTACCAGAAACTCCGTCAGCTCGTGTACCCTCGGCAGCAGCGCCGCCAGATCCTTCCGCTGCGCCTCCGTTCCCAGTTCCTCGAACAGCCCTGGATATTGATCCCGCACCATCGCCACGCACGATGACGACGGCGTCACCACCGCCTCTGCATCCCTATACATCTGCACAAACCGCTTCGCCTGGCTGAAGGCCTCCGCGCGGAACCCCGTGTTGGCGTGCATCTGCCCGCAGCACGTCTGTCCCGCATTGAAATCCAGCTCCACGCCCAGCCGCTCCAGCAGGCGAACCACCGCCCGCCCCGTTTCCGGGAAAAGAGTGTCGTTGTAGCAGGTAATAAAAAGCGAAGCGCGCATATCCAACTCAGCTTACCGGCAAGCGCCCTGAAAAACCGTATGATATCCGCTCTGAAAACAATTGTCTATTGCAATAACTCCACCAGCCTCGAACGCAGAACTTCCAGCTCCCTCAGTCCTTCCGCATCTCGCTCATTTGCTCCCTGTTTCCTGTCCCCTGCTCTTTCCTTAATCCCTTTCTTATGCCGCTCCGTCTAATTCACCAGAATTTCTCGCGATCTCATGCGGCCCATTTCCAGACCGTTACGAGAGTTTTCCTTCATTTGCTTCATTCTTCCCCGGGGACTTTCATTCGCATCCCCTGACTGCTGTATCATGGCACTCAAATCCTGAGGCTCGGCCAGTGCATCTGCCTGCCCTGTCACTAGCTACGAGTGGCTCCATTAACCAGCAGTCGCTTCCGTCAACCAGCCGATTATTTAATTGACATGACAACTTCCCGGCTCGCCGGGGGTTGTTTCCTGAAAGAAAGGTTCCGGTACCAACCAGCATGAAAAGCCTGCGTGGGCTCCCCCTGTTTGCAGCGGCCAGTGTACTTCTGCCTTCCACCCTCCTCTTTGCGCAGCAAGCCGCGCCGGCAGTCCGTATTACCGCTCCCATTGACGCCTCGCAGCTCGTCACCATTAAAGGATCGGTCCATCCCCTGGCCAACGCGCAAAACGATCGCGGCCCGGCGTCTCCCGGCATGCAGCTTGAGCGCATGCACCTGATCCTGAAGCGCAGTCCCGCGCAGGAGAGCGCCCTCCGCCAGCTCATTCAGGACCAGAACACACCCGGCTCGGCCAGCTACCACCAGTGGCTCACGCCCGCCCAGTTCGCCGCCCGCTTTGGCCCCTCCACGCAGGACATCGCCACCGTGGAAAACTGGCTCTCCGACCAGGGCTTCACCATCAACAAAATCGAGCCCGGCAACCAGACCCTCGATATCACCGGAACCGTCGGCCTGCTCCAGTCCGCCTTCCACACCCAGATCCGCAAGTACATGGTCAACGGCCAGCTCCACTATGCCAATGCCAACGACCCGCAGATTCCCGCCGCCCTCGCTCCCGTCATCGGCGGCTTCGTCTCCCTCAATAATTTCCACTACAAGAGCTACGCCCAGAAATTAGGCGAAGCCACCTACGATCCCTCCACCGGCCGCGCCAAACCTACCTGGACCATCGGCTCCGGCAGCTTCGATTACACGAAGTACAATTTCGTCCTTTCGCCCGCCGATTACGCCGTCCAGTACGATCTCCCCTCTACTCTTAAAGGCGACGGCCAGACCATTGCCATCGTCAACGAAGCCAACATCAATGTCTATCTGGTAAACCAGTTCCGCTCGCTCTTCGGCCTGCCCGCCAATCCGCCGCAGATCATCATCGATGGCAACGACCCCGGCGTCGACGGCATTAACAACCCCGACGGTCCCAACGGCGCCTCCGTCGAAGCCTATCTCGACGTCGAGTGGGCCGGCGCCGTCGCTCCCAACGCCACCATCGAGCTCGTCATCGCCGGCGACACATCCGTCGAATCCGGCCTCGCCCTCGCCGCCGAGCACGCCGTCTACTCCAACGTCGCCCCCGTAATCAGCGTCAGCTTCGGCGGATGCGAGCTCGACCAGGGCGGCTCAAATACCTTCTGGAATAGCCTCTGGCAGCAGGCCGCCGCCCAGGGCCAGACCGTTCTCGTCTCCACCGGCGACAGCGGCTCCGCCGGTTGCGATTACGGCGGCCAGTACGCCACCAACGGCCTCGGCATCAACGGCCTTGCCTCCACTCCCTGGAACGTTGCCGTAGGCGGCACCGATTTCTACTACACCTCCTGGAACAGCGGCAGCAGCGCCACCATCGAAAACGAGCTGAGCACCTACTGGAAAACCACCGCGAGCAACACCTCGGCCACAGAGAGCCTGCTCAAGCCCGTCCCCGAGCAGCCCTGGAACAGCAGCCAGTACGGCGACGATCTCTTCAACGAGTACACGCTCAGCCAATCGACCAACATCGGCGCCGGCAGCGGCGGAGCCAGCAGCGCCGCCATCTGCAGCGGCACTTACTCGAGCACCTTCAGTGCGGTGAACGGCTACTGCTCCGTCAAGCCCACCGGCTATCCCAAGCCCGCCTGGCAAACCGGCTCCGGCGTTCCCAGCGACAACGTCCGCGACATACCCGACGTTTCCCTCTTCGCCGCCAACGGCTACAACGATTCCTTCTATCCCATCTGCGCCACCGACGCCGATTGCCAACCCGTCACCAGCGGTACCGTGCAGATCTTCGGTGTCGGCGGCACCTCAGCCGCGGCGCCCTCCTTCGCCGGCATCATGGCCCTCGTCAATCAGAAATACGGCCGCCAGGGTCAGGCTGACACCATCCTCTATCCGTTGAAGGCGCAATTCCCCGCCGCCTTCCACGACATTAGCCACGGCAGCATCTCCGTGCCCTGCGAAATTCTTCCCACGCTCAGCACCAACTGCATCTCCGTCACCAATCCCGCCGTCATCCAGACCACTAACTCAAGTGGAAACACTATCAGTGTCACGGAAGGCCAGATCGGCTCCGGCACCACCGCCGCCTACAACGCTGCGGCGGGGTACAACCTCGCCACCGGCCTCGGCAGCGTCGACGCCGCCGTCCTCATCAATGACTGGGGCAGCGTGCAGTTGCCCTCCGCCAACGTCACCTTCAACGCCACCCCCACCAGCATCACTCACGGCCAGTCCGTCACCGTCAGCGGCGCCGTCACCGGCTCCGGCACTCCCACCGGCAGCGTCGCCGTCATGAGTGACAGCACCGAGCCCTCGCAACAGGGCCAGAGCTCCTACGCCCTCGACAGCAGCGGCAAATACAACGGAACCACCACCACGCTTCCCGGCGGCAGCTACAACATCTGGGCTTCCTACAGCGGCGACGCCAAAAACGGCGCCACCCCCTCGGCGAAGATTCCCATCACCGTTTCCCCTGAAGCCAGCGGCATCGCCTTCGGCCTCTTCCAGGACAAAAACATCTACTCCGGCTCCGGCAGCTATGTGACCTCCAACATCACCACCAGCATCGACTACGGCACCCAGCTCATGCTCAGCGCCCGCGTCGCCCCCAGCGCCGATGTCGCCAAGCTGCAAACCTGCACCACCAGCACCACTACCGCCTGCCCAACCTACACCGCACCCACCGGCACCATCGCGTTCAAAGACAGCTCGGCCACACTGAACACTGCCCTCATCAACACTGAAGGCGACGCCGAATACAACGCGCCCTTCAGCGTCGGCTCGCACTCCGTCTCCGCCAGCTACAGCGGCGATAACAGCTACAACGCCTCCAACGCCGGCCCCATCACTTTCACCGTCGCCCAGGACTTGCCGACGATTCTCATGTCCACGCAAGAAACCGATCAGAACGGTGACTTTGTCAATGGTCCCGGCTGGCCCACCGTCGTCACCGTCCTGGTTGAAAACAGCGCTCAGTACAAAGCAAACAACACTTCCTCATCGGGCGCCCTCTTCCCCGTTCCGGTGGCGACACCTACGGGCGCCGTCACCATCAGCGCCTCACCTTCCCTTTCGTTCCAACCCAGCTCGGCGACGCTCAGCCCGTTTGTTGATCAGTCCACCGGCGCGATTGCCGGCGTCGCTACTTTCGTCATTCCCGCCGGCTCACTGAACAGCTCCTACTCAATCAAAGCGACCTATGCCGGGGATACAAATTACAAGACCACATCCAACACCCAGAACGTCAGCATCGTCACTACCAGCGGTGATGGCCTGATCAACACCACCATTACCGGCAGCATAAGCGGCGCCATCTCCCCCAGCTCCACCGTCACCATCTCCGGCGCGGTCAAGGCTTCCAGCGGAAGCGGAGTTCCCACCGGCTACGCTGTCCTCTATTCCTCCGGAGGTTACCCCACCTACAGCACGCTGAATAGCAACGGAGCTTACAGCCTTACTGTCGACAGCGCCACCCTCCTCCAGGGAACCAACGAAATGACTCTCGTGTATATCCCTGACTCGAACTCGCAAAATACATATAACCCCTCATCGACCGTTCTCTCCACCAACATCTCCAATCCGCTCTCCGACTTCTCCCTGATCCCGCAATCCACTATCGTTCCCGTCACCGCGGGCGACAGCGGCGACAAGGTCATCCTCAACCTCGCATCCAATAACAGCTTCAGCGGCAGCGTCGCCCTCACCTGCACTACGCCCACCGGGCTCAACTTCACTTGCAGCCTCTCGCCCAGCTCTGTCAGCCTTTCCGGCGGCAGCGGCTCTTCCACTCTTACCATCACCGCCCCGCTCGGCACTGCCCAGGGAAATTACAACGTTTCCGTTACCGGCACCGATTCAACCGGCAAATACATACATACCCTCGCCATCACCGCTGACGTCACCGGCCAGGTCTCGCCCAGCTTCGCACTCAGCAATAGCGGAGCCATCAGCGTCAAAGCCGGCGCCAATTCGGGCAATACTTCCACCATTACAGTCACGCCCATGGGCGGATTCACCGGCACAGTAGCGCTAACCTGCGCCGTCACGAGTGCGCCCGCCGGCGCGGTCAGCTCGCCCACTTGCACCGTCGATCCCTCGGTGAATATCACCAGCACAACCGCGCTGACCGCTACGCTCGCCGTAGATACAACCGCGACTACAACGGGTGGTGCATACACAGTGACCGTCACCGGCAAAAACGGGGCCATAACAGCCACCACGCCAGTCAGCGTAACCGTTTCTGTCCCCGGCCTTGACCTCACCAACAGCGGCAGCATCACGCTTCAGAATCCCGGCGACAGCGGTACTTCCACCATCACCGCGACCCCGAACAGCGGCTTTACCGGCACCGTAAACCTGGCCTGCGCCGTTTCGTCGCAGCCCACCGGCGCAACCAATATCCCAACCTGCGACTTCACCGGGAATCCCATCACGATCTCCGGCGCCGCCGCTGGAACAGCCACCCTGAACGTGCACTCGCAATCGACAACTACGCTCGGCGCATATCAGGTCACCGTCACCGCAACCGCAGGCACCATCACCACCACCACGGTAGTCGGAGTCACCGTTGGCGTCCCCGACTTCTCCCTCACTGCCAGCCCCACAAGCATCACTCTCAAAGCCGGCGCAACCAGCGGCAACACCTCGGCCATCTCCATCACACCGAAGAATGGCTTCACCGGTAACATCACGCTCACTTGCGCCATCACCCCAACTGCGGCCAGCGATCCGGCCACCTGCTCCGTCTCGCCTTCATCGGCAAACGTCACCAGCGCCAGCGCGGTGCAGACCACCCTCACCATCACCACCACCGCCGCTACCACCGCTGCCAACGAGCACAAAACCATCTTCTGGCCCACGGCCGGCGGCGGAACCCTCCTCGCCTGCCTGCTCTTCTTCTGGATTCCGAAGAAGCGCCGTAGCTGGTTCGCCATGGTCGGCCTGCTCGTCTTCTTCATTTCGATTGCCGGCATGGCCTGCGGCGGAGGCGGCGGCAGCACGGGTGGAGGCGGAGGCGGCGGCAACCCAGGCACCACTCCGGGCACTTACACCGTCACCGTCACCGGAACCTCCGGCAGCCTCAACCACACCACCACCGTCAGCCTGACGGTCCAATAGCGGCCACCTGAACCCGATATACCCGAGGCCTTTCCCATCCGGAAGGGCCTCGTCATCTGCGAATCATAAAATTCCAGAAGTTGATTGCACGTTCAAAGCGACGCCGCTATAATTTACCCGTCTCCCCCAATCTCATCTCAATCGCCGGCGGCCATCCGGCAATCCGGGCTCACCTGATTTCGGACTTTTCCTTCACTCGGAATCATGACTCGCGCACGCATCGCGCCTGCCGTCGATTCGAATGGACTTTAATTCGGTCTAACGAGTCGAATTCTCTCCACGGTCAGAGGCCCCGACATCATTCCGGCTTCTTAATCCAACCAGGGAGGCGAATCGATGAAAGTTCTGGTATTGAGCCTTCTGGCGGCGGCAACCTTGTGGTCTCCCCAGAGCGCGCTCGCACAAAGCCCCTTCCAAGGCACCTGGAAGGTCGACATGAACAAAGTAACCCTGCCGAAGAAACCTGACGTGATGCTGCTCGATCACGGCATCTTCGAGTGCAAAAGCTGCGTTCCGGCATTCAAAGGAGCGGCCAACGGCAAGGATCAGCCGGTCACCGGGGTTCCCTACTTCAACAGCCTCGCCGTCAACGTCAAGAGTGATCATGTAGTTGACCTCGCCGGCAAAAAAGACGGCAAGATTGTCTGGACCAACCATTCCGTCGTTTCGGCGGATGGGAATACTCTCACCACGGATTTCACCGACTCCAGCAACACCAACGGCGGCAGTCCAGTCACAGGAAAGTCAGTGGAGACGCGGCTCAGCAAGGGGCCGGCAGGCTCCCATCTGATCTCAGGTTCGTGGCGGCAGACCAAAATGGAAAACATGTCGGATAACGCGACCAGTTGGAGCTACAAGGTCAACGGCGACCAGGTGACCATGACTAACCGCACCGGCCAGTCCTACACCGCCAGGCTCAATGGCCCCGACGCGCCCATGAAGGGCGATCCCGGCGTGACCAGCGTTTCCGTGAAGACGCTGGGACCTCACGTGCTGCAGGAAATCGGTAAACGGAACGGCAAGATTGTCTCCATCCAGACCCTCACCGTCTCGCCCGACAACAAGACCGCCAAAGTGCATTTTGAAGACAAAGTCCAAAACACCTCTATGGAATTTGTGGCCGTTAAGCAATAGCCCACGTTTCGTGCCAACCCGCTGACTCACTGACTAGCTGACTCGCTGACCCTGCGGGTCGGCCCGTCCTTTTTCTCCGCCCGTTCCACCACCTCTTTGGGTGCCCCGTGTATGACAGCCTGCACTCCTGTCAACTGAAAAACGCACGCAGCTTCCCGTGGTGGTCGGGTCAGTGTCAAGGGCGCCGTACTTTGGCGTTCATCTCGACCCTTGACACCGACCCGGCCACTGTCACCATTGA
>DASYWU010000015.1:0-112126 GCA_035935755.1 Occallatibacter sp. | reverse complement strand
ACGTCCTTCCCGGTCTCGCCTACCGCTCCATCCAGTCCCTCGCCGAACTGACCCCAACAGCCTACGCCACCAGACTGGCAAACTAACTTCTCAGCTCAGCGCCAGCCCTGTCAATCGTGTGGTTGCTCGGATGGGTACAGTTGTTGCGCGGTGAGGTTGGGCCCGATGAGCATGTTGGCTCCACAGCGTGGGCAGCGCCATGTTGCTGGTGTGGAACCGGGGAGGGGCGTTGGCGGAGCCTTGCAGGCAAGTTCCTGGCGAGCGAGCGCGAGCAGAGCCGTGCGGTGGGCGCTGGCGAGATAGCCGAAGTGGCGGATGCGGACGAAGCCCCTGGGCAGCACATGTTGACAGAAGCGGCGCAGGAACTCGCTTGCGGTGAGCGTCATGATGCGCTGCTTGTTGCCGTGTGCGTAGTCTTTCCATCGGAAGCGTACGCGGTGACCATCGAAGCTGAGTAGTCGCTGGTTGCTGATGGCGACGCGGTGTGTGTAGCGGCCGAGATAGCGCAGCACGCGAACGGGATCTCCGAAAGCAGGCTTGGCATAGACCACCCAGTCGTCCTTGAGCAGCGCGCGCACGAGTGTTGAAGGACAGTCGATGCGGCGCTTGCGGAGCGCGCACTGGAGCAGAGCGAGGTACTTGCCGCGGAAGACACGGCTGAGCACCTTCACGGGGAGAAAGAAGGCATACTTGGGATGAACCCAGCGCGAGTAGTCTGGGTCGAAACCGCCGGCGGGAATGACGCAGTGGAGGTGAGGATGCAGGCGCAGGTTCTGTCCCCAGGTGTGCAGGATGCTGAGGAAACCGATCCTGGCTCCGAGATGCCTGGGGTCAGCTGCGACTTCAAGCATGGTCTCGGCGGTGGCACGGAAGAGCAGATCGTACAGCAGCCGGGGATGTCGCTGACAGAGTGGGTTTAATGCGTGTGGCAGAGTAAAGACGACGTGGAAGTAGGGCACGGGGAGCAGATCCTGCTCACGGCGCGCAAGCCAGCGCTGACGCGCCTGCGCCTGACACTTCGGGCAGTGCCGGTTGCGGCACGAGTTATATGAGATCGCCTTCAGATCGCATCGCGAGCAGGAGTCCAGATGGCCTCCGAGAGCAGCCGTGCGGCATCTGGCGATGGCTCGCAGCACGTTGAGCTGCTGGTAGCCAAGCCATGAATGGTTCTGTTCTCGAAAGCTGTCGCCCTGGACGCGAAGGATGTCGGCCACCTCTACGGTGGGCCGACTCATCTATCTGTTTTCCGGTGATACTCGCGGGATACCTGGCTGACGCAGGACAGTTGAAGATGTTCCAGCGGATTCGACACTGCCTGCAAGTGTCGCTGCGACAGATGGAGATACCTGGCCGTGGTCTCCAGATCCACATGACCGAGCAGGACCTGGATGGTGCGCAGGTCTGTTCCCGCCTCGAGCAAGTGCGTCGCCCAGCTGTGGCGCAGAGTGTGAGGCGTTACGTGCTTCTTGATGCCCGCATAGCGCGCGGCTTCTTTACAGGTGTACCAGACGGCCTTGTCCGACATGGGTCTGTCCGTGCCGCGGTGGCCTGTACTGCTGGGGAAGAGGTAGATGCGAGGCTTCTTCCATCGCCAGTACTCGCGCAGCGTCTCCAGAAGAGCCGGGCTGAGTGGGATGTCGCGACCGCCGCCACCCTTGCCGCGCTCCACGCGGATCATCATGCGCCTGCTGTCGACGTCGCTCACCTTCAATACCGATACTTCCATCCGCCGCATGCCCGTGCCGTAAAGCGTCATCAGCAGAGCGCGTTGCATGAGGTTGCCGGCGGCGTCGATAAGCCGGGCAACCTCGTCCAGGCTGAGCACGGTCGGCAGTCGGCGCCGATCCTTGGGGTCCTTCGGATAGGGCAACTCCTCCCAGAAGTCCCGCCGCTTGAGCGTGCGAACGAAGAAGAACCGCAGCGCGGCAACGCGGCCCACCACGCTACCCACCGCCAGCTTGCGCTCCGTGAGCAGATAGGCCTGATAGCTTCTCAGCTCGTCCGGCCCCAGCTTGTCAGGGGGTTTTCCGAAGTGTTTAGCAAACTGCTCAACGGCAAACAAATAGCCACGGATCGTGGCCGGCGAATAGTTGCGGCGCTGGAGTTCCTCCAGCATCCGCTTGCGTAAGTTGGTCACAAGGATCTCCTTCCTTGTGAACCAACCTACCGTAGCCACTGCCGCTCATCGCCGCACGTCAAGGCAGTGTCCGCCGCGCCAGCGGCTTCGTTCTAGTCACCTATGGTGACTTGTGCCTGACCGTTCGGAACGATTCATCGCGCATTTAGACGAGCGGAAAATCCCCAAATGCACTCAAAGACCTGTGTTTGGGAATTAGAAGGTTTGCGTCCAGCGAGGTGGTTTCGGTAGGTTTGCGCAGCCCTTACAACCTGATTAATTCAGTTCTTCAGGCGCCGGCGATGTGGCGATCACCGAAAGATTTCGCGTGCGTGGTATTCAAGATTCTCCGTCCCTGGTTTCGCCCAGGCTTCGATTCGATGTCGAGTCCGTATGCCTTTCAAGCCGCAGTAGTCCCGCCCGTTCCCACATGATTCCTTGCTTGGTTTCTGACAAGCACTCAATGTTCGGCAGGATCGATCCTCAGATATACCCCTTCATCAACTTAAGCCTCCCGACGCGCAGCCCAAGAGCGCATTCTCAGGCCCGGGAAGATTCACTTCCCGGGCCGTGACCGCCTGCATTGAGCGTCGATTCCCTTTCAGGGACAAGAAACGTGGGATACCGGTGGCCAAGTGCCCGTTGCTGAGGTGCGGCGTAAGGGGGGAATCAGAGAAGGCGACTGACGGGGGTTCAGCATCTGTTCTTTGCCTGAAGACCTGCGGGCCACAGAACCGCTACACCGGTGACGGGGAGATCGGGCCTTGTAGGAGTTCAGAAGGGGGCGGTATTTTCCGATTACGCAACTCGCAGGTGCGATCCTCTGCACACCTCGGCGCCGGGCACCAGCTGGCCTCGTGCCGCTGCCGTCTTGATTGCTTCATTGTCCGGCCGTGAATCCTGGATGGAACATTCCAGCGCCTCGACAAGCTCTTCCGGTAACAGCGAGAGCACCGTCTCCCAGACAACTCCGCGGATTCCCGCCTCAATTTTGCAGTAACACCGCGGCAGCACGGCTGCATCCGTAACCCGCACCGAGTCCTGGCTGTTCTTCTGGGCGCGCAAGGTGAATTGCTGGCCTTCAATTTTCTTGAGGTCCCGGCTCAGCAGGTAATAGAGCACCATGTTCTTGGTTCGCTCGATTCTGTTGGCCGCGGCACGGGCCCGTTCGCCGAGCCGTGCAGCCTCGCTGCAGCAGAGCTGTTCACGGGCTTCCATCATGCGGACGAAACGTCCAATTCGATCAACTTTCTCTCCACGCGCCGCGCAGAATTCCTGGAACCGCGCCACCAATTCCTCTGATGGCTGGCCCTCGGTCTCAACCTGCAGCTCCATTTCTTCCAGGAGTCCGTCCAATTCCATATCGATTTCAAACAATGAATTTGCTTCGGCAACTGAAGCCATCTCTCAACTCCTTCGCTTTGTCGGTTGGTTTGCTGACTCTCAAGCAGCAGCTTTCTCTCGCAGCCAAACGGCGCGGGCAGCCTGGTACGCAAGCGCATCCGCCCGGGTCTGATCGCGATGGCCGTTGTGCCCTTTGAGCCATACCCACCGCACCGCGTGCTTAGCATTCAGGCGGGTGAGTTCGGTCCACAGCTGGCGATGCCGGATCTCGCTCCCTCTCCGGTTGCGCCATCCATCGCGCTTCCACTTCGAGAGAAAAACGCTGATTCCGTAGATCAGGTATTGGGAATCGGAATGCAACTCAACCCGGACGCCGGGCGGAAGCGAACGAAGAGCCTCAATGGCAGCGACAAGCTCCATTTCTGCGACGGTCGTTCTGGCGCATCCGCCGGACATTTCCCAATGCCGGGTTCCAGCCATCATTACGGCGCCCCATCCTCCCGGACCGGGATTGCCGATTGCGGAACCATCCGTAAAAACTCGATAGCTTCGGTTCACACAGCACCTCCTGAACCTCACTTCGGATCGCGAGGATTTGTCCTGAATGTTTTGTTAGCTTCAGGTAGCCGGCCCAAGCCATGGGCAGCGAATCCAACGCGATTTACGCCGCCTGCATGGGAATGATTTCGCCAAACGGGGCCTCGCGGGCTCCAGTTGATGCCCATAAAACCGGATAAGAGGGTAGGGAAGTCGGGAAGGAACCGTAGAGATCGGTCAGAAAGATCATCGTCTGCGGCCGGATACCTCGCTCATCGAGCCACTCGAAGCACGGGCCGAATTCCGTGCCACCCCCGCCCACCGGATTGAGGGAGATCTGCTGGCCGGCTAGGTAGATCTCCGCCTTATGGACCGCAGCATCGAAGTAGATCACATAGACGCGCTCCGGCCTCTGGCCTTCGAGGATCGAACGCGCCTCCGCTTCGAAGAGGCGCAATTGCCGCCCACTGATGGAGCCGGAGCAATCGACCGCAATGGCGACTTCTCCCCTGCCCTCCCGCACCACGCCCGGCAGATACAGGCCCGTCCAGAGATGACGCCGGTTGGGGCGCATCCAGCTGTACTCGGCCGCGATGGCGTCCGACCAGAGCCGGCGCAGGAGTTCCCGCCAGTTGACCGCGGCCTCCGCAGCTCCTTCCAGAGTCCGATCGATTCCTGCCGGCAGCTTGCCCGCCTGGCGGGCAACCGTTGTCGCTTGATTGACCGCAATGTTCCACTCCCGCTCCTGTTCCTCGGGCGTTGGCGAATCCTCGCCGGCCATCGGAGCGTCGAGAACCTGGCCGATTCCTCACTCGGTCTCGGGAGTGCCGGGGTTCCCGGATTCGCCGCATGGCCGAGCCGCATTTCCGCCGTTTCCTGCGGTGTCGTTCTCGCCATCCATGTTTCCGCCGTCGCCGGAGCCGTCCTCCGGTTCAAGCAGGTTATAAATCTGTTCCGCGCTCATCCCGCGAAACCTATCCTCGACCAGGACGCCTTCCGGAAGCTTCAGGCCGGCGTCGAGAAGCAAAGGATTGATGGCGTAGTCACAGGCCACGTTCCATCGTTTCGGGTCACGCCCCGAGCGCCGCAGGTGATGGTGCAAGGCCGGGTGCATCACCTCGTGCGCCAGCGTTCCGGCCAGTGTCGCCGCACTGAGCGTTTCGACAAACTCCGGATTCCAGAGCAGGGAAACGCCGTCGGTAGCCATGGTCTTGACCGCGGTGCTCGGCCGGTCTTTGAGGCGGAAAAGCAGCGAGCCGACGAACGGGTGGTCTAGGACCAAGGCCGTCCGTGATTTCTGGATGCGAAGGTACGGTGACGTCTCATTGTTTTTCATGCGGCTGTCGGTGCCTCCATAAATGGCGACATATGAGCGAAGATTTCGTCGACGCTTGCAGGTTGATCCAGCCCCGCCGATTCCCGGCCGCGCAGCACGCCGTCCATTTCGGCGACGATGTTGGCTGCATCTGCCGCCGTGGTCACGCGCAGCAGGTCGTGTTTCTTGAGTTCCTGGGCGGAGTAGCTGCAGAGCCGCTCTTTTACCTGCTCCGCGAAACGATTGAGGTCCGCGTCGCCATGGACGTTGAGCCGCGGCAGGATCTCAACCAGATCGAGAACGTTGGTGACCAACGAACCATGGAACCGGGATTCCGGCTCGTTGAGCCGGTCAGCCATGTGGGCCACAACCTCGCGCAGCCGCCGCCACAGGTCCTCGGTCCCCCGCATGAGCGATTGGCGAACGCTGGCATCAATTTCCCGCGCGACCCTGGCCTGCTCTTCGGCCGACATCTCAACCCGGAAGTCCGCCCCTGAGGGTATGGGCAGAACTTCCAGCTTTACCCCGAACTTGGCCCGCAGCTTTTCCTGGGACGGATAGTCCTCCTCACGGAAGAGCCCATTCAGTTCCGGACGCACCTGCTCGATGTACTGCGGATAGACGCGCAGGAACGACTCCACACCAGCATCAAAGCTCGCCTCGAACTCGCGTATCCGCGCCATCAGCTCGAAGTAGAAGTTCGCTGGCAAAAGGCGAAATCCCTCATCGGACCAAGGGAGAGTGACCTTATAGAAGTACTGCCGGATCTGGCCGGCGATTGTGCGCAGTTCCTCCAGTTTCTCCGCCCCGTGCAGCAGCTGCTTATTGTAGCGGCCGGCGCCCTGGTGCGCGCCGTGCTGGTCGGCCACTTCCCGGCTGACCTTGCGGTCGTGTTTGACGGCCGTCCAGACGCTGATATGAACGGCGGCAAGCATGGCTTTCTCGGTAATCATTGAATGGCCTCCCGATAATTCACTCCGAACCGCACAAATTCCGGCGTATGGGTGATTGCCGTGTCGCGCGCCGCCGCATCGCGCATGGCCATGACGCGCATTTCCGTGGGCATGCGTTCGAGATACGTGATTCCTCTCCCCACCGAGCTATCGCTCAGCACGCGTCCAAGCGCGGTAGCAATGGCGATCTGGGCCGAGGGCTCCGATGGAACTTTGGCTGCGGAAGGATTGAGCAGGATCTCGTCGATCGAGGGCAGTTCGCGGAACAGGCGCAGAAAAGCAACCAGTTCCGAGGCTGCCGCCTGGCCCACCGTGCCATCGAGGAGCTGCGCTTCGAACTCGCTGGTTCCCGATAGAAGCCGGGTATGGGTGCGCCCGGCTACTCCCGACAGGACGCGCGAGGCCATCTCCCAGGAACGCGGAGTGGGCCAGGCATTGGCGTCGGAAGTCACATCTGCTTCGTGGAGCAACTCCGGCTTGAAGCGCAGAAAGGCAATAATCTCGGGTCGGATGCAGGTCTTCAGGGCCCACTTGCACCAGTCGTCGAGATCGGGTTCGAGATCGAGGTGCACGAACCGGTTCCGCAAGGGTCTTGGCATCGCGAAGTGGACCCCGCGTTCCGATGCAGGATTGCCGGCAGCGATCACCACCCAGCCATCCGGAAGCTGGTATTCGCCGAGCTTGCGATCGAGGACCAGCTGGTAGCAGCCGGCCTGCGTCATCTGCGGCGCCGAGGTCAGCTCATCGAGAAAGAGAATGCCCTTGCCGGAGGTGGGAAGAAACTTGGGCGGGACCCATTCGGTTTGGTCAGAAGAGATGCGGGGCAGCCCGCGCAGGTCGACGGGATCGAGCTGCACCGTCCGCACGTCGAGGAATTCGTATTGGAGATCGTCGGCGACCTGGTGGACGATCTGCGACTTGCCGACGCCGCACGCGCCCCAGATATGCAGTGGCACACGTTCGCCGATCAGCGCATGGAGCGCCTCGTAGAGCTTCGATGGTTTCATGAAGTTTTCCTATTGGTGGGATGGGAATCCAAACTTGTAGATTGACGCAATTAATGTCATTCGTGACAGAATTCGTGGCACAAATTGACGCAATTAATGACACAGAACGCCGGCAACTGCGGCCTGCTGCTTTCGTTGGAATGGGTGTCGATTACTTGCGAGATTTTGGTTGGCGCGCTCTTCTGAACAGCGCGTAGAGCGTCACCTCTTCCAGATCGTTGTCGTCGAGCCCACGCGTGGCAGTGAGCAAGGCATTGATCTGAGAAGATGGCTGTATCGCTGGGAAAAACGCACTCATGGGTACCCTGAAGAACTGAGCCAGCATGTCCAGATCCGAGATGGATGGCTTATAGGTCGCCGTTTCCCACCGGGAAATGGTGTTGGCCGTGGTTCCTATTGCTTCCGCCAGTTCCTCCTGGCTGATACCGGTGCCTCCCCAACCCGTCCTCAGTTCTCGGATTCGGTTCCCGATCCAACTGTAGATATTGCGCGCTTCCCGAGGCATGGCTGACGATCCTTTTCTGTTGACATTCCTCTTGACGTATGTTGTACTTCCTTTTATAGGATATGTCAATCCTCTTGTAGGACGGATCAACGGGTAATCACGACGCGACTTTTGCTTTGGTGGATGGAGGGCAAAATGTACGGACTGAGCGGCCCGGACCTTCCACGCAGCCGAATCACATTTCGCTCATCTCACGGTTTCGCCGAAGCTATTGATTTCCGTTATCTGGAACGAGCGCGAGAGCCAGTGAGCCGGTCCAAAGCTGGAGTACAAGGGAAAGTTGCCGACGTTTTCAGCGGCCGATCTCGTCACGCCGAATCGCAGAATGAACTCCGGGCTTTTCAGGTGCTAATGGCGACTGGAAGGACCAATGATTGGCAAGAGCAGCCGTTCCACTTGGACTATCACCTCAACGGAGCAAGGCATCGATATACGCCGGACATTTTGGTGGCCTGGGGTTTACACCGCGAAGTCGTGGAGATCAAGGATGACGCCGAGGCCGACTTGCCTCTGAATCAGGAGCGATTTAGGCTGATACGCGAACTTCTCGCTGAGCACAGCTATCACTTCCGCGTATGGCGAAGATCCGAGATTCACGCGGAGCCGCGCTTCAGCAACGTCGGAGTGATCTTGCGCTATAGATGTGCGCAGGTCGCTCGCATTGAGCGCGAGAAAATCCGACGAGCGTTCGCTTCCACTTCACGATATCCTCTGCGCACGTTGTGCGAACTCCACGAAATCCCCATTCAGAGCGTGCTTCGGACAGTTCTGGATGGCACGCTACACGTGAACTGGTGGGAGCCGGTCACGCTGGATTCGGAAGTAAGCTGCACTCCCACCGGCCCACAGGTCTGGCCTTCCCCTCAACAGGGCGCGCAGCCGTCGAACTGCGCAGGGAGCGGGCATGTCGCACTTCGCATTTAGAAGTGGGCAATCCGTAAGGATTGGCCCGAACGAGTTTCAGTTCCTTCGCCGGCTGCCTGAGGCCAAATGGCAGCTTGAAAACGCTGCTACGGGAGAATGGCGTACGCTCACGGAGAGCGAACTGCTCGACCTGTTCGCCACCGGAAAACTGTCCTTCATTTCGAAAGTCGACGCCACATTTCCCGCAGCGCATATACTGGCCTGGAAGTTGGAGCGGGATATTTCTGCATACCCGTCCGAACTGGTTGCGCTGGCGCAGGTCCGTGTTCAATATCTCAAAGAACTCGACCGGCGTCAGCCGATCGCCATCAGCCGAAGAACCATAGAGCCTCTCATCGGCGCCCTCTCGGAACAAGTCCACGATGAAAAACCACCCAGTTGGCGTACGGTGTGCCGAGACTATCGCAAATGGGTGTCGGCGGGCCGGGATATACGCGCGATCATTTTCCAGTATCGCGAACGCGGCAACCGCACTTCTCGAATGCCTCCGGAAGTCAAAGCGATCAGCGACCAAGCGATCACTGAGTTGTACATGACGCCGGAGCGCAAGCGCGTTCCTGAAGTGCACTTGGAAATCCTGCGCCGCGTAAACGATGAAAACGGATTCCGCCCCATGGAAAGCAGGCTTCCTTCACCAAGCCAAAGGACGATCTACCGCGAGATAGCGCGCAAGACGCCCTTTGAATTGACACTTGCGCGCTACGGGAAACGGCGCGCCGACATGGAGTTTCGAGTGTCGATGACTGGACCCACCGCGTCTCGCGCTCTTCAGCGTGTCGTGATGGATCACACTCCCGCTGACATGATCGTCGTGGATGACGACAGCATGTTGCCATTGGGGAGGCCGACAATTACCACGGCCCTCGATGAACACACTCGATGTCCAATGGGCTTCTATACCGGTTTCGAGCCGCCGAGTTGCCTAGCCGTGATGCGATGTCTGAAGCATGCGATTCTGCCCAAGACCTATGTATCACGCGATTTTCCCTCGATCAAGAATCCGTGGGAGTGTCACGGCCTTCCGGAGCTGGTAGTCGTCGATAATCCTCCGGAGTTCCATTCGACGCATTTTGAGCATGCCTGCTTGCAGATCGGCACAGATATCCAGTATGCAAAGGTGCTGGTGCCATGGTACAAGGGGACGCTTGAGCGGTTCCAGGGAACGATGAACCGCGATCTCATGCACGGCGTGCCCGGGACAACATTCAGCGGCATTCTGGAGCGCGACGATTACGACCCCACCAAGCACGCTGTCGTTCTGCTCAGTACCTTCCGCGAGATCCTTCACAAATGGATCATCGACGTATACCTACAAACCCCGCATCGGGGCATTCAGGAACTGCCGGCAGAGAAATGGCGCGCTGAAACCATCGGCCTGCCGCCTCCCCTGCCGCCGAACGCTGCTGCATTGGATGTTGTTCTCGGCATGAGAGCACAGAGGGTTGTCTTTCATTACGGAATAGAACTGGAGGGGCTCAAGTACAACAGTTTCCAACTCGGTGAACTGCGGCGTGGAATGGGAACCACCTTTAAGGTCGAACTGACATTCGATCCAAGCGATTTGGGCCATATCAACGTCCTGGATCAGCGCAAGGGTCACTACATTCAGGTTCCCGCACTGAATCAAGCTTATGCCACTCGGCTCTCGCTATGGCAGCACAAAGTCATTCGCCGTTATGCCCTGGAGCGGCTGAATGCCAGAACGGACACCATAGCGCTGGCGCAGGCTAAGGCCGAAATTCGCGCGCTTATTGATCGCGACTTCCACCGCAAATCGACTCGTGGCCGCAAACGCCATGCGCGCTTTTTGTTAGAACCCTCCCCGCAACTATCCACAACGGGGACCTTGGAGAATCCTGGGATTCGACTCGTTCCTCCGAAAGACATGTTCATTGTTGGAGCGACTCCGAATGCAATCGCGCCCAGCTTCTTTCAGGATGACGAAAACCTTCCGGTGTATGAAGCAGGTTTCGATCTGCCGCATCCGGCCCCTGTCATTGCGAGTGCGGAGAGGGTCGCATTCGCCGTGGAGGAAGCATGAAATGATGGACTGCTCAGAGCGGGTATTGGTCAAGTATCCCTTGTTTACGACTGCAGTTCGGCGTATTCAGGACTGCTTCGACAGCTTTGGCACAACCGCCGAGCCAGCGTGCTGTCCCATTGTTGGCGAAAGCGGCAGCGGCAAGACCACCATCATTTCCTACTTTGCAAACCTGCATCCGCGAGTGGATCACACTTGGGGCGTTGAGCAGCCGGTGCTGCTTGCCAAGGTTCCCGCACGGCCTACGGTAAAGAGCCTTGCCGAAACACTTCTGTATCAATTGGGCGATCCGCTATGGACGCGAGGAAACACGGTCAGCAAGAGTATCCGGCTCCGCGAATTGCTCAAGCGCTGTCGTGTGCGGCTCCTTGCTCTGGACGAGTTTCAGCATTTTGTCGATGTTCGCCAGGCAAATATTCCCAACGACGTTGCAGACTGGCTGAAGGAGCAGGTCGAGGAAGCAAAGCTTGCCATCGTCGTGCTGGGGCTCGACCGCTGTTTGGAGGTGCTCAGACAAAATGAGCAGTTGCGCCGTCGATTTGGCGCCAACGTCCGAGTGGGCGCATTTCGCTGGGACAACAAAGAGGAACGCACCGTCTATCGAGCGTTTCTACGGGCTGTTCAGGAACAGCTTCCCGAGTTTGCGATGCCGGAACTCTCGGATGTTGAGATGGCTTTCCGCATGCACTACGGCTCATTCGGGCTGATTGGCTACACCATGAAGATCCTTCGCGGAGCGGCACGAATCGCCAGCTCTCATCCGCGGAAACAGATCACGACGGAAACTCTCGCACAATCCTATGCGGTGAATGTCTGGGCAGAACGTCTTGATAGCCCCAATCCCTTTTTAGAAGACTTTGACATGGACAGGGCACCTGCAGTTCGGTTGCCGAGTGAGACAAAAGCAATTCCGTGGGCCCCAAACAGGCGCAACGTAGGACGTGTCGAGCTACATGCATGACCCAATCATTATCAAACCCCTCAAACCCATCGGACTCCAAGATCATGGGCCCGGGCCGCCTCCCTTTTCGGGTTGACCCGTTAGTAATTGAGAGCGCCCGCGGATACATCGGCAGGGTAGCGCGAATATACAGCACGAGTGTCAGCGCTCTTGGTGAACTCTTAGGGTTGACTCAAATGCTGGGTTTGGAACGGGGCGACAATTCAGAGCAAATTGCCTATGCGCCGCGCCTGGAGGCATCCGAGTGGCGACGCCTGTGCTACAAGCAGACCAATGCTAAGGGGCAGTATGGTCCGACATCATTCTTTGGTCAATCGATCGGTGGGGATCGGCTCAATTACGGATTCCCCCGAGTATGTTCAAAGTGTCTCAGCGAACACGCCGCGGTGTGGGGCGTTTGGGATCTCGGTTTGGTTTGCGCTTGTCCGATCCATCGTTGCGTGCTTGTCCACCACTGTCCGAAATGCGGACGGAGACTCCGCTGGCAGAGGCCCAGTCTCCATCAATGTTATTGCCAGTTCGATTTGAGGACGGTCGGGAGTGAGCCTGCGGACTCAGGCTTGGTGGCCATTAATGCCACAATCTATCGCGCTGCCGGCTTCCCAGTCGAGGCGGCCGAAGCTGATATGACTGCTGCAGAATTTCCCTCCGCCCTAATCGAAATGCATCTGGATCCATTGTTGCGTATCATTGCTTACCTCGGATCGACTCAAGAAGAGAACGCGCGCTTCATGCATCACAGCCGGTTTGCGTCGAGACTGGACGCTGCAATTCAGACGAGCAAGACTGCGACGGGGTTATTAGCCAACTGGCCCCAGTCGTTTCATGAAATGTTACGGCGAATGGCTCCCGGAGACATCACAGCACCAGCGACTCGCAGCATCGAGGATACCTTTGGGAAGCTACACAAGAAGATGAATGCCATGTTTACGCGTGCGGAATCAGGGTTTCTTCACGACGCCTTCGAAGACTTTATTGCGCGCCATTGGAAAGGATCGAGACGTGGACACCGGCATCCAGACTCTCAATGGATCGTGGCCGCAGAGGCTGGCAGGGTGATAGGCACCAGATCTGTTAGAGCTCTTGTGCATGGGGGAGCATTGCAGGGCATCTTCGTCAAATGCCGGCGTGGAAACGGGACTGAGTGTTGGATTACGCGCGAGTCATTAAATCGGTGGGTTGCTGAAAGAGATGGCAAGCGTGCCGGCTATATGCCGCGCGCCGAAGCGGATCTTGTATTGGGCCTGAAGAGGGGTGTGGTGTTGAAGCTCGCCCGCGAAGGCCTCATCCGATCTCTAAACGGCATTGAGCACCGTCTCTCGCATGGGATCCATCTTCATCGCGACGATGTGATGAATATCAAAGATGCATTCTACAGACACTTACCACTCAACCGAAATCTGCATCCAGCGGCAATACTGCCGCTTGCAAGCATAATTCGCCGCCTCAGTCGTTCTCATGAACTTGCAACAATCCTTCGAGCTGTTGTTGCCGGGACGCTCGTACCAGTGGCTCATGAGAAGCACTTCCCGGGAATCACAGGTTTTTGTTTTCCCATAGAAGTTCTTCACCGCTATCGCCGCGTATCGAACAAGCGAGCGAAGAGTGGCGAACATCTGGGTGCGTTCCGCCAACGGCATTGTTAATAGGACCGGCTGACGGAGGAAAGGTTACTTTGCTGTCTTGGCGGCGCAGCCCGTAGGAACGATTTCGGATAGGGACTGGATGGAGCGTCCGGCGAGGCCAGGCAGCCATATCGGCCAGGTAGGGGCGGATTGGCACACCAAGTTTGCGGCAACTTTCGACGATGCTGAACATGGCAGCGATTCTGGGCCCGACTTCCTTGCTGCGTGTCAATAGGTCGTAATGAAGCCGCAAGAAGAGACGTAGTACCATACTTTCCGCCGGCGATCTTCATCAAGATCGCCGGCGGAAAGTGTGAGAGCTCGTCGTCAATTTGAGCCCGTCCCAGGAAGCGGTACCGTCAGCAGAGTGTTAGAGTCCGGCATTGTCAGGTAGGCAACGTTGAGGTTTGAATCAACCGCGATCGATGCAACGGGCGAGGGCGTTGTTTCGGATACGAGTACAACATGTCCGGAAACGTCAGTGATAGAAAACCCTGTCGGTGTGGCTGTCACCACTGCCCATCCGTCCTGCACGACTACCGGAGGCGCTCCGGGCAAGATGGTGCTGATCGGGATGGTGCTCGTGGTTACAGTTGCGGTATAACCCTGCACATTGGCCTGCAGTCGCGGGTTGTAGTAGGTACCGAGAGTTGAGACCGAGTGGGATGCAAGCGGCGTGTACGTACCGCCCGGCTGGACAGCACTTGGATTGAGCTCGTCGATTGATACGTTTCCACTGGTTGTGGATGTGGCAATCAGCTCGTTTTCGCCGTCGCTAAATCCCAAGGCCGCAATCGTTGTTCCTGCTGTCGACTCGGTAGCGACCACGCTCATGTTCTGAGTGTTAATTTCAGTAAGGAATCCAACACCGCCGACCCATAAGGTCCCTCCGGATGTAAGTGCGACCGATGTCGGCTGTCCGCCTACAGGGACAGTAGCGAGTACTGTTCCCGCGGTCAGGTTGACCTGAGTCACCGTGCTGTCGGCGTAGTTGGCGACGTAGGCCTTGGTCGCGTCGGATGAAACAGCCAATGCTACAGGCTGATTTCCGACAATAACGTTTTCCAGCAGTCGATCCGCTACGGTATCAAGAATGCTGACCAGGTTGGTTCCGGAGTCGGCGACAATTGCACGGGTCGTTCCCGTAAAGTCGTCGGTGTTTGGGCTCCACCCTTCGTGGACGACACCGCCGTTATACGTTAGAACGGCGGTGGGATTTGCACCAACCGTTACCGCCGTGCTTCCAATGAGAACCTGATTCTGTGAGTAAAGTGAGATCACGGGAGTTGTCGAGAAGCTTGATGTCTGTGGGCCGCACCAAAGGTATGGGCCAGGGTACCACTTGCACGTCTGTATGGTCTCGGTTTGCGCATTCACGGCAACCCCAAAGGGATTGCCCGGGATCGTCTGGCTCCTGGCAGCAGTAAAGTAGTTGAAACCCTGATGCTGGACGGTGCCATCTGCATTCTGGTTCATGACTTCAAATGCATAGGCATTTTGAGGCATATTCGACGGCAGATCGAACGTAGCCGTCGCCCCGCTCGTGTCGACGGAAGCAGCGTCGATTTCGGTATAAAACGATGAGGTGCCGCCCGCGCCGCTGAAGACGTACATCTCAGGCATTCCATTGGCAGTCGTGTAGGGATGCCAGCCCGCCATCGTCACGGAGGTAGGGATTTCCCCGGTAAACGCAAACTGCGACGATAACGAGGGTAGTGGCTGGCCTTTCGGCGATAGACACTCCCATGTAGCTTCGGCAGGATCGGGGACCTTCATCTGGCCGGTATTCGTCATAAAAAGACCGTTCACGCCCCACTTCTCTTCGTCTGTTCCATATCCCGGATCCACCAGGAAAACCGGAGGATCTGGGATTGCGCACACGTCAGGCAGCCACACCTGGTGGTCCCAATAAACGTCCGTCATCGCATTGCTGACGTAGTAGAGACCCTGAGTAGCGTCCGGGTTCTTGCTCTTGCTCGTGTAGCCGAGGTAAGAAGTGACACTGCCTCCATCTGGGCTGTCGCCAGGCTGCGGGAAGTACTGCCCCGAAACCTCTACACCCACCATCGGCTGTAGCGGGCCTTTCCCACCTTGCGCGCTCTGCATTCCCTCCGAGGTGCCAATGTAGAACCCTTGCCTAGGGTTAGGCGGGTTGCACCCGACCATTGTGAGAACGGCTGCGGCTAGGCACACATATCCTCTCGGTGTCATTTGCATGATTACCTCCTTGATTCAGAAACCGATGGTTTGAGCTAGGCGGTTGTACAGATTAACCATCTGCGGGCGCGAGCTGGCGGCTAGATACCTCGATAGTTGCAACCTGGCATCGGGGCCAGTCGAAATACTGAACCTCACCGCGCCCTTAGAGGCTGCCTCTTGAGGAAGGGGCCCGGGCGATGATCTGCTCACGTTGCCGTTGTTCCACATGAGAAGCGCGATCACGAACATGGCCTCGCTGGGCAGACACTTGTCTTTGTTCGTTGTTACGGTGCTGAGATCTGGAGAGGTGTTGTAAAGCGAGTAACGTAACTGATGTACGACTGATACTTCTGTCTTGATCTGGTCGGCGGGAGAGGGCGAGACCTGCGACATCATGTCATTGAAGGCCTGCACAACAGCGCTCTCCGATACCCCCCCCCGATTTCCGCGCCTGGCCGCCAAGTCGGCACTGGCGAGACGCCTCGAAAGCTTCTTGACGTACTTCTTTCCAGGCCTGTCACTCACCACAAAGTCCGTCAAATCGGCCGCGTAAGCCTCAGCACCCTTTTCGGTGCCTGCGGCTTTTGCTTTGGCGATGGTCGGGTTGATGAGCGAATAACGTGACCGCGACAAACCTAGAGTTGCTTCTGGACCACTTGGCTCTTGCGACATGGCTGATACCACCAACAGGGTTACCACGCATAGGCTGAACGACGTTGGAGGTAGGCATAGCGACCATCCTTTGAGAAGCGCCCCAGCAAGCTTCTTCGGACGACATGCCATTTCCTTCTCCTTCACAGAGCGAGATCGGGCGCAAAGTTCACTTCACTCGTTGAGCGATGGAGAATTGCCTGACGAGCACTGTTCACTCACCGGAGATTGTGGCAGTTTGAAGTCTTGCGCCGCCGCTTTCAATCGAGCCCGCCCCCATGTAAGCGGCTAACTTGGCCCGGATGGCGACATTCTCTTTCAGTCTCAGCGCCTAGTCAGAGTCACGTGACACCGCGGCCATATTTGGAACAGATCCTCACCTAGAAATGGAAAACTCGAGGCATCACGCCGCCGACTGCAGAAGCTCTACTTGGAGCCCGTGGCCGAGATTATTCAGGCCCACGCGCCTTCGGAATTGGTCTTAACGCCATCCCACTCGCGGACAGGCTGCTCTGAATGGCGATTCCCATCAGAGTGCCCATGTAGGTTATTGTCAAGTTACTAAAGGGCAATGGTCCTCCGTGCTCAAGTATGATTACTCTCTTGTCAGGTTTGATCCGGCTTCGAAGCGACATGCATCTTCACGTCCGCGAATCCCGTCCGGCCTTTCTGGCAGGCTGAAAACACGAAGACGGGCGGAATGGAGCGGTATTTCGATGGACCGAATTAAGCTGCTCAAAAGCGGAATCCGCCGCCAAAGCTCATCATCGTGGTGGTCTGCGTTTGTTCTGGAATCGCGATCGTTCTCCCGAAATAAATCACGTCCTTTGGCTGGTAAAAAATAGTGGCACTTCCCGCGTCAACTCGCAAAATCGAGTGCGGCGACGGATACACTTCGAGCACTCCCCCCACATCCAGAACCGGATTCGTGAACATGCCCAGATCGACGTTGGTGATAGTGCCATTAGGATTCCCGCCGATCTGCCGAAAAGTCTCACCAAATGTGATCGTCCCGCCGCGTATCTTGCCGAAGTAACCCATGTGATCGCGCCTAATTCCCATTTTCAATCCGGTGAGCGCTTCAAATGCGCGTCCTCCCGTCTGATAATCGACGAATGCCTGGCCTGCGTTTCTCCCCGAGTGCATCAGCGCTGTATCCCACGAAACGTGTCGACTTAAGTTCCATGATGCCCAGGCGCCCAATGTGGGGTAGGCATTTATCATCATCCATTCGGGCTGGGTCCTGGGCTGCAGAGCAAAAAGCAATCCAACATCCCAGGCCGAGACATTCGGCACCGGCTCTGCCCGTTGCTCACGCAATGCGCCGAAGCTGCGCGTGATTCCGAGCCGTGCATCCAAGTGCTGCATGGTCGAGCCGGGCAGAAAGACCAAGGCCGATCCGTCGGAATACCGCTGAATGATCTGATCGAACTGGGGCATCAGCAAGTGGGCGGCGTCCAGGCGCAGCGCCCACCGCGACGTCATCTGATACTCAGTGACACCCCCGTATTCAAGTGCGAAATTCGTTAAACGAGTGCAATTGCTGGACGGACTTGAATAGTTTTCGCAGCCATAGCTCGCGAAGCCGGCCTGCATCTTGCCATAAAAACCCCAGCGTCGGCCGCGCCGACCTGTCTTCACCCCGCCGAGTACTAATGCTTGTCTTCCGGCAGGTGACGAACCTGTCCCCAGAAACGACGCCGGAAGCTGAGCTACTCCGTCGATCGCGAGACTGGGAGAGAGATTGCGCGTATAGGTTATGGATGGGGCCGGAAAGACGCTGTGTTCGACTATAGGGTGGCACGTGCCGGTCGATCCAATTGGCGTGAAAGATTGAACACCGTAAGTTTGCAGACCGGCACTAACCGTTATTTCATTCGAACTGAACTGCTGCGCGGGCGCCGGTATCTTCAGCAACAGCAGGGCCGAGAAAATCCAGAGAATAGGCTGATAAGAATGACGAGATTGATCGTGTGCGAACACGTCTTCTCCTTGCCCGATTTCACGCGCTGAGCGAAGCTGCTCGACAGATGACTGCCAAGTATACATCGACATCGTTCATGATGTGCTTCTCCGGCTAACTGGGCGGCGGATACACTGAATGCCACTGGCGGAACCTGAGACGAGGGCCGACCGCATTCTTGCGGATGCTGACTTGATCGATCTTCACCCGCGGTCTTGCGCGTTTGCACCAAGTGTGCGACATCTTCCTGATATTGGCTATGGCTGAGTAATGGATCAAAGGCAGATCGCCAAGCCAAAATCATCACAGCTGACTTAATGGCTTGACCCGGTTAGAGCGAGCCGCTCCGCGAAATTCCCCTTTCGCAATGCAATAACGTGGCGCCGGTTTCAGCAAGGCTGTTTGCCAAATTGGCGGCGTAGGCCGCAGGAGTGAGTTCGGATTGGGACTGGATGGAGCGATCGGCGAGGCCAGGCAACAGATCGGCCAGCTACAGGCGGATCGGCGCACTGGCGTAGGATCGTGCCACGATTTGCGTCAAGCATGTAGGATTGCGCCACTAATTGCGTCAATTTATGTCATGAATTGTGTCAGAAATCACATCTTTCCTCTTTAGAATCAGCGCGCCTTATGTCGCGAATTGCGTCAACCTACAAAACTGCGACCTGACTCGATCGTGGGGCCTCCTGCTTCCCGCGCTTTTCAATCGGTGCGGAGGGGACACAAACTGCTGGTTCCGGCCTACGATGAATAGAGGATGTCCGGTCGAAAAATCATCCATGTGGACATGGACGCTTTCTACGCCTCCGTCGAGCAGCGGGACAATTCCGAGTTTCGCGGCACGCCGGTCATCGTGGCCTGGAAAGGCAAGCGCTCGGTCGTTTGCGCCGCCTCCTATGAAGCCAGGCGCTTCGGCGTCCGCTCCGCGATGGCCGCGACCTATGCCGAGCGACTCTGCCCGGACGCCATTTTCGTTCCCCCCGACTTCACGCGCTATCGCGCCGTCTCGCGCGCCGCGCGTGAGATTTTCTCCCGGCACACTGACCTGATTGAGCCGCTCTCGCTCGACGAAGCATACCTCGACGTCACGGAGAACAAGACCGGCCTTGCCACAGCGACCAGGGTGGCCATCACCATCCGCAAGCAGATTTGGGACGAACTGAACCTGACCGCCTCCGCCGGCATTGCACCGAACAAGTTCCTGGCGAAGATTGCCTCGGATTGGCGCAAACCGGACGGACTCTTCGTGATCCAGCCCGCCGAGGTCGAAGGCTTTCTCACGCCCTTGCCGGTAGGCCGAATACCGGGAGTGGGCAAGGTCACCGAGGCCAAGCTCGCGCGGCTTGGACCGCACACCGTAGGCGAGCTCCGCGCTCGCTCTCTGGAAGAGCTCGAGCATTTGTTTGGCCGCTATGGAAGGCGGCTCTACGAGCTGACGCGTGGAATCGATGACACTCCGGTCCTGCCCAACCGGCCCACCCAATCCGTCTCGGCCGAGGACACCTTCGAGGAAGATGTTTTGCTGGCCGACACCGAGCCCATGATCCGGCGTCTTGCCGAAAAGACCTGGGCAGCATCGCGCAAGGAGTCACGGATCGCCCGCACCGTTGTGTTGAAGCTCAAAACCGCGGAGTTCCAGGTCCTCACCCGCAGCCAGACTCCATCTTCTCCGCCAGCCTCGTGTGAAGAATTGACGGAGATCGCACTGGCGCTGCGGGAGCGGGTATTGCTGGATCCGGCACAGAAGTTTCGCCTGGTGGGTGTCGGCCTGAGCAACTTCCGTGTCTCGGAAAATACGGGGGGGCGATCGTTGTTTGATTGAGCGGTTGGCGACGCGCTTGTTAATGCTCGTTTAGCAATCCTACATAGCGGCCATCTCATCTTTGGCCGCGGCAATTACCAGCTCAGGATCCGCCGTCAGCGCATCTTGCGGGGGCTCGTCATCAAGTTAGCCGTTGAGCCCCGCGAACCAGAAGGCCAGCCCCCAGGCATCCTTTGCATCTCCGATGATCTTGAGATTCTCCGCCATCTACTTACGCGGACGGTGACTGTCAGGTTCGAGACCGTAAAGGGGAAAATAATCCGCTCTACGGTGCTGGACCGCGAACATCTCCCGGTTCCGCACTCACTTTTCCGGCTGCACGCTGAGGTCGGTCGAGTCGAATCCAGCGAGCCGGGACATTTTGGTTGCAGGCAAGAAACCGCCGCTGTTCAGGATTGCAGCTTTAGCCTCGATTTGCCTGCGGGCCTGCACGTGAGAAGCAGTTGAACTGCGTCACAGTCGTCGAGGGGCCACGGATGCCAATCCTAACCTTTTGTTCATGGGGGTGATTCATGGCACCTACGCCATTCAAGCTGCGGGCCGATCCACCAGAGGTCGAGCCAACTGATCAATCGCCAATCCGATGAGCCGTTCCTTAAACAATCGGAGCTTGCGATCGGCTGCCTCCTGGCCGGCAGGCCACTCTCGTAAACCGGCGCGAATTCCTGCAACGGTCGGTTCACAGTGTTCCCGCTCCATAAGCCAATCGACGGTTGCTAGAAGCTCCATACCGAGCGGCGACTCGAATCCATCGATGCGCTTGGCAGTAGCGTCCAGAACCCTGTTGAGAGATTCCGAGGCTTCCTGATGAAGATACAGGTCCAGGCGCCGGCGATGATCTTCGTCAAACCATATTGTGTCCGATGGCCCCGCGTCACTGAGCCGCTTGTCGCAGTGAAGATAAGTCCTATCCAAAGCGTCGAGCAAGTGCCGAAGGCTGTCGGAAAACGGACCGTACTTGTCGGCTTTGAACTGGAAATTGAGCGGATCTTCGATCCCGAGCGAATGGATTGTACGCTCAAGAAACCATCCGAGCTTCTGCACCTCAAGATAGGTGCACTCGATACCGAGGACCCAGTAGCGGCGGATCATCTCAGCGATGAGTGCTCTCGCCGGAGTCAGTTGCTCCACACCGGTTCGTTTGGCAAGATTCTGGTACTTCGCGGTCGGTTCGAAGACCAGGATATCCATTCCTTCGAGGTCGCCCAAGATTCGCTCCACCTCGGGTCGCACCTCTTTCCAGTCCAGCCCGCCATTTCCCGCTCCCAGCGGCGGCAGGGCAATTGAGCGAATCTGATGCTCTCGAATGATCCTGCGAAGATCTCCCAGACCTTCAATGATCCATTCCAGTTTCGAGGGCTGCCGCCAATGCTTCTTGGTAGGAAAATTGATGATCCAGCGCGGTCCGGAGAAGGTCCGGTTTTCTGTCACGAACATCTTGCCAATTTTGACTTCCTTGCGCTTGCAGGCATCCTCATAAGCGAGGAAGTTCGCAGGGAACGCTTCTTTGAACATGAGGGCGATCCCTTTGCCCATCACGCCGACCGTATTCACGGTATTGACCAGCGCTTCGGCAGATGCGTCGAGGAGATTCCCTTGGGTAAATTTCATCATCAGAAATACCAGTTCCTCTGCACAGTTGATTGTACGTCCAGATTCCTCTTGGTGAGTTCGGCCTTTACGAGCCCAGCAACCGCTTCACTGCAACTGCAGATTCCAAGCAGAGCTTCGAGCGGGACATGCTTCCAGATAAGAGCCTCCGCCTGATATCGTTCCTTTTTCCCGGGATCGTCAGGGTCGTGCTGGAAATCCCGGCGATTCAGCAGTGCCCAGTCGATTTGATTCAGGTCGGCAAGATCGGTGAAGTAGTTCGCCATTGCCGGATACGCATGCTGATCGGTGAACACGAACGGAATTCGAAGCTCTGCAATTCTGACCAGCGATGAGATAATAATCAGGATGTCCTCATTCGCGAGCTGCCGCACGTTGTATCCCGTGTGGATGTTGTACATCATGATGGAAAACGGGGTGAAGTAGAAGGGTACGTAATCACTAAGAGTACCTCCGGGGCCAACCCCGACGGGACGGTGGTTCCTCTTTCCGATGAGATCAAGATTGCGATGTTCCGATAATTTAGATCGGAAACCGCCCCATTACTGGCGTGCAGTCCGTGGTTCAGTATCCACGGAAGGTTATCCCGGTGGATGATCCGGAAGATCAAAGCTTTCTCGGCATTGAGCGTCATCGGCATCTTGTTTAAGTATCCCAACACACAGGGAAGCGCCGCGGAAACACAAGATCCAGAATGGTCCAGATCGCAGGAAATGCGCGACTTACTCCCTGCTCGTGCAGTGGAAGTGAGTTGTGATTATTCTACTGGACATGGGGCCCGGTCCCTCTACCACCGACTTCTAGTTCGTCGGCGAAACTCATCTAGTGCCGCCAATTTGAGGGCCCCTGGAACGTGCGATTTTCGGTAGGCTGGCTACGCGGCTTCGCCCAGCGTTTCATCGCTGCCGCGCTCTCCGTCATTGACAATCTCGCCAAATACCTCTTCTTCCACCTCATGGCTCGCCGTCGGCGCTGGCGCGTCGAAGAGGTTTGCTGCCTGTGGCGGTTCGGGCGGAGCCTGGGGCGAGGCCTTCGGAGCCTCAGCAGGCTTAGGAGCTTCCGATTTCGCCGCTGGCTTCGTGGCTGGCGCTTTACTCTTCGACCGGGCCTCTGCCTGCGCAGCTTTTGCCGCGGCGTCCATATCCGCCTTCGCCCGGTCCAGGGTGTTCTTGAGTCCGAGGTGCGCGCCAACAAAGTTGACCAGCGTCGCCGTCAGGTCCCGGTCGAGTTCCTCAGCGGTTCCGGTCACCGTCAAGGGTGTGGTCAGGGCAGTATTTTCGCCATCCTTGAGCTTTTGCGGAATGACGTTTACGCGAATCTGGTCCTCTTCAAGGTGGGTAACGGTCAGCAGAACGGCGCGCTGCCGCAGGTAGGGAACAAGTTCTTTGAACATCAAAGTTTCTCCTGGTAGTGTGTCTCATGCCGGGTCCGTCCCTGTCCCGGCAGGCTCCTTAAGTTCCGGATCGTCCCAATCATAGGTGTACCGGCGCCCGCGCGCCAGGTTTTCCCCGTAGTCGTGCGCGAGCAGCCAAAGAAGACGGTAAAGTGCGTTTACTGCGGCTTTCGTCACGCTCTTCATCTCTTCCTGGGTGATGTGAGAATACTCGGGCTTGCCGCGGCAAACAGGACAGGGCCTGCCATTATGCAGATCTTCGATCGGTCCATTACGGAAGGCCAGAGCGACAAGAGCCTTCGCTTCGCTGGCAAGCTCTGGATCGAGGGTCATCTTCATAGGGCGCACTCCAGACGTACTTACGATTACGTAGCACATCTTTCGCGCCGGGGAGATGAAAGTTGCTTCATTTGCGGCTGCGCGCAGGCTTTGTTCGTCTTTTTACTTTCAGCCACAGCGCCGGATCGACCGGAAGTGGAGAAATGTTGCCGGATTTGGCATTGAAAAAGCCGCCGTGATATCCAATTTTCCCGTACCGGAAAAGCTGCGCGAGCATGACCAGTGCGCTCGCAGCGAGTGTCTGGTTGATGTATGGTTCTTGACGATCGAGCGCTTCGGCTGCCGAGCAGCTCGGAAGTGAATCTTCACCAACGCTCTCATCCGTGATCTCTGGATACAATTCACTGACCGTGCGCAGCCGCTCCGCTTTCCGGCGGTTGCGTCAATTGAGCGGCTGGCCCAGAACATATTGCCCGCTTGCCGCGTTGTTGCCAAGGTCTAGCCAGTAGCAGACCCGGTTGAGGGCGCGGGAGAAGGAGCCCACGATGGCCCTGCGTGCGGCGCGCGTGTCGACACAGCCGATCACCAGATGCGGGCAGCGGTCGTACTCCCGGTCGAAGGATCGCTCGTGGAACTGTTGCGGTACCGCCTGCCAGTTCGTACCCCAGAAAAGATTGATCCGATTGATGAGCACGGTAGCTTTGTTCTGGCCGACGTCGGAGACGGAAAACGGTTGCCGGACACAGTTGGTTTCGGAGACCACATCGGCATCCATCAGCGCGACCGCAAGGCCATCGCGATGGCCCCAAATCCGCATCGCCTGGTCGAGGTACGGCAATCCCATAACAATCGCGCTGCCCGTACCGCCGGCGCCAATCACCAGAACTCTAACAGAACGGTTAAGCAAGAGATCAGGCGGCAGTGAGTGTTCGATGCGCATTCCTATCTCCGATCGCCGTGCACAAACTGCGCCAGTGCTTGCGGCAGCTGGATCAGTGTCTCCGCCGGAAAGGGTTTGCGCTTGTCCGCAAGCCCGCTCCACAGCCCTTCGAATCCTCCGGGGTGACGGGTGAGGCGGCCGACATTGGCGTGCGTGAAGGCGCTCTCATAGAAGCCGTGCTCCCACTCCGGGATGGAGGCAGCCAACGCGCTGTTCGGGCACCGCATAGTGCCCGTGCAAACTCTTCCATCGTCGGAAAGGTTCCAGAAAGGAGCCACTGCGAGCGTCGTCTCCGCGTCTGGCCGTTTGTTCTCTCGAAGCGCGCGAATCTTCAGTCCGCTATCATCGACGCGCCACACCAGCGGAGGTTGCGGGAAAGTGCGGCCATTCAGGCTCGAAGCTTTCTCTTCCGCGTCCTGATAGAACATTTGGCGGCGGCAGGACTCGCTCCACCAAACGATCAGGCGATCACCTTTGGCAAGTACGTTTTCAGGAAGTAACTCGGCCGAGGCTCCACCCAGAGGGAGCGCGCGAGCGACTCTACAAAGCCAAGCGTCAAAGGCTGGGCCGGTTCGAGTGTGGGCGGCGCACCTTGGCGAAGCGCGACTTTATGCCGTGTGACAAAGCTTCGCTGGCGATCGCCGTAGATGAGTAGCGCTTCGCGCAGCTCAAAACGATGGTTCTCCCCGATCGAGATGTGCACTTCCATTGTGATTCTCCGCTTGCAAACAATTCCTGGACGACGACTCAAAGCGGCCAATGGATTGGCACAGAGTATCGAACACTGCGCCGAAAAGGCGGTTGAAACCAAATCTGAATTGTGGCTATGCTTGAGGTAGATTTACCAGCGCCTTGAAAGGAGGCCACTACGATGATTAATAATCGCCCTGTCGTTATCTTCGACAGCAGTGCCCACAACCGCTTACTGAAGGACGGCCTCGAATCTGAGGCGATCTATGCCGCGCTCAAAACCGGCTACCACGTTCGGCTCGCCGGAATCAGCATCGAAGAGTTGATGGCTGCCACAAAGGAGCACATACGGACCGCACTGCTTCTGTCGGCAGCTCGCTTGCTCCACGGGCAGAGCGACTGTCTCCATGCACACAATGAGATTCTCAGGCTTCTGATTGCTGTACACGATGCAGACCCAGAGCGTTTTCGTTGGCAGGCAGTTAACGTGAGCGCCCCGGAATACTGCAAGGAACTGAACGAGCGCAGATTCAGCTCTGATGACTTCCTCGCGAACGAGCAGTGGCAGCATATGAAGGCGGTGAAGGCGGAATTCGAGTCGATATGGACAACGCTTCGTCCGAAGCTGGAAGAGATTTTTCAGCGCCACGGAGAGCAGCGTCCGTCTAGCCTTGAGGAGATTCTGCCACATGCTACCAGCGACAGCGGTCTGATGTGGGAATTGCGAAAGGGCTGTACGACAAAATTGCACGCACGCCGGCGTCAGACGCAACGATCCGGCATTTCGTAGACAACTGCCCACCGTTCAAGTGCGTCGTGTATGCCTTTCTGATGACGTGGTACGATCGTTCGCTTCGTGCATTGCCGGATGGCGAGAAGTTTCACGCCGGGCGAAACGATCAGTTCTCTGCGATCTATCTGCCCTACACTGACGTGTACATAACGGCCGAAGACAAAGGCGAGCAAGAGCGGTGTCTTGCAGAGATTGCCCGGTTGACGTATCCGAAGACGAAGGTGCTTAGTTACGACGACTTCTGCGCCGGGCTGCTGATCCCCGCCACCGTCTGACTCGGTGCGGTCCGGCCATTCCGTTCCTAGCGAGTCGCAAATAGCGTGCCCGGTCCTCGAATCTGAGGACCGGGGACACCGCAGACCTCAATGCGCTGCGAACAGAAACGTCACTGTTCGGATCAGCCCCAGGAAATCTGCCAGTATCACCTGACGCGAAGCGGATGAGGTTCAACGCGATTTGTGCAACTCCTCGACCAACTCAAATAGCTCGACGTTGAGCGCAACAAATCGGCGCACAGCGCGGATCGCGTTCTTCACCTCTTCAGGCTGCTGTGGTGAGAAGATGGATCCTAGAGTTGGTTCCGCGCTAACCTCGAGCATGTACTGGCTTTCCTCATCAAAGCAGGCGACGATGGCATCGTGATCCTTGAAGGCCACAACCAGAGACGGCAGGGGGATGGAATCGTAGCCGCCCTCTTCGCGGAAGTAATCGTCAACTGGTAACCTGACTCGCGACAGCCGTTCGATCCTGCGCAGACGCTCCATCCACTCGCTGAACCTTCCATACTGCCGGTGTCCGGCGAGAAGACGCCGCGCGCGCCGAAGGAAGGCGTGGTGATCGTCGCGCGTCAGCGTGCTTTGGATGCACTCGGGCAGTGCCTTTTCGACCTCGGGAAACTCATATTGCCCGCGGCTCTCTTCGTCCTCCTCGGCGTATTCCTTCATCCGTTCTTCAAACTGGAGCGCGTCATCGTGGTTATAGATCCGCATCACCCGGTAGAGCGCATAAGTCAGCGTCCAATAGAACGCCGCTCCCAGCCCGGCAGCCTCTTCTTCGAGGGCGGCGACGGCCGGGCCAATCTTCAGGTATCCGGCGCCGCCGCACTCGATGGTCACGGCCAGCCGACCTTTGCCGAGCGGCACGTCCTCGCCGTCCCGCTCGGCCACATCGCTCACCGTGAGTTGATATTCAACATTGCGTTTAAGCAGGTTCAACTGCTTCTCGCCAATGTTTTCGAGGATGGCGCGCTGGGCAAACCGAACGCTGCTCCCTTCGCACTTCTGCCAGGTCTGGGGTCCCGCCAGTCCCTCGCGCACCAGCGCAGCGCAGAGCTCATAGAGCAGTTCCGCGCGAAACTCGTGGCTGTAGGCGGTTGCCACGCCATTGAGCACTGGAAGCCCCAGAGAAGAAGCAGGGGCCAGAGTTACTACGCGAGCGGGGGCAGAAGCTCGCTTGGGGCGGCGAGTAACTGGCTGTTGTTTCCGGCATAGCGATCCATGGCTTCGGCTACCGCGCGGGAGATTGCGAGTGACTCTTTGCATTGGAGGTGCCTCACCAGAATCTCGCTCGACTCAGGAGGCGGAACCGTGGCCTTGGCTTCGAACAGGGCGATCAGCGTATCCGCAGTCAACCTTGCCGCCGCCACGATTCAGCCCTTTGTTCCGATGGCACGGGTGAAGGTGTAGCGCAGCGAGGCACCAACAACTTCCGGGCCGGATACGGATGCCGTGGCCACTTCCGGGTATTGCGGCGTGTTTCCGCCAGCGTGGTGGTTTTTCACGATACTTGTTCTCCAATCGGCTGTTGTCTATATGGCGTTGTCGCATAGTGAAGCATCATTTCGTCTTACGGAGTTGCTGCTGCCATGCGCGCTCATACTTATCGAGGCTCTCCCGAACATAACGCCAATAGTCCGGTGTTGTTTCCAGCTTCGCAACCTCATCAATCGTGGATCGGAAATATTCGAGACTGGCGATGGGCGTGCTGATCCTCGGTGATCGGGTTAAATCCGGCCATACATGATCGGGTTAAAAGCGGCCATAGAGAGAGGCCGTAGACGTGATTGTTTTACCTTGCCGGCGTGTGGCTTTGCAAGGCGGGCACTGGAGCGTTGATGTTCAGACCGTTTGATTGCGTGTTAGTGTTGTAGTCGCTCTGCCGGGGTCGCGCCTTGCGGAGTGATCCAGGGCCGATGACACGGGGCTGGCTCCGAAGGAATCGGTGATCGAGACCCTCTGCGGTTTGCCCGATGGGCTGGCTGGCAGAGGGTTTTCGTGTTTCTGCCAGTATTCCTATGGTGAGGCTCCGTCGTGGGAGGCCTCTGGATCCCGAGTCGCGACGCCGCCGGGCGTTCTTTGCCCGGCATCCTTATTGCCTTGGTATTTGTCATTGTGCATCTCCGGCACCGCCGGTTTTGGTGCGCCAGCTGCGCGGGCCGCACTTGAGAACGTGTCCGTGATGCAGCAAGCGATCCAGCATGGCGGTGACAGCGGCGCTGTCGCCCAGCAGTTTTCCCCAGTCGTCCACGGGTCTGTTGGACGTCAACAGCGTGCTCGCGCGTTCGTAGCGGCGCATGATGATCTCCAGCAGTTCCTCGGCGGCGGTCAGCGGCAGCTTGCGCATCCCCAGGTCGTCGATGATCAACAACGGCACGGTGGTCAGCAGTTCCATGAACTCCTTGCGCTTGCCATCGAGCGCAGCATCGGCCAGTTCTTCCAACAGCTTGTGGGCTTCGCGATATAACACGCGGTAGCCCTGCTGGATGACGGCGTGTCCTATGGCCTGTGCGCAGTGGCTTTTTCCACTCCCTGGCGGACCAAGGAACAAGGCGTCTTCGCGCTTTCCGACCCAGTTTGCCGTGGCCAGTTCGAAGACCAGGTTGCGATTCATCCGGGCGTTGAACTGGAAGTCGAAGTTGTCCAGGCGCTTGTCCGCGTCACGGAACTGCGCCTGTTTGTGGCGCCTCTCCAGCAGCCGCTTGCTGCGGCAGGCCAGCTCATCAGAGACCAGCGTTGAGATCAGGTCGATGGCCGCCATGTTCTCCGACTGTGCTTGCAGAAGGCGGGTTTCCATCACCGCGGCCATGCCGCTCAGGCGCAGTTGCACCAGGGAGCGATTGAGTTCTATCAGGTTCATGATTGGGATTCCTCGAAGTGGATCCGTTGCTGGATCAGGTCGCGATACTGACTCAGTTCGCGGATGAGCGGATCGACCTGTCGCAGAGTAAGAGGAGCCTGCGGGCTGCGCTCCAGATAGCGGCGTACGAAGCGATACTCGGCAGTGCGCAGCTCCAGCGCCGCCGCACAGGCGTCGTCACAAGCCACGCTGCCATATTGCTTCACCAACTGGAGAACGCCCTGGATACGGCGCGCTCCGAGTTCGCCCTGACGAGCATGGATGGCGTCGCAGACCGCGCCGATGTTGGCTCCGGCTTTGTGCGCCCGTGCCAGCAGTTGAAGCAGCTTCGGCGGAGTGCGCCGTGGGCGGTCCGCATCCCGGATGCGGTGCCCGCCGCGCTTGCCGCTCAGATGCTCGCGCAGCAACTCACCGGTGCGCGGATTAAGCAGACGCACGAACATCGCGTCCCACTGCACGTTGACCTTCCGCCCGATCCAGCCCGGTGGCGCACCGTAGTAAGCAGCCTCCACTTCGACACAGCCATCCAGATGAACCGTGCGCTCGCCATACTGGTAGTAACGGAACGGCTCCACGGGCAACGGCTGCAGATAAGGCTTTTCCTCAGCGAACATCGCCGCTACCTGCCGCTTGGTCCGGCCGTGGATGCGCTTGTCGGCCCAGTGCTCTTCCCAGTGATCCAGGTACGCCTGCGCCTCTTCCAGGCTCTCGAACTTCTTGCCCTTCAGTGGCGTCTTCTGCGCATGGGCTACGCCGGACTCCACTTTCCCTTTGCGATCCGGATCGCGCACCCGACACGGTAGTGCCGTCACGCCATAGTGCGCCAGAACGTCGCGATACAAGGGATTCAGGTCCGGATCGTAGAAGTCCGGACACAACACGCCCTCACGGAGGTTGTCCAGGACCACGACCCGCGGCGAACCGCCAAGCCGGCGAAACGCCTGCTCGTGAAGCTCGGCCCACATCCGCGCACTGGATCGGAAGACCAGAAGCCGAACACATTTCCGACTGCAGCCAAGCGTCAGAACGAATAGCCGCGTACGACGGTACTTGCCGCTATCCGGATCGCGCACCATCGGACCCGTGCCGTAATCAACCTGACACTCTTCGCCCGGCCGCGTCTCGATGATCGCCCGCGCTTCGGCCCTTGCAGCGCCGCCCATATTGCGCACGAATCGCCTCACGCTCTGGTAACCACCGGCGAACCCGTGCCTGTCGACCAGGTCCTGCCAAATGCCCATCGCGTTGCGGCCACGCTCCAACTCCCGCGCGATCAGTTCGCGGTAAGGTTCGCAGCTGCTCGGCGGCCCGCAACCCGGTTTCGCCGCCAAAAAGCCGGTGATCACCTCTATGGCCGCTTTTGAATCCACGCCATCAGAGCCGGTGATCGGGTCTATGGCCGCTTTTGAAGGACTGTGCCGACCCCAGCCGCTCGGACGCCGTAACGCAATCCCCGCGCCGCGAAGATAATCGCCCGCCGTTTCCCGGCGCACTCCGGTCGCCTGCTCGATCCGCCGCAACGACCAGCCCAGCCGGCCCAGTGCAATGACTTGTTCTCGCTTTTCTCTGCTCAAGACGTGGCTCATGATCACAGAGGCTAATTTCCCTCCGTGGTAGCTCTGCCTTAAGCCTTCTCTCTATGGCCGCTTTTCACTTGATCATCTATGGCCGCTTTTGCGTGATCACCGAGGTGCTGATCTGCCCATTGAGCCAGGAGATATATTTCCTCGTGCAGCAAAGCAGAAAAGCGTGTGCAACATTTTCGAATGGAACTTTATTTGAGAAAAGGGTCCGGGCCAGCCTTTCGTCTGCCGGCGCAAAAGAACATCGGACACAAGGGCGGCTCTCAAGCAGGGCACGGATACTGTTCACGTATTTGATCACTTGTGTGTCATCGCCCACTGGTTCAGCAGTCTCATACGGCCAGAATGCCTCGCATATTTGCGCCAAGCCGCGAGAATGCTGGTTGACTGCGAATTCTACGTGGCACACGCCCCGCTGTTTCAACTCTTCGAAATAGACGATCACTGACCGCCGGCTTTTCCGAAGGGACTTTGCGATGCTCCCTTGGTCGATCTCTAAACGCGCCGTGGCTCGGTCCGCTCTCAGACACAAGAACATGTAAAGCTTAAAAGCTCCATCCGAGAGCACCGTCAACGCAGAAGCCACCTCCCTCCCGGCAGCAAACCATCCGGTGGGGTACTTTAACCTCGCTCGCGTTGGTATCGGATCAATCAGAATTCAGCCTTTCGATCCGATTGCTCTTGAGAAACGGTAGACGAGCTTGTTGCCGACGGTCTCCGAACCCTCCAGCGAAGCGGTGGCGATTTCCGGATAGGTCATGGCATAGGTATCGCGAACCTGTTCTACCGAAAGTGTGGGGCTCGGGTCCGGAAGACGCAGACCGTTCAGAGTGAATTCTCGTTCCAGCGGTTCAATGTGCATGATATTTTCTCCATTCAGAATTGTCTTGGGCCATGTGCGACGTGAAGCCGGATAATCTCCTCGCGCAACCGATTCTCCACGTTTCTCGCCGCCTTAAGTGTTTCCTCAACGCGCAGAAGACGAACAATGAGGTCGTCCTTGGTCTGGCGTCGCAGTCGCGCTACTCGCGCCTGTGCCGCTGCTCTCGCACTCGGCTCGGTATTCTCATAAAATTCGAGGACGCTCTGACTTTTAACCAGACTCATCCTTGGTGTGTGCCGATTTTCCAGATACAACTGATATGCAACATCGTTGCGCTTGATCGTATTTGCCGAGATCGACCGATGGAAGAGATCACGTACCGTCTCTCGAATGGCTGAGAAGGTCACGTGTTGATTCGCCTCGCGCAGCCTATCAATGGCTGCCTGGACACGGACCGCCGTCTCCTTCTTCCTGGCCTCCCACATCGGAGTGAGCCAGATCGGGTCTACTCGGTTCCGTCGAGCTGTCTTCACGCTTTTTCCGGCCCGTCAGTCCGGATCCGAATTTCCTGGAGGGAATCCGCGCAACTCTGCTCTATGAGGTTCATCTCCTCGAGCACCAACTCACAATCCTGTACCAGTTGAGTCAGGCGCCGTTCCTCCGGGAACAACTTCTCCCGACGAGACCACTCTGAATGTTCCTTGGCCCACGCCATCTTCTGCTCGATTTGATAGCGCTTGGCGGGATCCGGAGCATTGCCGGCACAACCGATACAGGCGAACTTGGCCGGACAAAGGTTTGCAACGACGCAGGTGCCACCAATCACCTCTGTAAGAGCGCCCACTCGGCCTTCCGCCTCCGTCAGCATGCGGCCGATCTCCGCCGGACTCCGAAGAGCTTCCGAGGCCACATCTATTCGGTCGACGAACACCATTTCGGCCGCTTCCATCACCTGTGTCTGGGTAGGCTGAGAATAGTATTTCGTCACGGAAGTGTCGCGCTGGTGCAGCATGGTGGCAATCACCTCCACAGGCACCTTCATGCCTGCCATCTCCGTGGCAAATGCGTGGCGCAGTATGTGTGATGTGAGATGAACTCCTTGGCCGTCCGAGGTACGAACAACAGCACCGTGCAGCAGAAACCGGATCACGCTGTTCAGGGTGCATTGGTTCAGCAACCTCCCGTTCCATTGAAAGACGTACCGATCGGGATGAGTCTTGTTGAATTCCGGGGCAACGACGGGTATCTTCTTTGATTGTGTTTGGTCGCGTAGAAAAGAGATCACTTCCATCAGGTCATCTTTGGTGCGCTCATCTATGAAGTAGTTCTGCCGTTCGGTCGATCCTTTGGGAACCATGCGCAGCAGCCAGCGGGCCGTCCCCTTTGGCCCGACGTTGACCAATTGCTTGATGCAGTCGGGGTTCTGAGCGATCTGCTGAACTTCGCCCAGTCTCGCGCCCGTGATGGTTTGAATGCGAATCGCAAGATGCCCAAACATTGCCGCGATCAACAGCCCTTCGATCGGAAATAGAAGATGACCGCCCTTCTCCCGCATCCAGGCCCATTCTGCCAGATGGTAACTCCATCCCACGATGCGCTGTGGAATATACCAATGGTCGGAATTATCGTATCCCCATCGCTGGTAGAACTCGACACGTTTGCGCGTCAAGTCGGTACCGCTCACATCGGAGAAAACGTAGTTTTCGCAGAGTTCAAGAAACCACGGCTCGGCTGGCGTAACACCACTTTCGAGCGACTCGGTCCGTCGATGTTCAACCTGAAGACAGTTGTTCTCGGAAGAGAATTCACCGGACATTCTGCGCCGAAGACGGCGCTTGATCGTTGAGCTATAGCCAAGCTCAATCAACCTGTCCCATCTGGAAGTCGCATCCCAGAGCGTCATGTGCACCCTTTGACGCACCAGTCGGCCACCTTCCAGGGGTGCCGTCTCCTCATAGCTGAAGCTATACGGGAATGAAAGTCGTCTTGCCTGGACGGTCGCCGCCGCCTGTTGGTATGCGCTGTGCATTCGCTTGATTTGATTGAGGCGGGATTTGGCAAGATGCCGCAACAGATGAAATTTGCCATGGACGGTATCGGTCTTTGCCTTTACCTTCGCTTTTCGTTGCTGGTTCCACGCCGACCACTCCCCGGTCATCGAGATCTTTCTTTGGTCGACAATGCGCCTGAGAAAGAATTTCTCCATCCGTTCACGCTGCGTCTCCGACAGCCTCTCTGCGTAGTCATCAAAGCAGTGCCTGACGCTGTTCCAGAAACCGGACAGGGCGACACGCTGGTATTCCGTCAGCCCAGAGGTCACACGCTCCTCCCGGAGCCGTCTGAACATGGCATCTGGATCGATCTTAGTAATGTCATCCAATTGAAGATCTTTCATCGCGATGCGCATCGGTGGGACCCATGCGGCGAGTTGCAGGTAGAACTGATACCGGCTTGAATCCTTGAGGCCTGCGAAGAGCGCCACTGTATTCCGTAGAGACGGATTTTCAATTGCGCGGATGTAGCAAATTACTTTTGCGGTTGGAATGGGCCAGCGGCCATCGTTGTTCGGGTCGAAACATGTCAACGGGGCAGTGGCGATCTCCGGAGCGATATGAGGAATGAGGTCTTTGAGCGTACTAACCTGAGGATATCTTGCCTTCGATTTGAACCCGCGAAGATGGCGCCAGGCGGCTATACCGGCGACAAAGGGCCTGGTTGACATCCCCGGGAAGTAGGAGGCGAGCGTCTTGTGGTTTGGACGTTTACCTCCAATCCATAAGGCCTCGCACAGCGCAGTCACCGGAGCCTCAGGCAGAGGCATCATCTTCGGCCACCCCGAACCAATGATTTCCCGCACATTCGCTACCGCTTCGTCAATTGTCATCGTCCTCACCGAGGAGAAAAGCCAGATCCTGATTGCTGCGCTCCACGGCAGCGGTCGCAGCCTCAAGCGACTGGGCTCTTGAAGCGGTGCCCGGTACTTGGCTTCGCCGTTCGCGCCGCCTCATTTCCTTATGAATGATTTCGAGCCGACTTTGAAAATCCGCCTCCCGCCGCATATGGTCATACGAACGCAAAGTGCGCTCGCCTGAGTTCCACGACATGTATCGGATCAATTCCTGACGCCGTCTCGCGCGCGAGGCCTCGTCTTTGCATGTACGATCAATATTCCTCAAAGCATTTGTCACGAACCAATGGCGAGCCTGGTGAGGATCTGCGTCAATCCCCGCCGCTTTCAGCGCGGGCTTCCAATACTGTTCACGGAAGAGCTTCGCCGTAAGCGGAGCACCCTGTTCAGTAAGAAACAGCGGCACACTTTCCAGATGCTGCGGGTTGGCTCTGTAAATCGCCGTGAGCGCGCTGAGCCGTAGGCGTTGGAGGTCCACAGCGGCTCTACCGTGCTTATCGTCGTCGAAGTAGCGCCTGTACAGTTTGGTCGTTGGGTTGGAAATCATGATTGCCTTGGTTCTCAGACCGAAGCTTCCCTTTTTCCGACTCTGCAAGACATTGCGAAATCCTCCCTGCGCCCAATCCAGCGCCGTGAGTCCGACAGCTTCGGAAATGCGCGCGCCCGATTCGAACAGGGTCCGGCTCACACAGAGTTCGCGAAGCTTCCAGCCAAAGCGCCTGCCGGCCTCCTGAACGAGATGCGGGAATTCAGGGTCGTCGATTGTCTCCGGCTTCCACTCCTGCTGAATGAAGCGGAAGTAATTCTCCGACAACCGAATGCCGGATCGTTCGTCTACTCCGCTTTCGGGTGGCATGGGCTCACGGCCACGAAGGATTCGAATGGAAAGCCGATGCTGTTCCCGCAATTCAAGGCGGACCTTGGCGGCCTCCTCATGAACCATTGGATTCGGAAATGAATACCGGCCGATAACGATCAGGAAATCGTAGAGACGCTTGAGCGCAGACAACAACATGCGCACGTTGACTCGCGTCCCATTCGTAGCATTGATGTAAGAGACCTTGAGTCCGCACAGGTCAGCCCGTACAGTAACTTTGCAATGTGCACCAACCGTCAGGTATTCGCGGACCAGCGCGCGCACGTCCCGCGGTTTGTCAAAGATAGTCCAACCATGAGCTGAAGCAACTCTATCCGTGCCTGCCCAGTTCGCAAGTGAAATGATCTCGCGCATGTACAACGGCACGGACGACGCTGAAATCGACTTCTCCAAATCGTGCGCAAAGAGAGTCAACCCAATCTCTGGGAGGCCGTCATCATCGACAACTTGACGACGATGGCTGAGGCCCGGTGTGGAAATCTGCTTGTACAAAATTTTCACCAGCAATTTCGCCCAACGAAGCAAAAAGCAGACGAAATGATGCTTGATATTTCCTACACTTCGCCTTGCACTCTCACTATGCAGTGACGTCCTATACGTTTTCGTTGCTGTTGGATGTATTTACAGTGAAACCTCTCAGCTGGCGTTTCCTTTCACTAGATCCCTGACCTGTTCCACAGTGAGTATCGAACCGGGATCGGGAATGCGCATTCCAGCGTAATAAAATTCACGGATCAGTGCTTCGGCTTTGAGAGTGGTCATCGCAGGATCTTTGCAGGTTGACGCAATTGATGACATTCGTGACAGAATTCGCCACATCCAGTGACACGATTCCTGACACAGATCCTCATCAAGGTGGACCTGCGCTCCTTTCGTTTGGAGTGTTTGTTGCTGATTTCGAGATTTCGATTGCTGCGCTCTTCAGAAAGAAGCCGCGTCGCGGGCCTTTCCGACATTTCCGTGCGCGGAGTGGCGCTTCACTCCTCTTGAGTTTCGCCTGAATCCGGCAGCCGGTAGCGGACGATCTCGAATTCGCCGCCGCCCTTTTCGGGAAGGCGCACTTCAATCACCTCGTTCACGAGGTCTTCGAGCGACTGGATTTCATCGAGGACGGCGGCAAAGAGTTCGACTTGAATCCGCGCGGTCATTTGTGCCGGACCGTTGATGCAGACCAGCCCCGCGTGGATAGAAACATCTGCGTACTGTCCTTTGGAGCCTGGCTGCTCTGCCGGGCCGCGGAAGTCAACGCTGTTCCTTGTGACAAAAGTCCAGTCCCCGCGAAGGATCAGGTCCTTGAGCTCCCAATCCTTCCAGCCCGCCTTTCCCAACCAGGTGATATGGAAGCTCTCGTGATAGCCGCGATCACGCGCCAACTTTGCAAGGTTCGGACTCAGGCATTCATCAACCAAAAACTTCAGCACGCTTCACGCTCTCATAGAGGAGCTGCGAAGCCGCTTTTTTGTCACGGAGACGACGGAGGCGCCTGGAATGGAGAGTCTCCGCGGCCGTCCCCGCTGGGGAACCGCCTTGGCATAGATTGAAGCGAGTTCTACCTGGGCCCGGCTGATGAGTGGATACATCTCGAGGATTTCCTCCATTGGGACTCCTGCTTCAACCTGCGCAGCAACGTCATGTACCGGGATACGCGTGCCACGAATGACGGGAGTTCCGCTCAGAATTTCAGGGTCCTCGACGACCATGGCGCGTGCTTCCGAAAGTCTGCGCAGGCGCCCGTCGACTTCCTTCCAGAGATCGGAGAACCGAATCGTCAAGTACTGCTCTCCCAATGTGCAGTCTCTCCACTCGTCCCAAGTCGCACAGCGCTTCCTTGCGTCGCGAATGGCCTCGAGCCGCGCATTCGGGGTCAGCCAATTCGCCGTCTCGAAGTAGAAAGCGATCAGAAGCGCAGCGTCTGTCCGGAAGGTCCGCGGGGCAGAGGTGCTGTATAGGTCTTCCGGCAGGATTTTCTCGTCGATGATCCGATTGATCTGCGGAACCGACACTCCGGCCGCAACGGCCGCTTCAGTGGTTGTCAGACGTTCCAGCATTGCTTCCATCGGAAGTCTCCTCTCAACTATCATAACTAATTATTCCGCCGCTCCTGAATAATTATTGGATGCAAGTGCCCTCCGCCGGTTTCCTGCCGTCTTTTCATGCAGCTATCTAATTGATCGCACGAAGCTTACGGTAGAACGTCGTTTTCCCGATGCCGAGCAGCCGAGCCGCTTCGAGAGGCTTGCGATCGGAACGCCGGTACGCGGCCAGGATCATGGCGCGCTCCATTTGGGCCATCGTCGGAAAGTTCTCCGTCACAAACATGGGCGCCGATGGGTTTTCGCCTGCCCGCATCAACCGGTCCGACGCTTCAGCAAGCAACTGGCGCGCCTGTTCGAGGTTCTGAACGCATTGCGGGTCGTGGCGAACGACGATCCTTTCCACCACCCGCTCGACAATCTTCACCACCGGCTGCGGCAGAGCGCAGCCGCAGCGCCGGCAGCTTTCGCGGTCGCGCCACTGGATAAGTTCGCAATTCCCGCAGCGGATCTTCTCCCGTTCGTCCTTCATGGTTTCACCTCAATTGCAATCCCAGCTCAATCGAACAAACTCAGCTGCGCATTGGTTTCCTTGGCCGTCGGCCAGAGTGTCGCCTTCTTTCGCTTCTTTGCCGCCGGTGGCGGCTCCACGAGATGCATGCCGAAGGCCACGGGTACAGGTTGCGGCAGAGTGGCTGCCGGCAACGCGAGCGCCGGCACGGCATCATCCTCCGGTTCCTGATCCCGATCCGGGGAGCGAGGCTGGAACTTCTCCCGCTCCTCGCCGAGTTCACGCCATACGGCGTCGGCGGACTGGCCGACGCCGGCCTTCTCGACCAGTTCGCGCGCCATGGCGCTCATCAGGTCTTCGTCGGTGTCGAGCGCCTGCAAGCCTTCGCCCGAGAACTTGCCCTCCATCATCAGGGCGACGAGCATCTTCTTGCCCATCAGCCGCAGGCACGTCTCCTGCATGGTGTCCGTGTAGGTGACAAACTTCACCCGCACTGCAAATCGCTGCCCGATGCGCCACGATCTGCGACTGGCCTGGCGCAGGGTGTGCAGGGAATACCCGGTCTCGAAAAAGTAGAGTGTCGGAAAGGCCAGGAGATCCAAACCAGTCTCAACCAGTTTGGGATGGCAGATTACGACCTCGACGCCCGCCTTCAGCTGCCGGTCGTACCAGTCTTCCCGCTTGTCAGTCGCCACCGCCGAGCGCAGGACCGCAACGCGGACGCCTTCCTGCCGCAGCACGGACTCCAATCTCGCTGTGACATCCTTCTCTCCGGTATAGGTGGCGTAAACCTGGCACCGTCGCCCCTGCCGCAATTCCTCTTTGACATCGGCGATGAGGGCGCGCTCTTTCGCGTACAGAGCCTCAGGCGTGAGGTTCTCCGGCGCCGTCACCAGGAATTTCACATACTCCCGCGACTGCGGATCGAAGGCCCGCGCCCAGATCTCCTCGAATCCGTAAGGATGGTCCGGGTAGAGCAGGAGGGTGTTGAGCAGGATGCTCATCAGGCTCTTGTTGCCGCGGTGCTCCCGCATGGCTGCGCGGATATCTTCCTCAAGCTTCTCGTAGGCCTTCTGGAGCCCCGCATCCATCTCGACCGAGATCACGCTCTCGTCGTAACGGGGGAGATCGTCCGAAATGTCTTCGAGGGCGAGAAAGGCCGTGGTGTTCATCAGGAATTTGCCGAAGAGCAGCGGTGAAGCTCCCGGCTTGCGCAGCACGCGTACGGTTTTCTTGGTCGCGCGCGAGCAGGCGTTGTCGGCGTCCTCGATCTTCTCGATGGTTTCAAGAACCCCGTACTGTTCCTGGAAGTCCCGCCGCCCCTGGCCGCCATAAGCGAAACCTTGGCGCACCATCGCCCGCGGCTCCATACGCCAGAAGATGTTGAAGAGGTCGTCGGCGTAGCCGCCCATGAGCGTTCCCGTGAGCGCAATCAATCGCTCTGCAGCGCGCCCGAGCACCCCCAGCGCGTTGCCCTGGGCCGTGTCGCCGGCCAGCTGGTGCAACTCGTCGGCGACGGCGAAATCGAACCATCCGTCCATGTAGCGGCCGATGTACTCGATCGGGGCCATGCGCTGGATGCGATTCCTGTCCGCCTGCCACAGCGCGGAAAAGCGAGTCGTGCCTGCGCAAGGCGCGGTGAGGGACTCAGAGACCTTCACCTTGTCGCGGAAATCGAGCGCCGTGAGCTTCTCCAATTCCGAGTTGAAGATGGCGAGCCCGGAATCGGGATTGACGATGCCGCCGAGATTGGGTCCCGACTTCGCCCGGAGATAGACGTGGTCCCAGAAGTAGCTGAGCTTGCCTTTGTCTTTGCCGGTGATGAAGAAGGTCGGGCCGTTGAATCGTTTCTTCCACTCGTCGCGGCCCAGAAGCCGCATCTGGGCCAGGCTGAATCTCCTGCCTTCGTAAATGATCTTGCCCTTGTGCAGCTTCACTTCGCAGACGCCATGGGGTTTGGCGCGATCGCCGCCATTGCGCATGTCTTCGAGGAGGAAGGCCCGAGCCCGGGGAAGCGTCAGCAGCACTTCGCGCGCCCACTTGTGCGTGATGTGCGAAGGGCACATCACCAGCGTCGTGCTTGGCTGTCTGCTCGTAAGGACGTGAATGGTCCCTAAAGCCATCAGGGTTTTCCCCGCGCCGCATTCGGCGACCATGCGAACCGACTTCGCCTTGCGCAGATACTTGGCGGTGCCCGTGATCACCAGCGCCTGCGCCGGGAGCGGCCTGCGCAGCAAGCTTTCGAGAGCCGGCGCGATGGGATCTTTTGTGCTCTGGAGCGGCGGGTACGTTTCGAGAATTCTTTCGGCCAGTGCAGGCCCAAAGCGGCGCAAATAGTCGAAGGTCGTCTCCAAGGGCGCACCTCCATAACTTGAGCGAATGACAATGTTTGACAGGAATGAGAGGGAAGGGCGCGCTGCGCTACGCGTCAGCGCTTGTGCCGCTTCAGCCCCCATGAAGGCACAAGCACCTTCGCCTTCAGGCGGCTTTGCGGGAAGTCTTTCGGGTTGAGGGTAAAGATGATGTCTGCGTTACCCTCTTCGGCACAGCCACAAAAAGGATCGTCCTTAGGATCGGGTGATATTTCGGATTCACGGCGAACAACGATCGATTCTCCCTGTTCTCGAATCAGGTTGATGAGCATGCCGATCCGGGCAGGCCGCACGTGGAGGCGCTTCAGGATCTCCTTGTACTCGCTGAGGATGTCCTCCGTGTACAGCCAGACAAAATGATCTTCCTCGGCCCAACGGTACATCAGGACCGCACTGGGAATCCGACCTGCTACGTATTGATCCCGAAACCCGGAGATGCCCGCCACTACAACGTTCGTGTCAACAACCGCGCGTTGCTTTCGTTTCCTGGACTTCGGCTGCAACGGTGATCTTCGGCGTCGCCCGCCTCTCTTCGCGGTAGCTGCGAATCGTGCGTTGGATCTCTTCCTCGGACAGCTCTCCCAGATCCTTTGCCGCCTCGGAGATCGCCTCCAGAAATTCGCGCTTCCATCCTGCGCGCTTTCGCCCGCGCGGCATGTCCCGGTACAGGTCGGCCCGGCTCAGTCCCTCTTCAACCTGTTCTTCGAAGGATCGCAGGGGCACTCCCAGCTTGATCGGCTCCTCCTCGCGGGAGACCCGGCAGGAAAACACGATGTATTCGGGGTTTTTCCGCCTGAGCCCCTTCTCCGATGCGCGAAAAACTTCAATGAGCCTGGAAAGCACGCTTGCGCGCGCCCCCAGGGACGCCTTCAGGCTGAAGGCGACCTTGGCCGTGAGAAGCGCCTCTTTGTCAAAGAGATAAGTGCTGTCTACCCTCTTTGGCTTCACGACGCCAAACTGCACAAGATTTTGCAGTTCCTTGGGCGGAACCCTCAAGACCGCGCTGGCCTGCTTCAGTTTCAATGCACGCTGGGGCATTGAAGAGTTCTGCAATACAATCTAAATGTCAGATTGTAATTTCAATGGAGTCAACAATCGTGGAGTCGCGGAATGAATGTCTGGCCGAATTTACTCCGCTTTCAGCGCAGCTATCAGCGAGTGAGGCGGCCAGACAATTGGGCCGGCCCTTTCCGGGAAGCGCAACTCCCCGGTGCGCACGCCTTTGCCAATCCACTCCATCATCTCCTCGGTCGTCGCCGAGATCACAACCGGCTCGCAGCCAATCCCATCCATCTCCTCGATCCTTCGTCTTTTCTCAATCAGTTCAAGGATGTGATCCGCCCAACCTGTGTCGGCCGGTAATCCGAGGAAGTTCGCCAGGATTGCCCATGCCTCCTCGCGCCGGTATCGCAACAGGAACGTTCTCCCAGCAGTCCCGTTGGTGTGAAGTTCCTGGGACACCGCGAGCAGGTGACGCACCGGGTGTTTCCTGCCACGCAACAACACCGCACCCTTATAGCAGGAGGCATGTTCGCCGAGCGTAACCTCCTTGTTCGCTCCGTCGGGGAAGGTGAGTGTGAACGACGCCTTTTCGTGAACCGCCGCTGTAATCGCCCCTATGTCGGAGTCGTTGCCGAAGACGCTCAGGATGTGTGCCTGCCGGTCTTCCCCCATATAGCGATCGACCCGCACGCGAATGCGGGTCGAAGTCTTCTCTGTGAAGCGCACGTACTCAAGCAGCCCGAGCCGCAGATGGGCATTCTCCATCGGATGTGTCCTCCTGATTCGGCGCGGTCTCGGTGAGCTTCGTTGTTCTGCCATCGGCGAAGACGATGCGGAGTTCGTTCGCCCATCGTTCCCGGTGGTGGATGATCTGGGCGTCGCCGTCCTCTTCCACAAAAGTGGTTACGTGTTTCACCGACCGCCAGCGGGCGATGTGCCGGTCGTCGCCTTCGCCGAAGACACCATTGAGGAGCCCCGCAGTACACAACAGTCCTACATGGCCGCCGTGCAGCGGCGTAATCGGCCGGCCGGTGGCCACATCGCCGTGCGGCATCAGGAGCGGAGCAACCTGCTTCCAAGCTCCGGAATGCGGCAGCACATCTTCCAGGATGTCGTAAGGAAGCCCTCGGTAGCTCATCTCGATCGGATCGGAAGCCGGCACGGAATAGGGCGTGCAGACACCTCGATCGAGTTCAGGCAAATTCTGGAAGCTGCTATAGAGCCAAATGGCCTGAAGCTGCCGTTTGTTCTTCTCGACGGCAGCGCCCCGCACGTCGCGCCGAACACCCAGAACCGCAATCTGCCGGTACTGGATCGAATCGGGATCGGTCATGCGAAAGACGTTCAATGACGCAAAGTGGGAACTCAAGATCCCGGAGCAGTCGTGCAATCGTTCAAACGGAATCACCAGGATGAGGACGCCGTCCCTCACCAGCCAGCGGTGGGTATGTTCCAGGAATACGGCCTCCATGCGCCGATTTCCATTCGAGCCGATCTCAGAGTCATACGGGGGATTCAGGTAGAGAAGCGAAAACGACTCCGGCCGCACGACCGTATCAAACGTATTTCCATGAATCGTTTCGATTCCGCTCGCGCTGGCGATGCGTGCGCGTTCGGCATCGAGTTCGACCCCATAACGCCGGACTGGCGCATGGCGCGTGATCCCGTGGAGCGCAATGCCCTGGCCTACGCACGGGTCGACCACCGAAGCGAGTTCACTGAAGCAAAGGAGGGAGCGAAGAAGACTGGCTTCACTTTCCGGTAGCGGGTAATACCCGAGCCGGAGCCGGGCGCAGTTGCGTGCCATTTCCTTGGGACCTCCAGAGCTATTCGTGTGATTTGAAGCATAAGTTTGCCGTCTGGCAGGGTTATGGTTTAAATGAGCTTCATTTGGCTAAATGGGAAAGCCATTGACACGCAGATTCAAATACCCAGTGCTTTGTGTGTATGCCGAACGACTGCACTTACGGCGGTCCGCTCCCAGAGAAATCCCTGCAGTCGGCTGATCTCCCGGCAATGTTATGCTTTCAGACCCTCATCTCCCGAGGGACGAAAACCTCCTGCGATTGGCGGATTTACTGGGTTTAGAGCGGCAAGGTTATGCTTTCCAAGCGGCACGTCACAATTCGGGATGATGCGCAGCTCTTCTTCGACCAGCACGCATCACGAAGCTAGAAAAGGTTGCAATCATATATCAGACCTGGAGAAGATGCGTCAGGCGCTTCCCGCTCCTAAAGCCAGGGAATCCCGACATCGAGCGGCGGATTTGGCGGATTCACCTCACAGCCAACCTCTCTGGGTATCGAGAAGCACTGTGTGCAGGAAGATCTGGCCGAACGTGATATAAATCACGTTCGTAGAATCCAGCGGTCCAGGGTCTGTTCATGAAGATTTCAGGGGTGGTGCAGTTTCAAGAAATGGGTGCTGCGGGAATCGACCTCGTACGAGAATTCCCACCCTGACGTTCCCATCACCCATTCCGCCGACCTTTCCGCCGCAATCGTCGAATGGGAATCCTTCAACAATCTCGCTCATCTAACCCGGTTGGCGGCATCGGTCCAAATATCTGCATCGAAGATTCCGCAAACGGACCAGTGAAGTAAGTGCGGTGGAGGAGATCATTCACCACACTTCCTGCAGTCAGAGCATGCGCTTCACTACTGGGTAGCGCTACCCCGTAAGCCAGCGCCTTGAATATGATCACAGGGAACAAGCTCGTGAAAGTCCTTCATCCAGAGGATGCGATCGTATACCGCTCACGCAAACTCCTGATACGGGATTTCCGGTGGATTCCGCAGCGATCGACGCGTTCGTTCAAATTGCTGGAATTCGTTGTCATAGAAGCTTGCCAACCGCTGCTCGGGCAGAATGGACTTCGCAGGCGAGAATGCGGAGGACTTCCGAACACATGCGGCCATCCTGGGCTACCATCTCTTTAAACTCATCGCCGGCTATTTTGTATACTTCAACGTCTCCCTCAGCAACGGCGGTCAACGAATAGGGCTTGTTTCCCAAAATCGCGGGCAGGCCAAGAAGGGATCCTGGTCCTGCACGGAATGACACTATCGATTTGCCAGCAGCATGCATGGTGAGAGTAACCTCACCTGCTTTAACAAAATACACCGCCTCTGGCGCATTTCCTTCGCGAAACAATGGGCTACCCGCAGAGAGAAGAAATGGAAGTGCGTCTTTCTGGACCGCAGATGCCAAATGATCCGCAGCGATGAAGTCCGAAACCGTGCGATTATTCAGCATTGTATTCCCATACGAACTTAGGGTGCGTTACCGGGTCCGCTGGATAGGACACGCTTCATCTGGCCGGACGACGGTCAGAGGCGGTGTGTTACCGGAATCCTAGCTTCCGCAAGTTGGGCCAGCGGTGATTTACATCACCTTCGTCCGTAGACTTCGCCGCCGGATTATTTTCAACCTGATTCTCCATGCCAATACCTCTCAGGTCGAGGCCCCAATGCCCGGAAAAGCCCGAGAAGAGAGCGAAAGAGTGGCGAAGCACGATGTCTCTTTATTGCCCGGTTGCCAATAATGTGCGAAGCTATTTTCACCCTTCGATGCCTAAGCTCCGGGTCCTGTTCCCCTTTGGAGGTTCCGTCGTGGTGTCGCTGTCTGGTTCTGCATTTGCGTGCCGTTCCGATAAGAACGGAACGATTGTTTCCACATGTAACAAGTGCTTCGCCGCTGTCGCTGTAGCGCCGCAGGAGACTGAGCTGGAGAGAGCGGAGCGTGATCACGCCTGCAATCCAGAAGCGCTCGACCAGTGGAAGTTGTTCATAGCCGAAATCAATCGGGGCAAGCAAAGGCGAGAGCGAGTTCATTCGGTCTGAAATGCATGACGCGGCTGCGCGAGCGATGAACGGAATTTACCCGCACTAGGGACGACCCAGCCGTCTCAATCGGGCATGGATTTCGTGACGTCTGTCAGCTGAGGTGGAGTACGGTGAAAATGGAATTTACGGACCAAATCCTAAAGTGTGTGGACTGCGGCGCTGATTTCGTCTTTACGGCGGGCGAGCAGTTATTCTTCCGTGAAAAGCAATTCCAAAATGCCCCTAAGCATTGCAAACAATGCAAAGTTAAGCGCGCGAGCGGAAATGCCCGAAATCGCGTCGAAACTCGGACTACCTGTTCCGAATGCGGTATCGAGACTACTGTCCCCTTTAAACCAACGCAGGGGCGGCCCGTACTTTGCCGCTCGTGCTTCCAAAAGCACATACAGGCTCCGTGAATCCTATCTTCCCTGCGAGCTAAGGCTTATCGCCACTGGATCTTGAGCATTAAGGTCATCACCGAATCAGGTGCGGCGCAGCAAGACTGACGAATTCGCGCGGGCTCACGATCTTGGTACTCTTCCACTACGCAGGGAAATGCTTGCGATTCCCGGTGACGAGAAAATCGGCACGAGCCGCGTCGGCGCATTCAAGGAAGATGTTGTCGTCCGGGTCGCTCGCGGCCTCAATGCGGCGGTAAGGAGCGATCACCCGCGCGCGATTCCTGATAAGTTGAAGAAACTGCAAGCGAAGCCCTTTTCGGATGGATAATTCGGGCCGAGACAGCACCTCGGCATACTCCTCGAGGATCGGCTTCGAAATATAGAGACGCGCCGGTTTGGTGATCGCCAGTATGAACGTGGTGCGCTGAAGGCTTTCGGATTTGAGCGCCGCCGAGACAAGGACGTTGGTGTCGATCACCAGCCGAACAGCAAGCATTAGCTCTTCTTCCTTTTCGCCCTTGCTGTCGAGATGATCCTGTCGATCTGGCGTGAAGTCAGAGCGCTGGTCTTATTGCGCTTTGCTTCGCTGCCAATGATTTTGAGAACCTCAGGCTCGGGTGCCGCCAGTTTCACATAATCCCGGATATTCAGGAGAACCGCGGTAGGCGTGCCTCGCTTCTCGATGACCAGAGATCGCTGTTCCACCTCAACGCGGCGTAGAATCTTCCCCAGGTTGGTGCGCAAGCTCAGCGCCGGGACTACGATTGCATTGGTTGCTGTGGTCGTTGTAATTGGCATGAACTCTCCATTTCAAACAGACGAACTCTATAGTTCATCATACACCGGTCACCACCAGATCCCACTTGCTGCGGCATAGTCTTGGTCACTGCGGGAGAAGGATGCCGTTTCGCTTCTGCGCGGCTGCCGGGAACAGTACCGATGCACTGCTCCCCTTAGTGAAATGTGACGGTTTCCAGTCCGGCCTCAACAGGCTCCGATCAACGTCATACATTGAAACGAAGCGCTTTGTGCTTTCTACTTTGGCGGCATGCCGGAAGACTTTTGATATAGGACGCTGCGGTTCAGGCCGCGAGCGGGACCGCAATGGCCACTGGGGAGGCGGGTCCCGGACCTGAATCGGTGGGTCCGGGCAGAAGCATTGCCAGGTCTTCGATCCTCTCTGAACCACACAGCCCGCATCGCCTCCGACTTGATGTTGAGACCATCTCACAGTTCCTGCAATAGACTGCCTTCTCCAGGGGTATGCACACCAGATCAGGCTCTGTTCGGATCATCTGTACATTGCGCACGGCGCCTCCCGATAGAAGCTGTGGTGAGCCAGTTGCTGCGCGCTTGAATCAATCGTTTTTTGATTGCGAATCCGAGGCGCCCCCATTGCTGACTTCTTTGTTGCGCTCCCGAAGCAACGAATGGTAAAGATCGGCGAGCTCATCGACCGTGTCGGCTCCGCACACCTGCTCATCCTGTCCGGAGCCCAGCCATGGGAAACGTTCTTCGAGAAGTGCCAAAACTCTTTCCACGAAGCTCTCAGGGCGCGGGTGTATGTTCGCCATGCAGACCTCCTGCGGTGCGTTTCGCGATTTGTTGATTGAGGGCTCGTGGGGGCAGGGGATTAAAGGGATCGCAGCGGGCGGTTCTCCCGCTTGGATGGAGACTCCTGTCTTGACTTCACCCCGGAATGGGTTGGATCGCTTCTGCGGCCAAGGGCGCGACAAGATTCGGCAATCAGGCAGCCGAACGCGCAGCCATTTCCTCGAGCTGCGCGACCAGCTGCTTGAGCACTTCGAGGTTTGGGATCGCGCTCATTGAGGGGATGTGCAACCTGTCCAGCAGAGAGACAAATTGCGTATCGCCGATCGACTCCGCGAGAGAGCGTGTTTTGTGGATTCCCCGCGATGCGCGTTCCATCGCCTCTGCCACTGCCGCCTGAAGTTGGGCGTTGGCAATCGCGTTCGCGCGCCGCGTCCGTGCGACGCGCCACAGGATCTCCCCATAGATCGAGTCACCCAGAACACGCTGAAATCCTTCAATTCTCGCCATTGTTTCCTGATCGATAGGGCCGCGCTGTAGCGCGGCAGCCCGAGGACCTCCGGCGGGATTGGCCTTTCCATTGGGAAGTGCCCACTGTGGAAGCGCCGGCAACCTGGTTGGCTTTCTGTATTCGTCGAGCTGCACCCAGGTCTCCGGCAACTTGTAGAGATAGCGGCCCAGCCCAAAACACATTGCAGTCCGCTTAAACGCTTGCGCTTCCGCCGCCGTAAAAGCATTCTCCTCATCGGCCCACTCTTCACCACTGCCGGAGTGGCATCCGAGCCGAGCGATGGTGAGAGTGCAGGTCACCAACACCTTGCCGGTCTGAATGAGTTTGTCCCGCTTCACGCGACTGATCGCCGACACGGTGGTGACGTCGTAATTCCGGGTCCAGCCGCTCGGGGTGAAGAGCTGGTTGAGACGGTCGGTGTAGGCGCGTGGGTCGGCAAATGCGATCACGGCGCCGCGACTTCCGTCACGGTTGGTGTGCGTCACGCGCCACTTGATTTCGGAAAGGTCGAACGGTTCGGCCAGCTGATGGAGCAGATCGTTCATTTCCGGACCTGTCTTGTTTTCTTCAATTGCCATTGTCGTAGCTCCTCAAACACAAAGAGGCAGTTAGCGCGGCGCAATCCACGTGCATCGAATGTCTGCCGATTGGGTTGGTGAATGATTTACGGTGAGCTGGTGGAGAAAGGAGGAAGGATACGAGTCCCAGTGATTCAGAGGGGGCAATCTGCTACTTTTGCCGGTCGGCCTCTCTTCGAAGCAGCCGTTCGATGAGCGCAGGCGAAGCATGGAAGTTCGTAGCCTGCAAGGCTGAGAGCGCCTGGGACAGGCCCAATAACTTGCGCCGGCCTCCTTCGGCAAGAATGCCGAGCGTTCCAATCACGGCAAGGTTACGAATCTCTGCTTCGCGTCTGCCATCCAGGTCGTCCATGATCAAGCGATCGGCCCTGATCGCTGCTGCGAGCAGAATCGCATCGCGCTCCCCGCGGTCAAGTCGATCCAGGAGGACATCTGGTGGAAATGTGCTGGAATCGACCTGCAACCACGCCGGTAGCACAGAAAGCCAATCGCGCACCTTGGCCGGTGCGTCGATGTCTCGGAGCTCCTCCAAAACGGCTTGGGCACAATGACCTCGCGATAGATTCTCGGCAAGATCTCAATGTGTCCAATGAGTATCAGATAGTTGATAGGTGAGGTATCTGCGACAACGATCATCCTGGTGGGCCCGCGGTCAGGCAGTCAACTTCTCTTCAAATCGCTTCAGCGAGTCGAGGTCCTTCTCAAGCTCTTCAGCCGAATAGTTGAGATGGACATTGTGGGCCTTCAGGAAAGCGTGGACCTGCATGCGGGATCTGAATCCCAGCATCCGGCGCACCTGAGATTCGGAAAGGCGCTCGCTGCGGTACCCCTCGACGGCCACCGCTTCGAGCGCAGCGCGAGAAAGGTCTGGCTGCTCGCCTTGGATGGCGCGGGCGACATCGTCCGGGATTTGAACTTGCAACTCCATGGAACGTTCTCCCTCTTATTATTGTCCCGCAACCAATTCGGTGCAAACCGTTTTCGGGACACGGTTCTGGCGCTCGCCTAACCCCGTTTACTTGGAACGAATTAAAACGGGATTTGAGAGGGGTCAAGTTCTTCGTTGCCGTACTGCTGATCCATGTCCTGCGATCGAGATCCATTCACGGTCTGGTTGGCGCCACTGCGTCTATCGCCGTGTCCGGAGGCGCCATTTCCTTCACGGTTTCCGCCCAAGAGCGTGAGATCAGAAATCACGATCTCTGTTCGGTACACCTTCTGTCCCGATTCCCGGTCATCCCAGGTCCGCGTCTGGATTTTGCCTTGAACGAAAAGCTGGCTGCCCTTGCTCACGTAATCGCGGATGATCTCGGCACTGCGGCCGAAGGCCACCAGGTTGTGCCACTCGGTTCTCTCAGTCCACTGTCCCTCACGATCTTTCAGCCGGTCGGAGGTGGCAAGCGAAAAGCTGGCGGCAAGCGTGCCGCCTGCCGTCGAACGAATCTGCGGTGCTTTCCCCACGTAGCCGAGAAGAAGCGCTTTGTTGACACTCTTTCCCATAGTGGTACTCCTTTCGCTGTGAAACTCAAGAACCGACATGGTCGAGCGCTGACTGCCGGTCGATCTCCACGTACCTTCCGTCGTAGAAGCGATAGAACCTGCGGCCATCGGAGCTGATATTGAGATACCGGCGTGTCAGCCGGTGCTTGTACAACTCGACTTCCCCCGCGCGGGCGATGTACATGAAGTCCATGCACTCGCGGGGCGATAGAACCATTTCAAGCGGAGCCCAGTTCGGCTCGCCGACGACTATTCGATTCCCATCGCTCGAATTCATGCCGTCTCCCGAACGGCCGCGATTGCCGCCGCCGCGCCGGGCGCTACGCCAACGTGCACATGTCTGCACCCAAGGCAACAGGTCACGCTCGCCAATATATTGATCGCCCACTCGAACTGACCTGGCGGGTTCAGCACCTCACCTGCCCGCGAATAAAAGACCGGCGCCACGTTGCCGCGCAATGGCTGGTGCTCGCGTTTCCACAACTCGACCGGAAGATTGCCGTCGCGTCCCCGGAAGATCACTTCGGACCGAATCTCCGGCCGCTTGCGGCCGGGCAGAAAAGACAAGGTATGAAGTGTGATTGCCAGTTCACACGTTCGGCCAGTCCGCAGCATCTCCAGTCGCACGAGGCTCTCGGCCAAGTAGATGGCATGGCGCCCATTCACTCCTATCGAGTCGATTCGTTGCAGCCACGGTAGCGGGCTGCCGTCCGGCGCCACGAATGCGCAAGCCCGGCCCATATCGGAAACCGCGCCGCCCGATTCCACACCCCGAAGCACGTACCTGTTTGCCAGATGCTGATGTTCGAGCGAGACAGAGGGCAGGCAATGGATCCCGCGCTTCCGGAGCGCATTCAACACAGGTCGAGGTAAAGAAAGTCCATGACGCCGGTAGCGTGACGCGCCGGAGCGAGCCTTCGGATCTGTAATTGTGTCGGCCATCTTCACTCCTAAACCTGTGCCCGTTTCCGGATCGGTCTGCCGAGCGCGGCGCGGATTTCTTCTTTCGAACAGCCTGCCCAGCATTTGTACAAACGCGGATTCCGGATCTGAATGGCGAGATTGTCTCCGGAGCGGTCCCGTCCGGCTTGTGCGCAGGACGGGCACCGCGCCCACCAGTTGCGGCTGTCCTTTCGCGTGGCCCGCACGAAGTCGAGGATGCGGAACTCCTCGTAGTTCCGGCCGGAAGCGGGCGGGATATACGGCACTGCAGGAACAGGCCTGTATGCTTCGGGCAGGCTCATGCCCTGAACGAAGTTCTTCAGCTCGCTCTCGGTCAGCTTCTTCAGCCCGTCGAGATAGGCCAGTTGCGCTTCCGGCGTGAGGTCCGCATCGTAGAACCAGTAGCGGCGTTCCGTCCTTCGATGCACGCCGAGCGGGGCGCGGATCGCATTGCCGTATTCCCCTCCTGCGAGGGAGTCCTGCCGCGGGAATACTTCAATCCCATCCTTAAGACCGCCGCCCTTGACCGGAACTCCGAGCCGGAGCGCCAGGTTGTAAACATAGACCCGGCATTCGGAAGCCAGCAGAGGTTCGGCTCCGAAGATCCAGAGGTGACCTCCGCGGCGCGACTGTTCGAGCGCAGCCGCGACCCCGTCCTGTTTCAGTTCCCATTGCAGTTGGAACAGAGCATCGATGGCGCCGTCAAAATCGGCGTCGATCGCAACCCATTTCGAGCGTTGTGTCTCCGGGTTGATGGCATACAGGCTGATGGTGATGTCGCCATTCAGGTGCATCCGGACGGCGCCTTCGTCGAGCGGCTTCGGCTCCTTGGTCTTCCAGTCCCGCGTCAGGTAATAAGGATAGGAGCCGTTCCGGAGTGGCTTCGAAGACTGGATACAGTAGGCGCGCCGGTTCGTAAACAACCGCATGAAATTGCAGGCGGTTTCCCGGGTCACACAGAATTTGGCATACATCGCAGTGCCTCCTTCAGGTGCTGTGGTTGTACCCCGGGTCCAAAACTCGGTCAAATTTCCGGGAGGCGGCCACGTAAATGCCGCCTCCCGCTCAGGTCGTCAACTGGATCTGGCCGTGTTGAATCAGGCAGCGGCGGCCCTCGTAACGGTAATCACCTTGACGATCCGTGGCGCATTTCGAGAGACGGAGACCGGTGAAGCGTGTCCGGACATCGGCTGGTGGTTCTTCTCGCGCGCGGGCCAGGAGAATCCCTGGGCTCGCGCAAGGCGGCGGTTAATCGAACGGATATGGCTTGCGGAAAGACGCATGGCGGCTCCTTCGCGAGGTCGCGTGGATTGTTGAAGGGAATAGGTTGAAGCGGATCAAGCATTGGCGGGCTGCAACTCGGAGGTCACAAGAGCCGGCTGCTCGACCAGGCGGAACAGATTGTACTCGGAAAAAGCGCGGTCGAACTTCTCCGCCGTGAAGCGGTCTTCGCACTCTTCGAACAAGAGCATGTACCAGTGCTCGCGCTGCAGATCGAAGACGTAGATTGCCCCGGAAGCGTTGTCATCCGGGACCATTTGCAAAAGCATGACGCCCTTGGCGGTCTGGATCCACCGCGTGGCGATTGCTTCGCCGATTTCGAGGAAGGCGGCGACGGTTTGTTCAATCGAACTGGCGGCTCTGTCCTGCCAGTCCAGAATCTTAAAAGCGGACATCTTCCCTAAACTGGGTTGCACGGTTTCATCTCCTTTCTTTCAAGAATTGGTTTTGGATCGAGGTTGTTTACCGGCGGTTCCGGGCCTGAAGGGTCAGCGACCACATCCTTCCCAGCGACCAAAACCATCCGGCGACGAGTGCGAGATAGAACGTTTCCAGCGCGGGATCGATGGCCGCAACGCGGCACATGACGGGCCCGGCCAGGACGAAACTGACCAGTCCAGCCACGCTGGAAATTGAACTCACGATGAGGCGGGTGAAAAACCGGCGCGGCGAAACGGACTCGACGGCCGAATCTGTTGCCGATTGTTGAAGTTCGATTCGAGCCATAGACGCTCCTTGGGGATGGAATTCATGGGCAGTCAATGGGGAGGCTCAGCGCCCGGAAGCCACAGGACGGGACTACCTTGTGCAGAGGGAGGGAAGGGATTGTGAGAGAGATGGCGAGGCGCACTAAACTGGGCCTGATGACCTACGACGATCTCCGCCTCCTCATCGACTACCACTACTGGGCGCGCGACCGGGTGCTCGACGCAGTGGCTGCAATCACGCCGGAGCAATTCCTACGTCCCATGGGCAGCAGCTTCACCTCGGTGCGCGACACCATTGCCCATATCTGCGCCGCCGAGCGCATTTGGATCACACGATTGAAGGGCGAAAAGCCACAGGGACTTCAGAAAGCGGACCGCCTTTCCGGTGTCGAGGCAGCCCGCAAGGAGTGGACCGAACTCGAAGGCGAAATGCGCGGACAACTCGCAAGATTGGGACCGGAAGCTGTGGAGCGCACGATCGACTATGAGGATCTTCGCGGTAATGACCAATCGGACGTGCTTTGGCAGATGCTGCAGCATGTGGTCAATCACGGCACCTATCATCGCGGACAGATCACCACAATGCTGCGACAACTGGACGCAGCACCGCCGAAGTCCATGGACCTGATTGCCTTTCATCGCGACCGAAGTCGGAAGCCTTGACCGGAAAGCCGCGGCGTAGAATGGTCCGTTTTCGAGTTCAAAAGGCAGTTTGGGACGATGCTTACCGATACTCCGCCATGCAAATCAGACCTCGATGCCTTCCGGGAAAGCGACCGGCATACGGCGCTCGACCTGCCAGTTAACGCGCGCTTGCCTGGGATCGCAAAATCGATCGAAGCGGGAATGAAGTCGGAGCGGACTGGGACCGTTCGCCGAGCTTGTGCTGAGTTTCTGAAATCGGCATCCGAGTTCTACCAGGTTCGCGAGTGCGGTGTCCGGGTACTTGCCGCCAGACCACTGCGCGTTCGCGAACAATTGACCACTGAGCTATTCGGTGACTATGATCCGGAAACCATGTTGATCCGGGTCTGGATGCGGACGGCCGTGCGCAAGGAGATCACGTCATTCGGGACTTTCCTGAGCACGCTGTGTCACGAATATTGCCATCACCTGGATTACGAAAAGTTTGGACTTCCCGATTCATGGCATACGCGCGGGTTCTATGAGAGAGCAGCAATGCTATACCATCACGCGCGCGGTACGCCACAGAAGAGACTGTTCTGGACGCCAATGTCGAACGGGCGCTGGCGTATTGATTGGCCAAAGACGAATCGAAATGCGCCGTAGAATTTCTCCGGACGAGTTGCCGGTCGGCACCACTTTTACTCCGTCAATACACCCAGAACGGTAGCCACTCCTACCATCACGCCAATTCCCGACTTCAAACCATCACATAACCCCCAAAACAAGGGGATAGTCAGGAAGCAAACGATAGTAAGGAAACCGCTTACCGTGGTCCCTTTCCGCGCAATGCAACGGCAAATGAGGTCAATCGAACGGCAACCTTAAGGCGATAGAACGGAAATACAACGGCAATCGAGATTTGGTTCGCAAAGCCTCTAATCGAACGACGGATCACACACACTCCGCGCCTCGAAGAGCGCGCGCAACGGGACAACTTCCGTGCCATTGGAGTTCGTTAACGTCCTTGCATCGAGGAACAAGGAGTGGAATGTCTCGCTCAGTACGAAGCCGAGACGTTTGCGCGCGGGGCTCAATTCCATGGCGAGCAAATAAAGAATGTCGTCACTCGGGCTTACATAGAGGACGACGTCGGATACGTCGTCATCTTCCAGAGCTCGGCGAATCGCCTGGTACCGTGCCGCGGACTTGGCGCTTTTCTCGTACTCGATCCCGATCTTGCGCGCGCATCCGTCGACTTCGATTTCCGCTATGGCGTCGTAGTCCTTGAGCGCGGCATCCGCCGCCACAAGATTGCGGGAGGCGATTTCGAGTTCCCCTTTCCAGCTACGTAGCAAACCCGCTCGTGCGAAGGCCAGGCGGATACTGACCAGTTCAAGCGCGTGAAGGATCTGCGATGGGTCGAGGATCCGCTCCGTACCGCTGGGCAATGAAAGCAAGGAATGGCCGCGCAATTCGAGGCATTCGAGACCCTGTTGGGTGATTCCGAAGACCGGTTTGCCTAAATAGTGCTTCCTGTTCAGCCTCGCGACGAGGCCAGCCTTTTCGAGCCGCGCTACGCGCCAATGCAGCGAGCGCGTGATCGGCGCCAGCATCGAGTGCTCCAGAAGCTCTCGTAGCTGATCGAAACAGACGGCCCGCGCATTGCGGATGTGAACGAGCAGCGGCACATCGCAAGTGTCAGAAAGGGCGATATAGCCTTTGTAATACCTCATTGGATCGCCCTCTCGCTCTCTCCTGAGCCCAGCAAAACGCGACGGTGAGCCAGGTCGATCTGCCATCGCCCGAGATCGCTTTCGACCCAATCCTCTCGACCGAGGAGCAACATCGCCTCGTATCTTTGCCCTCGCATACTGATCGAAATGGGGAGCACGCCGGCCGACTTCCAGCCAGGCTTCGAAAACGGAATAGCGCCATGCTCGGCAGATTTCAAAGTGACGAGATAGGCGTCGGGCGGCATTCCCGAAACGCGGCGTTGGAACAGCAGATGGGTTTTATTCGCAAATCGCCGCGGCTCCGAGCAGAGAAATGTCTTGCCCACGGCGCGCAATGGATGCTCAGGGTCAAAGCCGCTCTTTGAATTGAACCGAATCTGGCCCGGGAAAACCAGGCAATGACGAATGCGTCTTCCTGAGAGGACGGCTGCCGAATTGAAGTAAGCCGCCCTCCGCTGGAAGCAAAACGGATCGGCCGTGTCCCGCGAATGCATGGCCCACCAGTTCGTTCCGAAGCTGATTATGCCGACGTACATGCTGATAACTCCGCCGTCAGGGCGCCCAAAACCGCCCGTGTCTGTGCCATTCGCTCGGGTTCACCAAGGAGATGGAGAAACCAGATCCGTTCACAACAGAGGTTGGGAAGGCGCAGACATTTGTCATGGAAATGGTGGAGCAGCGCGTCCAACTCCGCCATGGCGCGCGTAAACGCGATACCTTTCGTGTTCCTGGGGCCAAGTTTTCGGGCGAGGTATTCGCCCCAATTCTCCGTGATCCTGTGATCGTCTACTCCCTCTTTGTAAGCAATCCGCAGCGCGAAATAGGGGTTGTTGTGCGCAAGATGTTCGCGCAGTTCCTGGATCTGTTCTTGCGGGGATGTGACTTCCTCGGATTCTTTCCGGGCGCTTCCTTGCTGTGCGCGATTGATCATCTGCGCGGTCAGATGCCCGAAGATCGCCTCGTTGAGAGCTTCGAGCGCGGCTGTCCGCTCCGGTTCCGGGAAGAGAGTAATACGCTCGAATTCGCCCTGGAACTGCGCAGGAAGCGGCGCACCCAGCAATTGGTACAAGCGTCGAAAGAGTTCCGTGCGAGTCGAAGCCCGTGTGTAATGGCGGTCTCCGACGGGATCCTCCGTGGCCACATAGGAGAGCCAATCGCCATGGTTTTCAAAATCGAATCGAGATTTTGGGGACATTCTGACTCCTTAAGCGCCTTTGAGAGTTGCGTTCTTGCGCCGTTCCTGGTCAAGCAGCACGGTCGCCTGGTTGAGCCGCTCCTTCAGATTCTGCTCGCGGTTTCGGAATGCTTCATTCTGTCGCCGAAGCAGGAGAGCCTCTTGTTGCAGGCCGGCCATGCTCACGTCCGATATCCCATTTGAGTTTGTTTCGCCGTTCACCGGCTCCGGAGTGGCGGCATGGAGATCAACCATGCCGCGTGCGACCTTTGTTTCGGGCTCCGGTTCCGGGGGCAGCGATTTCCCGGAGAGCGACCTTTCGACCTCGCAATTGTGGAGTTCGACTAGCTGATTGAACTGCTCCGTGCGGCGCTCGATCTCGATCCGGTCGCTGACGCGTCCGTTCCACAACTGGGCGATGAGGGTTGCCGCAATGAGTTCACGCTTGTCCATAGCGCGCCATTGAAGGAAGATGACGCCGGCGGTCGCGGTCAAAAGAATCAAACTCACCACGTTCGACCAGAAGTAGAGATCGTCGATGGAGTTCTCAACGACGGCGTTTCGAGCCGATTCAAGTCCGGCCCCGTAGTCCTTATCTTGGGGATTGATCTTGCCCAGGACATAATCGAAGAATCCCTGACGCCTGGCGCCCGGCTGCGCGTTCTCAGTTGCCGGACGGCTCAGCGTTTGACCGTGTAACTGGACATGAATCGAGCCAAGCAACATCGCAATCGCTATGCACCGCAGGATGTTTTGGTACCGCATCGTTATCCTTTATTTACCGGCTCAAGAAACAATCCTGCCGTTCTCCGCCGGCGCTGTTTCCGGTTTTCCGTTTCCCTGAATCGCAAATTGACGCCGACATGCGGGTCGAGGTAGCTGTGCATTCGTGGATAGAGCGCGGTCGCAAGCCCCTCCATCTCGAACCGCGGCGCTTGGCGCACATGGAGGTGCCCGTAGCGCGTACCTTCGCGGTTGTCGACCATCAGGATCTCCATCTGCCCTACGGGAAGGTTCTTGATGTGGTCTTCGCGCGCACGCGTCTCCTTAATGTCGCTCTCGCTCCCAGTCCCGGTTTCGATATATTTGGCGGAGAAGACGCCGGTTCGGCGCACCGACAGGCTGCGGCGTTTAGCGGCGAACCGGGCCGAAGCCCTCAGAAACCATTGCGCGGTGTGCTCCTCGGTGACATTCATGATCATCTTGGTTCCGGGAGCGGATGACACTTCATCGGCGAACGCCTGGCTCACCCACTGCAACTGGGGCAGACTTTGGAACGAGAAGAGGAAGGAGACGCGCGCACCTCGCGCGGTCTGCAGTACCTGCGTAAATCCCGGATACGCGAAAGTCGCAAACTCATCGAGGATTACGGAAAGCATGGGTTCGTCTGCATCCCGGTCGCCAGACGATTGTGCGTAGCGTTTCCCGACCATCAGTTGAATGTTCTGGAGCAGGATCTTTCCCAGCGCTTCGACGGCGCGCTGATTGCGGTTGGCGTTGAGCGAAACGAACAGGATGAGGTCTTTTTCCACGATATCATCCAGCGTGAGCAGATCCTGGTAAGAACCGGTGACAATTGACAGTTCATCTTCAAGGAAGCTCAGCAATTCATTGAGTAGTCCCTGAATTTTTTCGACACGCTCACGGTCGGCCAGCGACCGCTGAAGCATTTTGGCTGACATCTCGAAGTTCAGGCGCTTCTGCATCGAGATTCCGGGAATGGTCTTCAGGTGCGCTTTCGCTGCGGCAATCTGCTCCTGCAGCACATCTTCATCGAGTGCCATGACCAGCACGTCATATATATTGAAGAGCTTCCCGGTGTACTGGAGTACGCGGACAAGATCGGAAAGGTACGCTTCCTGGTGGCCCTTGAAGAAGTCCTCGCGCAACCCGAAGGAGCGGAAGATGAAATTCACATGCTCCTGGTAGGCGTCGTCGAGAGCATAGAAGGGGTTGTACCGGGCTGATTCATCGGGGCGCGTCGGGTCGATCACGCGCAAATCCTGGAGCCGTCCCGCGCGTTCGATGTGCGGCAGTAGGCGCTCCAGGAAATCGCGCTCGCCTTTGCCGTCGAAGATGATCATGGGCATCCGGCGCGCGCCAAAGTGACGCGTCAAATCCTGGGCGATGATGTTTTCTAAAAACGTGGATTTGCCGGCGCCGGTGCCACCCACGATGACGCCATGCTTCATGCGCACCGCGTCCGGCCAGAGCCAGGGCTCTTTGTGGACGTTGCAGCCGAGCACGGTTGCGCCCGCCTGATGCGCATCGCAAACCATTGCGGCGTCCTTCGACGCCGGAATCAGGAGGGGCGGATGGGGCCAATTGGCTTCCCGCTTTGTCCTCCGGCCCAAAAGCTGCGCGCCTACGAGACCGCCGCCGAAGAACAGGATGGAAGCGTAGAGGAAGATTTCGAGGCACTGGCTGTTGTTCAAGTGTAACCGCGAGACAGCGACGTACCAGCACAAGGCAATCACGGCGCAAGCGAAAAGAACCAGGACACCGGCGACGTCTTCAGGACCGCGGTCGCGCCATCCAACCGGCTCGTAGTAGAGACTCATCGCGCGCCTCTGAGGGAAAAGTAGAGAAAGATGCTGACCAAGGCGCAGAGCAATCCCGTGAGAAGGATTAGCAGAGAGTTTGGCTTCCACCGGCCCTTTTCATCAATCGGTCTTAAAGGATCCGAAAGAACGCGCACGAGCGTAGCCTGGAGATTCGATTCCGGATCGTTGCTGTAAAGCCGGTGTAGCGCCCAACGGATCCGCTCGATGGAAGTGGAGTTCTGCGCAGCACTCATCAGAAAACCGCCTCCACGCGCAAGGGGCCCCCCTGATCGGCTCCGAAGCTGAACTCGTAGAGCGCGGGCGCGTCGCCGGCCGGACTCCGAAAGCTGATGACCCCAGCGGTCTTCTGTCCGGGCGCAAGATCCCGGTTCGCGCACTCGGCGCGCAGCACTGCGACGCTAGCGTGCTGTTTCGCTTTAAACGCAGAGAAGGTTTTGGGCGCGAGTTGATGATCCCGGAGGCTCACGAGCGAGATTGGCCGTTCAGTCGGGAACGGACGAACAACTTCCGGCGCGGTCACGCGGAAGGGCGATTGCGTGAGATTGGCGATCGAATACCGGATAAAGAATTGATCCCGGGCGCGGTAGACCTGCTCAAGATCGACTGCGACCCGGCCCGGCGCCGCCTTCGCGGGATCGCGGGTGATGTTTTCGGAACCCATCATTGCCTGCGCCAAGACGAGCGAGGCGATGCGGTGAATCTCGTTGTCGGATGGCGCAGCCAAAGCCTGCGCCGAAGTATGCGCGTTAGCAGCAGGCTCAGTGCGAATGAGCACATCCATCGAGGCGAGGTGGCCAGGTGGATCAAGTTCGTAGTTCAGCTCCCGCGTTGCGGTCCACACGAAGAGGTTGGTAGAGACGCCATCGCGGAGCGGCTTCACAAAGACCTTGTCCCCGTGGTGCTCAATCTCAAAATCGTCCGGGTCACCGACGGCCAGCGTCGTCACCGGCTCGCCAAATTCAAGTACCGTCAGATGATTGAGCGAGGTCGCGACGTGCTGAATCTGATGCTGGGTAATTGTCTGCGTTCTGGCTGCAGTCGTCAGAAAGGCGAGAGGGATAATGATGAACCACTTCATTGCGGCGGCCTCCCGGACGCAAAAGACGAGGGAGAAGACCAAGCCAGAAGCTTGCGTCTTCTCCCTCCACGTTTAGGAGTGTTCCATGACAGCCGGAACACTCGTGTTTTCGAAGGTCAGGTCGCGTTTGCCCCGGTATTGAAAGAGGAAAACCCTCTTTTCGCACTCCGGGCCTTGCGGATTCTCGAGCCACTCTACGAGGAACGCCCGCCGCTCGTCATCGAACCAGACGTAGCCGTTGACGGTCTTTGGCATGCGCACACGTACACGTTCGCCGCCGGTGACTCCCGCAAAAGCGTCGACCACCTCCTGCGGAAAGGCCTGAAAGAGAACGGCGCCTGAACCCGAGCCGCCGGTGACCACTGCGTTCATGGCCTGCGCCCACGCCCGGCGATTCTCCTGCTTGCCCTGCGCCCAGTAGTGCAGGAACAGGTGCAGAGAGCTGAACTGATCCCGTGCCTCCTGTTCGTGTTCCCAGAGGGCCGCCTGGGCTTTGTTGCGCGCCAGCACCGCCGACCTTCTCAGTTCCTTGTCTTCGCTCGGCCGCACAGTTTCCCATTGCGCCTGAGCGTCCTTCAACTGCTGCTTGACTTCTCCCTCGCGCTCGATAATCCGGCTGGCGATGTCGCCGTAGATCGAGTTGATCAGCTGGCATTCCTCGAACATTTCCCGGGTGACGTTCTCGCCCGAAAAAAGCCCGCGGAAATCCTCGATCCCCATCTTCTCTTCGAACCCCTGGCCGGTTTCGTCGGGAAGAAAGCCGAGTTCCTTGCGCAGGAGGTTGTAGAGCCTGCCTACCTTGTCCGTGGGCGCAACATCGAGATGGGCAGGCAGATCCGACACCCTGCGCTCGCGCTTCAAACGCAGCCAGGGCGCCGGAGCCACCTCCTTCCGGATCTCGCTGATCACGGATTCATCAATCTCGACCCGGTGTTTCAAGGAGTCGAGCGCGTTCTGCAGTTGTTCAACGAGCCTATAGGCCAGGTCAGGCCGTCCCGCCGCAAGGCATGAGGTCTTGAGATCGGTAATCGAGCCGATCCGGTTTCCCCGCGCCTTCATGGCAACCGGGCACGCGTTCCACCAGGGAGATTTAGCTTTCTGGTGCTTAGTTTTCTCCTGTTGAAACCGTTCCCCATACGCGATCCTTCCCGCTACGAACTTCGGGAACTGATCGGATGGCATCACGCAGATGGTGTCGAAATCGAAGTCGCCGCCATTCCTGCCCGCGGTCTTTGAATGGAGGATGTAGGTCCCCTCCAAGTGAAGCTGCCGGTCAAGGATTTCAGAGGCCTCGGTTTCATCAAGGTCGGTGGTCCCGAGCGCCCGCTGGAGCGCCGGAACCAACTCCTGGTTGCTGATGTGGCGGACGGGAAGGAGATCCTCCTGCATCCGGATCGGATAGCGGATGCAGAGGCCCTTCTCTGCCGTCAAGGCCGTGATTGCGCCGTCTTCCGGTATCCAGTCGGACGCCGAGAGGATCTTGCCCCGGTGTTCGATCAAGATGCCGTCGTCTGCGAGAGCAAACGCGGGCAACCGAAGGTCGGCGCCGGTGAGAGCGCGAAAGGCCCAGCGGGCCATCTTGCGGTTCAACTGGTTGAAGACGTAGGGAATCTTAATGGCATTTCCACTACGGTCCGCCAGCAGCACCGCCTCCGCCGGGTCGCTCCCTTCTGAGGCGGGATCGTCTTCCCGCTCCAGTGCGTCGGGGTCGAAGTTGACGCTGTCTTCGATCGTTGTTGCCTCGGACTTACCGATGATTTCGAACAGCGCCTCGTAATCACCTTCGTCCCATGCTTTTCGCATTGTCTTGATTCGATTGAGCGCCCACGGTTTCAGTTCAAACTGCAGGGCCTCTTCCGAAGCGTGCTCGATCAGGGTGTAGCTTGATCCAAACTCCGACCGCCGGGAGATCTGTTTGATCCCGAGAGTCGCCGGGCCAGTAAACGTGCGGCCCGAGGTGCCCAGTTGGGGAAGAAATCGCACTCCCCCTTTGAGTGCCGGTTTGCAGGCGCTTTCGGGCAAAATGACATCGACCCCGAGCCTTTCGGCCACACGATCGCTCATCGCCTTCAGTGCGCCCTTTGCCTGCTTCGGTTCGCGTGCGTCGAATGCCAGGCGGAACTGGCAAAAGCGGTTGGTGCCGATCTTCAGCTTCCGGTAGAGGGACTCGCGCGCCCAGCCACGGCAGTCGTTGGTGCCAAGGACATGATCCTTGACTACGACGATGCGCAGGTTGGGCTCCTCGACCATCAGCTTGCAGTCGGAGACGAGGATCGCAAAGTACACGATCGCCGCCTCGGGCCAATGCTGAAAGCGCTCAGCAATCGGGCCGGCGTGCGCCCGGTCGACGAAGTAGAACTTGCCGTCCTTCGCCGATCCGCTCGCGCCCACCAGCTTGTACTCGACCCCGCCATAAGTGAGACCGGCCATGCGGTTCTCGACCACGGTCTGTTCGTATGGCGTCAACTCATACGGCACGCCGACGCGCGCCACTCGGATCCCGGGATAGAGTTGCCCGAGGAGCTTTCCCTCCAGCGTATCTTTCCGTCCGAGCTTGGTCGGCTTGCGGGTCACTTCACCGGAGGCATCGATCCTCAGTTCCAAAATGAGGCGTTCATCGAGTCCCGGATGCTGTGTCCTGTTCGCTGTCATGTTCTCCTCACTTGTCTGGCGATTCACGACAAAGTGACAAGAGATTGGCTGACGCCGGTCTCTCGCATCTCTTCGCCTAGCCGCCCGGTTAGGGGTTGGGTGTAGCCGAGCCAGGTTCGAGGTGCGAAACCGGGTCAGCGGAATTCCTCATCGCACTCGCGATAAGGATCAAAGGAGGCGACATGAGCCATATTTCAGGTGTGTCCCCTCTTTGAACTCACACTGGCCGTTTCTTCTTGCTTCTGTTTATTTCTGCATTGGTTTCTTTACCAATATCGGAGAACCTCCCTGCATCTCGGCCCCCGCCTTGTAGGCATGGAGGACATACACAACCCCGGATTTTGATTGGAATGCCTTGATCAACGCCTCTCCTTCGCTCGGAACCTCCTCGCCCAACTCTGGCTTCGAGGGCGACGTCCCATCTTTGGCAAGGAAGTACCGGGCGACTTCCTCGCTCTGCTGCCGTGATCTCCGCATTCTCTTCGGCCGCGCCGATTGTGCAGAGGCCGGTTGTGCGGGAATGGTGGTAACTGCGGCTGTGCTCATCATTGACCTCCGTCTTTTCCGTCGGGCGCTGCCAGAACCTGCTCACGCTGTTCACCGTCAATCGGCCGCTCGCTGTATTCGGCAATCCACAATCCATCCGGATTCATCTGCGAGCGCTTATCCGCGATGAGGCGGATGCGGTACTCGTTCACGAAATGATCCGTGGTCTCGGTCCCATTCGACAGGTGGTGAACATCCTTTACCCCGTAGGCCAGATACGTGAGCGGCTCACCAGGAACCGGATCGATCTCACGGAGATGAAACACCGACTGAATCTGGCCGTCTTCGATTTTGCCCCGTGTGTCGCCGTCCTGCATTTCCTTCAGGGTGTATGCGCGCAGGTTGCGGGTCATCATGTTCAGGCTGGCGGCCCAATGATCGTCCACGTCCGCGGGCGAATAGTTGAGATAGCTGGTCAGGAAGCGGCGTACAAAAGCTTCGTCGAGAAATTGATCGGTTCCCGCTGTCGAGAGATCGGAAACCGCGTCCCGTGCCGGTTTACCCCAAATTGAGGCATTCCCATTCGGGCCGATGCGAATGATGGTGGGGGGCTGCATGCGCACATAGACGGCAAAACCGATGGATAGTAGCGCAATCGGAATAGTGAGAAAGGCGAGAAGCCATGCCCGGTTGGCATTCGCGCGCAGTGCTCCATCCATCTCGTAATATTTCGGAGCCGTCGAGACAGCTTCATCCACTGGAAGTGACTTCTTCTTCATGCGCCCTCCGATTCGCCGCTAGGCGCTGGTTGGGCCGCTCTGGCGATGCTGCCGGCGGCAATCCGCGCCGCATGATAGGCGCCCCACGTGCCGATGTTGTAGCGATGAACCGTCGGTCCTCTTCGCGGAAAGGCCGACTGCCCGGAGCGGGAAACGGCACGTGTCACGGCGCTTCCGGAACTGCTATTCGGAGCCGCAGCGCTTTCGGCAGGCAGTGCGGTTGCGCTGCCGCTTACCTCATCTGCAACGTCCGTGCCCATCGCGTCGCTGATCGAGTTGCGGATCAACTCGGCATGACCCTCCAGAGTGGGTGCACCGGAGGTGAATTCGAAGCCAGCCTGCGCAGAAGACGCTGCAAGGGGAGGACGTTGAGGCGGCGCGGGGAGATTGCCGCCTGTGGAGGCCGGAAGAGCTGCTATTGATCCCGTACCTGCCACACCGGATAATGCTCCTGCAGAAGTTGGGCCCGCTGAACCCGTTCGAGCCGCCGCCACGCCGGCAGCAGCTCCCTCAATGCCCGCGGCTCCTGCGGTGATCGCGGTGACTGCAGCCCCTACTATGGCCACAGCCGTACTGCCGACGTCGCCGCTGACGATGCGCTTGGCGACGAAGGGAATGATCGCGATCGCCAGCGAGTAGACGATGCTCACAATGCCAATCAGAAAGGATCCTTCGAGATTTCCCAGTGCGCCAAGGAAGTTGTCCTGGCTCAACATCTGCCCAAGTTGACCCATTTGAACCGCGCTGAGCAGAGCCCCGAATCCACCATAGAGAACAGGCCACGCGTTCCAGATGAAGACATTCGAGACATATGTTTTCGCTAGCCGATTCGCGGCTCCGAGCGGCGTGAGAGCAATCACGATCGGCCCAAAGATGTATAAAATACTGCCGTAGAATATGTAGAAGAATCCGAAGACGACAATCACAATCGGATAGAGCAAATAAGCGACAAGAATCAAGAGTGCATCGAGCAATCCCGGGACATCACCAGTAATGAGACCCCACATTTTTTGAAATCCGACCTGGTTAAATTGTGTTTTGAGAGCGACTGACCAGTTTTGAAATAGGTCCACGTATCCAGAGGCGCTGCCGACCCAGTTGCCCGCATCCACGAACCCATGATTGATAGTGGTAAAAACCTGGTGATAGTTCATAATCACCACAGCCGTGACAACGTATTTGATCAGACTCGTGCCCAGCCCTCGCACATCTCCGCCCTGTAGAGCCGACTGGTGCACCTGCCACAGGAACCCCACCAGCAAAATGACATACGACACGTTCTGCATCCCCGAGGTGATGCTTGTCGAGTCAATTCCTGAGACCGCCTGAGTGAGGAACCGCTCGAAGAGATTAAGCTGCGTTGACTGGAACAACGCGAGCATGGGGACGAGATGTAGGCTGGGAAGCAACATGTCTGCTATCGATTCGTCAGCGCTCCGCTGATAAGACCGTTGTTGGTGGTGTTGTCTATCGTCACGAGCTTGGCGCGAGCGCTCTGATTCGCAAGGTCGATGCCGCGTGCGCGCATCAGCTCCGCCAAAGCCGCTTGCGTATAGGCATTAGCTCGGACTACCCAGACATCGGCTTCCGCTTCGAGAATCGGAGCGCTTCCCGGAGCCGCCTGCTCGATTTGCTGGCCCAACTGATTGGCTTCGCTCAACTCGTCGTCGGCAAGGGCGTCTATTTCGATGGCCCGTTTCATTGCATCCTGTGCCTGCGCATCCGTCATATCCGTCATCACCCGCACTGCCGGTGGAGCTGCGTTCTGCGCCATGACCACTCCATAAACCGACTGGAACTCAGGGGAAACACTCTGGATGTTGGCGACATTGCTCGAAAGCAGGGTGGATTCAAGACTCTGTGACTGCGGCAACGTGGCGCTCGCGACGTTGACATGGAAGAGATTGCTAACTTGCCTGAATTGCGCTTCGAACTGTGTCACCGAATTCCTGGCCTGATTAATCGCCGCGATGGGATACATCACCTGCTCTTCGTATTTCGCCAGGCTTTGCTCGTACTGGTTGATGGTGCGAAGCGGAGCCGCAATATAGGTGGTCATCAGGGACTGCATCTTCGAGAGCGCCGCCAGAATGGCCGCGGTGTCGAAGCCGAACTGTCCCTTCGCGCGCATGGGAAGGAGCACGAGCAGCACAAGAACGGACAGGACCGCTTTCACGAACGTTGGCCGATACCGGGGTCTGGATTCACGCTGGGTCTGTTCCCCGGTCGTGTCGGGCTTTGGTAGCTCCGGTTGCTGCGTGGGCTTCCGCAACCAAAAGAAGGGCTTCCGAACTTTGTTGGGATTTCGCTTGGTATCGATCATGTCGGGAACTCCTTATCGCGATGTGAGGGCGCCGGTAATGATGCTGTCGATTCCACCGGTTGCTGCCGCCTTGCGCTTGATCAGTACGTTGTCATGGGCGATTCGTCCCGCTTCCTGGCGAAGTTCCGCGGCAAGCATTTTCTGCATGTAGGCCTGGCAGCGTAGATTGGCGACCTGTGCCTGTGCGGTAAGAAAAGGGTTCGAGCCCGGAGTGCTAACGGCAACCTGATTCTCCATTTGGTCTGCTGTCCGGAGAATCACGTCCGCGCCTTGATCTGCAATGAGCGTGGTTTTCAGGTTCTCCTGGCTGAGCGCATCGTCGACATCCATCATCACGCGGTCCTGAGGCGACGCAGCGTTGACTGCCGGGATTGCGCCGTAGTTGGACGTGAAACTCGCTTTGAGCGCCGGGATCTCAGTCGACAGCCGGCTGTGCAGGATGCTCTCGAACTGCTGGGGCCTAGGGGTTACGGCGCTTTTAAGCGATGTATAAAAGTCCTGATTCATCAAGCTGCGATATCTTTCGATCGAATTCACCACAAACCCGCGCGCCTGATTGATGGCCGCAAGCGGCGCCACCGTCGTCTGATAGAGCGCCCGCATCTGCTGGGCAATCTCATTGATGGAACCAAGAGAGGCGCCGATATCGTTCTGGATCGAGCTGAAGATCGCATTGAACACTCCCAGGAACTGCCCATTCGCAACGGTGGGGACAAGGAGACCGACACCCAGGCCAAGCATGCCTACGGCCAGGCGCCATTTCCAGCGCCGAAGCCGCGTATCCTTCCCCTCCGGCACTCCATGCTCATCACACGGCACACCATTGCGAAGTAGCTTCCCCAATTCTGCTTCGTTTCCGCTTTTCATTGCGCCAGCACCTCCTGTACTTCGCCAGACAACTCGACCGGCAGCGCGGCCAAATCCGCCAGCCCTCGGGGGTATCTTTGAGCAAGTTCCTCGTAAGCCTGGATCAAAGGGACATCCAGGTGTTTCCGCAGCCACCACTTGCGGAAGGCGCGTTCCCGGGCATAGGTTGTGGTGATCCAGTAATCCACAGGGCTGGGAACGATGCGGATCGCGTGCGTCGATTCCGCCTTTTCGCCGATGGCAATCAGGAAGTCGGCGCTTACGCCTTTCTTCGGTTGTGCGAACGCTTTGATCTGGTTTAAAGCAGTCTCGTTGAGATGAATATGTTCGCGGAGGGCCGTCATGTCGCCCGGCTGTTTGCCGATGATCTTGGTGGTCGCGTTCTTAACGATGCCGGCGCCGTATTCATTGGGCCGATCCGGCGTGCCCACAAAATCTTCCGGCGTCTGGCTGATACCCCATACGCTGGCATTGCGTTTGCGGGCGGTGCGAAATAGCTGCACGACAACCCCAGCGAGAATCGGCGACTCCAGTAATGCCCAGCATTCGTCGAGCAGCACAATGCTCGGCTGGCCCGTTGCCCCCGAGGCGTGGTACGTAGCCGTATGCGCGATGAGCAGGCTCATGGCCCGTTCGAGCCGTGGATCGTCTTTGAGTTTTTCGACGTTGAAGTAAAGCCATGGACTGTCGAGATCAATGGTCGTGGGCCTGTCAAAAAGACGGGCATAGGGTCCTTCGTCCACCCAGGCGCGCAACTTGGTCGAGGCCATCTGGGCCATCGCGTTGATCTTCTGGTTGCGGTCACGATCCTGCCAGTGCGCGAGTTCCGCGGCCAGGTCGCCGAAGAATGGAATTGGATTTGAGGTCTTGGCGCTGCAGCGTTTGTAGGTGGCCGTGATCGCCTCCATCAGGATACTGTCCAGCAGATCGACATCGAGATCGGGCGGCGTGCTGTCGCCCAGCATGTGCCGGGTCAGGTTTTTCAGAAAAGAGACCTGTTCGTTCGAGGGCTTAGTTTCTCCTTTTGGCAAGTCCCAGGGATTGATCGTCTGATCGCCGTCGAGAGAGATTTCGATCATCTCCCCGCCCATCAGTTCGACCAGCGGCTGATACGAATCTCCACGCTCGAGAATCGAAATCAGCGGATTTGCGCGGGCTGCCATCAAGAGCATTTGTTGCGCGGCCAATGTTTTCCCGCCTCCGGTCTTGGCCATAAGAAGCCCGTTTGCATCCGTAAGGTCAGGATCGAACATGGAAAACGGGATGAGCTGGCGATAGGGCGTCTCAAAAAGAATGAGCGGGCTCCGCCGTGTTCCCCTCCACGGCATCTCCACCGGAACAAGGTCCGCGGCGTTCAGCGTCAGCATGTCCTGGTCCCGCTTGTCGGCGTCAGCCATGCCGGGAAGGGTCCCGATGAAGATGCGCCGCTTGGCGATGGTCTCCGCCACAGCCTTTGCGCCGTTCATATGTGTAAATGCATTCAGTACTCCCTGAGTGCGATTGGCAAGCTCGCGCTCCGACCGCTGAAGGTCCTCCAGAGTAATGGCGGGTTCGGAAGTGCGGACGACAACGGAAAGACTCAGCTTGGCCGTCTTCAACGAGGAGGAGATGATATCCCGCTGAACCTGGATGAGCTCGGCCTGGGCCACTTCGGCTTCGGGATTGGATTTGAAGTTGCCGTTCGCGTCTTTTTGAGCGGCCGTCATCTTTTGCAGGCGCTTCTTATAGCTCCTCAGCACCTTCACCTGATCCGGAATGACAACCTGCGCGCTGATCACAACTGGAAAGCCTAACGTGGACAGACTTTTGAGCATTCCCGGCATCGTCGCATCGGGGAGTTCCTTGAGGCTCAGGACACCGTAGAGGTATCCGTCGATGTTGAGGTAAGTTTCGGCTTCGCTCAGGATGCTGGCTTCGGCCGCCTGCTCCCGGGCGCTGCGATATTCGATCCTCTCTTCGCCCGGAATATACGGCCTGTGGTCGCGGCGCGTCGGGTGCTGCGCGTGTTTCAGTTCATCAAAGAGTTCCTGAGTCTCGAGCCTGCGCGGGCACAAGTCTGCCGACTCCATTGCCCCCTCGACGCCGCGGAGTATGGATTCGAATTCTGCCAGAAAAGTCTCGTGCTCCTTCCGCGCGCGCTGAATGGCTTTCGTCTGGCTCAGCGTGAATCCACCGAGGGTGCGATTTTGTTGGATGGAGTGATAGAGCTTCGCATGAACGTGCGGATCCCAGATGAAGTACGCATGGAGCCGGTTCTCGAGGAAGGAGCCCTGTTGCTCCTTCTCGCGCCACCTGCGCAAACGGTGGGTATCAAGCGCCATCACCTCAGATTGCCCGGTGCGCTGTTCGCGGATGTAGCGGTCAAACAGATCGCCCAGCCGTTCCGATACCTCGTAACGGAACTGGACGCGCATGCTGACGTCGGGAAGGCTGCGAAACAGTGCTTCGAGCATGGCCTTGTTCTGGTTCCGGTCGCTGTCGGTGGCGAAGTAAGTCTGGATGCCCCGCAACTCATAGCCGGCGACAAATGCTCCGTTGGTGCGCACCATGATGTTGTTGCCTCTAGGCAAGTCTCGTAGTGGCAGCAGCGCGCAGACGGCGGGCGCCTTGAGTTTTCTATCGTGCTCTGCCTGGGTCACCGGCATATCCCATATCCCCTTCAAGACTTCTAGCCCTCTCGATATCAAGTTGCTGCTCCACGATTCTTGCGAGGGGCGCGATCTCCTCATGAATGCGTGCTGCGAACATGACGCTCGCAAATGTCACGCGCGCCGCTTCGGCATCAAGAACAGCGATCACGGTCCCGTTCTTTTGTGTTGTAATCGAAGCCTGCATCGAACTAAACCTCGTCTTCGACCAGGTAACTTTCCTTCAGTTCCAAATCTCGTTCAAGCGCGCACCATGCTTTCGGGGCGATGAACGAGCGGAAAAGATCGGTCAGGTATCCGCGCGGTCGTCCGTACTTGAACAGGATCAGGGAGGGCACGGCCAGCGCGGGTACAACGAATTCCATAAAGATATTGAGCGGCAATCCGAACACGTGTGCGTTGCCGTTCACGAAGTGAGCGAGAAGATTCATCGCTGCGGCAAGCGCGAGCACCAGAATCAGGTCTTCGAACTCAAGACCCAGGAATGTCACCTTCGTGTGCAGATTGCGGTGCACCGGCGTGATATTGAGACTCATCGTCAACCTCTCAGATTCCATGCGCCTGCATGACCATCGACTCGGCAAGACGGACCATGCCGGAAATCATCAGCGCGGCGATCGCTGCGATAAACTTCCGGATCCACGTTGACCCGGGATAAATCTCCGAAACCACTCCGCCCATGTGCAGCGCCATTGCGGCCAGCTGGGTCAGAGCGAACACGGGCAGTATCACATTGGCTGTCCAGTTCACGAGGCTCATCGTCGCCAGCCAGAACGCGTCAGCGTTCGTCGCGCCGGCGTGTTGAACAAAGCCTTCGATTGCCCGCAAGAATCCCGAACACATCAGTGAAGCAAAGCCTCCATAGAGAAAATTCTCAAAAGGAGAGCTTTTGCTGTAGCGGTACACAGCCCCAGCAAAGAACAGGCCGGCCAAAGTCGGCATGATGGTGTTGCCGGCCCAGGAGGCGAGATTCGTGATCGCTCCGTCGAAACTCATCGAATGCTCCTCATGCCGCCATCGCTCGAAAGAGAGCGAGCAGCCCGCTCACGCTCAAGAAAGAGACCGCGGCGAAGACCAGCCTGGTCCAGGGCCGGTGCCGGACATAGTTGATAATTGCTCCGACACATGCAAGTCCCGCCGCGGCCGGCAGAATCTGGCCGGCGATGTAATTCCACAAAGAGGCCAGCATGTCGGTCATTGCGTATTGACTTCCCGAATTCCATCCTTCAAACAATTGCATCGTGGCCGAGAGAGACATCAGAAACAGAGCGGCGATGATTGAGCCGAGCGGGTTTTCTCCTGCGGCGCCATCGAGCGTGGCTTTGAGTACGAAGTACGCTGCGAGGATCGGAACCAGTTTTGCCACCACAATCTCACTGACAAAGTTCCTGAAGAGCGTCTCCATGTGCGCCAGCCAGTTTGTTTCGATCGCTCCGTTTGTCGACGGAATGCTGATCCCCTGCGCTGCGACCCAGGAGAGCAGCTGCGGCAGCGTCAAAAGGATGATGGTCCACAAGATCCACTTGCCCGTGCGCCCATTCACGTGGAAGTTGATTCCGCCCTCGTACCGCAGACTGATTCCGGCGGCGGCCAGCGTGCAGAAAGCCGCCGGAGTTGCGAGATCGAGCAACAGTTGCAAAAGATCGAGAAGAAACCGCGGAGCTTGCATCGCTCAACTCTCCTGCTACTGAATGCCCTGGGCTTGCATGATGAACCCTTCGGCCATTCTCCCCATGCCGGAGATGACCATGAGAGCGATGCCGGTGACTCCCCACCCGAGGTAGCCGCGGCCGCTTTTGAAATGCCAACCGGCAATGCCCAGACAGGCAACTGCGATCACTGGGGCAATGACGTTGCATCCCCAGTTCACAATGTTCATGACTGTTCCTTCGACGGTTGTCGCCTGCTCTCCTTGCACGGCCTGGCCGAATACCGGCGTGGCGCCGAGGTTCTGCGCGGTTGCCGCAAGCGGCGCGATGACGTTGAAAAACAGGATGAATCCCAGAAGGAACTTGAGCGCAATGTGCGCCCAGTTGATATCGTCGGGACGATGGAAAACGCGGGTGGAGGCTGAGGCGGTAGCTTGAGAGCGGCGCCAGAATCTGAGACAGGGTTCCATAGGTTTTCTCCTGGGAACGGGTGCTCGAAGCATCCGTGACAGGGGAGAGAATCGTCCGGAACCAAAACTCGGTCAAATAAGCGTTACGGACCGAATCGGAAGACGGGAGTTATCCGCAATGATGTGCGTGAGATGGGCGATGAAGGTGAACCCGACTCTGTTCGGCTTTGCAGCTGTCATGCGCGCGATTTGGAGGAAACGGCGATACAATCTCTCGTGAAGAGGACCGGTGCCGCAAGTTGTCGCCAGGTCGGGACGACAACATGGGAACTGTACTACAGCAGACGCCCTATCAGTGCGATCAATGCGGAGCGACGAATATCGTCGCTGCTCATGTCGTGTATCAGCAGGGAACGCACTCGTTTTCCACTCGTTTCAGCTCAAGGACAACCCAATCTGTTTCTGCCCATGCGGCTGCGCCACCAGATCGTCGGCGATACGCAAAACCTCTGTTCCTCTGGGGATTCGGAATTTTATTTGCTATTTTCTGGGGATCTGCTGGCTTGGTCGCGATTGCCCGCGATCCTAATTCTCTCCGAGTTATTGAAGGTCCGATTGTATTTCTCGCCTGCGTAGGTTTCATTTGCTTTGTGGGCATGATTCTCAGCTTTCGGAAGGTTTCCCGCTACAACCGCGAAGTCTATCCCCGGCTTCAACGGAATTGGGAGCATACCTACATATGCCGGCGTTGCGGACATTTCCTTTACATCCCTTGATAGTTTCGCGGCGCGCGGGTCGAACAATCCTGACGTTAGAAGCGCCGATTCTTTCCCATCCGCACATTGAGGCATCGGGGACAATAGTTGCTCATTTTCGACTCGGGTAATCGGGCCGGAGATGCCTCATCCACACTCTGGGTCATCGGGACCGGTGTTTGCTCAATTCCGACTCGGGCAATCGGGGCCGAAGATGCCTCATTCCGCACTCTGGGTCAACCGGACCGATCATTGCCCATCCGCACATTGGGTAAACGGGACCTGTCTTTGCTCATCTCCACTTTGGGTCATTGGGACTGCAAATGCCTCATCCCGCACTCTGGGTCATCCGGACCGATCATTGCCCATCCACACTCTGGGTCAACGGGGCCGATCCTGACTCAACCATGAAATGGGCATGACAAACCCTGAAGGAATCGATCTGCTTAAATACTGACGCGGCTCCTCCGATCCCACCACCCGGGTGGGCTGGACTCAGGAATGGACGAAGCCGCTAAGTGCATACCTGATAGCGTTATTGAATCTAAACTTGATCAGCCGACGCGATCCCGCGCCGATTCATTCGCAGCGGCAAGGAAGGCACTCGGGCCGCCGATTCAGCCACCGACAATCTGCGATTGAGAATTACCCGTTCGCTCCAATCTTCCAATCTATTGTGCAACTGGAGAAACTGCGCGAAGCTGGGAGGGGCTCTGTTCGTGTTTGGTGAACACTACGTAGATCTTTGTGTCGGCTGGGACGGAAACGACCACTCGGGAGTTGGCGTTCAGGCTCATCACCTCGGAATCGCCCGCTGTGCCGATGTTCTCCGCCAGCCGTTCCCGCAGCAAGTCTTCTTCGGAGAACGCCGTGCTCGTATTGTTCCCGGCGACTTCCGCGAGCACGGAGCCCAAACCCGACGCAGTGCGCACCAGGAAATTCTTGCCCCGGTTTTTCCCGTAAACCTTCCCTCTGATCGGCCCAAGACTAAGATCCGTACCCACTGCATCGATCTTCTCCCGCGCGCCGTCGAGGAGTTCGATCTCATCGAACTTGACGCTCACGAAGCCGCTTGGATCCGCCTGCACAAGTTGGCCGTAAATGAGGGCTCCGGCAGGGATAACGATCCTGTCACCGATTGCGTAGGTATATTCGACAACCGCGACCACAGGCGCCAGCACCGCGCTTGAGATTTGCGTTTCGAGCTTTGCCTCGATGCGGGTACCGGGCGGGAGATCCAGGATCGGGGCATCGTCATGAACAACTGGTGCCTTCAACGGCGGCAATGCCCGATTCTGCGCCAGGCTGCGAACAAAGACGATGGAGGGCTCCTTCAGGGTGTTCTGGCTCTGTGCTTCCGGTTTGGCGGGCCGTGTGGTCTGTTCGTATGGCTGAGGATCTTCCCACTGCTGTTGCGTTGCGCTGAATGGAGGAACACTTGCCAGGGAGGCTCCGGCTACGGGTTTTGCCAGCGCCTGCTCAGAAGTATTTCTACGTCGTGACCCCACGCCGTCATCTGACGATTGGGTACGGCGGATCTCGTCGGGGGTCACTTCTTCGCCCATGTTATTCAGGTTTCGAGTGCGTACCGTGTTCATGATTGGGATTACGCTGCTGTTCGGTTGTTGGGGTGGGGCACTCGCAACTTCTGAACGATTGGAAGATTGAATACGCCCCGTAGATTTCCTCGGCGCCTTGCCGGCGACGGCTGTGAAAACGAAGAACAGGACCGCAACCAGCAGGCCACCGGCGAGCAGGACCAGCTTGGTCTTGCTCATCTCATCCGGATCCTTGCGCTCGCCGCGTGTAGCAAATCTCATCTGGGGAGCGGGTTCGCTCCGGACGCTTCGATCTTCATCGGTCGATTTCGATGGCTCGAATGACGCCGTGGTCGCGGCGGGCGCCGACGGCCCGACCGCGGGAACTGACGGGTCCCGAGTTCCGTATTTACGGTTGTCCTTAGTCTCCATGACTCAGACTCCTCTCTATTGGCGGTCCGCCGCGATGGGTGGAGTAAATGGCAGGCGGATCAGAATGGGATGATCCACTTGATCGGCCTGGGCGATCTGAAGGAACAACTGCTCTGTGGACTCCTTGAAATTTGGCCGGTCGAACACGACCACGCCGTCGGCGCGCTTCCCCGGATCAAGTCTGTTTGCGCTGAGCCGATAGTCGCGAATCTCGAGCGGATCGGAGAGTATCCTTTTGCTGCCTTTCCTCTTCTTGCTTCCTTCTCTGCGTCCGGAGATCTGGATTTGCGGAGGAAGAATCTCCACCGGCCGGTCCGAATTGTTGTACACGGAGTAGGCAACGGAGGTCTCATTCCCCCATTGCCGGACGGCGCCGATCGACGTTTCGATCTGCCTTCCTTCCCACCTCATCCACCGCGGCGCGTTGATTCTGGCCTGCCCGGCAAGTTCCTCATCGATGGCCGAAATCGCTGCGAACTCAGGCGCCGTGCCTGTTCGTATGGTTTTCTGTCTCTGCGGACTCTTTCCGGCGGATTTCAATACGGGACTCGGCGCGGAGAAGATCAACAGGCTTCGCGGGACGTGATATTCGACAAGAAAGTCCACGGGCACTGCTGCATTTTGCGCAGTCTCGCCATTGCTAATGAGTTCCAGAACGACGACCTGGCCCGATTTTGTCGCGATCAGGAGGTTCGACTGAGCGGGTCCTTTCATGATCGGTTTCACGTAGACATAATCGGGCTCACCTGCGCTGTGCTCGGCTTTGAACTCACTCGGGCTGCCGAGAATCACAGAGCTAACCGCTTCGGGCATGCGGATCGTCGACTCGAACTCGGGCCGGAGGTGCAGTACGGTCACAGCCCCAGGGCTGATGGTGACGGTTGCAACTCGCGCCGGTACGACGGGTTCAACGGCGTTCACCCGGAATGGCCACAATGGAAGCAGTATCGCGATCAGAATGAACCAGCGACGTTTCATGGCAATGGCCTCCTGAACCATTGGGTTGCGGCGTGCAAGCGCATCAGGTAGTGCAGGCGAACGGAGCGTACGTAGGCGACGACATCCGGGTTGTCAAAGCTCAATCCCCGCACCGCGATCCGGTTCTCGCCGGCGTAGTAGGCCGCAGCCACCAGGCGCAAATCCCCGTGGAACTCCCACATAAGCACGGTCACTTAGCGGGTTCCCGCGGCGATGTTCTCCTCCGCATCGAAGGGGGCAAAGGCGCCGAAGCGACGAGCTGTCGCGGGCATAAGCTGCATTAGCCCCATCGCCCCTTTGGGGGACACCGCGCGCGGATTCTATCCGGACTCGACATCGATCAAAGCAGCGATGAACTCGGAAGGCACGTGGTAGCGGGCCGCATAAATTTGGACACATTTGACCGCAGGGCAGGAGTCCGCTTTCGCGGGTATCCATGCCAGCGAAACAACAGCCATGAAGAAAAGCCACCTCATACCGCAGATGTTCCTCGCGCAGCCATCTTCGCCGCGAATCGCGCGCCATCATTGAGCAAGCTCTGAAAACCTTCACGCAGTAGAAGATGGCGACGGTCTTTCTCGGTTTTTGCCAAAAGCGGCAATAGCATGTCGCGAAGCTCAACAGTGACGTGATCGGTTCCGAGCAATTGCAATGCGTTGGCGAAATCGATCATCTCGGAAACAGACGGCGGTTTCTCCAGTGAATAGTTCCGGAACGAAAGTGCAATACCGGCCATCTCGCGATGAAATTGTTCATCGGCGTTCGGCGTCCGGCTGGCAATGATCTCCGCCTCTCGTTCCGGGGTTGGGTGCTCGATGCGCAGGTAGAGACTGCGCCGGCGAATGGGATCGCCGAGCCGTCTCTCCTCATTGCTTGTCAACACCACAAAGGGGATGCTTTTCGCAGTGACGGTACCGAACTCGGGGATCGACAGCTGCCATTCTGCGAGGACTTCAAGCAAAAAAGCTTCAAAATGCTCGTCTACCTTGTCGAGCTCGTCAACGAGGAGAACACACGGCCGCTCGCATTCAAGCGCACGCATCAGCGGGCCAGGGCGAAAGAAGTCGCGCCCCTTGAGGTTCGCCTGCAGAGCCTGCCAGTCCTCATGCCGACTTCGCGAGAACTCCATGTAGAGCCGTTGCAGGCTCTCGTCAAAATGCCCAATGGCCTTTTCTACTGTGACTCCGCGATAACATTGCAGCCGCTCCACACGCGTCCCCGCTGCGGCGGCTAGGGCAATGGCAAGCTGCGTCTTGCCCGACCCCGCGGGCCCCTCCAGGAGTAGCGGCTTCTGCAACTTGACCGCCAGAAACACGACTTGAGTGGTAACGGGGTCGATGAAGTAGCCGGTGGCCGACAGTTTTGCAGATAGTTCTTCGAGCGAATCGAACATTCGCGTCTCCTCGGGATTGCCGGATGCAGAGAGGCACCGGGAACCGAACTGAAGATGCCTCCTCTCCGAAATTCGGTCAAATCCGTAGCGCCGTGCGAAGGTGGACGGAATCTGTAGAAGTCGCCAACACTGCGAAGAGCCTTGGTTTGGTCATTTCAGGAGAGCCCTTGCAGGCGCCGGTGAACGCGCTCGGCAATCCGCTCCGGAATCCGGATGGAGGTGTACTCCCTTTTCGATCGGGTCTGCGGACGAGTAATCTTGACGACGCCGGGCTCTCGTCTGAAGAGACGCCGGATGGTGTTCTCGCTGAAGAACCAGCGTTTTGACAATTCTGCGACAGTGAAATGCCGTTCCAGCGCGAGCGGGATGAAGCCATTCTGTGGCTTATCCGATGTTCCTGAAACATTCATCTGCTCGTATGTAGGTTCCATTCAGCACCTCGGGAGAAGAGGATTCGAGACCAATTCGTGCGAGGAAGATTTAACGCGGATCCAGTACTCGGTCAAATGATCCTGCGCCTTAGCGTTATCACTTTGGGCGACGTAGAATGAGCCGCAGGCGGTTTTTTATGACGAGAGGGCGTCAAGTCCGGCCCGGCAGAAGATCAGGTGCTTCGCTCGGCGAAAGCCAAGGTGCGGCTCCTCTTCCGCTTGGTCACGGGTTCGAGGAACTCTCCGGAACTCCAGATGCGGCCACGCGCAAACAGATCGCCAGGAAGATGCGTCAGGAGCGAGTCAGCCCCGATTTCATTTACGCCTTTGAGAAAACCGGCCTGCTCGTAACCGACGGGAACCAGGATCTTTGGCCCGCTCGATCACTTGGCCGATGGAAACGGGCGCTGCGCGACTATCAGCGCATTGTCGACGCCGACACCACAGCGATCGATTTTTGTTTTCCGCTGCACCATGAGTTCGGCCACTCCGAGGTTATCAGGAAGAAGCGGCTCGCAGCTTCGGAGTTTGCCATTGCCGCGCTCTGTGCCCATGACCAAGGACTCAGTTCCTTCGCCGTTGAGAGACTTTTTCGTGAGGCTTGGCTCGATTTCCTTCTGCGACCGGTGCGAGTGGCCAGCAAAAGTGACGCGGACCCAGCGGCTCATTCTCGCCACGATAATGTTGACCTCGACCGAATCCGCCAACTGCTGGACATGATCCACGGAGATCTGAATGACCGGGTATGGAGCGATGCGATCCAAAAGCGGATCGCAAAAATTGAAACCGCGCGGGCAGCGCCCGGTACCTGGCTCGGCAGGCCTCCCGATCTGCCCGGCGAAGAAGAAGCTGAGGAGATTCTCACCATCGACGACCTCCAGAACGCAATCACCCATTGCGAACTGGATGGCGTTCCGCAAGATCTCATCGAGTCGATGCTGCTTCGCTCATGGGTTCGCATGCGAGTGCTGAATGAGCGCGCGGATGAGCGGTTCTTCCAGGTGCTCGACAAACACTGGGACGACGTCCATGCCCGCGTCCAGATGCACGTGGCCGAATATTCCGGCCTTCGTCTCCAGTAGCCTTTATTCCGTTCCCGTCTTCTTTCGAGAATGAACCAGTTGTAGGCCTGTGCGTTTCCTTTCGGGTGCGGACGAAGCGGGCGGGCTGCTTTCTGGCCCACGTCCGGGCCGCGGGTTCGCATTCCACGCATTTCGGACGCTTTCCTGAAGCTGGATCTGTCTGGCTTTCACGAACGGCGCATAGCTCTTCTCGGTGATCTTGACGGAAGCATGTCCGAGCAAAAGCGACACCTGGTCGATGGGCACGCCCGCAAGCAACATCTCAACCGCAAACGTGTCGCGAAACATGTGCGGATGGCAGCGCTTGATTTCACCGTCCGGCCGTCGGATATCCGCCAGCTCAAACAGGCGGCGAAAGGCTCGTTGCCAGTTGGCCACGGCGCTTTTGGGATCGCCGTTGCCGCTCCAGAAGAAATAGCGGGGGTTGGGTCTGGGACCCGGGGGAAGATTTTCGAGGGCCTCGACCAAGTGGGGCGGAAGGGGCACATAGACGGGGGTGCCCGTCTTGGCCTGGTAGAGCAGGAGACTGTCGCCGTCGAGCCGGTGCCGTTCGAGGGTGATGGCGTCGCGGATACGCAATCCGCTCCAGCGCATCAGCAGTGTCATGGCGCGGAGACGTGTGCGGAGGTCCTCCACGGGGATGAAGCCGCCGCGCGGATCTCCATAGTTGCTCGTCGCGCCAAGGATTCTCTCGAATTCCTCAGGGGGGAAGTAATCAGTCGGGATTTGAACGACTTTGATCTTTCCAAGGCCGAGTGCAGGGTTCTCTTGAACATACCGGCGCCGGACACAGGCCCAGAAGAACCCGACCAATCGGCTTTGCTTTTTCTGCTTCGCCAGTGGCGCATCGCCCCAGGTATTGCGGAAGTTGAGCAGAGCGTCGAGATCAATCTCGTCAAGAAAATCGAGTCCCTGCGTACGTGTCCAGCCAAGGAATTGTTTACGAAAGATCGTGGTGAGCTTGTTCTGCGTCGCCGCCGCGACGCCGCGGCTTTTGGCATCGGCGAGGTATGCCTCAACCGCCACTTCCACCGTCACCCGCCGCCTTGCTGGAGCGGGTCTTGGTTCCTCGGCGGCCGGAACCGCGCGGACTGGCGCGGCAGCAGGAGACGGTTTTGAGTCATGAGAAGCCGTTGGGTACAATCCCTCGCTCAGTTGCCGTCGAAGTTCCTCGGCCTCCTCCCAACGAGGGGTCTTGGCGCTCTGGCGTATGAACTTGCCGTTGAGCGATCCCCAGATCCACTTGGGGCAACCACAACGGCGCCATGTTTTGTCGCCGGCATTCTTACAGTCCGGATGGTGACGGGTATAGACGGAAAGCAATGGACACCCCGACTTCAGCGAGATTCTGCTCGAATCGCCGAATTGGGGCAAATCTATGGGCGCGACTGTACAGTGGCTGTACAGTTTTACTCTGATTTTTCCGTCTGAATTTCCAAACTGCTGAAAATAAGCAGTTTGGTTATGGTGGAGGCGGCGGGAGTCGAACGCTTTTTCCACAGGATAAGTCATTAAGTATCAATCATTTCTAAAACTTACAAAATGCCACAAAGTCCACAATGCCAAGTGGAATTACAACTTTTGTACAAAAATCCGCGAATTGTACAAAACACCCCGGCAATTCGAGATTTTCCCGCCCCGTACATTTCTCGTACAAGCTTCGCGGAGTGCACTCGATGGAGCCACCGCGTCCCGACTGGCTATCAGCATACTCGACCGCTGGCCTCGCCGCTTCGATGGTCTGCGGTCGCCTGAGCAAATCCCCGCCGCCTCCAGTTTGGAAAGCCGATGCTGGAGGCCAGTTTAATCGGTAAGAAAACTGCTACAATTTTCTGACATACTTCTATGCCAGTTCCTTCACCCAGCATCGCCGCCGCCATCGGCAATCGTGTTGCCGCCGGACGGAAGATCCGCGTCTGGACCCCGGAGGACTTCGCCGATCTCGGACCGCGCACTGCCGTGGACCAGGCCCTTCACCGTTTGGTGGCCTTTGGGAAACTGCGTCGCATCGCTCGTGGTCTCTATGACGTTCCAAGCACTAATCGCCTTACCGGAAAACCCACCTCTCCCGATCCCCGCGCCGTAATCGACACACTCGCCCGGAAGAACAACGTTCGTGTGCTCGTGGACGGCATCACGGCGGCCAACGACCTCGGATTGACCGACGCTGTCCCGGCGCGCGTCACCGTACTGACCGATGCGCGCCTCCGTCCCGTCAGTCTCGGAAGGCTCGTCATCAACTTTCGTCATGCCTCGCCCAGCCGTCTTTACTGGGCAGGCCGGCCCGCGATGCGCTTCGTGCAGGCGCTCGACTGGCTGCGTGACATGCTCCCCTCGGACGACGGACAGTTGCGGCGTCGCCTTCTCTCCATCCTTCGAGACCCGCAGCATGGGAAGGCAATTCGTGATGACCTCCGTACCAATCTTTCCGCGCTTCCGGAGTGGATGCGCGAGATCGTACGCGACCTGTTTCACGAGTTGTAATGAGAATGACAGCCGACGACGATTAGACCTGGATCAACGAGAATGAATCCATGAGCAGTGTCTGGTTCACGGCGGATTTTCATTTCGGCCACTTCAACATCATTCGGTACTGCAATCGTCCGTTTGCGAACTCGCAGGAGATGGACGAAGCGATCTGCGAACGTGTCAACGCTTGCGCCAAGCCGAACGATATTCTCTATTTCCTCGGGGATTTCTGCCTCGGAGGACCGGAACGTGTGACCGACTATAGAAAGCGTCTGGCCTGCCGGACCATCCACTTTATCGAAGGCAACCACGACAAGACGGCGTTGAAACTTCAGCATCTCTTCGCTTCCTGGAATTTGCTGTCCGAGATCCACGCGGCAAAGCAGAGAATTGTGCTCTGCCATTATGCGATGAGGGTGTGGCCGCATCACGCTCAAGGCGCGTGGCATCTCTATGGACACTCACACGGCAACCTGCCGGACGAGCCCCTGGCACTCTCCCTCGATGTTGGCGTGGATACCCACGAGTTTCGCCCGTGGCATTTTGACGAAATCCAGTCCGTGATGCAGGCCAAGACAAAGGCGCGGGAGTCAGCAAGCCAGGCTGAACGCCGCGCGGCGCTCGCCGATCTGGCCGCCTACGACCAGGAGATTGGGATCTGAAAACACAATCAGACTTTTCGCTGCGCGCAGCGGGTTGTAGAGATGAGCGCACACCGTTTGCCAGCTTGTACTCATTTTGAGTACAATTGTTCTCGAAATGAGAACGACACTCACGTCCGTCGGCGATCTGCTCTTTGGCCAGACCAGAGGGCGGGTCCTGGCGCTTCTGTATGGTGCGCCCGACGAGACCCTATTCGTTCGTCAAATCGCCCGGCAGGTGGAGACCAGCGTGGGGACCGTGCAGCGGGAGCTTAACTTGCTCGCCGATGCAGGACTGATCAAGCGCTCCACAGTTGGCAATCAAGTGTTTTACCAGGCCAACCAGGAGCACCCGGAATATTCGGAACTGCGGGCACTGCTCGCAAAAACGGCGGGGGTATTTCAGATGCTCAAGACGGCCCTTGCGCCGCTCTCGTCCCTGATCGATCTTGCCTTTGTATATGGTTCGGTGGCACGGGGCGAGGAGAAGGCGACCAGCGACATCGATCTCATGGTGATCGGAGCCGCCTCGCTCGATGAGGTGCTGGACGCCGTGCGTCCCGTGGAAAAGCAGTTGGGGCGTCCCGTGAATCCGACAATTTACTCCAATGAGGACCTGAAGACGCGGCTTCGCTCCGGCAACCACTTTCTGCAATCATTGAAGAAGAGCAAAAAGGTCTTCCTGATCGGCGACGAGGATGAGTTTAGAAAAGCTGGTACAACTCGGTTGGTACAAGGCTGAGCCCAGCAGCTCGAAAGAGATTGCCGATCTCTTCACGATCGTGGACCGCTCGCAGGCGGACTCCAGGGTGGAAGGCATCTCCGACGATCTGCGCTTCCAGGCCGCTTACAACGGCATCCTCACGCTCGCCAACATTGCTCTCCGAGCCAGCGGTTTTCGCGTCTCTCTCGGCCAGGGGCATCACCAACGCGTGATTGAAAGCCTCGAACACACCCTGACGACTCAAGACGCGACCGCGCGCGAGAAGTGGGTGCGCAAGATCAAATCTCATTCGCAAAAGCGCAACACCACAAGCTACGATCTGGCCGGCGGCGTCTCACCTACCGAGCTTGCCCAGGTCATGAAAGATCTGACCACCTTGCGGGAGCAGGTAAACACGTGGTTGAAGGAAGCCCACCCCGAACTTCTTCACGGTGATTCACACCACAGTTGATCTATGCCTCGGCTCCGCATCGTCTGTATCAGCGATACCCACGGCCAGCACGCCAAATTGAGCGTGCCGGACGGCGACATACTCATTCATGCCGGGGATTTCATGGCATTCGGCGACATACCGAAAGAAATTGTCGATTTCAATCACTGGCTCGGCAAACAGTCCCATCGGCACAAGGTTGTCATCGCTGGAAATCACGATCTGATGTTCGAGCGCCATCCAGGAGCCGCCAGGGAATTGCTCGACAATGCAATCTATCTTGAAAACTCCGGCGTGGAACTCATGGGTTTGAAGTTCTGGGGATCGCCTGTTCAGCCCGAATTCAACAATTGGGCGTTCAATGTCGCGCGCGGCGCGGCAATCCGGCGTTATTGGCAGATGATTCCTGAAGACACAGACGTTCTCATCACGCATGGTCCGCCTTTCGGTGTGCTGGATCAATCGCAGCCCTCCGCCGCTCATCTCGGATGCGAGGAGTTGGCAAAAGTAGTTGAACAGATTAGGCCGCTACTTAACGTTTTTGGGCATATTCATGGCGACCACGGGCAATTAACTGCCAATGGGAACGCGGTTTGTTAACGCGTCTGTTGTCAACGAGGCGTACAGGCTCGTCAACGAACCGCATATTGTCGATATCGACGGTCCACCCGAGAACGAGTGAACCATTGACGGCGACCGATGATTTTGCTCGGATCCATGATCTCGAATGAGCGCAAATCCGCGATTCTAGTCAGTTGAGTTTGCCCTCTGCGGACTTAGAAGTGAGCAGAAAGGCCAAGATAGTTTGTGCGCGGATTTTCAGTTCGTCTGTCGGAATGAGGCTGAGTTTGACTTGCGGCCAAGGGTCATCAGGACGATCTCGGAGAAACGGCGAAACTTCGGCCAGCGTGTTGCCCGAATATTCGAACTCCATTACGCATCCTTCGCCTTCCATAAACATTACTGTGAGGTCTTTGAAACCTCGGGCGTTGAGAATTTTTGGAAACGAACCAAGTAACTCCGCCATTATCGAGTCGGGGTTAATCCGGCCCTGCTCCGGTGTTGTCGCGAACTCTAGGTACATGGGCAACTGCGGCCCTCGGCGCTTGAGGCTGCATGTGAATTGCAGGCACCCTAGAGATTCAATGGAAAGGTGGGCGGCCAACATAGCCGTGGCGTAGGCATCGAGCGCCGAGAACGCGAGAGAGATGAATTCCGGCGGGTTACTAAAGCAGACATCGTTGGCATGCTCGGGGAATTCGCGCGTTTCAAACAATTCCCAATCTAGCCCAAGCAGCGAAGGATTCAATTTCGGCGAACATCCACCTGCCTCAAGGCTTCTCCGGAACTCCCGGATCACGCTTTCCTTTTGCTCGGGCGTGAGTTCTGGATAGATTCGTTCTGGCATCGCGAAGGCTCCTGAAGGAAGAGTTGGCGACAATTCTGCGGACGGCTGTACGGCCCACGCTTCAGAGTATCCCCAATTTCTCAAGTGCTCTCCGATTTACCGGAAAAGCGAGCTCGTCGCACCATTCATGCAACACTTAGAGGAGCACAAAATGTTCCAAGCGGCGAAACGGAGGAAATGCCGATGCCATTGGCACGGCTCTGCCAGTATTACCTGGATTGTTTAAGCCACGAAGACCTTGGTGGTGTGAGCCTGCCTGCTCATCCGAACAACGGCGTGCGGGAGTACGCAGAGCTGGAAATCTCTCCCTTTGTCGGAGATGCCACTGCCCTGCACTCGCCGGCACCGCAAGAATTCCTCAATGAGCTTGAGCGGGATATGAGTCGAAAAACGCTCTTTCTCGGTTATCCGGTGCGCTTGAAGGGAATCGGTAGAAATAGATTCAAAATCGAACCGCTGTTTCTGTTCTCATTTCAGGAACAATATGCGGACCAAGGCAACGCGACCTTGCTAGTGGATATTCCCCAGATCAACTTCGAAGCTCTCAAATCCCTTACGAATCTGCGGGAAATTTCCCTGTTTCAAGAAGCCGCTGATCTGGCAGAGAAACTAGGCTTGGAAGATCGGGCTGAAGAGCCACGTGGGGTAGAAGGGTTAATTGCATCTCTGCGCCAGATTCGGCCAGCGTGGGATTGGCGCGAAGAGATTCGCCCGGCGACCTTGAGCAGCGGAGCACGGCTGGCAGAGGTAACACAGCAAGGAATATACAACCGCTGTATCTTGATCGCCTCGGAACCATCCGACTATACACGCGGGCTGGAAACAGAACTTAAACGGCTGCAGGGCATTCCTGAGATGCAATATGGGCCTACCGCTCTCGGCTGTTGGCTCAAAACAGAGACGGCTTCGGCTCCACCCACATCCAATAAGCCGCTTGTCGAGGTTTTCCCACTGAATGCAGAGCAACGGCAAGCAGTGCGGGAGGCGCTTGCGAATCCCTTGACCGTCATCAGCGGCCCGCCAGGAACCGGAAAATCTCAGGTGGCTACCGCAATAGTAATTAACGCGGCGATTCAGGGGAAAGCGGTACTCCTTGCAAGTAAGAACAACAGGGCCGTGGATGAGGTCGAAGAGCGCGTGAACAGCATGGGATCGAGGCCTGTTTTGCTACGGGTTGGGTCGTCCAACTACCAACAGGCACTCCCCCAATACCTTGATGGATTGCTGGATACCGTCGCCCTGCCCGGAGATCAGGAGCAGCTTCAAGCGTGTGAGGCTCGCAACGCGGAACTACAAAAGCGGGCGGATGTGCTCGACGAAGCTCTCCAGTCCGCTATCGATCTCCGAAACGAGGTGGACCGACTCGAACAGGGGGTGGAACAGACACGAGGAGTCCTTGGCGAGCAAGGTTTCGCCGCACTTCGAGGGCTCGATTGGGAAGCGTCAAAAAAATCAATTGAAACCCTTTCGAGCGCCATCCGAAACGCAACCAAAGCCGAACAAAATCTTGCTTCAAAGTCGATTTGGCCGTTGATCTCCAAAGGACGATTCAGACGCGTTGCCGAAGCCGGAGCCCCGCTACGGGTGGAATTGGAGAAACTCGGCTGCTCATTACCCATCGGAATCCCGGACTCTTCTTCAATGCGGGAGTGGATACTGCTGGCAAAGCGCTTGGTGGAACGCGTGCCACAGTGGTCGGAGGCCCGACTGTATTTTCAGAAGCTGGACGGGTTGAACCAATCAGAATCGCTCGAATCGCTTGCGCGCCGGAGACGGGAACTGACGGTAGCGTTTTGCGCGTGCTCGGCAGACCTTTATAAGGCTTGGCTTCGCCTCCAGCCGTCGCGCATGAATGATGTGCAGCGAAGGCGAATTAACGATATCAGGGCGCAACTCACCTTGATGATGGGCGCAAACGACGCACAATCGCCAGGGCCAGCGATATTTCGAGACTTGCTTCAGCAAATTCCGTTCTTGTTCCCCTGCTGGGCCGTCACCTCGCTGTCGGCACGCGGTCGCATCCCTTTCGAGCCCGGACTTTTTGACCTGCTCGTCATCGACGAGGCGAGTCAATGTGATATCGCTTCGGCTCTGCCGCTTCTCTTTCGGGCAAAGCAGGTGGTCATCCTAGGGGATTTGAAGCAATTGCCCCACATCAGCAAGGTCCTCCAGCAACAGGATTTTCAGCTTGTGAAAAGGCATGGTCTTTGGGAAGACAGACCGGGATGGTCTTACTCCGTCACGTCCTTGTTTCAACTGGCAGACGTTCTCCGCGGACAAAATCGCAAAGTGATGCTGAGGGATCACCATCGCTCCCATGCCCAAATCATCGAGTTCTCGAACGAACATTTTTACCAGAGCGGGCCGCTCCGTATTGTCACCCGGTATGAGGGTTTACGCATTCCTTACCCGGATCAACCTGCGATTCGTTGGGTCGATGTTCAATGCCCTACCCAATTCGCTCCTGGCGACGATGGTGGAGCCGTGAATGAGGCGGAGGCACAGGCCGTCGTAGTAGAAGTCGAGAGGCTTATCCAAGGAGGCTACCGGGGATCTATCGGGGTCGTGAGCCCTTTTCGAGCACAAGTAAACCGGATCATGCAGATCGTGTCCCAACGGCCAGGATTGGCGCAGAGATTGGGGGAAGCAGGCTTTCTCTGCGGGACGGCCCACAGTTTTCAGGGGGACGAACGGGATGTAATGTTCTTCTCCCCAGCAGTGAGCGACACCATGCCACGCGGGGCGCGCTGGTTTGTCGATGCAAGCCGCGATAGTAAGAATCTCTTTAATGTCGCAATTACGCGTGCGCGAGCTGCGCTGATCGTCGTCGGCAATCGAAACGCGATGCGCAATTGCAACAGCAAGCATCTCCAGGAATTTGTTCGATACGTGGAGAACTTGGAGGCTACTCAGCCGGTGAATGTCACTGTGCCGAATATCGGCGGTTGTGAATACCCAACAGTTGCCCACCCGGATAGGGTTTCTGACTGGGAGCGCTATTTCTATCCCCATCTTTGCAGGCGCTTGGAGCTAATGCAGGCGCGGCCAATTCCGCAATACAGAGTGGAGAATTCTACTCTCGACGCCTGCGACTTTGCGCTATTCGTGGGGAACCGCAAGCTCGACATCGAGATTGATGGTGAGTTCTACCACAGAAATTGGGATGGAGAACTATGCCGTCGCGACCAGCTAAGAACCCAAATGCTCATTGATCTTGGCTGGGATGTGATGCGATTCTGGGTCTACCAAGTACGCGATGACCTGGAGTTCTGTTTATCTGAGGTCGAGGCATGGGCACGGTCTGAGTGATCCTGAAGAGCTATTTGTTTGAAGTGGGTTGCTGTAACGGCTCCGATATCGAGGCTGCAAGCTCGCGTAGTACGCATTTCAAGTCATTGACGATCCGGTTACGCGGTCGAGACAGATAAATCGCGAGCAGTTCATCAAAATACCAAAGCTGTTCATCCGCACCACGCTTAAACCGCTCCCAAATCGCTTCACCAATCTCATTGAAGTCATCCAGAATTGCCTTAGCGTTGTAAAGCTTGTCTGCGGCGGAGATCAGAACAACGTCATCGGGTTCATGACGCAAGCGCTCAATATACTCAGACTTGCGCTTCTTCCATTCATCCTTCGGCTGCTGACTCTCCGCGAAAGAGTCAGAAAGGCCCTTTACCATTCTGGCGACATCGGTCCCGAAACGTTGCTCTACTTCATGCAAGCGCGTTAGCCCGCCGTGATCCTCCACCACATCGTGAAGCAACGCAGCGATAACCATATCTTCCGTGACAAGAACTCTTCCTCCGGCTTCACCCATTACGAGTGCCGCAACCCCGAGCAGGTGAGCCATATAAGGAATGTCAGTTCCTTTGCGAAACTCTGTGTGATGTTGCCTTGCATATTCGATTGCTTCCGTGAAGCGTCCGGTCAGGAACAGGCGGCTACCTTGTGCGCTCACGATTCGTTCACCTCCGCCAGTCTGCGTGCAATTCGTGGAAAATGCTTCTATGTGTCCAATTCTAAGCGCGTGTGCGACTTTTGCCAGCTTCAGTGCAGAACAGGTGCCTTGGTCAATCACGAAGGCGGAGCGATTTCGAAAGGAGTCTTGAGCACTGTATCGCACCACGCCGCACAGGTCGCGCCCAAGGGGTGAGCTAGAATGTTGGCAAAAGTTTCATTTCTGCCTACTGGGTTTCTGAAGAATTGGGCGAGCCTCTATGCGGTCCAGAATCTCCATGAAGCGGGGGCGATTGCGGTACTTCGTCCGTATCTCCGTCACCAGCTCGTTCCACTCCCAGCAACGATCCAATGACTTCAGAATCGGGCGCATCTTCTTGAGGTAGGCAGCTACCGTCTCATAAGCCGAGACACTTGCCTGGGGCAGATTCCCCTCGACACAGCCGCGATAGATCTCCAGAGTACGCTCAGGATGCGACTCGGCAACCGTCGCGGCCACCTTGTCGGCATAGCTGCCAGCCCCGAAATTCCACCTCGTGCGGTGGCCTTTTGCCGCCGCGCACCACAGGTCGAACCAGCGCAGAACATCGTCGGGGCGACGCTCGGCAATCGCCATGTCGATCAGCACATCGTAGTGCGGATGCGCGTCTCCTGTTCGCGACAAAGGCAACAAATAATCAGGGAGCGGCAGCGGCCAGTCCGGGTGAAGAGTGGCGCTGTGCGCTCCCTCTTTCTTTACGGCGACGGAGAAAGGCAGCTTGCCGGTTTCGAGGAATCCCAGGGCCAATCGCTCGACCGGTTCCCGACAACCGGCACGTTCGGCGGCGGCGACCAACGCGGCGAACTTTTCGCGTCCGGGGCGCTCGAAAAACTCCCATGCGCCGTGCGCGGCGACCACGTTCCATTGCCCCCGCAGCCGGGCGATCTCGCCCATTGCTTTGGCAAGTTGGTCTGCAATTCCGGGAGCGTCTTTGAAGGTTTTTTGAATACCTTCTGTCGCCCAGCGCTCGGCGTCGTCGTAAAGTTTTCGCTCGATAAGCAGCGGGACCAGCCGCTCATAGCTGCCGGTGACGCGCGCCTCCCGCTCCCGAACGGCAATGATTTCGTCGTCGCGTCCAGCCCTGGTCAGCGTCCGGACCAGCCAGTCGGCGATCCGCTCACGCTGATATTTATCGTGGAAGTTTCCGCCGTTCCGTGTCTCGGATTGCAAACGACGGGCCAACTCGTCCGCCGCCGCTGACCAATCGGCTAGGTTAGCGTCTTTCTCCAGCACGGCATCCAGCAGGTCGCTCTCGATCACGTTGTATTTGTCTCTGAGGTCGGCATCAATGGCGAAAAGCAGCTTCTTTGCGGACGGCAAACTCGACTTTGCCACCGCTCGGAAGATGGGCGGCAGACACTCCGCAAAAGCCGTGGCCGTTTCGCCCTCGTCGTTTGATTGCCCGATCATTTCCACGCCCCGCGACATAATCTCCCGACTCAGTTTCACCACGGCGTCCGCGTGGCCGAGTTCGACCATTCTGTCCAGATAGCGCGCGAGCCGACCGAAGTCCGGAGTGTAGCCTTCGCCCTTCCAGTAATTCCTCCAGCCCGGCTCCGAGGTTGCCCGGCGCAGTTCCTTTCGAGCTTCGGCGATCAGGCGGTCTGCGTCGCCTTCGCCGAGGGCAATGCGCTCGCGGAACTCTGCCCGCAACGCCGGGTGACGCTGCGTGAGCGACCAGACCAACGCGGCCAGTTCCTCCCGGCTTTTCGCGTCAATGTGTTTCCGAATCTTCTCGTCGTCGGCACGACCTTTCCCGGCAGGCCGTCGGGGAATAGGGTGGGCTTCGCCGTCCTCTGACTCTGCTTCGTCACTGTCCTCGAAGTCCTCGTATGGCTCTTCCGGAACGTTACTAGCGAGCTTCTCCCATCTGTTGTCCGCCTCGTCCGCAATGGAAACTTCAGCGTCCTTCGCGAGCATATCCAGATAGGCCGCGACGACTGCCACTGCGTGTTTGCAGCCATCCCAGCCGACAGGACAGGTGCAACGGGAGTGGAGGACATCCGCTTCCCACCAAACTTGCGTTGCGTAGCGACGCCCGCCGGAGACGGTTGCCAGCAGCTTGCCGTCCGCCGAGATCGCGAGATCGTGCACGTGTCCGCCCTGCTGATATGCCCGCCCGCGCGTCATCGAGCGCGCTCCGGCCCAGTTCGCCACGTCGTCCCATGTGACCGATTCCCACTTCGCTTTCACTGCTGATTCGGATTTTGCCGGGACGTTGGCCTTCGCCGCGCGTTGAGATTTGGTTGCCACGAATAGTTTCCTGAGTGCATCGTAAATGGCGACAGCCGGTAGCCTCGAAAGCGAGGCCCGCGCTGCGTTCGCAGCGGATGAACGTTGACACGTCATCCCCGGCTGGGTAGCTGTAAAGATACCGCGCGTTTACGCGCGTGAACGTGTTTGGAATCAGCAGCGCGCGGCAAGCACCTGCGAAAAATGCGGCGTTTACGCGGTAGCATTCGATAATGTATTGAAAAATGCGTAAGTATCGAAAGATTCCATTCGTAGCGGGCGATAAAGCGTATACATCGAGCCAGTGTGGCGTAAACACATTGAAAGCAAAGGTAGAACCATCACCCCCGGCGCGCTTGCGCGCCAACCCTCCGCTGTGGTGGCCCTCAAGGGTCTGCGCCTCGCTCTGATGAACGCGCAAAGTGCGCGCGCCCTTGACCGCCGTCCTCGCTGCGGGTGTTAGCCAGCTATGAGAAGAATGTATTCTTCTCATGTTCCAAGAACATGCGCCGGTCCATGAAGTTACGTCGAACGCAACTCGAACCACTTCACCCGCCGTTCGTTTCAGTATGAGCCTGTTCGTCCTCTATTCGGTTTCCAGCATCAAATCTGCGCACCCAGCTTACAAGGTTCACAGGCCGCGCTTCACGTTTCCAAAATGCAACCGGCGCGTTTACGCGCGTGAACACATTGCCGGGCAAGCGGTTATCAAACGCGCCAGTTCAGATGTGCATCCAATCCGATCAAGTGCCGAATCTTCAGGCAAGGCGTTTCTCCGATGGCATCTTCCAGCGCCAAGCCGCCCTCGTCAATCCCGCCCACGGCTCCTGCCGCGCCGGCAAGCGAGGCTTATCGGACCAAATCCATCGCGACTCGACTCACTGAAGCGGAGTTTGCCGTGGTGGAATCGGCGGCGACTAATGCAGGTCAAAAAATCTCCGAATGGCTCCGCGACGCTGCGCTTGCTCAGGCTCATCAAGAACGGGAAGGGCAGCCTGATCCGATCTTGTTGGCGGAGATTCTGGGCGTTCGCGCCCTTGTATTGAACCTCTTCGCCAAGGCTTCCGAGGGACCATTGAGCAAGGAAGACCTGCGCAAGATCTCCGAGTATGCCGAAGCGATCAAGGATCGGAAGGTAGAGGAAACGCTGGCCCGAAGGCGCCGGAATAATGGCGGAAGCCAAGGGGAATAGCAGTGCGATGGCGGCGTTTGGCTGAGGCTTTCCCATGGCGAACCGCCGCGTTGCTGGCTGGCTTAGTCGGCTCTCTATGGTTCCTGTGGTGGACGTGGTTTGCTCAGGAACTCTTGCCGCTTGAGCGCTACTATTGGCCGACCTATTTCTCAAGCACTGAAGGCGCGAAACACGCCGGCGCGAGGAGTCGCATTGACCCGCTATTCCTGACTGCTCCCGGCCGGAAAAGCGAGATCGTTCTCGCTCCCGATGTGGTCCGCGGCGAGACGGGAGACCTACCCCTTCAGCTCTCCCAATCGGCTCTCGAACGAGGGTGGAGGGGGATCGGAAAAGGTCGGCCAATATGGGATGATTCCGCAGCGATCGAAGACCTTCTGCGAGATGATTTCTACGCGGGGCAAGGGTTTTGGCACATCACAATGGAACCGTTGCTCGAAGGATGTGCCTACCTACTGGCTTGGATCGTCATTGCAATTGTCTTCGTCCGACAGGGATTGGCAGTCGAATGGAGACGGCTTTGGACAGCCTTAACCGAACCCGATTGGACCTCCGATAATCACTGGGATTCGACGCCGAAACGGTACGGCATGAAGAGCCGAATCGGAGCGCTTTGGAGTCGTTGGAACCGGCTTGGAGAGTCTTTGTTGGGACCTATTCAGCGCGCTCACCAGACCAATCGTCCGACCGTCGTCAAGCGGGATTCGGAATCGATATGGGACCGCATCGCCACAGATCAGCTCTCAGTACCGCCTGGGATGCCACCAGATACCGCGCCCGTATTACAGCTGGAACCGCCCCCGATTAGCCCCCCGAAGAAGGAAGCGAAGCCGCACTGGATCTTCCCCGGAAAAGAGGGCGTTCAGTCCACTAATCGAAAGCCGAAACCCTGGGATGAATCGCAGTGGATTGACTGAAAGAATTGTCGAGCGCTGAGGAATGCTTTCGGCGAGCGCGAGCGAAGCGGTTGCTTTCCGTTTCGCAACGATTCTGATGGGCGGCTTGATCCGCCCGCCATTATCCTCCCAATCTCCCTCTGAACGCGCACTGATGCGTCACTTAATCGAGGCGTCTTCGCGCTCGCATTAAGCTCCCTTGCGTGCGACCAAAGCCTGGCCTAAAGCCCGACATTCCGACCCCGAAGCGATCCACATTCGTCGGCGTTTGTACGAATGCATACAGCTCGGTAAGCCTGGGCGTTGCGCTGCCGATTCCTCCTGCAATCGACCTTGGAATTCCGCGTTGGATTCGGTCGCCATATCCGCGCAACGAACGGCAACGAACTTACAAGAATGGCAACGAATGTACACGAATGTCCAGTAATGACGCGGTCAAACGTGAATCTATGAATGAAAAATAATTTGCTGCACCGTGGTTACGTGCATCGAATTTGAGTTAGTGTATTTTTCAGAGCAAGGCAGTGCGAGATGCTGCCGCGCGCACGTCCTCGGAGTTCACGCGCATGTTGACCATCTCGAAGGCCCTCTCCGCAGGGCAAGCCCAAACCTATCACTCGCGGGAGTTCGCTTCAGAGCAGCAGAACTATTGGAGCCGCGAACGTCAGGCATACAGCGAATGGCGTGGCGCGCTTGCCGAGGAGTGGGGTTTGCACGGTTCTGTTCGAGCGGAGCAATTCGCGCGGCTGAGCGAAGGCCAGCATCCAGAAAACAGCGCGCAGCTTGTTAGGCACCAGCCAGCGAGAACCTACGAGAATGAATACGGCAAAGAGATCACCAGCGTGGAGCACCGCGCCGGATGGGATGCTACGTTCTCAGCGCCCAAATCGGTTTCGCTCACCGCGCTTGTTGGTGGCGATTTCCGCATACGCCAGGCTCACCGCGAAAGCGTGCGCACAGCACTTGAGGAATTGGAACGGTACACCCAGGCCCGCATCGGCAACATTCACGCGCCGGAGACGACGGGCAAGTTTATCGCTGCCACCTTCGAGCACGACACGGCGCGGCCCGTGGACGGATACGCCGCGCCGCAGCTCCATACCCATGCTGTGATCTTCAACATGACCGAACGCGACAACGGCCAGTCGCGCGCGCTTCAGGAGCGCAGCCTTTTTCAGTCGCAGCGATACGTGACCAGTGTGTATCGCTCGGAACTAGCCATGCGGCTCCAAAAGCTAGGCTATGAGATCGAGGCCGGAAAACACGGTCAGCCGGAGATCAAAGGCTATACGCGCGAGTATCTGGAGGCTTCGAGCCCGCGACGCGAGCAAATCCTGGAACATTTGATCGAGATTGGCAGAAACGGGGCGGGTGCAGCACAGGTCGCCGCGCATCGCACGCGGGATAAGAAGGAAATCCAATCCCAGGAAGAGGTGTTGCGGCGGCACCGCGAATTAGCGTCGCAGTTCGGGCATCAGGCGGATCGGGTCGTTGCACAAGCACGTGACCAAGCTCACCAACATCAACAACAGCCGGAAAAGACTGCGCAGCAGGCCGCCACTTACGCGCACAAACACGTCTTCGAGCGCTCCGCCGTTCAGGATGAACGGGCCATTCTTGGGTCGATGCTTGACCGCGGCATGGGTCAGCTCACGTTTGGCGAGGCACGCCGAGAATTTGCGCATCGTGTAGCAACTGGGGAGTTTCGTTCTGTGGGCCATAAAGAAGGCCACGCCGCTCCGCAGTACACCACCGCCGAAATGGTCCGCATGGAGCGAGAGATTATCGAGCGGATGCAGTCGGGCAATCACCGTACCTATAGCGATCCGATGCTGATCTCTCCTCCAATGCGATGCAGAATCGAGGACTGCCATCCGGAACTGAATGCTTCGCAGTATCACGCCGTCGATGAGATATTCCTCTCGCGCCAGAAGATCATTGGTTTGGAAGGCGTAGCCGGGGCCGGCAAGACGACGGCGCTTGCCGTGATCCGCGAAGGGGCAGAGGCCGAGGGCTATCGCGTGGAGGGTTTTGCACCCACGTCCCGCGCCGCGCAAAAGCTGGCGGAAGCAGGCATTCAAACATCCACGCTGCAACGGCATCTTGCACGGGGCGAGCAGTCCGACACCGGTCAAAAGAGATTGTATGTGCTGGACGAATCTTCTCTCGCATCCACGAAGCAGATGCACCAATTCGTCGAGCGCCTCCACTGGAATGATCGCGTTCTTCTGGTAGGCGATACTCGGCAGTACGAATCGGTCGAGGCGGGCCGACCATTTGCGCAACTTCAGGAGGCAGGCATGATGACGGTAAAGCTGAGTGAGATTCTGCGACAGCGCGATCCGGACCTCAAGCAGGCAGTCGAGCATTTGGCTGGCCGCGATGTGAGCGCGGCGCTCGATTGTCTGGACCGCAAGCGACGAATTCACGAATTTGGCGACCGGGAAGAGCGCATTGGAGCCATCGCCCGCGAGTATGCGCGGTCACCAGAGAATACATTGGTAGTCTCGCCGGACAATCGCTCACGCGTCGAAATCAATCAGCGCATTCATGCCGAATTGCAATCGCGAGGTGCAGTGAGCCGCGTCGAACATGTGATCACCACACTCGCACCGCGCCAGGAGATGACCGGCGCAGACCGGACATGGGCAGCGCAGTACCAGGTCAATGACATTCTCCGGTATTCGCGTGCGTCGCAAGAAACCGGCATCGGCAAAGGCGAGTATGCACGCGTGATGCGAGTCGATGCTGAAAGGAATTTGCTGACCGTCATGCGCGTGGATGGCACCGAACGGACCTATGATCCGCGCCGCCAGATGGGTGTCACCGTGTATCGGGAGCATGAGAAGGTTTTCTCTGTGGGGGACCGCATTCAGTTCACTGCGCCCAGTCAAGACTTGAAGATTGCCAACCGCGAACTCGGGACGGTGAAGGACATTTCACCGCATGGCGCCATGCGAATCAAGCTGGACAGCGGACGCGAGATGAACCTCAACCCCGAACAGTATCCGCACATCGATCACGGCTACGCGGTGACGAGCTATTCCGGCCAGGGTCAGACTGCCGACCGCGTCCTCATCCATGTTGACACCAATCTCGCCGCCAGGGACCTTCTCAACAACCGCATGGCCTACGTCTCCGTCTCACGCGGCCAGTACGACGCGCAGATTTTTACGAACGACCGCGGCGCGCTCGCCGAAGCACTCGGTCACGACGTGTCACACAAGAGCGCCTATCAGCCACAACTGGCAATTGCCCCGCCAGCGCAGGAGATTGCCCAACCCCAAACTCCAAAACACGATTTCGGCCACGGCATTGGTATGGGGCTCGGAATGTAAGTTTCGAAAGCACAAGCACGGCGCACGACTGTTCGCATTCATACAAAAACCACAGACTCTCGTGAGGAGAATGTTATGCCAGCAGAACTCTTCATAAAGAAACCAGTTCAAAGCGTAGGCCAAGCCGCTTCGGGCCTGGAGCGCCATTATTCAGTAGGAGAGATCGCTGAGAGATGGGGCTTGAGTGAAAAGACCATCCGCCGCATGTTCGAGAACGAAGAGGGCGTGCTGCAATGGGGTAGCCCGGAAACGCGGCGCAAGCGCGGTTACATAACATTGCGCATACCTGAAAGCGTGATGTTGCGGGTTCATCGCAACCGTACGCAACGAGCCAGTTGATAAATTGACTATCGTGAGACGCTGCGCAGACGCGAAACGCCATTCTTGACTGAATCGATTTGCTTCCCAGGGCCCTTGCGCTTTGGGCGTACTCCCGCTGCTCGCACCTTTACACCGATTGCATCTCTCCTACTTTGGACCTGCGGATGCAAGGCTTCGATGACCGCGCCAGGGTTTTTGGCGATGACGGTCAGGAAAGCCCGCGCGGAGGATTCCGGTGTGCGCCGTCCGCCTTCCCAATGCTTCACGGCATCGAGACTGAAGCCGAAGGTATCCGAGAACCGGGATTGCGTCATCTTCAGACCTTTGCGGATGCTCTTGACATCGACCTCAGCAGGCACACTCACCTTGTAACCCGCCGTCTGGCCGGCGAGAAAGGCGTCCACTTCATCGAGCCCGTTCATCAGGTCTTCAAACATTGCGCTCATGGTCTGCTCCGGTATTTGGCAAAGATCTCATCGGCACGCTTCGCCAGCTCATTCCGTTCTTTCTTGCTCAGGTTCTCTTTTTCGTTCTTTGCGTAGACGGTGACGAGAAAAACAGGAAACGCCTCGTTGCGCCAGATGTAAATCAGCCGCGCTCCACCACGCTTGCCCATGCCGCCGCGCGCAACGCGCACCTTGCGAAAGCCTCCGGTTCCTGCAATCACCTCGCCGCACTCCGGGTTCGCGGCGACCAGGGCGACGATCTCCTCGCGCTCCGCCTCTGTGAAGATCGCCTCGGCTGCCCGCAAATAGGAGGGTGTTTCGACGACCGTCTGCACTAACTCTTCTTGTACTCCATTGGACACCTTTAGTCAAGGTGTCCAATGGCATTCATCCGCGCTACTCAGAAGGGTCACCGCGCCGTGAACCTGAGCCGGTCGAGGGAGCGTGGCTCCCGTATCGTTTTCGCGTTCGTCAGCGTGCGCCAGCAAGGATCGCCGAGTCGGCGATTGCAATCATCTCGCTTTGCTGGTCGTGTTCCGGAAGAGTGGAGGACAATTCGAGCTGAACTTGGTAGAGGGCTTGATCTTCCTCCCACCAGAGGTTCGCCGGGGCACAGGAGCCACCACAGCTAACCGAGCGGAAATAGCCAATTATGCCGCGAGACAGTTTTACCTCGATCACATTTGGAAGATCGTTTGGCCCATAGCCAGGGTGCGCTTCTGCCATGAAGGAAGCAGCAAAACCAGCATCGCCGACGCCCAATTCGTAATAAAGGGAAATGGCGTATTTATCCGCTGAAGCCGCTTCAACGCTGGCATATTTGACCTTGGTGAGAGACTGGGGAAGTTCGCTGGGGAGCAGAACTGGGATAGACGATTTTGCCTTGATTTGTGAAAGTGCGGAAGTGAACACCTTTGGAACTGCTTGTGGCCGGTTCCGCGATTGGGCCGTGCTCTGCGCCAGAGCAACAGCAACGCCAAGTAAAATCGTGATGCACCACTTCATGTCGCAAGCAGTTTAGCAGGGCCGAGGAAATGCTGTTTCAGTGTTGCCGGTGGTATGCCAAAGACAGGTATTGTTAAAGCATGATCGCATCGAAGGTGTCTCTGGACTGGGAGAAGATAAATGACTGGCCGTCCCTCCACAAAGAGTTTGCTAAAGTATTCGGCTTCCCGGATTTCTATGGGAACAATATGAACGCTTGGATTGACTGCATGACTTACCTAGACGATCCTGCCTCCGGGATGAGCGCCATCCACTGCAGTCGCGGATCAGTATTGGCGCTTGAACTTCTCAATGTGAAGACATTCAGGCAGCGTTCCCCGGAACTGTATGAAGCGATCGTTGACGGAGTCGCCTTCGTTAATTGGCGTCGGCTAGACGTTGGTGATCCAGCAGTACTCGCGCTAAGTTTCAGGCTATGAGCGCGCTCTCGAAGAGCTGCTCCCGAGCGGCACTTTGCACACGCAGAGTTAATATCAGCTTGCTGCCGCTTTGTGCTCCGGCAGAAGCTGCCACGCCGACTGCACGCTCTTCTCTAGCTGATCCTGGCGCGCGCGTACCCACGGCGAGTAGTGCTTTTCGGTGACGCGCACGCTGGAATGGCCCAGCAGAATTGAAACTTGATCGATGGGAACACCGGCCAGCAGCATCTCGACGGCGAAGGTGTCGCGGAACATGTGACAGTGGCAGCGCTTCGGAGTACCGTCCGGCTTGCGAAGATCGGCAACCTTGAACAGACGGCGATAGGCGCGCTGCCAGTTGGCGACGTAAGTCTTAGGCAGACCATTGCCGGACCAGAAGAAGTAGTTCGGGTTTGGTTTCAGTCCCGGCGGAATGGAAACGAGCAGATCGACGACGTGTGGCGGGAGCGGTACAAAGACCGGAATGCCGGTCTTGGCCTGGTAGAGCAACAGCTTGTTTTCATCGAGCCTTGAGCACTCCAGCGTGGCCGCGTCCCGGATGCGCAGTCCGCTCCAGCGCATCAGCTCCGTCAGTGCGCGGATTCGGATGCCGCGCTTTTCCGGTGCCCAGGACCGTTCTGCGTCCTCGCCAAGCCGGTAGGTAGCGGAGACAATGCGACGGTATTCGTGCGCGGGGAAGTAGTCCGTCGGAACGTGCCTGGCGACCACGCGGCCCATCGTCGCCGTGGGATTGTCTTTGATCCACCCGTGGCGCACGCAGAACCAGAAGAAGCCGACGACGCGCTCGAACTTTTTCTTTCTCGCCAAAGGCTTGTCGCTCCAGGTCGAGCGCCATTCCGTCATGTTGCGGACATTCACGTCGCGCAGGAAGACGATGCGATGCTGATCGGCAAAGCTCAGGAGTTGCTTTTTGAAGATGTGTTCGAGCTTTTGAATCGTAGCTGAAGCGAGACCGCGAGCCTTGGCGTCCGCCAAATAGCCATTGACGGCCTCTTTGAGAGTGGGCAGCGTCCTCGCCTCTTTGACTTCGTCTCCGCCCACTGCTGCGATCTCATATTTGCGAGCCAGACTCTCGGCTTGCTCCCAGGACCTTGTCTTCGCCGAAACGCGCATACTTCCAGGACGGCCCGGAATCGAGCCCGTGATCCACTTCCAGCAGCGGCAACGACGCCAGGTTGGATTGTCCTTTTTGGGGCATTTGGAGGAGTGTCGTGTGTAGACCGTAAGCATGATGCCAACAGCCTAGCATTTGTACAAAATTCGTACAAATTATCACTCCACGATTTTCCCACAGCGTAAATCCATCATTTTATTGCCTTTATCTCTGGTGGAGGCGGCGGGAGTCGAACCCGCGTCCGAAATCATTGCCAGCCGGGAGAATCCATGCTCAGTCCGGTTCCAGTGAGTTCGCCCGATGCGCTCAGAACGGACAAGATGCGCATAAGGCTAGTCCGATGATCTCGCGCGAAGCGGCACGGACCGAGTCGCTCACGCCAGCCTGCTGTGCGACGCCCGCTCGCGGCCCACAGGCAAAGCCGCGGCGAACGGCTGCTTAGTTAATTAAGCAGCAAGTGCCAGATTGTTGTTGGCAACTTTGGTTTTGCAGGCGATTACGGGTGCCCACACCCCGGCATGCCTCCAGACTGCAATCGATCCCGTCGAAACCGTGACGCCCCCACTCCGTCGCCCGCCGCTGACGCGCAGTGCGGGAACCTTCGCAGGTGCGAGCCAGATTCACCGGCTCGTGCAGTACTATCCCTATTTTACTCCGATTACGCACGACTTGAAGGCGCCCCCCGAGCCCTGCGAAAATTAAGAGGGTTTTGGCCCCTGAGTGACCGTTTTCTCCTGCAGCCGCTCCTTGGCCAGCCGGCCATCTACCGCGTATACTGGACTTTCGGAGAGCCACTGAGGCCTTGCTTCCGCGCCTGCTTGCCTGGCGGAGGCGGCGGACCGGGCGCCCGCCAACAAATCTGGAGTGGAACGATGGCACAAATATGCGATATCTGCGGCAAAGGGCCGCGCTTCGGCAATAACGTCTCTCACGCGCACAACCTCACCCGCCGCCGCTGGAACGTCAACCTGCAGGTGGTCAAAGCCTTGGTCAACGGCGCTCCCAAGCGCCTGCGCGTCTGCGCCAACTGCATCAAAAGCGGCAAAGTCGCCAAGGCATAAACCGACGCTTTCCCAAAATTCCCGCTCCAGGACAACCCGTCCGAAATGGACGGGTTTTTGCTGCCGGAACATCCCCGCCGGGCGGCGCGCCTGCTCGCCAAATCACTCCGGCTTTGCTGAAGATTCGCTCTCAGGCCGCGGCCACGGCTAGCGGGCTTTCCATCGGCGAGCGCTCTGCCTTCAGCTCCATCATGGCACGGCAGGCGGCCATCCACCGGCCTTCGTGCCGTGCGAAAACCCAAAGATCCCGGCCTGAGCAGTCCTCGCGATAGGCGGCGCGCTCATACCGCATCCGGAACCGGAACGTGGCCACGGCACAATCATTAACCACGTCGATGTGCTCATCGGTCTCTTCATACTCCAGCACTTTCGCATTTGTGCAGAACTCTTCAAAGCTTGCCACGAGAATTTCGCGTCCACGAAGAGTTTCCCTGAAGTCGGGCGGCACGATGGCAATTTCGGGATCAAGGTATTCGCGCATTGCAGACGGGTGACCCTCGCGCCAGGCAGCATTGATCGACGCAAGAATGGAATGGATTTCGGCCTTGGTGTCAGACATTTTCGTTCCTCCTGACCCGGCCAGCATTATAGGCCCATTCCCTCTCGCCCAATCAGCTGGCCTGTATCGCAGCACCCATCCGCACCGATCCCTCGCGATCAATCCTTTGACAAGCCGGTCCAAATATCGACTGTCTCAGCGCACACCGCCGGCATGCAGAATCGTCGGCAGCTGGAATCCCGTGGGTCAGGGTTGCCGGTTGCCGTCCAGACCTTTTGTCCACGTCCCAAATTTGATGCGAAGCCTTTGTCGGTATTTATCAATAGAGCTGAGTACAAATGAACTTCTGGGGAGTGATGTGCTCTCGACCTTTCCAGAGTAGTTAGTCACGCCTCGGCCAGAGCTTGCTCATCACTGCTTGCGGCGTCGGCTGGTGCAACAAGGCCGTCCAAGCGAACGCGACTGAACCTGTTCGCAAAGTTTCACCCGAAAGGGTGATGACTCGAACCTCCGCCGCTGCTACGGTGGCTCATCTGTGGGAGCCAACCAGCATGAAACTTCAACCGCTTTCGGCCGCTAGTGGAGCAAGGTGCGCATATTTCGATGAACATCACGCTTCACCGGAATTCGGCCGACGGGCTCCGAGTCGCTGTGAACTCGCAGCGGGCCTACATCATGGACATGGCCTCTCAATATCTCTTATGTCGATCGCACTGTGTCTTGCCTTGCCTTCCAACATGCACGCCCAGTCCTATACCGAGTCGGTGCTTTATGCGCCCCAGGCGATTTCGGATGGAATCAATATCTACGCGCCGGTTATTCAGGCGAGTGATGGGAATTTCTACGGTGTCGCCACAGCAAATAACAGCACAGGCAGCACAATATTCAGAGTCTCTCCGTCCGGGCAGCCCGCGTTGATTTACAACTTCCCGACAGTTCCAGATCAAACGCGGATTGGACTGACAGAAGGGAGCGACGGGAATCTTTATGGTGTCTTAACCACTGGCGGAGACGCCAGCAACTACAATGACGGGCTTATTTTCAAAATCAGCCTTCCTTCGGGCACTGAGTCGACTCTTTATACCTTTTGTGCGAGCCAGCAAACAAACGGCAATTGTGTGGGAGGGTTTGAGCCGGATGGCGTTTTAGTCGAAGGTTCTGACGGCAACTTCTACGGAACCACGGTGGCGGGCGGAGCAAATGGGTACGGAACCATTTTCAGCATCACCCCTGCAGGTACTCTCACGACGCTCTATAACTTTTGTAGTCAAGGCGGAAGTGCGTGCACAGACGGCGTCACGCCCGAAGCTGGCTTAGTCGAGGGGAGTGACGGAAACTTCTACGGCACGGCCGCCGAAGGGGGAAGTGCATGTCCGGCCAATGCCAGTACCACACCCGGCTGTGGCGTGATTTTCAAAATTACGCCGTCCGGAAGCTACAGTGTCGTTTACAGCTTTACTGGAGGCAGCGATGGCGCGTTCCCGGGATCGAGGCTAGTCGAAGGTGCTGACGGCAGCTTCTACGGAACAACCGAGCTAGCAGCTGGAAGCTCTCCTCCACCCCAGATAGTATTCAAAGTTACAACTTCTGGCACGCTGACGCCTGTCTACACGCTCGCAAACGGGAGCGAGGGGATGGAAGACGGGCTTGTGCTCGCATCGGATGGAAATTTTTACGGTACGGAATACTCTGGCGGGAGCAACGGGGCAGGAAGCGTTTATCAGCTCACACCAGAAGGAGTGGCAAAAGCGGTCTATAGCTTTTCAAACACTCCTGACGGAGCTTCTCCAGATACCCAACCAATGCAGGGCGCGGATGGAAATCTCTACGGTACGACACTCTCCGGCGGAAATTCGCTCGGCAACGGCACATATGCTTCCGGCACCGTTTGGAAACTCTCCGTCTCGCCCGCACTTGAGCCGCCCGTCGCCTTGTCCTTCAGCAGTCAAACGGTCGCTCCAGGACAATCGGTTACGCTCAACTGGTCTGTCGCAAACGCCTACAGTACGTCATTACAGCAGTGCTACGCATTCATCCAGGGCGCCCCAACGGGTGCGGGGACGTGGACTGGCCTTCAATCCGGCACTTTCAGTGCAACTCAGAATCCACCTTATAGCGGATCAGCAACAATCACGCCGACAACGGATGGAACCTACACCTATGCGCTCACCTGCGGGGGCATGGAATCCGGCTTCGCAACCCTCACAGTCTCGACTCCGACCACACTGGTGATCAAGACATCGAGCTTGCCTGCCGGAACAGTAGGAGTTGCCTATTCGCAAAGCCTCGCAGCCAGCGGCGGCGTTTCGCCTTATGCCTGGAGCATCAGCTCCGGCCGCCTGCCTGCCGGGCTTTCTCTCGGCGCGACCAACGGCGTCATATCAGGAACGCCAACGGCGGCTGCCACGTTCAATTTCACGATTGATGTTAAAGACTCCGAAAGCACGCCGCAGTCGGTCACGGCCGGATTGACGATCACGATTAATCCCAGCAGTCAGCCGGCGCCCACGGTCGCGCTCTCCGCCTCACCTTCATCGGGAATAAGCTACGGCCAAAGCGTGACACTGACGGCGAGCGAAACGCCATCCTACGGCATTGCACAGGGATACAGCTGGTCTGTTTATGACGGCGCGACAGCCCTGGTGACAGGCGCATTGCCGAATGTGCCGAACAACGGCTACACCATGACCACGCAGCCCCTTTCCGTCGGCCAGCACACTTTCAAAGCGATTTATTCGACCACCAACTCCGCTTATTCCAGCGGAACGTCGAACACCGTAAACATCATGGTGGGCAAATCCATGCCCACGATCACCTGGAGCACGCCCTCGCCCATTGTGCAAGGTACGGCGCTCTCGAGCGCGCAATTGGACGCGAGCGCGTCGGTAACCGGTACGTTCGCATACAATCCGCCAGCAGGCACGGTGCTGAGCGCGGGAACGCAGACACTCTCTGTCACGTTTACTCCCGCTGACACGACGGATTACAGCACGGCTACGGCTTCGGTGACGCTGACCGTCAATCCGGCTGCTCCCGCCCTTACCATCTCTCCCACGAGCCTGACTTTTGCCGCGCAGGACACGGGCTCAACCAGCCCCTCGCAAACCCTAACACTCACCAACAGCGGAACCGCGGCGCTGAGCATTGCTTCCATTGCAGCTTCGGGCGACTTTGCCGAGACGAATACCTGCGGCACGAGCCTGGCCGCAAGCGCCAACTGCACCGTCTCCGTCACCTTCTCGCCGACAACCGGTGGAACGCGAACCGGGACACTCACCATCACCGATAACGCCAGCGGCTCGCCACAAACAATCGCCCTGTCGGGTAGCGGCTCGGCAGTGAGTGTTTCATCGAGCACCACCTCGCTCAGCATCAGCTCGCAGGGCGGCTCGGCGACCGCGACCATTCAGCTTTCCGCGGCTGGCGGCTTTTCGGGAACGGTCAACCTCGCCTGTGCGGTGGCCTATCAAGGAAGCGGAACAGCAACGGACGCGCCCGCTTGCACTATCAATCCAGCGCAGCAGCAGGTCTCAGGGACGGGGGCGGATTCTAGCACGCTCACCGTCAACACCACGGCCAGCGGTTCGGCGACGCTTGAAAATCATCCGTTCCTGCCCTTCGGTGGTGGCGCCTTGGCAGCGTTATTAATCTTTACAGGAATGCCCCGCAAACGGCTGCGCAACCTTGGGCTGCTAGTGATTCTCGCCATCGTCGTCATTGGTGGAGCTGTCGGCTGCGGCGGGTCGAGTTCGACGACCGGCAGCAACCCCGGTACAACAACCGGCAGCTACAAAGTCACGGTAATCGCGACCAGCGGCACGGTGAGTGCGTCCATGACGATTCCGCTCACGGTGCAATAGGGAACCGAGCAGGAAATGCGGCCAGGGATCTAAAACCGGAGAAAACAACCTTAACCGGAAAAGAACAGCCTTCTTCGCTCGCCACCCACGCGGGCAAGACCGGACCCGGCAAGCCCGGCTTCCGACTGCCGCCAATTAAAGGAACGCCGCATCTATAGATTGACATGCAGCCCCTCACCCCATGACAATCTCTCGCTAGACGGCAATCTCCCCCTCCTGCGATCCCCAATCGATGCGCATCAGTAATCGATCTTCTGAATGCCAGGCTCCGAGTGCTTTGATGAAGCATCTGGTGGGTGAAATGTGATCTTTACTTAGTGGAGGCCCGATCATGGCGCCAAACAGGCAAAAACTGATCGATTTAGTGGGCACTGTCTACGAGGCTGCGGGTGACGCAAACTTCTGGGAATCGTTCCTTGGGAAACTTGCCCAGACAGCAGCCGCCGATTCGGCAGCCTTGGTAATGCATCAATTTGGCCATGAAGTGCATACCGTCTCTGCCGGTTGGATGGTAGATCCTGAAGCGACCCGTCTCTATCAGGAGCATTATGGCTCACTCGACGTATGGGCGATTCGGGGACGGTCAAAGCCAGCAGGAACTGTGTGCACCTCCGAATCTCTGTGCCTTCACGAAGAATTCGTGAAAACCGGATTCTACAACGATTTTATGGCTCGCTATGGCATCGCCCATGGCATGTTCGGCCTGGTTGAAAATACCCCAACTCGTTGGGCGAGCCTTAGTCTCTTCAGAAGCTCCCGCGCCAAAGAGTTCCAGCACTTCGATTTGGAGATCATCAACTTTCTCATTCCGCATATTCAAAAGGCGTTCAAACTCCATTTTCAGCTTTCGGAATTAGAAGCGCGGACATCGTGCCTTGAGGGAGCACTAGACCTGCTCTCCACAGGGATTATTTTTGTGGGGGAATATGGGCAGGTGCTTCTGATGAATAGCACCGCGGAAAAATCGGTGCGGCGCAACGATGGACTGTCGGTCGTGTACGGAAAGTTGAGGGCGCTCCGGCATGAAGAATCGGAATGCCTGCAATCGATGATTGGCAGAGCAATACGAACTGGCTGCGGAAGGGGACTGAGCGCAGGTGGAACGCTTTTTGTTTCCAGGGCAAATGGAAGGCCGCTCTCGATAACCGTGGCGCCTCTAAGGCATGTCAATATCGGACTTGGTCAGCATTCCTCTGCCGTTTTGTTTGTTTCCAATCCCGATGAGAACGTTGAGCTTCCTGTTGATCTCTTGCGGCGGTGCTACGGATTGACTGCGGCCAAGGCACGCCTCACCATGGTCCTGCTTGAGGGCCGATCAATTAAAGAAGCAGCGGACCTGTGCAACGTAACCCATAATACGGCGAAATCCCAGCTCAAAAGCATTTTCCTGAAGACCGAAGTGCAACGGCAAGGCGAACTCGTTCGGCTCTTTCTCAAACAATCTCCTGTGAACGGAGCTGCGTTTGCATCGACCGGGAACCGAGAGGATGGAGTTTCTTAGCGCCAAGCAGTAACGTTTCGCTCGTCGAATCTCAGAGTGCTTCGGGTCCATTCCAGGTTCGGGCCTAATTTGTACTGAAATGTCGGCTCTTCGCCAGGAATCCCGCCCCGGCATTCACCCCACGCCGTGTCAACCCCCGCACAGCAAAAAAACTTGCAAGTCTCTGAAAACAAAAGAAAGATTCCTCAACCAATTTTGCCGATTAATTATTCCCGCCGGCGCACAATGGAAACGTAGAACCAAATCCAACAGAATCCGGTCATATCAATTCACTGCGAGGCGCAGATGACACACTTCGCCTCGCACCAGCAAAGCTGATAGCTGACCTCTGCTTCCAAGGAGCGTCAATCATGGCCAACTTGAGTGAAAACGCCGCGGCCGCACGCGCCTCGCGACCCATAACGGCCAAAACTCCCGTTTTGATTTTTCACTATGCAGCAATGCAGCAATGCTGCAATGCAGACCCCGCCGGTGCCGTTCTCGCCTTCAGATCTGCGAAGAACCGGCCTACCGTCCCATCGTGTACGCGCCCTGATCCATGTCGCTGCGCGGACACGCGCTCAGACTGGTCTCTGCGGCTCCTCCCGCGTGAAGGTCAGCGACGCCGAGTTGATGCAGTAGCGCAGCCCCGTCGGCCGCGGGCCGTCCGGGAAGACGTGGCCCAGGTGCCCTCCGCAGCGCGCGCAGGTCACTTCCGTGCGCCGCATCCCAAAGCTGCGGTCCTCGTGCTCCTCCACCGCGGTCGAGTCCGCGGGAATCATGAAGCTCGGCCAGCCGCACTCGGAATCGAACTTTGCGCCGGAGAGAAACAGCAGCGCCCCGCACCCGGCACAGTGATAATTCCCCGTCTCGTGATTCTCTGTCAGCGCGCCCGTGAACGGCCGCTCCGTCCCTTTCTCGCGCAGCACGTGGTACTGCTCAGGGTTTAGCGCCGCTCGCCACTCGGCTTCTGTGCGGGTTACCTTTTCCATTGTCTTTGCGTCGTTCATGGGACCTCCGGGGTTTGCGGGAATTGGATGCGCGAAAGTGTGGAGGGGAAGCGGATTCTTCCGCCCGCTGCGCAAACTCCTTTTCCAAAGCACTGTTGCCTATTCCCTGTTCCCTGCTTTATTTCCGCTTCAGCGCCTCCAACTCTTCCAGCGTTCGCGGCCAGTCGGAGCCGAGCAGCCGCGAAAGGCTGCGGTCGGCCAGCACCTTCCCGCCGGTCTGGCATGCGGGGCAGTAATTGGTCTCGTTGTCGGCATATCGGATGCGCTGGATGGGCGCCCCGCAGCGCGGGCACGCCTGCCCGAAGCGCCCATGCACGGCCATCTCCGGCCGGAACGCCGTCACCCCCTCAGGGAACTTCACTCTGGCCTCGGCCACCAGCCGCTTCGTCCACTGCTCCAGCGTAGAGCGCGTCGCCACGAACAGCCGCTCCCACTCTTCCGGCGTGAGCTTATGCGTCAGCGCGATGGGCGAGAGCTGCGCCGCGTGCAGAATCTCGTCCGAGTACGCGTTGCCCACCCCGCTTAACAGCCGCGGATCGGTGAGCGCGCGCTTGAGCGTGCGGTTCTCCAGCGTCATCGCCGCGCGAAAACCATCGAGATCGGTTGAGAAGATCTCCACGCCACCGGGATCGAGCGAGCGCAGCCCCTCCTCGCCGCGCACCACATGCAATGACGCGCGTCGCTTCGAGCCGGCTTCCGTCAGCACCAGCGTTCCATCCGCGAAGTCGAAACCCGCGAGCGCCTGACGCCCAGCGAGTTTGGCCTGCGCCGGCCGCCAGTGCAGCCGTCCCGCGATCATCAGGTGCAGCACGAGCCACAGATCTCCATCCACGCCGATGGCGATTCGCTTGCCCACGCGCCGAAGCTCGCACACGGTGCGGCCCTCTGCAACAGACAGCGGCGGATCCGCAGTGCGCAGCAGAAAGGGGCTCGCCAGGCGCGCGCGCTCCAGCGTGCGGCCGCGAACGCGTTGCTCGATTGCAGCGATGTACGCGCTGATGTCTGGCAGTTCGGGCATTCAGCAACAAGATTGCAGCCCGAGTCGCAGTTGCGCAAGCAAGGGGTGGAGTCCGGTAAGTTCAGTCCAGAATTGTATTGTCGATAAGTCGCGTCGTTCCCACCCACGCCGCCACAGCAAAGAGGGTTCCCGGCGCGGCAACTTCAACTGGCTCCAGCGTCGCCCAATCGACGAGTGCAACGTAATCCACGCGGACCAGTGGCTCGGTGGCGAAGATCTGGCGCGCGGCATCCGACAACACTTCGGGATTGCGCTCCCCCTTGGCGAACATGGCTTCCACCCACCGAATCGCGCGGCTTAAAGTCCGTGCCTGCCGCCGCTCGTCGGCGATGAGGTACGCGTTGCGCGAGCTCAGCGCCAGGCCATCGGCTTCGCGGATGATAGGGCATACAACAAGCTCCACCCCAAAGCGCAAATCGGCACTCATGCGGCGCAGCACCGAGACCTGCGCCGCATCTTTCTGGCCGAAAAAGGCCAGGTCCGGCTCGGCGGCGACAAACAGTTTCGCAACCACGGTGGCCACGCCACGAAAATGTCCCGGACGCGACGCGCCGTCGAGCCGGTCGCCAAGTCCGGCAACTTCAACCGACGTGGTCGCGCCGGGCGGATACATTTCGTCTACCGGCGGCGCGAAGATCGCGTCTGCCCCTTCAGCTTCGGCGAGCGCGCAATCGGCGTCGAAGGAGCGCGGATAACGGTCGTAATCCTCGTTAGGCCCGAACTGTGCAGGATTGACGAAGATGCTCACCGCCACGTGCGCGCAGCGGCCGCGCGCAGCGCGGATCAGCGAAGCGTGGCCCTCGTGCAGAGCACCCATGGTAGGGACAAGGCCAATCAGCCTTGCGTCTCCATCGGCACGAGCACAGCGCAAATTACGCGACCAGCAGCGAAGCTCTTTGACAGTGCGGATAATCTCCATCAGGATCGGCCAAACTCGTCAAAGTCCAAAAGGGCGTCGCGGTTCACTACCGCATCGTCATCGCTCTCGGCCTGCCGGGCTTCGCGCGTCTCAATGGGTAGATGATAACTTTCCCGGTCAGATGGAAAAGCGCGATGCTCGACATCTTCCCGATAACGCTCGATTGCGGAGTGGAAGAGCGCGGCGGCGTCAGCGTAGCGGCGCACGAACTTGGCTCGCGGCGAGAACGAGAGATTCACCAGGTCGTGGAAGACGAGGATCTGGCCATCGCAATCTGGACCGGCGCCGATGCCAATCGTGGGAATATTCAATTCGGCGGTAATAGCCGCAGCCGCCTCGCGCGGAATGCCTTCAAGGACGATCGCTCCGGCTCCGGCGCGTTCGAGATCTCGGGCATCGATGCGCAGGCGGCGCGCTGCATCCGCGGTTCGGCCCTGCACGCGGAAGCCGCCCATGCGGTGCACGCTTTGCGGAGTCAGTCCGAGATGCCCAACCACCGGAATCTCGGCTTCGGTAAGCGCGCGCACCAGTTCGACGCGAGCGCCTTCGATCTTCACCGCCTCCGCGCCGGCTTCTTTCACGAAGCGCGTAGCGTTAGCCACTCCTTCCTGAATGCTGCCGTGATAGCTGCCAAAAGGCATGTCTGCGACGACGAGGGCTCGCCGCACGGCCCGGCGCACGGCGCGAGTGTGGTGCAGCATCTCGTCTACCGTAACTGCCAGCGTGTTTTCGTGCCCGAGGACCACCATCGCCAGCGAATCGCCGACGAGGATGAGATCGATACCCGCCTCATCCACCAGGCGTGCAGTGGAGTAGTCGTATGCCGTCAGCGACGAAATAGGCTTGCCCTGGCGCTTCATTTCAGCCAGTGTGGGCATGGTCACTTTTGTGATTGGGGAGCCATGGCGCGAAAGGTCACCACCGGCGGAAAAATTGGTAATACTCATCGCAGCTCCAGTGCCGCTCCGGGAACTCAGGATGCGGCCCGAACAACTGCGAGTATACGCCTGGCGGGAACAAACGCCCAGCCCAGCCAATCCGTACACTACCCGTATCAAATTGAAACCGTGCGGCCACATTTTTCCGCGTGTACAGATTGAGCGAGATCATCGCTGTTCATGATCGTGAAATTGGGCGCCAGACTTCGCCGTCCAGAGCAGACTGTGTAACGGGACGGAGCGTATATTAAAAATATGGCAGCTACGGCTGATCGGGACCGGTATCTCTTTGGTGCGCTGGAGAGCAGCGCGCAAAATCGCATTCGGGTCAGGGAAGCGAGCTACGACTATGAAGAACCTGAAGGCGTGGTGCTCACTTCGCTTGACTTCGCGGTGAACTGGATCCGCAAAAACTCCGTATGGCCCATGACTTTCGGTCTCGCCTGCTGCGCGATCGAAATGATGTCCATGGGAGCCGCTCGCTATGACATAGCGCGGTTCGGAGCCGAGGTATTTCGCGCATCTCCGCGGCAAGCAGACTTGATGATCGTGGCTGGCCGTGTCGCGCAAAAAATGGCCCCGGTGATCCGGCGTCTTTACGAACAGATGCCCGAGCCAAAGTGGGTCATTTCCATGGGAGCTTGTGCTACCTCCGGCGGCGTATTTCAAAATTACGCATTAGTCCAGGGAGTCAACCAGGTTGTTCCAGTCGATATTTATGTGCCTGGATGCCCTCCGCGTCCTGAGCAGTTACTGCATGCCATTACACTCCTGCAAGAAAAGATCCAGCACGAACCGCGCAGCCTGATGAAAACCCTCAACGCGAGCTAGCGCGCTCATGGCGCATCTTCCGCGCGTGTTATTCAGCGATTACTGAAGTAAGTGAATCATCTTGCGCAGTAACCGAGATGATTCGCGCACGAGTTTCGCGCAAACTTGCTTGGTACGCAACCAGCCCTCTCATGCATTAAGATTTCTTGTAGTTCAGACAGACGGCGTTGCGTAGTGTTCACAGCGCTGATAACCCCGTGGGCGCGCTTGCTCGAGGAGTCAATCGGCACTAAGATTGACGACCTTCAGTCGGCCAGGATTGTTGTGCCTTGACGCAAGTCGTTAGAACTCAGATCGGTCGTTCGACTGGGGTCTTCCCCTCCGATCCAAGCCTCGTACGGGCGATTTATCCAGACTAGTCCAACAGAATTGCGGAGGATCAAGCATGCATTGTGGTTTTGTGAAATCTGCGAGCCGGGTTCTTTCCATCGCACTTATGATCTCGGCTCCCATTGCTTTGGCCGCGCAGGCGGCACCATCTGCAAAGGGAAACACCTCCCAGGGTCAGTATGCTTCGAGATGGGATATTTTCGCCGGGTATAGCTATCTCGCTCCCAAGGGAACGGTTGACGTCCCGCAGCCTAATGGCACCGTACTTCCGTTTTCTTATGACGCGATCGACGTGGGCGGTCTGTTCAGTGGCGCGTATTTTTTCAATCGCCATGTGGGCGCGCAGGTTGAATTCGCCGAACACCACTGGGGTACGATCAGCAAAAACGGGAGCAATGTCGGCACGCACGGAAACAACGATGGATTCAATACTCTCGGCGGCGGCCTTATTGTACGTTTTCCGAATGGCAACATCACCACGTTTATGCATGGCCTGGTCGACGCGCAGCGCGTAGGCGGCCCCGATTTCAACCCGTATACCTGGGGCCCCGGTTTGACGCTGGGCGGCGGCATGGACTACGAAACGCCGATGTTCAACCATCATCTGGCGATCCGCCTCTTTCAGGCGGACTACGAATACATGCATGTCAACTTTGGGCCAGGAACCTATGGCGGTCGCGCCAACATCAATGCAGCTCGACTGAGCGCAGGGCTCGTGTTCCATCTCGGATCGATTGCGCCTCCGCCACCAGTCACGCTGGGCTGTTCCGCCAATCCGGATTCGGTCTATCCGGGCACGGACGTGACCATCACGTCTTCAGCCGGCAATCTGAACCCGAAGATGAACACGATCTATTCCTATTCGGGATCGGGTGTTAAGGGCAACGGCGCCACGGCCACGGTGAACACCGCCTCGCTGGCGCCGGGAAGCTATACAGTCAACTGCATTGTGAAGGAAGGCAAGAAAGGCAAGGAAGGCGCCAAGCCGTGGCAGAACGCGCTCAGTTCCACGACCTTCACCGTCAAGGCCTTCGAGCCGCCGACGATGAGCTGCTCGGCCAATCCGACGACCATCAAGCCGGGTGAAACCAGCACCATCACCTGCAATGCGGTCAGCCCGCAGAATCTGCCGCTGACTTACAGCTACTCGGCTTCGGCCGGCAACATCACTGGAAACGGACCCACGGCGGTCTACTCCTCAACCGGCGCGCCCACCGGAGCCGTCGGCATCACCGGCAAGGTCTCGGACGACAAGGGCAACACCGCATCTGCCGATACCACGGTGACCATCGAAGCTCCTCCGCCGCCGCCACAACCGCACGCGCAGGCGCTCTGCTCGATCAGCTTTACCACCGACAAGCGCCGGCCCACGCGCGTGGACAACGAAGCCAAGGCGTGCCTTGACCAGGTGGCCATCGATCTCCAGCAGCAGCCCGACGCCAAGGCCGTTCTCGTCGGCCAATCGGATGCGAAAGAGAAGGCAACCACCGCACGCGAGGAGAAGTACCAGCAGCGGCACAATCGCGCCCACGTCACGCGCTACGCCGAGCAGCGCGCCGTGAATGCCAAGGATTACCTCGTCACGGAAAAGGGCATCGATCCGTCCCGAATCAGCACGGCCACCACCGGCGCCGATGGGCAGACGGTGCAGGATTACCTGGTGCCCAACGGAGCGGATTTCAACACCGACGTGCCTGGAACCACGCCGGTGGATGAATCCCAGATCAAGCCGCAGAAGCGG
>DASYWU010000014.1:0-2084 GCA_035935755.1 Occallatibacter sp. | reverse complement strand
ACTTCCCCTCCCATGCCTTCGCGAATCTTCGAGAACACCAGCTTATTGGCGAGCTTCCAGCTGTACGATGTGGGAATTTCTCCAGCCAGAATTTCCGGCTTGTGTTCGCGTCCAACCTCGAGAGCCCAGTCGAAGATGGCGCGCTTGGGGAATCCCGCAGCCTTCTGCTCGGCCTGGGCATAAATCTTCTCGTAGACGCGCGGAACGGCAACGAATATGGACGGCCGGACTTCCTGCAGAGCTTCGGGAAGACGCTCGATGAAAGGGCAGTAGGCCAGCGTGACGCCGTGATAGAGCATCGCGAAATCCACATGACGGGCGGTGATGTGGCAGAGCGGCAAAAATGAAATGCTGGTCAGGCCCGGGCGCATATCGAAGCCCAGCAGCGAACACAGAATATTCGAGGCGATGTTGCCATGCGTGAGCATGGCGCCTTTCGAGGTGCCGGTTGTGCCGGAGGTGTAGACAATGGTCGCAAGATCGTCGGGAGCGATGGCGCGCGCGCCGGCCTCGAGTTCCGCGCCCAGATCGTCTAACTCAGGACGAGCGGCGTCCGCCATCTGCGACATGGTCACGCACCTGTCGGCAAAAGGCGCCAGGTCGCCCGTGAACTCGATGGAGTCCATCACAATGATTTTTTCGAGCCGCGTCTGCGGAATGATCGAAAGAACCTTGTGCAACTGGCGGTCGGAGGAGAGAAAAATCATTCGGCAGCCGGCGTCGCTCAAGACGAATGCAGTTTGCTCGGGCGTAAGTGTGGTGTAAAGAGGGACCGTAACCGCTCCGAGCAGGAGGCTGGCCACGTCGGCGGTCGGCCACTCGGGCCGATTCTCGCTGAGGATGGCGATGCGATCTCCGGGCTGAATACCCCATGCGTGGAGAGCGTGAGCCGTGCGGGCAACGCGCTGGCTGAACTCGCGGGAGGAAATGGGCAGCCACTTACCTGCCTCGCGGTAGAGCATCACTTGGTCCAGATTCCGCGCTACCGCTCGGAAGAAGATGTCATTCAGCGTGGCCAGACTCATATCGCGGGTCCCATGCCGCGGAGAAGCGGCGAAACCTCGACTGCAATGTACTGTGTTGTGCTCGGTATGAGCAACGTGAAAGGTGCGCGGCAGAGTTACCGAGTAGCATCCCTATTTTACCGCAAAGCCGAAGGCGGTGTTATTCTGAGCGTAAAGCTCCCGTGGGAGGAGTTCACGATGAGAAAGAAACATTCAGCCTTGCTGGTAGCGGGATGTCTGTTGGCCGGCGCACTAGGCCTGACAACCCCGGCACTTGCCCAAGCTAAGAAGGAGAGTTCGAGCATGCCCAAGGTAGGCAATATGGCTCCGGATTTCTCGCTCAAATACTTCGACGGCAACGATCTGAAAGAAGTAAAACTGAGCGACTATCGCGGAAAGAAGAATGTTGTAGTTGCATTCTTTATTTTCGCGTTCACTGGTGGTTGAACCCAGCAGATGAAGAACTTCCAGGCGAATCTGAAGACCCTGGAAGCTTCTGACACCCAGGTCCTGGGTGTAAGCATGGACAGCGCCTTTTCCAACAAAGCTTTCGCCGACCAGATTGGTGTGACCTTTCCCCTGTTGAGCGACTGGGGCGGCAAAGTGACCCGCGAATACGGAATCTACAAAGACGAGTACCAGGCACCCCGCCGCGTGAACTTCCTCGTCGGCAAAGACGGGAAGATCATCGAGGAACAAGTGGACAAGGACGCGATCGATCCTAAAAAGATCGTCGACACCTGCCAACGTCCCACACTGAAGAACTAACCCAAAAATGGGATGCCCCAGGTCTCGCTGTCTTTGCGAGACCTGGGTTTACGAGACCTGGGAGGGCTCCGATTTACCAATCCCACATCTCGCAAAAGCGGCGAGATGGGGGGCACCCTACGGATATTGATTGGCCGCAACCGACGGCTGGATCAGGCTCAGGCCGATGGACGGGCAGACATTCGGAAATTCTGCGTAAGTAAACGAGCGCGCGTCTTTCGGCTGGAAACTTATCAGCCACGAAACCAGCTTTTCGATGGTTGCCGGGAACGGGCTCTTGTCATCTGCATTCAGCCACTGCAAACGTTGCGT
>DASYWU010000013.1:0-1893 GCA_035935755.1 Occallatibacter sp. | reverse complement strand
CTATTCACCTGCGGCTCGTAGGTGACCAGCGAGCCCGGCGCATGCAAAATGCCCGGATCGATCTGCCATCCTGCCCCGGGTTCGAGCCGGTACGCCCGCGAGTGCAGCAGAATCTTGTTATCGCCCTTATTCCAATCCTCCAGGCAACGGCGAATCTGCTCTTTGGTGGTGCCCGGTTCGAGGCCCATGTAAGTGTGCGGGAAATTATTGTCGATCTGGTTGTACTGCGGCGGAAAGTAATACGCCTCAGGCTTGCCCTTTTGCCCGACCTTTTTCGCAAACTCGTCGTTTTGATGCATGTGGTGCGGAATCGGCCCCATGTTGTCAAAGAACTTGCAGAGCAAGTTCCAGCCTTTTTCGCGCTGCATCACATCCGCGCCGAGCAGTGCATCGCCGGCAACTTCAACCGCGTCCTTGAGCAGGAATCTCTTGCCCGCTGCGGGATGAACGTAGCTCAAGCCTTCGTCTTCCGTGGTGAGCGGCCCGTTCGATGCCTTCGTCGTCGAAGAAAACCAACGCTCGTTAATTCCGCCGCGGTGCCCGCCGAAAGCATAAAGATCATCCGGATGGAGGCGCAGCCTGCGCCCCGGGATCATAAAGGAACGCGGCACCCAGCAGGGCTCCAGCCTCAGGATTCCGCCACCCGCACCTATCGCATCTTGAATATTTTTGTAGCCAAGCATTGACGACCTTCCTATCCAACATTCAGGTGAGCACGAAGCACGCCGATTCTTTAACTTTCTTCGACCGCCGAATACAAAATGAAGTCCATGATTCCAATTGTGCTCCTCATTGCCTTAGGGCCGACAGATGATAGGAAAAATACTTTCGTGTGTCAATGTAGCAAAGAATTTTCTTTACAAAGACTCGATACTGTACTATAAGATGACTCTGCCGGGCGCTGCTGAATCACGACCTGCGCCCCTACAGCCTGCAGGGCCTAGACATATCTGGGTTATAGTCAAATCGATACCGCGCTTTCGGCTAAGGCGACTGGCCGCGCCTCGGTCTTTGCTACTCAATGAGCCAGAAAGAGAGAAATGATAAAGATAGACTCCGACCACATACGTCCCGAGGAGATTGCGTCTGCCGAGAACGAGATCATCAGATTTGGGAATTATCTGGCGAGCCGTCAATACCACGCAGCCCTGGCGGGAAATATTAGCTTCAGAGTCTCCGAGGAGTGTGTTTTGTGCACGTGCCATGGAGCGGACAAGGGAGCGTTGACATCAGAAGATATCGTCCTCTGTGCCATGGACGGCAGCAAGATTGGCGGGAACGGGAATCCGACATCGGAATTCAGTATGCATCGGATGGCATATCGGGAGCGTCCGGATGTGCGGGCGGTGATTCACGCGCATCCACCCACAGCCACGGCGTTTGCGGCCGCTTCGGTACCTCTGGACGGTTTGATGCTGCCAGAGATGGTCGTATATCTAGGGCGCGTGGCGCTGGTGCCGTACGCGACGCCGGGAACTGAAGAGTTGGCAGAGAAGTTGAAAATGTACTTGGGAAGTCACGATGGCTTTTTGTTGGAGAATCACGGAGCGCTTACAGTAGGAAGCGATTTGCGCGAGGCGGCGTTGCGTATGGAATTGATCGAACACAATGCGCAAATCACGATGCATGTGCGGCAGATTGGAAAGCCGTTCGTATTGGCACCCGAAGAGCTCGAGTCGCTGATGTCCATCCGCAAGAGGATGAGTCAGAGGAAGAACATGTTCGGATAGATACGAAGCACACCGGAGTTGCGGCCGTCCTCGCCTAGTCCAATGATTTCGGCACCTCGCGCAGCTTTTCGCGGAGCTCCTTCTCGATCACGCCCGCCATGGCCGTGAACCTCTTTTCGTTTCTCGCAGCTAGCGTTATGTAGACGCAATCTATCAACGTCAG
>DASYWU010000012.1:0-22799 GCA_035935755.1 Occallatibacter sp. | reverse complement strand
CCAAAGAAGCACAAACATCCCGGACGCCAGACTCTGCCTGCGGATCTTCCCCGTGTGGAGCGGGTGATTGCCTGCACGCCGGAGCAGTGCACCTGTGGCAACTGCGGCCGCGACACCGCAGTGATCGGCTATGAAGTCAGCGAAGTGCTGGACGTCGAGCCGGCGCGCTATTTCGTGGTGGTGACCAGGCGCGAGAAGCGAGCCTGCAAGAGCTGCCCCGAGCAAGGTGTGATGGCGGCGCCACTGGCAGCCCGGATTATCGACAAGAGCCTGGTATCGGACAGAGTGATCGTCGATACGGTGGTGAATAAATACTGCGACCACAACCCACTTTTTCGACAGAGCGTGGCCTTATTGCGCGATGCAGGCATCGATATCAGCCGGGCCACGATGTGCGGATGGGTGATGACGATCGGAGAGATGTTGATGCCGGTCGCCGGAGCCATGCGCAGCCAGTTGCTTGCTGGAAGCTACATCCAGGCGGACGAAACTCCGGTCGATGTGCAGACGCACGACGGCAGCGGCACCAACCATCAGGCTTATCTCTGGCAGTATGGAACGCCGGGCGGCATGACGGTTTTTGATTTCCGCATGAGCCGCAAACGCGAGGGTCCGCTGAACTTCCTCGGCAACTTCGAAGGACTTCTGCAAACGGATGGATACGCCGCATACGATCGCGTGGGCGGTCCGAAGATGGTGCACGCGGCCTGTTGGAGCCACGCCAGGAGGTATTTCGTGGATGCGGTCAAACTCAACAAGCAAGATGCCGCTTCAATCCGCGCGGTGGAACTGATCAACGAGTTGTTCGCCATCGATGCCCAGGCGCGGGACGAAAAGATGGACCATGCTGCACGTCATGCTCTGCGCCACCAGAAAGCACCGCCACTACTCGCCGAAATCCGCGCTCATATCCTGGAAATGAGCAAGACGGTGCTGCCCGGCAGCGCTGCCGGCCAGGCCTGCAGATACACGCTTGCTCTTTGGAAAAAGCTGATTCGCTTCCTCGATCATCCCGAACTGGAGCTCAGCAACAATCTTGCCGAGAATTCGATGAGGCCCATCGCGGTCGGCAGAGGAAACTGGATTCATATCGGGAGTGAGCAGGCCGGACCGCGAATCGCCGCCATTATCTCGGTGATCGAAAGCTGTCGCCGCCTCAACATCCCAGTACGCAATTACCTCGCCGATATCTTGCCCGGACTCGCGGATGCGCCGCTACAGCGCATCGCCTACCTTACCCCTGCCGCCTGGGCACAAAACATCCACAAATAACACGGCATGCGTTGGTCTGACGCTTACGATTGTCTTGAGTGGTCCGATTGTTGAATCTGAAGATTTGCTCGCCTACGTAGCTGTCAAATGGGAGTTTCGAAAATTCAGATGAAAATGGCGGCAGCAAAATCGGCAGGTTTGGCAAATCACCAGCAAAAATGCGGCGGTTTCGCTCATTCGCACCGCGCCGAATTCCATGAATTGCCGCGGAGACCCGCCTTTTTTATTTGCGATGTAAAACTGTAAAACTGTAGGCCAGCTCCCATCCTGCTGATCCCATAGGGGTTCGCTAAAGGCGGCGAATTACAGAAAACCAGTTTTACAGCTTAGTCGTGCACCATGTCCTTGAACAGCGGCGACTGCAGCAGGCTTCTGAACTCCGCATCGCTGGCGGCAAAGTTGATAGCCAGCTGCCCCGAGTTCGACGACACCGACGTGTCGCTCAGCGCCTGCTTCTCCGCATCCGTGCCGCCCGTCGTTTTGCGCAGCAGGATCGCCGCGGTCAGCAGCGACGACATCGTCGCCGCCGTAATCGTATCGCCGGTAAGGATGGTCAGGTTGAAGTGCACGCCGTGCGCGAAGTCCATCGAGTAGTAGGACTCCTGCAACCTCTTCTTGACGGTATCGAAATCCGCCAGACCGCCGGCCTGCCCCAGCACCTGGCGCATCATCGTCTGCGTTCCCTCGCTGTCCAGGAGGCTCCAGAGATCCTGCGTATCCACGCTCTGCATCGCGCTCATCATCGGATTGTTGGTCAGCATGCTCGGCACATAGCCGTCGCGCGAGTCCAGCGCCTTCTTCACCGCGTCGTTGCCGCCAAAGATCATCGTCGACGGATCGACGAAGCAAAGCACCATGCCGGTTCGTCCCATCGGCCAGATGCTGTTCTGGCGCACCATCTGCGGCCTGACCTTCTGCTTGCGGAAGTTCGCAATCACGCCCTCGGTATCGAACTGACCCTGGGCAATACCCACGGTATCCAGTTCGCTGCCCGTCGGCTTCGGCCGGAACAGCGCAAATGCCAGCAAGTCCACGTCGTGGTTGTCGTTCAATCCCGATTTCTGCAGTGCTTCCTCAAATTGCTTCAGCTCCGGCGGTTCCACCTGGTCGCGCAACGCCATCGCCGAGGTCGAGTTTTGCATGGCCCGATAGTCGATCACCACCAGTTGCTGCACATCGTGCGGAATCGCCGATCGCGCATCCGTGGAGAGTTGCGCCGCCTGCGCCAGCGTTGCCGCGGCCAGCAGCACGGGAGCAATTGAAAACTTGATCAGTGCCTTCAACAATTCCATCCTCCGCAAGCTTTGCGCAATCCCATACCGGCCCGCTGCGAATCGCTTGCCCATTCCGGTCCGCATTGCTGCCGAACCTCTTTCGAACTCGCATCCTATGCCGTTATTGTACGCTCCGGCGATTTTCGACGTCCGCATCCCCGGCCCGCCGATTCATTCCTTTAGTGCCTCAACCGGCCACGCCAGCGGAGACTTGAGCCGATACTCGAGGATCTTCGCCTTCGCATCGAACCCGCTTAATTGACGCATCCATTCGCTTTCCCGCTCGCAGGCGGCTTCAGGAATCAGTCCGCTGACTTCGCCCTCGGCAATGAGCGCCTTGTGCCGCTCCGCCAGCTCGGATACTTTGCGGTACACCGAAGAAACAGGCGTCGCATGAAAGTCCGTGATGTTCATGGAAAGCTGCGCCCTCCCCTTCACAATCGACCCCATCGCCTTGACGCCCCTCAATCCGCTGAAAACCGCACGAATCTCCCGCGCAATGGCCCGCACCGTTGAGACCGAAGTCGAATCGAAGTAAACGTTGTAGGCCACGAGGAATTTTCGCGCGCCCACCGCGCAAGCCCCGGCGGTGGGATGCAGACCCGGGCCGCCCAGGTCGGGACGCCGCGATGGATCTCGATTCACCTCATCGCGCAATCCCTCGAATTGCCCGCGCCGCACATCTTCCAGGTTGGCGCGATCGGGCCGCGATGCCGCCGCCTCGTAAAAGAAAACTGGAACGCCAAAGCGCCGCCAGATCTCGAGTCCCGCCTGTCGCGCCAGCAGCACGCATTGCTCCAGCTTGATCCCGGAAACGGGGACAAATGGAACCACGTCCGCTGCGCCGATGCGCGGGTGCACGCCGGTTTGGCGGGTCAGGTCGATCAGTTCCACCGCCTTGCCCACGCCGCGCACCGCTGCTTCCACCACGGCGTTCGGCTCCCCGGCGATGGTGACCACCGAGCGGTTGTGATCCGGGTCCATCGACCAGTCCAGCAGGTGAACCCCGTCCACTTGCATCGCGTTCACAATCGCTTCCACGCGACGGGAATCCGCGCCCTCTGAGAAATTCGGAACGCACTCAACAACCGCTTCGCTCACCGCTGCTCCAACCGCTTCCAGCGCCGGCGGCCCATCGCCGCCTCACTGCCAGAATGTATAGCCCACCTGAATCTGAATGCTGGCGTTCACGCCCGGATTGCGGTCGCCCAGCGAAGCCGAAGAGATATGCACCGCGTTGATGCCCAGATCAAGCGAGCGGCCGGGGCGCGTGAAGTAGTGAAAACCGCCGCCGCCCTGCGGCGCAAAATTCCACACCGATGTCCCGCCAGGCGCCCCATGAGGCACCAGTTGATCCGGCGGAAATTTATGCGTGGTGTAGATCAGCCCGCCCGCTCCCTGAAACCAGGGTTGAAACCGTCGCGAGTGGCTTAGAAAATTCCACCGCAGAATCGCCGGAGTAATGGCCACGCCGTGGAACGTTCCGCCACCATAAGGCACATTAAAATATGGCTGCCCTTTGTAATAAACGGTGCGCAGGCTCGGCGCCGGCGTATAAGCCTGCCACAGCGGCATGATGTTGCCGCTCAATTCAAACTGGCCGCTGAACACCCCCGCGTGCACCACCGGGGTAATCACCTTGCCCAGTTGGAAGCCGCCCCAGAAAAACTTGAAGTCAGAGCGATTGCCGACGCCCGTTCCCCAGTTGATGAACGGTCCCATCTCCCAGCTCCGCTCCATGCGCGCTCGCGAAACCGGAGTCGACGGTGTGCTGGCGTCGCCGTCCGATGCCGCAGGCGTCTCAGCGAAAGCAATCGTCGTCCCCAGGAGCAACACGAGCAAAAACAAAAACGTACTTTGGCGCAATGCGTGTCCCTTCTTCTTTACCGCTACCCAGTCTCAAAAAAAGACCGCCTCATGGGCGGCCCTTTTCACTGCCTGCACGCGAGCTCTCAACCCGCCGCATGCTCCATCTGCGCTGCATCCATATCGAAGTTGGAATAGACGTTCTGCACGTCGTCCAGGTCCTCAAGCGCCTCCAGCAGCCTCACCATCTGGCTGGCGGCGCTGCCCTCAAGCCGCTGATAAGTCGAAGCAAGCATCGTCACTTCGCTCATCTCGGTGGGAATGCCAGCGGCTTTCACCGCGGCCAGAACGGCATCGTAAGCTGCCGGATCGGTTGTGATCTCCCACGTGTCGCCCTCGTCGCTCAGGTCCTCGCCGCCATGCTCCAGCACTATGTCCATCAGCTTCTCTTCGCTGGCCGCCGATTTCTCCACGGCGATAAGGCCTTTCTTCGCGAACATGAAACGCACCGAACCGGATTCGCCCAGGTTCCCGCCATTTTTAGAGAACGAATGCCTGATCTCGCTGACTGCGCGATTGCGGTTATCCGTCAGAACCTCCACAAGAATGGCCACGCCGCCCGGACCATACCCCTCGAAGGTGACCTCTTCGTAATTGACCCCTTCCAGCTCTCCCGTGCCGCGCTGGATCGCCCGCTTGATGTTGTCGGCAGGCATGTTTTCGGCCTTCGCCGCCAGAATCGCCGTGCGCAGCCGCGGATTGCCGTCCGGATCGCCACCGCCCTTGGCGGCAATCGTGATTTCTTTAATCAGTCGGGTGAAAATTTTGCCGCGCTTGGCGTCGAGCGCGCCCTTCTTGTGCTTGATGGTGGCCCATTTCGAGTGGCCGGACATGACGACCTCTAATTGCGAGAAATAACGGCGGTTCTGACGCGCCTGCCTTGTGAGTATACCACTCACGGTGATGGCGCCGATATGCCCGTGAGACGCCTCCGGAACGGCTAAAAGCCTATGCCTGCCGTGCCTTTGCGGTTCGCTTTTCCACGGCCGGCGGCCACCGGCGCGCCTCCGCAAAATCCAGGCAAAGCGCCAACAGCACCGGTCCGGCAACCTCCGCAATCATCATCTTGTCGAGATTCCCTGTCCGGCGGATGAAGGTGGCCAGCGCAATCGAAAGCACCACCGCATTCAGGCTCAGCCAGATGCAGGCGATCCGCCGATGCCAGAAAGCCAGCGCGCACGCCGGCAGAATGGTCAGCGAGTTCAGGACCGAGGCGAAAATGTCATAGCCAGTGTCACCGCGGCCTTTGGTGATAAATGGCACCATGACGAACGGCAAGAATCCCCACAGTATCCCCACGACCAGCAATGTTCTCAGCCAGAACTGCCGCATCCTTGTCTTATCGCCTATAGAAACTGCACCCATCCTTTATCCCACTACCGCTTTCCGTTGCCTCCACCGCCCGCTCCGCTGACTTGCTGACTTGCTGACTCGCTGACTCGCTACCTAAGCGAACAGGTCAGCATCCCGCAGCCTGGCGCCTTTGCGGTCCTTTTCCGACACAACTGCCTCATCTGCACTCACCGGCCACGGAATCGCCAGATCCGGGTCGTCCCACGCAATCGTCCGCTCGCCGGCCGGTGAGTAATAATCCGTCACCTTGTAGGCGAATCCCGCCACCTCGCTCAGGACTACGAAGCCGTGCCCGAATCCCACCGGAATCCATAGCATCTGCCCTTCTTCGCCGTTCAGCTCCACGGCTACATGCTTGCCAAAAGCCGGCGAGTTCCGCCGCAAATCCACGGCCACGTCCCACACCGCTCCGTGAGTCACGCGGACCAGCTTCCCCTGCGGCTGCGTGACCTGGTAATGAATCCCGCGCACCACGTTCTTTTTCGACAACGAAAAGTTGTCCTGCGGCCAGACTGTCGGCAGTCCAGCCTCCGATGCGATCCGCTGATTGTATGTCTCTATAAATGCGCCGCGGTTGTCCCGAAAGACTTTGGGCGTTAACAGCAGTACACCCGGCAAGCCGGTTTCGGAAATCTTCATGTCAAATCCGCCTTGGCTCCGAAATACGGCTCGTGCAGGATTGCCAGCAGGTATTCCCCATATCCACTCTTTGCGATCGGGGCGGCGAGCGCCTCGAGTTGCTCCGCGCCAATGAATCCCTGCCGGTACGCAATCTCCTCGGGACAGGCAATGTTCAATCCCTGCCGCCGTTCAATGGTATGCACGAAGGTTGCCGCCTCCAGCAGCGAATCGTGCGTGCCCGTGTCCAGCCACGCCATGCCGCGGCTCATGATTTCCACGTCCAGTTTGCCGGCCTCGAGATAGCACCGGTTGAGATCGGTGATCTCCAGCTCTCCACGCGCTGATGGCTTCAGCCCCGCCGCAATGTTTGCTACATCGCGGTCGTAAAAATACAGGCCCGTTACCGCGTAGCGCGACTTTGGCTGCTTCGGCTTTTCTTCCAGGCTCACCGCGCGTCCTTTGCTGTCGAACTCCACCACTCCGTACCGCTCCGGATCTTCAACCGGGTAAGCGAAGATCGTCGCGCCCTTCGTAATTGCCGCCGCGCGCTGCAACTGCCCGGAAAATCCCTGTCCGTAAAAAATGTTATCGCCCAGTATCAACGCGCTCGGGCTTCCGCCGATAAACTCCCTTCCGATCAGAAAAGCCTGCGCCAGACCCTCCGGCCTGGGCTGCACCGCATACTCAAGTTCGATCCCCCATCTCTTTCCGTCGCCAAGCAGATCGCGGAACCGCTCCGTATCCTGCGGCGTGGAGATGATCAGGATTTCGCGCAACCCGGCCAGCATCAGAGTGCTCAGCGGGTAGTAAATCATCGGCTTGTTATAAACCGGCAGCAGTTGCTTTGAAACCACGTGCGTCACGGGATAGAGCCGCGTCCCTGACCCGCCCGCAAGAATGATCCCTTTCATCCGTCGATCCTCAATGCTCTATTCCCTACTGCTCCGTCAGCTCCTGCAGGATTGTCCCCAATTTATCCCAGTCAGTATCGAATGAGTCGGCGTCTTCGGCTTCTGCACGGAACTTCTCCCGCTCAACGTCGTAGTAATGGATCAGTCCATCGAGCCGCGGTTTGCACACTAGCATCGGCAGATTGCGCAGATGATCTCCTTCCACAGTACACATGTATGGATGACCCGCCGCCCCCAGCACACGGATCCGCAAGATGCCCAGTTCCAGGATGCTGCAAAGTACCTCCGCGATTTCTGCCTGGCGATGCACGCAGTGCCTCCTGTTTCAGTTCGATTGGTGTGCACTCTGGAGAGCTTCACAACGCAGGCCGTTCCGCATAATTGCGCGCGATCCACTCGCGATAGGCCCCGGTGCGGACGCTGTCCACCCACTCCGCGTTGTCCAGATACCAGCGCACCGTCTTGCGCAGGCCGCTCTCGAATTTTTCCGCCGGCTGCCAGCCAAGTTCCCGCCTGATCTTCTCGGCATCGATGGCGTAGCGGCGATCATGTCCCGGCCGGTCCTCGACAAACTTGATCAGTTCCCTGCGCGGCGCCCCGCCCGTCCGCGGCCGCATCTCGTCCACCAGATCGCAGATCGCGGCTACCACGTCAATGTTCGCCCGTTCGCTGTTGCCGCCCACGTTATACGTCTCGCCCACGCGCCCGCGTTCCAGCACCGTGCGAATGGCCGCGCAGTGATCCTCCACAAAGAGCCAGTCGCGGACATTTTTTCCGTCGCCGTAAACCGGCAGCGGCTTGCCTTCCAGAGCGTTCAGAATCATCAGCGGAATCAGTTTTTCGGGAAATTGAAACGGCCCGTAGTTGTTGGAACAGTTCGTGGTCAGCACCGGCAGCCCGAACGTGTGGTGATAGGCGCGCGCCAGGTGATCCGACGCAGCCTTGGACGCCGCATAGGGGCTGTTGGGTGCATAGGAAGTAGTCTCGGAAAACGCCGCATCCTCGGGCCCCAGCGAACCGTACACTTCGTCAGTGGAAACGTGCAGAAAGCGGAATTTCGCCCGCTCCTGCTCATTCAAATCGCCGTAGTATTTTCGCGCCTGATCGAGCAGCACAAATGTGCCCTGCACATTGGTGCGGATGAATTCGCCGGGAGAGACAATCGAGCGGTCCACGTGGCTCTCGGCGGCAAAATGCACAACCGCCCGCGGCTGATGCGTGCGCAGCAACGAGCCCACCAGCTCTGCATCGCAAATATCCCCGCGCACTAGCTCATGGCGGCTGTCGCCGTCCATAGAATGCAAATTGCCGGCGTTGCCGGCATACGTCAGCAGATCCAGATTTACCAGGTGTGTGCCGACGGCCGCGCTCCAGCTCAAAACAAAATTTGAGCCGATGAATCCTGCCCCGCCGGTGACGAGTATCGTGTCTTTCGTAGTCTCCTCCGAATCGCCAGTATAAGCCACGGGATGCACGCCCTCTGACGCCAAGCCAAACGAAATTCCGGCCGTTTTTTGCACCCGCAAATCGTGCTGGGCCAAGCGAAAAAGGGAAATTTCCGATATATTAAAGATTCAGTCTAGTCCCGCGCGCGGCTAGGCCTGCTGAGGCAAGCCCCATAACGAGTCCAGTCGATTTCACCTTTTGGAATCGCGCCCGCGCAAGTGTCCTTGGGGACAGGCAAGCACTTGATTCGGAGAAATTTCATGGGAAAGGCTGCCATGCAATCTAAAACCCGCCATCCTCGCATCCCCCAGCCTCAGGGCCTTTATCACCCGCAGAATGAGCACGATGCCTGCGGAATGGGCCTGGTCGCCAGCATTCGTGGCGAGAAAAGCCACGAGATTATCCGCAAAGGCATTGAGGTCCTCATCAACCTCACCCACCGCGGCGCCTGTGGCTGCGACCCGGAAACCGGCGATGGCGCCGGTATCCTCATCCAGATTCCCCATACCTTCTTTGTGCGCGAGTGCGCCGAGCAGGGCATGCAGTTGCCGGACCCCGGCGCTTACGGCGTGGCCATGTGCTTCCTGCCCGTGGAAAAGCACAGCCGCCTGCGCTGCGAAGGCGTCTTCGAACGTATCGCCCAGGAAGCGGGCGCAACCGTGCTCGGCTGGCGCGACACCCCCGTGAATGGCGATGCCATCGGCCGCGAAGCGCGCAACTCGCAGCCGTACATCGAGCAGCTTTTCGTCGGCCGCCCCGAAGGCATGGACGAGGATAATTTTGAGCGCCTGCTCTACAGAATTCGCCGCCGCACCGAAAACGAGATTGCCGCTTCCGACATCGAGGACAAAGAGACGTTTTACGTCCCTTCGTTTTCCTGCCGCACCATCATCTACAAGGGCCTGATGCTTGCGCCGCAGATTGACCGCTTCTACTTCGAGCTGGCCAATCCGCTGGTCACCAGCGCGCTGTGCCTCATTCACCAGCGCTTCTCCACCAATACTTTTCCAAGCTGGAAGCTGGCGCACCCCTATCGCTACGTGGCGCATAACGGCGAAATCAACACCATTCGCGGCAACATAAGCTGGATGAACGCCCGCCAGTCGATCATGAAAAACTCGCTGCACGGCGACAAAATCGGCGACCTCTACCCCGTCATCGTGACCGGCGGCAGCGACTCTGCTTCGCTCGACAACGCCGTGGAGTTTCTCTTCCAGTCGGGCCGTTCCCTGCCCCATGTCATGGCCATGCTGATTCCCGAGGCCTGGGCCGGCAATCCGGACATGGACGAGGACAAGCGCGCCTTTTACGAGTACCACGCTTCGTTGATGGAGCCCTGGGACGGGCCCGCCGCCATCGCGTTTACTGACGGCCGCATCATCGGCGCCACCCTCGACCGCAATGGTTTGCGCCCGGGGCGATACATTGTCACCAAAGACGACCTCGTTGTGCTGGCCTCCGAAGCCGGCGTCCTCGACGTGCCCGCCGAAGACGTCCGCAAAAAAGGCCGTCTCCAGCCCGGCCGCATGTTCCTCGTCGACACGGTGCAGAAGCGCATCATCTCCGACGCCGAGATCAAGAAGCAGCTCGCCGCGCGGCAGCCCTACGCAGACTGGCTCAAGGAGCAGCAGGTCACGCTCGATGTGCTTCCCGAGCCCGCGCGCGTCATCGCCCCCAATCATGAAACGCTGCAGCGCCGCCAGCGCGCCTTCGGATACAGCGAAGAGGATCTGCGCATCCTGCTCGCGCCCATGGCCGCAAAGGGCGAGGAGCCGGTCGGCTCCATGGGCACCGACGTGCCGCTGGCCTGCCTTTCCGATCGTCCGCAGCCGCTCTTCAACTATTTCAAGCAGCTCTTCGCCCAGGTGACCAACCCGCCCATCGACCCCATTCGCGAAGAATTGGTGATGTCGCTCATCAGCTACATCGGCACCGAGCGCAACATCCTCAAGGAAGGGCCGGAGAATTGTCACACGCTCAAGCTCCCGCATCCCATCCTCACTAACCGGGATCTCGAGAAGCTGCGCCGCGTCTCCTCCGGCGATCTGCTGGCCACCACGCTGGACGCGCGCTTCCGCGCCGAGGATGGTGAAGCCGGTCTCAAGCACGCGCTCGATGACCTGAGCAATCGCGCCGCGCACGCCGTCAGTTCCGGCTACACGCTGCTCATCCTTTCCGATCGCTATGTCGATGCCACTTACGCGCCTATTCCGAGCCTGCTGGCAATGGCGGCGGTGCACAATCGCCTTGTCCGCGACAAGACGCGCACCCAGGTGGCGCTCATCATCGAGAGCGGCGAGCCGCGCGAGGTGATGCACTTTGCCCTGCTCATCGGCTACGGCGCCAGCGCGGTCAATCCATATCTCGCCATCGAGACCATACAGGATCTCAAACGCCGCGGTCTGCTGCCGGAAAACGTGACCGCCGAGTATGCCGAGAAGAATTTTGTCAAAGCCATCAACAAGGGCCTGCTCAAAACCTTCTCCAAGATGGGCATCAGCACGCTGCAAAGTTATCGCGGCGCGCAGGTCTTCGAGGCGGTCGGTCTGAATGAAGATCTCGCCACCAATTACTTTGCCGGAACCGCCTCGCGCATCGAGGGCATCGGCATGGACGTGCTCGCGCGGGAAGCGCAGATGAAGCACGCCTACGCCTTCCAGCCGTTCACCGACTCCGAGACCGATCTCGCCGTCGGCGGCCACTACCAGTACCGTGAAGGCGGCGAGTATCACCTGCTCAATCCGCTCACCATCAGCAAAGTCCAGCATGCGGTCCGGCAGAACAACTTCAACACGTTCCAGGAATACACCGACCTCATCGACAATCAGAACCGCAACCTGTGCACGTTGCGCGGCTTGCTCAAGCTTAAATACGCTGAGAAGCCGATTCCCATCGAAGAGGTCGAGGCCGCCAAGGAAATTGTCAAGCGCTTCACCACCGGCGCCATGAGCTTCGGCTCCATCAGCAAGGAAACGCACGAGACTCTCGCCATTGCCATGAACCGCATCGGCGGCATGTCCAATACCGGCGAGGGTGGCGAAGACGAAGCGCGCTTCAACCCCGATCCCAATGGCGACTGGCGCCGCAGCGCCATCAAGCAGGTGGCCAGCGCGCGTTTCGGTGTCACTGCCAATTACCTGGTCAATGCAAACGAACTCCAGATCAAAATGGCGCAGGGCGCCAAACCCGGCGAAGGCGGCCAATTGCCCGGCCACAAGGTCGACAAAGAGATCGCGCGCATTCGGCACTCGATCCCCGGTGTGGGACTGATTTCGCCTCCGCCGCACCACGACATTTATTCCATCGAGGACCTGGCACAGCTCATCTACGACCTGAAGAACGTGAATCCGAAGGCGCGCATCGCCGTAAAGCTCGTCTCCGAAGTAGGCGTGGGCACGGTCGCGGCCGGCGTTTCCAAGGCGCACGCTGACGTGGTCCTCATCTCCGGCGACACCGGCGGCACCGGCGCATCGCCGCTCAGCTCCATCAAGCACGCGGGACTGCCGTGGGAACTTGGTCTCGCCGAAACCCAGCAGGTGTTGCTGCTGAACGATCTGCGCAGTCGCATCAAGGTGCAGACCGACGGAAAGCTGCAGACCGGACGCGATGTCGTCATCGCCGCCCTGCTTGGCGCCGAGGAGTTCGGCTTCGCCACCATGCCGCTCATCAGCCTGGGCTGCATCATGATGCGCAAATGCCATCTCAACACGTGCCCGGTGGGAATCGCCACGCAAGACCCGGTGTTGCGCGCGCGCTTCACCGGCCAGCCGGAACATGTCATCAATTTCTTCTTCTTCATCGCGGAACAGATGCGCCAGCACATGGCCAGGCTCGGCTTCCGCACCGTGAATGAAATGGTCGGCCGCGTTGATAAGATCGACGCCGCCGTTGCCGACGCGCACTGGAAAGCCAAGGGCATCGATCTCTCCTCGATTCTTTATGCTCCTGAACTGCCCTCACGCGTGGCTCGCCGCTGCGTGCAGCCGCAGGATCACGGCCTCAATCGCGCTCTCGATCACATACTCATCGAAAAAGCGAAGCCGGCTCTGGAATCGAAGACGCCGGTTGCCGGCAGCTTCGCTATCCGCAACGTACACCGCACCGTGGGCGCCATGCTGGGCGGCGAAATTGCGCGGCGGTACGGTTCTGCCGGATTGCCCGACGGCACCATTCACTACAAGTTCCACGGCTCCGCCGGCCAGAGCTTCGGCGCCTTCGTCCCCAATGGCGTAACCCTGGAACTCGAGGGTGACGCCAACGATTACCTGGGCAAAGGTCTCTCCGGTGGCAGCCTTATCGTTTATCCGCCGAAAACTTCGCCCTTCCTGCCGGAAGAAAGCATCCTCGTCGGCAACGTGGTTCTCTACGGCGCCACCAGCGGCGAAGCCTTCCTCAACGGCATCGCCGGCGAGCGCTTCGCCGTACGTAACTCCGGCGCCACTGCAGTAGTTGAAGGCGTCGGCGACCACGGCTGTGAATACATGACCAACGGCTTCGTCGTCGTGCTTGGATCAACAGGCCGCAACTTTGCCGCAGGCATGAGCGGCGGCCTCGCCTTCGTCTACGACGAACAGGGCGACTTCTCGACCCGCCGTTGCAACAAAGCCATGGTCGACCTCGAGCCGCTCGTTCTCGACGAAGACGTGCACCGCGTGCGTCATCTCCTTGAGCGTCATCGCGAAGCCACCGGCAGCCCGCGCGCCGCCTGGGTGCTCGAGCACTGGGCCAGCGAGCAGGCAAAGTTCATCAAGGTCTTTCCGCACGAATACAAGCGAGTCCTGGGCGTTGCCCGCACCGAAAAGGTCTACGTTTCGCCCACCAGTTCGTCGCCTCTGGTGACGGCATCAGAGGTGCAGCATGGGTAAAGTCACAGGATTTCTCGAAATCAAGCGCGAACAGCCGGAGCGCCGCAGAGCCGACGAGCGCATCAAGGACTGGTTCGAGATCTACCAGCCGTTTCCTGAAGAGAAGCAGCGCGAGCAGGGCGCCCGCTGCATGGATTGCGGCGTACCCTTCTGCCACACCGGCTGCCCGGTCAACAACATCATTCCCGACTGGAACGACCTCGTCTATAACTCGCGCTGGGAAGCGGCCATGCGCCGCCTGCACGCCACCAACAACTTCCCCGAGTTCACCGGCCGTATCTGCCCCGCGCCGTGCGAAGCCGCCTGCGTGCTTGGCATCAACCAGCCGCCTGTCTCCATCAAGCTCATCGAGCGCAGTATCGTGGAGCGCGCATGGGATGAAGGTTGGATTCATCCTGAGCCGCCCGAAGAAAACACCGGCAAGCGCGTCGCCGTCGTGGGCAGCGGACCTTCCGGCCTTGCCGCAGCTCAGCAACTTCGCCGCGCCGGCCACACCGTCACCGTCTACGAAAAAAACGACCGCATCGGCGGACTCCTCCGCTACGGCATACCCAACTTCAAGCTGGAAAAGTGGGTCGTCGATCGCCGCATCCGGCAGATGAAAGAAGAAGGCGTCCAGTTCGTCACTAACGCGCACGTGGGCGTAAACGTCTCAGTCGACGAGCTGCGCGAAAACTTCGACGCGATTCTTCTGTGCGGCGGCGCCGAACAGCCGCGTGATCTGAAAATTCCCGGCCGCGAGCTCAAGGGCGTCCACTTTGCCATGGAGTTCCTGCCCCAGCAGAATCGGCGCAACGAAGGCGATCCCGAAGAGAAGATCGTTTCCAACCCTTCGCAGTCCATCTTCGCCACGGGCAAGAATGTCATCATCATCGGCGGTGGCGACACCGGCGCGGACTGCCTCGGCACCAGCCATCGCCAGGGCGCAAAGAACATCCATCAATTCGAGATCATGCCCAAGCCGCCGGCCGAGCGCTCCCCGCTCACGCCATGGCCTCTGTGGCCGCTGCAACTGCGCACCGAAAGCTCGCATGAAGAAGGCGGCATTCGCGACTGGAGCATCAACAGCGTCAAATTTACCGGCGACGAAAACGGCAACGTCAAGCATCTGCACTGCGTCCGCGTCGGCCCGCCGCCCAAGTTCGAAGCCATGCCGGGCACGGAGTTCACCCTCGATGCCGATCTCGTGCTCCTGGCCATGGGCTTTCTCGGCCCGGTACGCAACGGCATGATCGAGCAGTTGGGCCTCGAGCTCGACCAGCGCGGCAATGTTGCCACCACCGACTTTATGACCTCGGTTGACGGCGTCTTCGCGGCCGGCGACATGCGCCGCGGGCAGTCGCTGGTAGTCTGGGCCATCAGCGAAGGCCGCAAAGCCGCAGCAGCCGTCAACAAGTATCTCGCCGCAAAGAAAGAAACGCGCCCCGCGCGCGAGCGAGTGCTGGCGTAGAGGACCATCTCAAGACTCACAATTCACTGGCCGACGGAATGCAGCCTTTGCGACCATCGGCCGATGAACGAGAAAGCTCTCGAAGTCGCCCAGCGTTCATTTCGACGCCTGGAATCAGCACAATCCTGCCGCGATCGCCGCCACATTTGCTGAAGGCGGGGCCTGCTCCGATCCCGCAACTCCAGGCCCGCTATCCGGGGCTGCAATCGGCGCCTGCGCCGAGGGTCTTGGGCAGCCTTTCCCGACCTTTCTTTCGAATCGATTGGTGAGCCTGCGGCCGTCGAGAAAACTGTCGAGAAAACATCTCACTCTCGCAGCTTTGCTCCACGTTGCGCCGCATGCACTTGAGGCATCTCCCGCTCAACCACCACAATGCACCGCAACAATGCCGCGTCTGTAGTGAGAATCTTCCAACGATTGCGCGCGGCGACCGCGCATAGCAGCATGTCAACCTCGCCACACTGCACTCCGTGCCGGCGGCATAAATTGTCCAGATGCGCTGCATTGACGTAGTCCGCCGCCTCGATGGCTTCATCAGAAAATGCAGCAAGCCTCTCTCGTACTTTCTGGAACTGTTCTTCGTGCCTGATCCCGGAGAGGACTTCCTGCCGCACGGGACCCACCATGGCCACGCGCCCGTCTCTGATCGCTTCGGCCAGATTCTCCACCAGCCGCTGCTCGCTGGCGCTCAGGCCTGCCAGGCCTTTTCTGCGCCGCAAAGCCAGCGACCAGATGCAGCTATCGACGAGTACTTTCAACGGTCGATCTCAATTCTGTCCAGATTTCTGCTGCGGCGCGGGTTGTAATTCTTATCGAAATCGATCGTTCCGAACAGGTCGAGAATCGCCAACTGCTTCCTCCGCGCGACATACTCCTGCAACGCCACGGTCACAGCCTCTTTCTTGGTGGCATGCCCGCCCATGCGCCTGGCCTCATCGATAAGCTTGTCATCGATTGCAAGATTGGTGGCCATTCTAACTACCTCGCAGTGTGTAATATACCACACATCCGAAAGTGTGGAACGAACTCTGGCAATCTACGCCTGCAACTTCTGCGCCGTGCGAAAATACCGGCCGGCGACCGGCGCGAACAGCGCCCACGCAATCAGCGCCAGAAACCCCGCATGCACCGCCGCCTGCGCATAGGAATGAAATGCGCTCAGCACCACGTGAAAGGCCATCCACGCCACCGCCAGCCAGCGTGCCCAGTTTTGGCCGCGTAGCAGAAAGATGCCGATGATGACCGCCACCAATTCGGTTGCCTCGGCCCACACACTTCCCTGCTGCCACGCCAGGAGCGTGCCGAAGCGGTAGACGAAACCAATTGATCCCACCGCCAGATAAAGCAGCGCAACGACAATCACGGGCAACGGCGGCTTGCTCGTTCTCATACCTTCACAATGATTGCACCGGCAACAGCGTTAGATCGTCGACCAGGCCGACCTCTTTCTGCACAAACGGCTCGCCGTACTTCACGCCGGCCAGCAGTCCGTAGTGCCGTGCCTCGGCATAGGTCCGCTCGCGAATCTCTTCTTCGGCCACAAACAGCCCGGCCCCCGCAGCCTGGTTCGCATATTGCGATCGGTATGCCATCAGCGCCGCATGACGCTGATCGACAAACGGGGTGATGTCCACAACAAAGCTGGGACGCACGTCCGCGTACAAGCTCGCATAAACAATCTTGAATGGCCGATGCGGCGCCGCGCCGGTATCGACCTTCGCCAGCCCGGAGAGAAAGCACGCCTCGTACCCCAGCGTGGCCACAATGGCATGATCCGGATGCCGCGCCTGCCAGTAAGGCAGGATCACCACGCGCGGCCGCAGAGTCCGCAGCACGCGCACGATTTTCACCCTGTTCTCCAGCGTGTTTTCGACCGCCCCATCGGGAAGATCGAGCGCCTCGCGCCATTGCACGCGCAGAATGCGCGCTGCCTCCGCCGCTTCCCGCGCGCGATCCTCAGCCGTGCCGCGCGTCCCCGCCTCGCCCTTCGTCAGGTCCAGAATGGCTGTGCGCACTCCGCGCGCCGCCAGACGCAGCAAAGTTCCGCCGCAGGTCTGCTCCACGTCGTCCCGATGCGCCGCAATCGCCAGAACATCTGCCGTCGCAGCTTCGGAAGCGGCCGTTGCATTCATCGCGCGATTTGCTCAGTAGACGGTGTTGTCGGCGTCGGTATGCGCATCCATGAATGCCACATCCCATGCCGTTCCGGTGACGGTCACGTACTGGTTGTCGAGGGCTTTCCCGTCGCTCGTCGAATAGATATAAACCTGCCCGCCCTCGGCCGCATAAACCTTGTGCAGTCCGGTCACGGCAGTCACGCCGGTCGCATCGCCTGCATACGGCTCTAGCAGTGCTACTTTCTGGGTCGAGGTGTTGTACATAGTCAGGCACCCGTAAGGCTGGTTGTTGTTATAACGCTCGCCCTCGGTGCACTGGATCATTCCGATCCATAGCGTGTTGTCGTCACCTTCGACCATCCGGCTCGGCGTGCCCGGCGTTCCGTCGCTGATCGAGACTGGCGCGGCGGGCGTGTCATTAGCCAGGTTGACCACGGTAAGATGTCCGCCCCAGAACCCGTCTGGCATTTTCTCCTGGCCCACCACATACATCGTGCTCGAATCCACAAGCGCATTCGTTGCCCCCCCGGGAATGGAAATCGTGCAAGCAGTCGCGGATCCGGTCGAAGGGCAAGGCGCGTCCAGGGCGCTGTTGGTGGGCAACTGCCCGGAAGGCAAGCCCAGAGTAAAGATCATCGGCGCCACCGGTAACAGGCTCACGGAAGCATTCGTCCCCCCGCACTCAGGGCCGCAGTTGACGATGTAGGCGGTGCTGCCGTCAGTAGAAAAGACCGCCTTCTGCGGCCGATCGAAAGCCAGCGGCGTTCCGTAGTAGTTGCCGGTAGCGTCCAGGTGGTCGGGGCTTTGCGCCTGGAGCAGGCACCAGGTAGGCGCGTTCTGCGGCTCGCAATCCACCGCGGCTTTCGGCCACGTCGACGGGCCACCCGAATAGGCCTGCGTTTGCGCGGCAGTCAGTTGACGCGGGTAGTAGACGAAGTCGGAGTTCTGCACGAACGCCAGCGCCACCGATCCGCCTGGATTCACGCTGACCCGATAAATGCCGGGAAGGCTGAGTGGAACTGACGCGCCGGTGGCATGGTTCACCACCGTCAGCACATGCGCCTGCTGGCTGGCCGCAAACACCCATTCACCGTTACGCGAGATGAAGATGCTGGACGAAGGCCCATTCAGGCCTGAGATGGTGCCCGTGGTTCTCTCTGTGCTGTAGTTGGCCAGCGTATAGCTGCCGTCACCGGCGCCATACACGGCGCCTTCCTGTTCCTCGGGCATGTTCTGAATCGAAATCGGCAGCGCTCCGCCGAATCCGGAAAGCGAAAATGAGGCTGGCTGGCCCGTATACCCGTAGCGGATGTCGTAGTACCCATCCACAATTTCCAGGGTGCCCTTGCTCAGCACGCCGGGATTCTGCACCGCGATCAAAACACGATAAAGCAAGCCGCTGGGCGGCAGGTTGCGCCCCGCAAAATAGGTGGTCTTGCCACACCCCGCCAACACCGCCGCCGCGGCCAGGGCGGCAATGGCGCTTATCCAAAGACTTCTCTTCTTCAAAATCCCTTCCCTCTGATGCCTGGCGCGAACCAGGCCGCAAATCTGTCTTCGCGGCGGCCGCTGCGCGAGCAGTTGAATGGCGGTTGCCGTTCAGCTCCGGCGATCGCAAAACTCCCCGTTGCAGAACCGGCTTCTTTCCAGCTTATGACTCCCGAAGTATAACAAAGCAGCCCCCTCCATTGGCGCGCCGGGCTGGCGTGCCTTAGCATGGCAACAGAATGAATCCCTTCGCCGAAATCTTCGACGAACGGCCCGTGCTGGCCGACGGCGCCATGGGCACCGTCCTCTACAGTCGCGGTATCCTCATCAGCCGCTGCTATGACGAGTTGAACCTCTCCGACCCGGCACTGATCCTTTCCGTGCACGAAGAATATCTCCAGGCGGGAGCCGAGATTCTTGAGACCAACACCTTCGGCGCTAACCGCTTTCGTCTGGGGCGTCACGGGCTCGCCGGCAAAGTTGCCGAGATCAATGCGGCAGGTGCGCGCATCGCGCGCGAGGCCGTAATTCATCTGCGCGAAAAACAGGCCGGAGAAGCGCGCGTCGCTGGCTCGCTCGGCCCTTTGGGTGTGCGCCTCGAGCCTCTGGGCAAAACCGGGCTCGACGAAGCCCGCGAAGCCTTCGCCGAGCAAATCAAGGCCCTCTCCGATGCCGGCGTCGATCTGCTCATCGCTGAGACCATGCCCGCCCTGAACGAGGCTCGCGAGGCGCTCGCCGCCGCCCGCCAGGTCGCGCCCAAACTGCCCATCCTCGTCATGGTGACGGTCGACGACGACAGCAACTGCCTTGATGGCTCCTCGCCGGAGCAGGCCGCGGCGCTGCTCACCGAATGGGGCGCCGACGCCATCGGCGTCAATTGCTCCACCGGCCCCACCGCGGTGCTCACCGCGATCGAAGCCATGCGCGGCGCAACTGCATTGCCCCTTGCTGCCATGCCCAATGCCGGCATGCCTCGCGCCCTGGAAGGCCGCAACGTTTACCTTTGCTCGCCGGAATACATGGCCAGCTTCGCCCGCAAAGCCATCAACGCCGGCGTACAGGTGGTAGGCGGCTGTTGCGGCACCACTCCCAATCACACTCGCGCCATGCGTGCGGCCATCCGCTCTCTCGATACGCAGATGCACGTGGAAAGCGCCGCTGCGCATCCTGCGCTGAACACGGAAACGCCCCCCGCCCCGCTCTCCGAGCGCTCGCGCATTGGTGCACTCATTTCCGAGCGCAAATTCGTCACCATGGTCGAGATCGTCCCCCCTAAGGGCATCGACTGCTCCATGGAAATCGAAGGCGCCCGCATGCTGGCGTCTCTCGGCGTGCATGCCATCAATGTGCCCGACACCCCGCGCGCCACCGCGCGCCTCAGCGCCCAGAGTCTCTGCATTCAGATTCAACAGCACACCGGGATTGAAACCGTTCTCCATTACACCTGCCGCAATCGCAACATACTTTCCATCCAGTCCGATCTGCTGGGCGCATCCTCGATCGGGCTGCACAACATTCTTTGCCTCACCGGCGACCCGCCGAAGGTAGGCAATTATCCTGACGCGACTGATGTCTTTGACGTCGATTCCATCGGTCTGGTCAACATGGTGAACCGCCTCAATCACGGCCAGGACATCGGCTCCAACTCCATCGGCGCCAGTACCAACTTCACCATCGCCATCGCCGCCAATCCCGGCGTGCCCGACCTGGAAAACGAGCTGCGCCGCTTTGCTTACAAAGTAGAGGCCGGCGCCGAATACGTCGTCACCCAGCCCGTCTTCGACCTGCGCCTCCTGGAAAACTTCCTGGAGCGCATCAAGGAATTCCGCATCCCCGTCATCGCCGGCATCTGGCCGCTCACCAGCCTGCGCAATGCCGAGTTCATGAAGAACGACCTCCGTGTCGCCATGCCCGAAGAAATCATGCTGCGTATGGCCCAGGCCGACACTCCCGACGCCGCCCGCCGCGAAGGCATCCGCATTGCCCAGGAAATGCTCGATGCGGTTAAGCCCATCGTCGAAGGCGTCCAGGTCAGCGCACCTTCAGGTCGCTATGCGGCCGCGGCCGAAGTGCTGGCTGGAGTGCTGCCGCGAAGCAACAACTCAAGGGAGCAATCCGATGCCGTCGTTTGAAGAATCGCTGAAAAAACTCGAAACCATCGTCGATCAGCTCGAAAAGGGCGACCTCAGCCTGGAAGAATCGCTGAAGCTCTTTGAAGAAGGCATCGGCCTTTCCGCCGCCTGCAAGCAGGAACTCGACGCCGCCGAAGGCAAAGTGGAAATGCTGGTCAAACAGCGCGATGGCTCGCTCAAGCCAACCCCGTTCCTTACCGAAGAAAATCGCTAAAGATCCCCGGCTGTTCCCTATTCCCTGTTCCCTATTCCCTGTTCCCTATTCCCTGTTCCCTGTTCCCTATTCCCTGCTCCCTCGTCTCGCTTGGAATCTCCATCGCGCCCGTCAAGCTCTTCACTCGCTCCACGCCGTGGCTGCGGCACCATGATTGCATCCCATGCGCCAACCGCTCCGTCGCCCGCGGATCGGCGTAGCTTGCGGTGCCCACCTGTACCGCGGTGGCGCCGGCCAGCATAAACTCCACTGCATCTTCCGGCGTAACGATGCCGCCCATCCCCAGGATCGGCGTATGCACCGCCCGCGCTGCTTCATACACCATGCGCAGCGCAATCGGTTTGATAGCCGGCCCGGAGAGCCCTCCCGTGATGTTGCTTAACCGTGGCCGCCGCGTCTCCACATCAATCGAGATGGCGAGAAATGTATTGGTCAGGCTCAGCGCATCAGCGCCGGCCGCCGTGGCAATCTTCGCCATCTGCGCAATCGAAGTGACATTCGGCGAAAGCTTTACAATCAATGGCCGTGTCGCCGCCGACTTCGCTTCGCCCACCAGGTATTCCAGCGAGCCGGTATCGGAACCAAACGCCATCCCGCCGGCGTGCACATTCGGGCACGACACATTCAGCTCGTACGCGGCGACGCCCTCGGCATCATTGAGTTTCTGGATTACCGCAATGTACTCGGCCACCGTCGAGCCGAACACATTCACTATCACTTTCGCGCGCGGGTATTTGCGCAGTGCCGGCAGTTTGTGCGCGATGAATTCATCAACGCCGATATTCTGCAGCCCAATCGCATTGAGCATGCCCGCCGCGGTCTGCACGATGCGCGGCGCCGGATGCCCCTTCATCGGCTCCAGCGAAATGCCCTTGGTGACAAGAGCGCCAATCCGCTCCAGCGAGACGATCTCTTCAAACTCCACGCCGTATCCGAACGTGCCGCTCGCGGCTACGACGGGGTTCACCAGCTCCAGGCCGGCGAACTTCACTCTCATGTCGGGTCGCACAATTCCATGATACAAGCCGGGGAATGCGGCTGCGTCAAGCCGGTGGCGGGTGGCCTCGATCCCGATGACCGATCCGAACCATGCTGAGGGTGCCGGGGATGATGAGGATCTAGAATCCCGTTGAGGACGACGGAGATAGCGGAGACTGATGGCAGCTTCAATCCGAGTTCGGGCGGTGGATTGGGCAGCATTGGCGATTTTGGCCTTCGAGATTCCGTCGCTTTGGTTCTCGCAGGATCACGCCAATAGCATCGGCGCGTGGGGAGCTTGACGAGGAGATCCGGCTTCATCTGGAGGAGGCGATTGCGGCAAGGATTGCGACCGGGATGAATGCGGCCGAGGCACGGCGGCTGGCAATGATTGAGTTTGGCGCGGTGGAGCGCACGCGCGAAGAGTGTGAGCGGCAACGGCCGGGATGGTGGCTGGGGACGTTGCTTCAGGACATGCGCTATGCGCTGCGCGGTTTCCGGCGGAATCCGGTATTTACGATCAGCGCCCGATTGTTACCCCACTTCTCCCGATGTGTAAAGGATGTCCGGAGACAAACTGTAAAGGAGGTCTTTGCAGTTGACAGCGGGACCTTGGGCAGCCAGCTGAAGCCTGGGCCATTTTGGGGCGATGGTTTCGGCACGATTGAATTTCGTGCCCTAATAAGAAACTAACTCCTGCTTATGCGGCTATGGGTTGTATTTGCACAGCGTAGCCAAGATTTTGCAGGTGCTTGAGCAGGCGCAAGGCATGCCGATGTTTAGCGTGTTGGTCAAAATGGTGCGGGCCGAGG
>DASYWU010000011.1:0-2538 GCA_035935755.1 Occallatibacter sp. | reverse complement strand
GGCTGACCTGTATCGCCAATTTGCTCCGGCGGTATTCCGCTTCTGCCGGCGGGCCATGCCATCCCGCGAAGACGCCGAGGACGCGACGTCCGAGGTATTTCTGAAAGTGCGCGGCAAACTGGACCAATACGACGCTTCACGGCCGTTCAACGCATGGCTCTACCGCGTGGCGGCAAATCAGTGCTGGGATCTCCTGCGGCGACGCCGCGTGAGGCAGGACCTGGAAACGGGCGACATCGAAACGATTCCGCTCGAACATCCCGACCCGGGCCAGCTGGAACGGTTGCTCGCCGAGCGCTCCGCGGCGCAGGTTCGCAAAGGGCTCGAACAGCTGCCTAATCGGACTAGGATGGCATTGACATTGCGCTATTACGCGGATATGAGCTATGACGAAATCGCGGAGACTCTGGGAGTCCGACGCGCGTTTGTAGGAGTTTTGCTACTGCGCGCACGTCACCAGCTGCGCCGGGTGCTCGAAGAAGCGGTGGCCGCGCAAAAGAAATCTGCAGTGGGGAGCAGTGCATGAATCATTTCGATGAAATGACCGCATCCCTGTACCTGGACGGCCAGCTTGAGAGGACTCAGGCGACGGACGTTCGCGTTCACATCGGAGAGTGTTCGGAATGTCGTGCGCTTCTCACGGCGCTGGAAAACGAGAGCAAGTGGCTGTCTGCCAGCCTGAGAGAGAAGGATCCGGTGCCGGCCCGTTTCGCTGCGCCGGAAGATGCGAAGTCCCTTCCATGGGGATGGATTACGGCGCTCGGCTTTGCGGCGGGAGGAGCTTTCACGGTGTGGACCGGCATGGTGGAGCCGTTCCAGCGGCAGCTGAGTCAAGCAGGAATAACCGGAGGGAATCTTATGACGATGCTCTTTTTCAGCAGCACGCTATGGCGAGGATGGTCGAGCCTTCTGAATTTCCTGGGCTATTTTTCAGCCGCGGCGCTGGCCATGCTCCTGGTTGTGCTCCTGCAACGCTACTGGAGACGCGGGGCCACTGTAGGCATAGTGCTGGCGGGACTGGCTCTAATGCTCGCGGCAGTGCCGCAACCGGCAGGCGCGGCGGAAGTTTACAAGGCCAAACCTGGTCATCCGAACTACCTGCTTCCTGCTGGACAGACGGTGAACACCGACCTGATCGTCTTTGCGGATTCCGTTCACATAGATGGCTTGGTGAACGGCGACCTCATTGCATTCGGCAACACCATTCAAGTTGCAGGCCATGTGACCGGCGACGTCATCGGCTGGGGAAATCACGTCCGCATCACTGGCCAGGTTGACGGCAATCTCCGCTCGGGCGCGGGAGCAGTCTTCATCGGAGGCAAAGTTGGAAAAAACGTATCGGCATGGACCGGAGCGGTGGAGGTTGCGCGAGGAGGCGAAATTGGCGGAAGTCTAACGTCGGGGGCCGGGGAATTCCTGATTGAAGGAAAGGTCGGACGCGATTTCATGGCATTTGGAGGAACTACCACGATTGATGGAACGATTGGAGGCAATGTCCAGCTGCGAAGCGGCGAGCTGCAGATCGATCAAACAGCGAATATCGCAGGTTACACGAAATATGTTGGCGACCACCCGCCTGTGGTGGAGACAGGAGCCAAACTTGGCAGCCCTGTGGAGTTTACATTGCATTCAAGAGCGCCAAATTACCGTACCTGGCGTTATTACTGGCACAGGGCTGAGTTCTGGGGCGCGGCGTTCGTTTTCGGTCTTGTTCTGGTGCTATTGCTTCCGGGATTCGTGGCTGAAGGCACGCGGGCAAGCCAGAAATTCCTGCCTTCATTGGGAATCGGAGTTGTCGCGCTCATCGCGACTCCAATAATCGCAATTATCGTCTGCTTCACCGTCGTCGGGATTGGAGTCTCCATTGCAACGCTGATGATTTACGCGATTGCAATTTACGCAGCTCAAATATTTGTAGCGACGTGGTTGGGCAATGCCCTTATGGGGCATAGTGAGGGCACCGGAGGGGCCTTGGGACGTCTCGCGGTCGGCCTCCTAATCATTCAGGTACTTCAAATGATCCCCGAACACGTGGGCGATATCGTCTGCTTTGTAGTCATTCTCTGGGGAATGGGGGCCATCGCCATCGCCAGCTTCCGCTACTTGAAGCCATCTGTTACGGCGGCAGCATAGGGCACTTCTAATTCAGAAAATAAGAAGAGGCCGGAGAGTGAGCTTCCGGCCTCTTTGTTTTGCTCCCCCTGCATGCGAATACTATGTGCCCGGGACCTTCTGCCGCACGGTCACGCCCGCGACATTTGGAACCTGTGCGTTCGAAGAATTGAACAGGAATCCTCCAACGAAGACATCCCCCGGTGGTTGACCGATTAAAGCACTCACGTCAGTCAAGCTGCCTGTAGGCTGGGTTTGAAACAATGTTTGAGTGGTCGTGACGACTTGAATTTGCGTGATGGGGCTCACGAAGATCGTCGGCAAACTCGCAAAATTCACGAAAAAATTCGGATTTGAAACCGAAGCGACATTGCCGTTGAACTGTGTCTGTCCCAAGGCGAAACGGTCTGCGGTGAAAGTTGCCGG
>DASYWU010000010.1:0-94913 GCA_035935755.1 Occallatibacter sp. | reverse complement strand
AACCGGCCTGCAAAGCAGGTGGGTGATAAAAGCTGGTTGAACCTACATTCATTGAACAGGGGCTCGACTCGACAATCGGTTCTGTGTGCCGTGTCCGCCAGTCCGGAATGCCTAATGAACCGCGGGGAGCTCCACCGTCTTAGGACGGGTTCACCAGCCCATCGCCCACGGCCCCGTGGGCCGGATTCTCTTTCTCTGAGGCTGCGACTTACCCGGCCCTGCGGCGAATGCCGTATCCTGATCTGAGTGCACCCCGTACTTTTCCACGTCGGCGCCTTAGTGATACCTTCGTTTGGCGCGGTGGCGGCATTGGGCGTTGTCCTTGCACTGCTTCTGGCGCAACGCACCGCGCGGATCATCCATCTTAATCCCAGCCACGTGTGGAATCTCTGCGTCATTGCCCTGTTTGCGGCGATGGTGGGCTCGCGGCTCTTCCTGCTGCTCATCAACTGGCGCGTTCTGCTGAGACACCCCTCATGGGTGCTCGAACTGGCGATGATTCACCATCCGCTTGTGGGCACGGCCGGCGCGGTGACAGCCCTGCTTGTTGCGTGGATCTATGCACGATGGCAAAAGCTGGCGACGTTGGCCGTGGCCGATGTTGTAGCCGCGCCGCTTGCGCTGGGACTGGCATTCGAGCAGTTGGGCGAGTTGTTGTCAGGTTCGGGGTACGGAGTAGAGGCATCGTCCCACCTTCCATGGGCGGTGACTTACGCTGATCCATTGGCGGCGCGCTGGAGCGGCACGCCTCTGGGGGTCCCCTTGCATCCGGTGCAGGCTTATGCGGCCATTTGCTTTCTCGCGCTGGCGATATTGCTGGTCGCGATCGTGCCACGTGTGAAGCAGCGCGGCGATGCTGCCGGCCTGTTCCTGATGGGAGCCGGCGTGACTGTCTACGTGACCGAGCTTTGGCGCGATCGCGAAGGCCGCGGCTCGGTGTTTGGTGGATTCCTCGACGGACCGCAGATTGCCGCCGTCGTGCTGGTGCTGATCTCGGCGCTGCTCTTGCGCAAACGCAAGGGTGATCGTGAACGGATCCACGTGAGCGCAGAAGCCGAAGCAGATACGGAAACGGTGGTGATCGGCCGATCCGCGGGTGAATCCGAAAAATGAGTGAGAGCGGCAACAGTTCGGCGCTGCGGTTAATCGTGGTGCCTGCAGAAGCAGCCGGGCAACGGCTCGATCAGTTTCTGGCTGCGCACCTCGACGGCGTGAGTCGTTCTCGCGTGCAACTGCTTCTCGACCAGGGGCTGGTGATGGTGAACGGCCTGCAGGAGAAGGCCTCGTGGAAGCTGCGTGGCGGTGAGCGGATTGCAGTCACCGGCGATCCGCGTCCGGCGCCGTTGAAAGCTGTGCCGGAGGCGATTCCTCTCGATGTCGTATACGAGGACGCCGATCTCGCAGTGGTCAACAAGCCGGCGGGGATGATGGTTCATGCCGGAGCCGGAGAGAGTGAAGATGCGCGCAATCGCGGGACGCTGGTGAATGCGCTTTTGCATCGATTCAATGAACTCTCCAGGACCGGCGGTGAGTTGCGGCCAGGGATCGTGCATCGGCTCGACAAGGACACGAGCGGGCTCATCGTGGTGGCGAAGAACGATCGTGCGCATGCGGCTCTGGGCGCGATGTTCTCAAGCCGCCAAATGAAAAAGACCTATATCGCCCTAGTGCACGGCGCAGTTGAGCCCGCGAGAGGAACGATAACCGCAGGTATAAGCCGCGACCCGTCGCGGCGCACACGCATGACTGTTCGCCCTACCGAAAACTCACGTTCGGCAGTCTCACACTACGAGGTTGTAAGGCGAGTGGTGAGCCGGTTCGGGCGCTTCACGCTGGTGAATGTCCGCATCGAGACCGGCCGTACGCATCAAATCCGCGTTCACATGGCTTCGATCGGGCACCCGGTGGTGGGCGACACTCTTTATGGCGGCGCTGGGCAGTTGACGGACCAGCAGGCGGCGCAGGCAGTTCCATCGCGTGCGGCGAGGCGCAAGCGAGAACCGGAAAAATTGAAGCTGGGACGGAACTTTTTACACGCGTCGCGGTTGGAGTTTGTGCACCCCATCGGCGGTAAACCTCTCGAATTGGAAGCGCCATTGCCCGAGGAATTGGAACGATTCTTGCAGCAACTGGAAAGTGGCTCCACTGGCGGTACTTAAGGCACGTCGGCGGCGCGGAACGCCGGTTTATGCGTATGGCGAAACGCGAGCGATTGATAGAATAAGGAAGCTTATGATCTGGAAACACCTCCCACTCGTCTTCGCGGCAGCGCTGGCGGCGGCTGTATTGCCGGCGCAACAACCGGCCGCCACCACTCCTGGGCCTCAAACTCAATCGCCGTCCGCGCAGAAGCCAGACCCTCCGCCGAACGCGCAGGCGCCGAACCCCGGGCAGGTCCAGAGCGACGTAAATACGCCCACGCTGAATCTGGGCGTCAACGAGGTTGACCTGATCTTTACGGTTACCGACAGGAAGGGGCACTACATCCCCAATCTGAAGCAGAGCGATTTTGCTCTGCTGGACAATCAGCGCGCGCCGGCAAAGATCGATTCTTTTCATCAGCAGATCAATCTGCCGATGCGGGTAGGATTCCTGATCGACACCAGCACCTCGATTCGCTCGCGCTTTCAGTTTGAGCAGCAGGCTGCGGTCAATTTTCTGCTGGACATCGTGAAGCCGAAGAGCGACCGCGCGTTCGTGATGGGATTCGATGTGACGCCGAACGTGACCGCGAACTGGACCAACGATGTGGACAGCCTGGAGCAGGGGATCAACAACCTGAGTCCCGGCGGCGGTACCGCGCTTTACGACGCGTTGTATTCGGCATGCCGCTACAAGATGATGGACATCTCGCGCGGGCAGGAGCCGGTACGCAAGGCGATCATCCTCATCTCCGACGGCGACGACGACCAGAGCCGCGTGTACGAAGACGAAGCCATCAAGGAGTGCCAGCGCGCGGAGACGATTGTCTACTCGGTGAGCACGAACTGGACGCCGAGCCGCGGCCCTGGCGACAAGGTGATGAGCGCGCTGGCGGAGCAGACCGGCGGGCGGCCGTTCTTCCCGGCGTCAGTTCAGGACATTTCGACGAGCTTCAAGCAGATTGAAGAGGAGCTGCGCAGCCAGTACGCGCTGACGTACACGCCGGCGGACTTCAAGTACGACGGATCGTTCCACTCGATTTATCTCTACTGCACCGATCGACGATATGTAGCGCGGACGAAGGCGGGGTATTTCGCGCCGGCGCAGGTGGGCGAGAAGGCGACGGTGCGAATCGGGCCGTGATTGAGCTTGCAGGACCATGCGGCTGTAAAACTGTAAAACTGGGTTTCTGGGCGGTTTTTTGGCATGGAAGTGCTTTGGAATGAGCGCCACACAGTTTTACAGTTTTACAAACGAAATTAAATTCCGCGGTTTTGGGCGTAATTTGCCGGATTCGCCGCGATGGGAAGTGTGAAATCACCGCATGTTTGCTGGTGATTTTGAGATCCGCCGGTTTTGTGGTTGGCAAATTCATCGAAATTGCGAAACTCCCAGCACATGACATGAAATAGCCGACGGCTTCGAGCGAAGACACGATCGGTGGCAGTGCATGGGTCAATCCGACATGCGGCGCGTTGGTATTTTTCTGTGAGCATGATTCAAGGCTAGCAGGAATCTGGAATTAATCGGCAAATGTAAGTGTATGGGAACAGAAGGTTTATAAAATTTACCTCTTGACAAAAATGCAGGGAACGGGGGACAGGGGACAGGGAACGGGGAACAGGGATCAGGGAACAGGGAACGGGGATCGATAACGTACGATATTTTTCGCACATTTCATTCGAGTTCTGATTTTGGTGGGGCATGGTCTGCCGGGCTGTTGGTGAACTGGTCGGACCGATGAAGGAGCGTTTCATCTGCGCTTCTCAATGCAAATGTGTGATTCCTTACCAGTCGCCGAGTCCCCAATAGCAAATCGCTCGGAGAGTGGTTTGGCGATTTACCGCTCGTCCGAATGCGCGATGAATCCGTCCCGATCGGAGCAGGCACAAGTCACGATAGGCGACTTTACATCCAGGTGGATGGCCCGGCCGCTGTCCAATTACGAATTCATCGTTCATAGCGAGAAATGGCCTGGATGAGTGGTTTGGCCAGTTAAAGCGGTATCAGTCAACTGAAGCCGACCATACGATCACAATCCTTCCGGAAAACCCTTCGGGTGATGTGCCACCATCGAAGGAACGCTTTCCTTTAACTCGGTCTTATCCTCGCTTTATCACTGTTGGAATTCGGGAGTTGAGATTCCGAACTTGCGCACATTCAGGTCGTTCAACTGATCTACCGAGCCGGGACTCTTACGACTGAGGGTCGAACATCACGAAGTGGTCGGTCATGCTGATCAGGACCCGCTTGAATAGCGTGATGGGGAGAAGTCCGTCCTCTCCCCCTTTTGCGAACGTTTGCCCGGCGTTGATAGGAGTAAAAAACGCGACCTGCATCTGCTGATGCGCGGTGAACTTGACCGCACGGACGGGCGTGACCGCATAGGAGACCCGTGCTGCATTCCCTACCGTGCTTCCGCGTATCATCCGGTTCATCTGCAGCCACGGAAGTGAGTCGGCGTTGCGATCCACGAAGAGTATCGGCACATTCGCGCCGGAGTCGAGCCGGAGTACCGTGCCTTTGCGTCCGTCTCCGGGCAGATGAACGGATACCAGAACCGGCTGGGTGAACACGATCTCGCCTGGCTGACTGGCTTTGACCAGCAACGAAACGCGCTCGCCGCGCACGGCTCGCTGCATCTGCCGCGAGTCATCGAAGCAAAGCATCTTGTGTCCACGGTCGATGAGGAGGTCAAATCGGCTCAGAAAATTATTGCCAAGGACCCCGCGAAGCTTTGGATTCCAAGCCTGGAGCTGCTCTAGCCCCTCGACCGCCATCTGAAGATCGTGTACGGCCACCGGTCCGGCTTCAACCACCGCGGCGGAAACCAGAGGCACCTTCTCATAGCTGTTAAAAGCCACCACGCCGATGGAGCCGTTCACCTTGAGCTTGAGATCATCGGCCAGAGCCGGATCCACAACCGTGATCTGCGCACCGGTGTCCACCATGAATTCGAAGGGCCCCGAGCCGTTGACGTTCACCGACGTGGCGATCAGGGAGCTCTGCAAAAGGTGGTATTGCACGAGCGTTACGCTTCCCGGGCACAAGGTCTCTGCAAAAACGTTGGAAGGGGTCAGGAGAAGGAGCGCGAAGGAGGAATTCAGCAGGAAGCTTTTCATGGGAGTTCACCTCAGCCGCAATGGCTGGGTGAACTCTGGTCCCGTGCCCCCACACTGTCGTGATCGCCGGACAATCCTTTTCTAAGACCTTCTGATGGTTTCCCCAGAGCACATGATGGAAAGTTGATGGGCGCTTAAGTCGTCTGCATTCAAAATACTTGATGGAATCGCGGGGGAGCGGACCGGATCGCGCATTGCGCCGCTCCGGGGAGGCGGGCAAGGGAACATCACTGCGAATCTGCCCGAATCTGTCGTATGATGTCCGCGTTCGAGCAGGATCACCGGCGGCATCACGAGTCTTCGCCGGCAGCAAGGATCATAGATCCTCCCGAACCAGGGGCGAGTCCATGTTGACGGAAACCGCCCACACCTTCCGATTTGCCTCAATTGAGGTGCACGAGCGGGAACTGCGCGCCACGCGCAACGGCGAGCCGGTCTCCATCGAACCGAAAGCTTTCCGTGTCCTGATCTACCTGCTTCAGCGTGCCGGCCATCTCGTCACCAAGAAGGAACTGCTCGATGCCGTATGGGGCGACACCGCCGTCACCGATAACTCGCTGACCCGAGCCATCGCATTGCTTCGTAGGACCCTCGAAGACGACCCCTACCAGCCGCGCTTCATCGAGACCGTGGCGACCGCGGGGTATCGGTTCATCTGCCCGGTGGACGCCAGCGCCGGACCAGCCGCCGCCGAAGAGGTGCCTGCTGGAGCAGGCTTCGGACAAACCGCCAAACTGGATGGCCAGCCGCCCGTTTCTGAATCGGCCTCGCCTGCATCGCCTGCCAATCGGGCTTCAATCCGCCGCCCCCGAGTGATCCTCGGCGCATCCGTCGCACTTCTGGTCCTCCTTGTCGGTGGAATCGTCTGGTATTTCCGCCACCCGCTGCCTCTTCTGCGCATCAGCAGCTATGGACGGCTCACACTCGATGGCAGAAGAAAGGACGCGATCGGAACCGACGGAAACAACGTTTTTCTCAACCTCGAAGCTCCTGCAGGCATTGGCCAAGTGCCGGTCGTAGGAGGAAAGATCGCTTTCATTGTCCCCGATCTGCCGGGCGGCTTCCGATTCAGAGGATATGGTCCCTGGGTGTCGGCGGTTTCGCCGGACGGTTCGAGCCTCCTCGTTAACGACAACTCGATTGGTCCCGGCTCCGAGTATGGCGTTTGGGTCGTGGGGACTTCGGGGAGGCCGGCTCGCTTTTTGACCAAAGAAGCATGGGATGCGACATGGTCTCCCGACGGACGGCAAGTGCTGTATGCGACGGCGCAGGGAGACCTCTACGTCATCCCGAGCGAAGGAGGCCCGTCGAGGTTACTCCTCGCGTCACACAATGGACCTCTGGGATGGCCGGGAGACCTGGCATGGTCTCCAGATGGTTCAAAGATCCGCTTCACGCGCGATTTCACCATCTGGGAGATATCGTCCGACGGGTCAAACCTCCACCAGGTGATCCCGGGCTGGCGCGCTTCACACGTCTCATGCAGCGGCCGCTGGACTCCCGACGGAGACTTCTACCTATTCCTCTCCGCGAATGCCGCTTTGTACGGGCCCTTCTCGCTCACGGCCCAGATCTGGGCTCTCGATGAACGACGCGGGCTGCTGGGACTGCGCAGCTCAAAACCATTCCAACTGTCTACTGGCCCAATTCGCTGGGGCGCACCGGTCCCGTCGCGCGACGGCAAGCTCGTCTTTGCCCGCGGCTCCGATCTTCGCGGCGAACTCGTGCGCTTCGACAAAGAGACGAAACACTTCATGCCCTATCTGGCAGGGATTTCCGCGGAGTTCGTGGAGTTCTCTCATGACGGCGGGTACGTCGCCTATGTATCGTTTCCTGACGGGGTTCTGTGGCGCGCCAATCGTGACGGAACTGGAGTAGTCCAACTGACCAGTCCTCCGATGTATCCGGAGAATCCTCGCTGGTCTCCTGACGATACGCAGATCCTGTTTTCCAACGATCACGATCACGCGATATACACAGTCCTCTCGCAAGGTGGCGCGGTGCAACGAGTATTCCCTGACGAGAATGAGTGGGAACGAGATCCCAACTGGTCGCCCGATGGAAAGAAGATCGTCTTTGCTGCATTTCCGGGCTACACAGGCGGCGCAGTTAACCAGGCTGAGATCCGGATCCTCGATCTTGAAAAACACACAACCGTCACACTCCCTGACAGACCCGGACACGTCCATTCACCTCGTTGGTCTCCGGACGGACCCTACATCTTAGCGACGAACCTGGAGGCAACGGAACTGTTGTTGTTTGACCTTCAAACGCAGCACTGGAGCAGAGTGCTTCAGGGCAGGCACTTCTCTTGGCCCTGCTTTTCACGCGACGGCCGTTTCATCTACGTCGAAGGCTCTTCCTCGGGTGTTGCGGGCATTCTCCGGGTTCCGTTGACTGGGGGGAAGGTGGAACTCGTCGCGGCCGAGCCAGATTTTCATTCGACGGGCCTGACGAGCAGTTGGTGGGGCCTGGATCCTGACGGCACCCCGCTTGCGCTACGCGACGAAGGCACCGACGAGATTTACGCGCTGACGCTGAAGTACAAATAGATCCCTCGTTCATTTTCAGCGCGGCTCACTCCCAGCCTGTAGGTCCGCCACTGATCTTGCTCGAGCCACTGACTGTGCCTGTCAGGGAATAGTCTCCGCCGCCTCCGCTAACCGTCAGAAGAGTTGCGTCTGGGTATTTGCCAGAGACATGATGCGTGCCTGGTGCGTCTGTGCGTTGTTAGGCCGGCTCCGTTGAATGAAACAAAACAGGGTCAGTGCAGTCAACGAAATCCAGATGTACACAGCTTTCGTTCGACGACCAACCAAACCATCGGTATTTTGTGCTATGGCTCTCGATATCCCTGAAGCCTTGTGCTCATCGACATCAGGCCTCGGTCATTCTGGTGCGCTTCACATGTCCGTAGAACGGGCACGCGTGACAAGTGCCTCTCTTTGTCAGTTGTCGAGAACAGGGCAAATCGCTTATTCAAACCCGTGTACGATCGATTTGGCATAGGTGCCGAGAGACGGGCTTCGCGCCGGGATTCGGCATTTGGGTTGGTATAACGTAATGCACAGATTGGGGATTCGGTGAGGGGAATGCGCTAAGAGCAACCGCGGATCCCTCCACTGCGGTCGGGATGACACCTGTTTTGCGGGTAATGACCGTTTTTGCGGGAATCGCGCGCTGGACATCGACTGAGCAGTCGCGCCAAGAATGCACGCTATTCTAGGTGATCATTCCCGTGGCGCGCGCCAAACTGGCGGATAACGGCCGTTTTTGCGGAATCGCGCGCTGGACATCGACTGCTTGCACTCGCGTCAACGATGCATGCTATTCTCGGTGATCATTTCCCCGGGGCACGTTCCAAACTTCCGTTGCATTTAAATGGAAGCTGTCGATGGCCTGAGCGGAGCCGTGTCCCGCGGCGGAATATTCCGCGGGTCGTTACGCTGGTCTTCTTTCTGAGCATGATTCAAGGCTAGAAGGAATCTGGAATTAATCGGCAAATGTAAGCGCTGCAAGGAAAGAGTTAGAAGTTCTTTCTCTTGACAAAAAATGCGGCGGGTTGGCGAGTCAGTAAGTTAGCGGGGTTGGCTGGGGAGGTTCCCCACCTTTGCCGCTAACCACCCCACAGACGAAGACCTGTCCGCGGGAACCCCCGGGACGCATCAAGGATGGGGGCACCCGCAGTGGTGTTGGAACGGGCGGAAAAAGCTTGGGGGGGCATACCGCCCGCTCATCGCAAAGAACGCGATGAACGGGGCAACAGCTTCTCCTGACTTCCTCTGGATTCTTACGGCCATTGACCGGCCACCCGCCTCCCGAAATCGGAACTGATTTGGCTTGGTGCGGTCCGGTCGGCTATGCTGGGTTCCCAGCGAGGATAAAGGTAAATGGTGAATCGATTTTCTTGTCGGGTTCTGTCGGCTGCGGGATTCCTGCTCGCATCTGTTATATGGCTCCCGGCATTCGGTCAAGGCTTCAAAATGGAGGTGGTCAAAAACGACTACCTCAGCACCCAGGGCTTCGACGTGTCGCTCTACGACAGCACTTACAATCCCGTCTTCGTAGACCAAAAAGACGCGGCGATGCAGATGATTCTGCACGACCAGCGCATCGCCACCAACGGTGACGTGCGCCTGATGCCGACGCCCGAGCAGTGGGACCTGGTGGCCACGCTCAAGGGGCGCCATGCCGACCCGGCCAACGACCGGCTCACCGCCGATCTCGCCTTCCCGACTTTCGGCCTCAGCTACACCCTGGAAGTCGCGGCCGAACCCGGCGGCGTGAGAGTGAGCGTCAATCTCGACAAGCCGCTGCCGCAAAAGCTGGCCGGGCGGGCCGGCTTCAACCTGGAGTTCCTGCCCTCGATCTACATGGGCAAGGCTTACCTGGTGGACGGAACCAAGGCCGGCATCTTCCCGCGTACGCCTGACGATCCCATGATCAAAGTGCTGCCGCTTCCCGATGAACCGAAGAAGGCCTACTACCTGGAGGACTGGGACAAGGCCAAGGGATACACTCAGCCGCTGCCATTCGCCGAAGGCAAGAGCATCACGTTAGGGGTCGACGATGCGCTGGCCCGGGTCAATGTCACGTCGGACACGACCGACCTCATGCTCTTCGATGGACGCGACCGCGCGCAGAATGGCTGGTTCGTGTTGCGTTCGCTGATCCCTTCAGGCAAGACCACTGGGGCCATCGTGTGGCACATCCGGCCGGACGTGATTCCGAACTGGACGCGCCCGCCGGTGATTGCGCACAGCCAGGTGGGGTACGCGCCGGGCTTCTCCAAGGTGGCGGTGCTCGAACTCGACCCGAAGTACGACGCGCCGAAGAGCGCCAAAGTGCTGCGCCTGATGCCGGACGGATCGTACAAGCAGGTCTTCGAGGGCCCGATCACGCCTTCGACGCCCTGGCTGCGCTACGTCTATTCGAAATTCGACTTCACCTCTGTCAACGATCCGGGGCTTTATGTGATCGAGTATGCAGGCCAGCGTACGGCGCCCTTCCCGATTTCCGAGGATGCTTACGCCAACATCTGGCAGGACAGCCTCGATCATCATCTTGCCGAGCAGATGGATCACGTCTCCGTCCGCGAGGGCTATCGCATGTGGCACGGCGCTTCCCACCTGGATGACGGCCGCATGGCGCCCGTAGTGGGGATGCAATTTGACGGCTGGTACCAGGCCACGGCCACCGACGGCAAGTACAAAGGCGGCGATCACATTCCCGGCATGAACGTAGGCGGCTGGTACGATGCCGGAGACTTCGACCTGGAAGAGCCTTCGCAGCTGAACGTGATTCAGAGCATGGCCCTGGCCTATCGCGAATTCAATCTCAAATACGACGAGCTTACGGTGAACGAAGCCGCGCGCCAGGTTGAGATGCACCGTCCCGACGGCGTTCCGGATGCCGTTGAGCAAGTCGAGCACGGAGCGCTGTACATCCTGGCGCAATTCCACAATATCGGTCACGCCATCCGCGGCACGCACGAGCCCGATCTGCGGCAATACACGCAGCTCGGCGACGGAGCTTCCAAAACCGACGGCCGCATCTACGACCCGAAGCTGGGGCCGAACGAAGTGAAGGGCGACTACTCCGGCCGGCCCGACGACCGCTGGATCTTCACCACCAGCAGTCCGTTTTTCCAGTGGAACGCCATCGCCGCGCTGGCCGCGGCCGCCGATACGCTGAAAGGCTGGAACGACCCGTTAGCCAGAGACTGCCTCGACACCGCGATCAAAGCGTGGAACGAGGAGAAGGCCCACCCCACGCCGAATGAATTGGCCGGAGCTTTTGGTGGGGGAGGCGGCGTGCTGGCTGCGTCTCAGGGAGTGGTCTCCGGTGCTCAGCGCGGCCGCAACGGAGGGGGCTCGGGCGCGCAGGCAAGTTCCGGCGCCACTCCCAGCGCACCGCCCGCTCCGCCGCCCGCTTTCGCCCGCCGCTTCGGCGTGGGCATGGACTGGGCCGCGGCACTCGAGTTGACCATCGCCACGCATGGCGCTGAGCCGTATAAGTCGCGCCTGAAGGAATTGTTCCCTGAGATGATCACCCCGCAGCAGATCGGGTTCCGCGGCTGGACGGCAGTCCGGGCACTGCCTTATCTGGACCCGAGCGCGAAAGAGCAGATGCATGAAGCCGTCAAACAATACATGGCCGGACTGGACAAGCAGTTGGACGCCACTCCGTTCGGCGTGCCCCCCAGTCTCGGCGGCTGGGGCGGCTCAGGCTCGGTCGTGGATATGGCGGTGCGAATGTACTTCCTGCACAAAGCGTTTCCTGATCTTGTGGGCCCCCAATACACGCTGCGCGCGGTGAATTACATTCTCGGCACGCACCCGGTGTCCAGCACGTCGTACGTGGCCGGCGTGGGTACGGTGTCGAAGTTGAAAACCTACAGCAATAACCGCGCCGACAACTCTTATATTCCGGGCGCGGTGATTCCCGGATACGTCATCATCAAGCCGGATTTTCCCGAGTGCATCGACGATTTTGGATTTCTCTGGTTCGAGGATGAAGCGGTGGTGGCCGGGTCGGCCAACTGGGTGGTGGCCGGCAACGCGGCGGAGGCGATCATCAGGGAATCGAAGTAGGGGTAGTACGGGAAGCGCACGGCGGCCCCATTACTCGCTGAAAAATCGACTGATTGCTCCGGCAGTAGAATGCGTGCTATTCTCGGTGATCATTTCCCCGGCACGCGGCTAGGAGCCGTGCGGCTCATTCCTTTTTCATTTCCTCCTTCTTTCTTTCTCACAGAACATCTCCGTCCGGAGAACGATCATGGACAAACGTCAGGGGATTCTTGCTGGCGTTATCTTTGCCTTGGCGGTTCTCTTGCGCCCGTTCGGGGTGAACTCGCCGCAGGGCGGCAGTCCGGCAGAATCCGTTCAAGCAGCGCCGCAAGCGAAGGCCGGCGCCGGAACGAGGCGGAGAGGTCCGGCGGAGGGGCCGTGGCTGGCCTCGTGCGGTTACTGGGCGCCGGTAAGGCTGGCGTCGGACGACGCGGAGGGGCCAGCTTCCGCCAGCACCAAAGAAACGCCGATCTCGAAAGAGAAGGGTGATAGCGATTCGGGCGAGGCGGAGAAGCCCGATCCGGGCTGCGGCGAGAATCACCAGCTGCGATGGGGGCTGCCAAATGCCGAGGGGCAGCGAGCGCACATCACCGCCATTATTGCCACAGTGCCTGACCCTGTGCACACGCATCTGGCGACTGCCTTCGACCGCACACTGGACGCGATCCTTGGGGCCGCATCAGACGACGGCTATCTGGTCAGTTATTTCTGGTTGCCATGGCAACAGCGGCCCGCAGGACTGAAATCGGGGGTAGCTGCGGGGAACGAGGAGCCCGGCCACGATCCGGTTCTGGAGCGAGAGCCGGGACTGGTGATTCTGAAATATGTGCCGGAGGATGCGCCCGGCGATGCTTTGAGCGGTGAAGACCCGCGGTATGGCGCTGACTCCAGTTTCTTCAAAGTGATTTTTCTTTTTCTTGTGGCGGAATCGCCGACCAAAGGGGTGGACGGATTTCAACTGCAAAATGCGCTTGCGTACGAGACAGAACTTGGCAGCATACGGCAGGGCGATTTTTCGAGAGGAAGAGACGGCAAGATTTCCATCATCGGGCCGAATTACTCGGGATCAGCGGCTTCGCTTGCAGCCGCCTTGGAAGCCTGGAGAAATAAACCCGACAAAGCAAATTTCGAAGTGATGGGGCGAACCTCGACGCCGCTGGCGATGGATCAGATTCTGGCCGCACCGGGGAACTTTGTTGATTACCGATCGATGGCCGCGAACAACGACTGCCAAGATAAGTTGATCGTCGACCGACTTTTGAGATCTGGATACAAGCGGGACGAGATTGCGTTTCTGAGCGAAGACAATACAGCGCTGGGAAACGCCGTTAGCGGGTCAGAAGCCGGCGGCCTAGCGGATGGTCGAAAAAACGGGACCGAAGAGACGTACTGCCAGGCGAAAGCCACTCAAGAAAGGAACGATTTGGCTGTGGAGCCCGGCAAGGTCACCGTAATCCGCTATCCGCTGGAGATTTCGCTGCTGCGCAATTCCGAGGTGGATAGTCACGCTATTCCCGGCGAGGCGGAGGAGCTGCGGCCTTACCTGCCTTTCTCACTGAAGGACACCAGCGCGCAGGACAATTTTCCTCAATATTCCGCGGAGAACACGCCGCTTTCGCAGGAGGCGCAACTGATCGCGATTATTCGCCAGTTGCACCGCGCGAAGTTTCGATTGATCCGGGTGAACGCGACGAACGTTCTGGACACCATCTTCCTGGCGCAGTTTCTCCATCGGCTGTTTCCCGACGCGCAACTGGTGCTGGGGAGCGACATCCTGATGGAGCGGGACATCGATAACATTCCGTTTATCGGGTCCATCTCCTTTGGCCCGTATCCGCTGCTGGGACTGGGGGGCGCGACCAGGCAACCTCGCTCGTATACGGATTCCAGCAGTGTGGCCGAGTACAACGCGGCAAAACTCGTCATATGGCAGTCGGTTTTTTCGGGCAAGCGAGGATCTGACGATCCCTTTCAATTGAAGGGCTATCTGCCCCTGGAAGAAGATAAGCACGGATCGACAGCGTGGCCTGCCCTGTGGGCCACGACCGTGGGGTGGGATGGCTATTATCCTCTGGGAATTCTCGATTTCACGGGCGGCGGGGATGGTAAGCACTTTCTTCCGCATATCAACGGAAACGGAGAGCTGGACCTGACCAGCGCGTCTTCGGTTCCGAAAGGCGAAGAGCGGGCGCGAAAACTTCTCGGTTACATGAAGAAAGAGAGCGAGCAGGCAGTACCCATCTCCGCATCGCTGGAATGGATTCTGCTGGCGGGCCTGATCATTCTGCTTTGCATCGGGCATGTCACGGTGATTTGTTTTGCGGATTACTGGTCGCGGTTGTCGCGGGACCTGGCGGTGGAGGAAAACACGCTGCCGCATCGCCGATCAGCATATATTCACGTGTCTACGGCCGCGCTTGCGCTGCTGGCGATTACGATTGCGTTGCCCGTCATCGCGCTTAGATTAATCGTGCAGGTGCGTGGGCTCGACCAGGTGATGGCGTGGATCCTGATTGGCTGCGCGATTGCATCCATCGCGGCGACTGGATTCAAGACGTGGCAGCATGTTCGCGATGCGAGGACTAAGCGCAGCGCCCAGCACCCCACCATGGCAGGCAAACGCACTCTGATATGGCTCTATGACAGCATTTACTTTCGGCTGATCGTGCTCACCTGGCTGGTGACGGCGTGTCTCGGGGCGACGTGGGTATGGCTTTGCTTTGCGAATCTTGGCTGGAACTCTGTCTACCTGCAAGGTTACTCGTTTTCGTTCCGCTGCATTCATCCGCTGAGCCTGGTATCGCCAACATTGCCCGTGGTGCTGCTGCTCTTGGGTTGGTATCTCTGGGGGATTTTCCAGGCGTGGCGGCTGCGTTTCTCCGAGGAGTCGCGGCCGCATCTGATCAGCGATCCGGGATTCGATCTGGATGATTGTTTCCTGGTTTCCGACGAAAGCCTGGCTGCGGCTGAATCTTCGCGTGCTCCCGCGCTCTATGAAAACATCGAGTGCCTGATGATTGTGCGCAAATTCTGGCATCGCTATCTTCCCAATCACCGACCGCTGCTTGATCTTGCCGTGGCGATGGTGTGTTCGCTCGGCTATGTGGCGGTCTGCGTTTTTGAGCCTATTCCTCCGCAGAGCTTCGACCACTTCCTGTGGAACTCGCGGTGGCACTTATCGACGCCCTACGAATTTGTGATCGGCGCGCTGGCGCTGCCGCTGGTGTGGGTTGCTGTGGCAGGCTGGCTGCGGCTGATCCTGATCTGGTCGACGCTCAAGAAAGGACTTCTCAGACGACTCGAAGATCAGCCGATCCGCTACGCGTTCGACCGCATAGGCGGCATGGGATGGATGACGATGTTCAGCCGCATCGGGCTGACGGCGCAGTGGCGCGACCTGGACCGCGGCGTGGAATCCATGAACCATCTGCTCAGGCAGGCGGAGTTATGGACGGAAGTGCCGGGAGAGAAACTCGAAGAAATCGCCGAATTGCAAAGCCAGATTGTCTCTGAAAGCGGGGCGCTTCGGCAAAGGTCGCTGGGGTTCGGGCATAAAGAGGTAAGGGCGGAAGCTCGTGAGCAGGCGCTGGAGGATCATTCGGGCAACGGCAAGTTGCACAACGGGTCAGGCCGTCAGAAAAAGACAAGCCATCACCGGGCGGGAACGGCGAGTCTGGCCGCCGGATATGTGGGCGTTGCGGAGAAAAGAGCTGAAACGGAGAGGGCAGATTATCAGCTCATGAACGACCTGGATGTGCATCTGGCGGCTTTCGGCCGGCATCTGCTGGAGCTGATTCTGATTCCGTACTGGCGCGATCGTGAGACGGGATTGGTGGAGGCGAGAAGCGACTGGAAGGCGCCGGGGCAGAATTCTTCCGTGAAGAGCGGAGGCGGGCAGCCGGAAGAAAACGGGCAAGATTCGGTCAAAACGCCAGGCATCATGGCCGCAGAAGAATTTATCGCCATCCGCTATATCTCGCTGATTCGTGCCGTGCTGGCGAACATGCGGAGCCTGATGACGTTCATTTCGCTGACATTCGTACTTACGATTGTGGCCTGGAATTCCTATCCTTTTCAGCCGCGCCAATTCGTGAACTGGGTGTTTACGATCCTGCTGGCGTTGCTGGGCGCGGGGATTATCAGAATATTCGCGCAGATGCATCGCGATCCGATACTCAGCCGCCTTACCGATTCGAAGCCGAACGAGTTGGGGTTTGACTTTTATTTTCGAATTATTACTTACGGGGCGATCCCGGTGTGCACGTGGCTGGCGTATCAGTTCCCCGATATCAGCAGCACGCTTTTCCGGCTGATTCATCCGGGGACGTCGGTGTTTAAGTGAGGAGCCGGCGGCAATCAACCGAGGAGGGAGACGTGCGCTGCGGACGGGTTGGCGGTTTTCTTTGCGAATAATGACTTATTCAGGGCGATCGATATCGCGCAAGAGACCTAACTTGGCGAAGTCGACCTTCCGCAAAGCGGCCGCAATGTACACTTGCTAAAACAACTTGCTAACTTTGGCCGCACGGCAGAGAGCGCTGGGAGTGGAGGTGGGAATGCACGTCGATAGCGATTACGAGTGGCTGCTGAGTCATGCTGATTTGACAGAGTGCCTCCAACCGCGCGCTCGGCTCGCGGCGGAGGTAGCCAGTTTCCTGAAGGACCGCGTTCGGTCCGGAAAGCTTCCCTACACCGTGGGAGTTTTTGGCGGGTGGGGATCAGGAAAAACGACGTTCCTGGCGTTGCTCGCTCAGCAATTGGAAAAGGCGCAGAACCTGCGCGTGCTCTACTTCAACAGCTGGAAATATGCAGGGTTCATGGAAATCGTTCCCTCGCTGATCTACAAGATCCTGCGCTACGGAGTGGGCGGAACGGACGAAAGCCGCAACCAAGCGGCCATGCGGGTGCTACTTTGCCTGGGAAAGGAATATTCGGACACCTTCGGAGAATGGGCCAAACAGCGGATCGGGGTAAACCCCGTGAAGTTATTCGAACAGGTGTATGGCGAGCTCGATCATTTGGACAAAGGGTCTGTGTATGTCAGCCCCAAAATGCTGGAGGCATATTATACGCAAGTCGACAAAGCGCAGGATGTTCTAAAAGAAGTTCTTGGCAGCGTGGAAGACGGAAAAGAACCGGAACGTACGGTCATCGTTTTGATCGATGAGTTAGATCGCTGTGATCCGGATGAAGCTTTTCTTGTAATCAAACAGCTCCGTGTCCTTTTTTCGATGCGGAAGCTGCCGATCGCATTTGTAGTCTGCGCCAACCCGGAACCGATCGGATTGGCAATCAAACATCATTATGGTCTGGAGTCAGAGGGTAGCGACTATGAGGCGCGCCGCATTTTAGAAAAATTTGTAGATTCGTACGAAGACCTGGGCGAGTCGATCATCCTTGGTCCATTGGTGCAATCGATGTGGAAGAAAGCCTTTCGCGATTCTGAGCCCTGGATTCTTGCTGTTGACGCTGCGCAGACAGCCTCAGCCTATGAAGAAGATGTGGTGATGAACGCCACCGGATTCGATGCCATAACTACGGCGGCTCCGCTCTATTCCAATTTGCGCGTTCTACTCAAGAGCTTTCAATATGTAGAGGGGCGTGCCAAAGTTAATCGTCACCTGCTTTGGACAATATGGCATTTGGAAATCGCAGCCCAGATCGATCCGCATTTTCGCAATGAATTGCGCTTACTGGCCGGCGCCCTAGAAACGATCGCATGCGGCTGTTACCAATCCCTCGCCTCGTTGTCGTTTGTTGTCCAGGGGAACAGGCGGTTAGTTTATGAAACGGATAAAGGCAGAACTCTGTTTGCCATTTTTCGCAGCTATTTCTGGGAACATGCAAGAAGAGAACTGGACAGGCTGGATAAATCCTCCGATCCAGAAGTCAAAAGACAAGCCCAGGCCTTACACACGCTTCTCCTCGAATCGCGTCGGGTAGATTTCGTAATTCTACTGTGCTTGCTTCCTTTTCGTTCTGCACCAAGGCCTGCGGAGTTACTGAGTCGTACTAAGGAGGCGGATTTGTCGGCGCTGCAAAAAGAGTTAGAGGCTGGCCTGCGAGATCAATTTGGCTACCTTCTGGCGAGTTACTGAATCGAGGATATGCCGGGTTGGTTTAGTGCCCTTTCGGCCAGATCGTTTACAGGGCGCGGAGGCATTAGAGCGGTTCCACAGTTGGGATGGCCTGGTTTCGGGCGGACTTTAAGGTGGCTTTTACTTCCACCCCAGCGACGAAGACCTGTCGCTGGGGCCCCGAGTTGAAAAAGCCACTCAGCCTCAGTGGCTTCGGGATACGGAAACTGTGGAACCGCTGTAGTGGCTTCCCACCCTTCGCGCAAAAAGCCGCGCGAAGGACGGGGCACGGACAGTTTGTTAACACTTGAATCGAGAATGCTTAATCTGCCGGTGAATGGTTAGTCCTGTACTCAGAAACTGAGCTCGGGATGAGAGCCTCTTTTGCATTTGTCAGCAAATATCTGCGGGTGGAGTTTGGGATGGGGATCTGCGCTAGAGTTTTTGGCCGCGCTGGACGGTGCGGACGCCGGGGACGCGGCGCAGGCCGAGGACCATGCGGTTGAGGTGGGAGAGGTCTTCGGCTTCGACAAGGAATTCGATGATCGCTTCGCCTTCTTCGTCGTGACGGATCTCGACGCCGCGGATGTTGGTGTTTTCGTCGGAGATGACGGCGGTGAGTTCTTTCAACATGCCCGTGCGGTCGTCGCAGAAGACGGTGATCTTGACGGGGTAGCGCTGCGGAGCGCCCACGGCGGCCTCGGCGCGGGCCCACTCGACGGCGATGCGGCGATCGCTCTCGTAGAGCAGGTTCTGCACGTTGGGGCAACTGCGCGCATGCACGGCCACGCCTTTGCCGCGGGTGACGTAGCCGACGATCTCTTCGCCGCGGATGGGATTGCAACATCGCGCGCGGTAGACGAGGAGATCGTTCTGGCCTTCGACCTGGAGAGAATCTGAGCCGGTGAGGTGCAGCTTGCGCACCGCGTCGGACATGGGCGCTTCGCCGGGCTTGGTTTCGACGCCGGGTTCGGCGGAGGGCTGGTTGGCGTAGCCCGGAGCGAGCTTATTGAGCACCTGGTGCGCGGAGTGCTTGCCCTGGCCGAGAGTGGCGAGAAGATCGGCGGCGGTGACTACGCCGTATTCGCCGGCGATGCGGCCCAGGTCCTGGTCGTTGATCTGGGCCATGGGGACTTTGAAGCGGCGCGCTTCTTTTTCGAGGAGCTTGCGGCCAATTTCGACGGCGCGGCGGCGCTGGTCTTCATTGAGCCAGTGCTTGATCTTGTTGCGGGCGCGCGGGCTTTTGGCGAAGGTGAGCCAGTCGCGGCTGGGCTTGTGGTCTTTCTGGGTGACGATCTCGACGATGTCGCCGGTGCGCAGGCGGGTGCGCAGGGGCACCATGCGGCCGTTGACCTTGGCGCCGACGCAGGTGTGGCCGACTTCAGTATGGATGGTGTAGGCGAAATCGACGGGCGTGCCGCCGGCGGGGATGACGACAACTTTTCCTTTGGGCGTGAAGGTGTAGACCTCGTCGGGATAAAGGTCCATCTTCAGGCTGGAGAGGAACTCGTTGGGGTCGGTCATCTCCTTCTGCCAGTCGACAAGCTGGCGGATCCAGTTGAGGCGCTCTTCATCGCGGGCGGTGACGGCGCTTTCGCCGGCCTTGTATTTCCAGTGCGCGGCGATGCCTTCTTCGGCGATGCGGTGCATTTCCTCGGTGCGGATCTGGACTTCGAACTGGTGGCCGCCGTCGCCCAGCACGGTGGTGTGCAGCGACTGATAGCGGTTGGCGCGGGGCATGGCGATGAAGTCCTTGATGCGGCCGGGGACGGGGCGCCATAACGAGTGGATGAGGCCGAAGACGGCGTAGCAGGCGGTCACGTCCTGGGTGATGACGCGGACGGCGAGGAGGTCGTAGACCTGGTCGAAGGTGCTCTTCTGGCGCTCGATTTTCTGGTAGATGGAGTAGAGGCGCTTGATGCGCCACTCGACGCGCGCCTGGATGCCGTTTTCGCGGAGCTGCTCGACGAGGATGTCTTCGACGCTGCGGAGGAACTGCTCGCCCTCGGCGCGACGGGCTTCGACAGCGGCGGAGACACGCTCGTAGCTGACCGGATCGGTGTAGCGGAAGGCGAGGTCTTCGAGTTCGCCGCGGACCTTGCCCATGCCGAGGCGGTGGGCGAGAGGAGCGTAGATGTCGAGGGTTTCGCGGGCGATGGCTTCCTGGCGGTCGGGCTTGAGGTGCTCGAGGGTGCGCATGTTGTTGAGGCGGTCGGCGAGCTTGATGAGGACCACGCGCACGTCGGAGACCATGGCGAGAAGCATCTTGCGCACGTTCTCGGCCTGGCGGTCTTCGCGGTTGGCAAACTGGATTTTGTCGATCTTGGTGACGCCGTCGACGATGTGGGCGACCTGCTCGCCGAATTCGGCCTGGATTTCTTCGTTGGTGGCGGGGGTGTCTTCGACGGAATCGTGGAGGAGGCCGGCGGCGATGGCGGTGGCGTCGAGCTTCATCTCGGCGAGCACCTCGGCGACTTCGAGGGGATGGATGATGTAAGGCTGGCCGGAGGCGCGCTGCTGGCCCTGGTGGTGCTTGACGGTGAAATCCCAGGCTTTGCGGATAAGGGAAATGTCTTCGGAGGGCCGATTGGCGCGGACACGGGCGAGGAGGGCGTCAAAACGGTCGGGGAGGGGGCGCTCGCCGTCCTGAGGGGAAAGGTGACGGGAGGTATCAGGGATGGGCGCCCGCGCGCCCGAGACTGCTGCCGGGACCGGATTGCGGACCGTCGCCATACTTTATTATAGGCCGCTGGGATTGGGGCCGAAGGAATGCGGCGCAAGTGGCTTTTCAGACCTGCGCGCCCTTGGATATCCAGGGAAACCTCAATTCGCCAAGATAGGCAGGTTTGACGTTCTCAGGCAAGGCAATCAGAATCAGGCAGTTGAGCTGCTACCCTGAAAAACGAAGGATAAATCGGGCATACGCCTCGAGGCTTGCTGCCGAGGCTGCGGCAGGAGCGCATCCAGAGATGACAAAACTGCACAAAACGGGATCGAAGAAAGGTGCAGGGAAAGCTGGGCCGAAGCCGGCCCCGCGGCCGGAGAATGCGTTGAGCGGACCGGTGCCGGGAGCGGTGGTGAATCGGCGGGCGGCGGACAGGCTGCGCGGCGGGCATTTGTGGGTATATGCGTCGGATGTGGTTTCGGTGACGGCGCCGGAAAAAGATGGCGCGAATCCGCCGGGGCTGCTGCCGGTGGCGGATGAGCGCGGAATTCTGCTGGGGACGGCGCTTTACAGTCCGACATCGCAGATTGCGCTGCGCATGGTTTCGACGGAGGCGATTGGCGACGCGGAGTGGCTGGAACTGCTGGAGGGGCGGCTGCGGCGGGCGATACAGCTGCGAAAGCCGCTGCTCGACGCGGAGAATGATGCCTGCCGGCTCTGCTTCAGCGAGGCGGATGAGCTGCCGGGGCTGGTGGCGGACAAATACGGCGACCTGGTGATTTTGCAATTGCTGGCGCGGGGGCTGGATTCGGCGAGCGTGCGCGAGAGTTGCGTGCGCGTGCTGCGCGAGGAGGTTGCGCCGGAGGAGATTCTGGAGCGGCCCGATCCGCGCATTCGCGAGCTCGAGGGTCTGGCTGCTCCTTCAACGGCGCCGCTCTGGACGCGGGAAGCCGGAGTGGAGATTAAGACGACGCAGTTCCGGATGAACGGGCTCGCATTTCATTACGACGCCAATGCCGGGCAGAAGACCGGCGCGTTCCTGGACCAGCGGATGAATTACGCGGCGGCGCGCGAGTGGGCGCGAAAGATCGGGGGCGGGCGAGCGCTGGACGTTTTCTGCTACCAGGGCGGGTTTGCGCTGCATTTGGCGCAGGTTTGCCGCTCCGTGACGGGAGTGGATGCATCGCGCGCGTCGTTGGAAGTAGCGGAGCGGAATCTCGAAGTCAATCGGGCGCAGATCACTGCCGAAGTGGAGTGGATGGAGGCGGACGCGTTCGAATTGCTGCGCGACTGGTCGGATGCGGGGGCGCGGTTCGACGCGATCATGCTCGATCCGCCGGCATTTGCGAAGACCAAGCGAGCCGTGGAAGGCGCGATGCGCGGCTACAAGGAACTGAACCTGCGCGCGCTGCGCATGCTGCGGCCCGGTGGATTGCTGATTACGTGCTCGTGCTCGCACCACGTGGGGTGGAGCGACCTGGAGGCGGCGGTGGCGTCGGCTGCGGCCGATGCGCCGCGGCGGGTGCGGCTGCTGGAGCGGCGCGGGGCGGCGCCGGATCATCCAGTGGTGCTGAATCTGCCGGAGACGGAGTATTTGAAGTGTTTGGTACTGCAGGCGGAGTGAGGGACTGACGGACTGAGGGACTAAGAGCTTATCCGTAAATAGTGTTCACCTTGATTCTGGCAGATGATTCTGTTGTCAGCAGAGCGCGAAGTTGGGCGACGACGGCACTCAGCATGGCACAGATCAAGTCGTGGACGGTGTCGGACGCATTTTGGGCCAAGGTGGCGCCGCTGGTTCCTGTTGCCCAGCGCCAGCCGGGGCGAAGCTATCTGCGCAGACCGGGAGCGGGACGCAAGCCGATGCCGGCCCGGCAAATCTTTTCGGCCATTGTGTACGTGTTGCGCACCGGCTGCCAGTGGAAAGCGCTGCCCGGCGAGTTTAGCAGCGCCAGCGCCGTGCACAAGCATTTTCAGGATTGGCAGACGGCGGGATTCTTTCTCCGGTTATGGCGAGCGGGTCTGGCCGAGTACGACGAGATGGAGGGGATTGGCTGGAAATGGCAAAGCCTTGACGGGGCCTTAGGCAAAGCACCTCTGGGGCGCGAATGCGTGGGGCCCAATCCCACGGATCGGGGAAAAAAAGGGGCGCAAGCGCAGCCTGTTGGTCGACGGGCGTGGCGTCCCGCTGTCGCTCGTCGGCAGCGCAGCCAACGTGCCTGATGTCAAACTGCTGCAGCCAACGCTGGACGGCATTGTGACCCGACGGCCGGCCGGCGATCCGCAGCAGCCCCAACATCTATGCGCCGATGCCGGATACCTGGGTCGCCCCGCTCAGCAGGCTCTGGCTGCGCGCGGATACACCTCTCATATCAAGCTGCGCCAGGAGGAAGCCGAAGCCAAACGCAGCCAGCCGGGATGGCAAGCACCGTTCGCTCCAGGTCCGCATCCGTCAAAGGCTCCAAAGCGGCGAACACGCTCGCCCAGCCCTTCTCCCACATTTCGAACAGTGCCGCTCGCGTCGCCGGCGGGTCCACAAACTCGCTGTCGCGATTGCGCGTCGGCTTCTCGCCGTCCGATGTCAGAAAATCCGTCCACCGCGAGAGCATGTTGCCGGCCATGTGCTTCACGATCACCGCAATGGAATTTGACTCGCCATCCACGACCGCGAACAAGTCTTCGTCATCGACCTGCGCCATGGCGCGATCCGCCAGCCCCTTGTAGTGGCGGAACAGGGTCAGGGAATCGCGAAGATAGGAAGTGGTGAACTCAAGCGCCATGCAAGCAGTTTAGGCGGCGCGCGCCGGCGACGAACGGGGAAAATCTACTGCGGCGCCCGATACGGCTCTACCCGCAGCAGGTTGGACAGGATACCGCGCTCTTCCGGCGAAAACATGTTCCGGTACCGCGCTGAATTCAGCACCGTCTGCCGCTGGTCCAGCGGCACCGATCGCAGATCCCGGAACGCCTGGCCCACCAGCGCCTGCCGCTGCGCCGGCAATCTCCGCAGTTCCGTTCCCGAGCGGTTCACCTGCATCTGCTGCTCGGGCGATAGCCGCTCGATCATCTCGTTCCGCGCCAGCCTCCGCTCGCGCTGGGCCTGGGGCATGCGGTCAACCTGCTGCAACTGCTGCATCAGACGTTGCTGGTTGCTGGGCGGCAGCCTCTTGAAACTCGGATCGTTGCGCAGCAATTTTTCCTGCTGCTGCGCGTCCATCCTGCTGTGCTGGTTCAGCCACTGCGGCAGGTGGCCTTGTTGCCGGTTCTGATTCGGATAGTAGTACGGTGATCTTCCCTGCGCGCCATAAGCGCCGCCCGGACTTGCCCCGCCCGGGTAAACCGGCCGATAAGGCGGCCGCTGCTGCCCGGCCCCGGGATAGCCCTGAGGAGCCTGCTGGCGTCCCGCGCCCGGATAGCCTTGTTGGGGGTAGCCCTGTGGGCTCTGCGGGTGGGTGAAGCCCGGATAGCCCTGATTCCCCCGCAGCCCAGGATAGCTTTGCGGCGGCTGCTGGCGCCCTGCCCCAGGATTGCCCGGGTACGCCGGCCGCGCCGGATATCCCTGCGGCCCCTGCGGGCGCCCCGAACCCGGGTAACCTTGCCGCGGCTGCTCGCGGCCTGCGCCCGAATAGCCTTGCGGACTCTGCGGACGCCCCGCGCCCGGATAACGCTGCGCACTGCGCGGCTGCTGGCGTTGCTTCGCCTGCCACTGACGGAAGGATTGATTTTCGCCACCGCGGTTCTGATAATTGCGGTTGCCATTTCCCTGATTGCCGTAATTCCGATTGCCGCCGTAGTTGCGGTTGGCACCGCCCCCATGGTTCCGCGGCTGCGAGTAGTGCCGCTCAGGCGCGCGCTGCCGCCCGCCTCGCTGCCCGAACGCCAGCGCGCCGGACACAAACACCAGCAGCGCCGCCGTCATGGCCGCAGCACGCAATCTTCCCGCATTGGATTCCCAGGTCACAAATCTCACTCTCGGCTTTATGCCGCATGCTCATCTGCAGCTAATTGCCGTTGTCCGTCGTATCGCTGGTGCTCGAAAGCGCTTCCAGCTGGTCGAGAAGCTGCGCATTGTTCTCCAGGGTCTGCAGGTCATGCACCACCGCCGCCTGCGGCGCCGGCGCCACCGCCTGGTTCCAGTCGCTCAATTCCAGATACGCTCCCCCTCCCAGCAACAGCAAAATTGTCAGCGCCATCGCCGCCAGCGGACGCGCCTGCATCCGTTGCCCGTAGCTTAAGCCGGTGCGCATCGCCGCCAGACTGCGCTTCAGCCATCCCGCCGGCGCGGCCTGGCGTTCTTCATTCATCCGCGCCCCAAGCCTGGTCATGAAATACGGGCTAGGCTCCGGACTCTCCCACGTGTCCAGCAGCGCCATCGTCGCCTTCAGCTCTTCCAGTTCTTTCGCGCAGCCTTCACACCCGTCAACATGCGCGCGAACCTCGGCAGGCGCCGCCTCAGCATCCAGCAGCAGCGCGGCCAGCTTCGATTCGTTTCCAGCGCATTTTGTGCCATGCAGCTTCATTTCTTCCCCCCAATCCCTGCCGGTGTTCCCGGCTTTACTTACCGATCTCAATCTCCTCACACAAAGTCCTCCAGCTTGTCGCGCAGCGTCTGGTAGGCCCTGAACAGCAGCGATTTCGTCGCCGACTCGCTCAGTTTCAGCACCTCCCCGATCTGCCGGTAGTCCAGCCCCTGGTACTTGTGCATCAGCACCGCGGCCTGCTGCCGCTCCGGCAATGCCATCACCTGCGCCCGGATTGCCGCCATCCGCTCACGGCGCATCAGCCGCTGTTCCACGTTCGGCCGCTCGTCAGCCACATCCGGTGTTGTCCCCGTCTCCTCATCCGGCGCATCCAGGTACACCGTCTGCGCGCCCCGCTCTCTCCGCGTATCGCGCGCATAGTTCACCGCCAGGTTGGTCGCGATCCGGTAAAGCCAGGTCGTAAACTTGGCTTCCGCCCGATAGCTCTCCCTGGATCTATAGACGCGGAGAAAAACTTCCTGCGCCAACTCCTCGGCGACCGCCTGGTTGCGCACCATCCGGAACAAAAAGTGAATCATCGGCCGATGGTACTTCTCCGCGAGGATGGTGAAGCAGGCTTCCTCCCCCGCGGCCAGCCGCAGCATCAGTGCCGCATCGCTCTCCGGATCAACTTCCACCCTGGCGCCCACTCCTGCATTGGATTGCAACTCCGGCTGTAGCGCCATTGTCGCACCCAGTGCCGAGTTGTCGAGCACCATGGTCGCCATACCTTTTGGAACACCGGACTTGGGCGAAGGTTGCGCTCCTCCAAGCCCTTCGGAGACCGATTTTCCGCTGCCTGAACCGTTTTTCCCGCGCTCCGGACCGTCCGTTTTGCCCCGGGCAAAGACCAGCCCCGGACCACTCGCCACGCCCAGCCCCGCAGGAGACAATTCCGGCAGCCAATAAAGGCGCCATCCGCCTCCGCGGGAAACCGGTCTAAAACTCCAGCGCATACGTCGATACACGCGGCTCCGGCCCCCTCCCCCTCCGGCGCAAGCCGTGCCGCGCCGTAGCCCATAGGGCGAAGGCGGGTTTGGTCGGTCGGCCCCGCTGGTGTTACTCTAACCCAAGGGACGCTTCTGTCCATCCCCTTTCAACAAGGGCGCTTAACTCAGCGGTAGAGTGCCATCTTCACACGGTGGAAGTCGTAGGTTCGAATCCTACAGCGCCCACCAGCTTTCATTCGCCTTACGAATGAAAGCTGCCGCGCCGTAGCCCGAAGGGCGAAGGCGGGCGGGCGGCCTGACAGCGAAGGCGGGCCGTCGGCTTGCCAAACCATCCCTGGGTAGACCAATGACCTATGTCTACATCCTTCAGAGTCTTTGCAAAACAGAACACTATTACGTCGGCATAACACACGACCTCCGCGCCCGCCTGCAGAAGCACAACGCCGGCGAAGTACCTCACACCTCGCACTTCGCTCCCTGGACCGTCAAGACCTACATTGCGTTCAGCGACGAAAAGAAAGCTTCCGCCTTCGAGGCCTACCTGAAATCAGCCTCCGGCAGAGCCTTCGCCAAAAAGCATCTCTGATTCCACTTCCTGATCTGTCAAAAACCGGCCAAATCATGACCGAATCTCTCCAGCCCATCACCGCCTTCATCCGCCGCCTGCCCAAAGCCGAGCTGCACCTCCATCTCGAAGGCACCATCCTCCCTGCCACCCTGGTCGAGCTCAGCTCCCGCCCCGGCCGTACTCCCCTGACCCTCCCTGAAGCCGAAGCCATCTACCAGTTCACCGACTTCACCGGCTTCATCAACGCCTTCCGGGAGGTCACCCGCCTCCTCACCGAGCCCGACGATTACGAGCTGGCCGCCTGGCGCATGATGCAGCATCTGCACGCGCAGGGCATCATCCACGCCGAGGTCTTCGTCTCCGTCGGCGTCATCTACATGTGGCGCAATCACGATCCCGAGGCCTTCGAGCCCATCTTCGTCGGCCTGGAACGCGCCCGCGAGCGCGCCCGCCGCGAACTCGGCCTCTCGCTGTATTGGATTTTTGACGCCGTCCGCCACTTCACCCTGCCCGAAGCCGAGCGCGTCTTCCTGAAAGCCGCTCAGATGCGCGCCGAATACCCCGCCATCATCGGCATCGGCCTGGGCGGCGACGAGCGCCGCTGCGGCTCCGAGCCCTTCCGCGACCTGTACGCCCAGGCCCGCGCCGCCGGCCTGCGCCTCACCAACCATGCCGGCGAAACTACCGGCCCCGAGGCCATCTGGGAAGCCCTCTCCATCGGCTCCGAGCGCATCGGCCATGCCCTTTCGGCCATCACGGATCCAAAACTCCTCCAGGAGTTAAAGGTGCGGAGCACCGGCCTCGAGCTCAACCCCACTTCGAACGTCCGCACCGGCGTCTGCCCCTCCTTCGCCGCCCACCCCCTGCGCCGCCTCTTCGACATGGGCCTGCTGGTCACCATCAACTCCGACGATCCCGCCTTTTTCGGTTCAGACCTCGCCCACGAATACCTGCTTGCCCACACCGAGCAAGCCTTCACCTGCGACGAGCTGCGCCGTCTCGCGGGCAACTCTTTTCGCTCGAGTTTCCTTCCCGAATCGGAAAAATCCGCGTGGCTTGCCCGAATTGAATCAGCGTCGTAACACTTACGTTCCCTTACATTCCGCCGTTGACTCGCCCACAATAGAAACTGAGCTATCATGCGAGTAGGAGGCGCTCTCGCCGATGTCCAACGAACTTGAACCCGTGACGCCCGAATCGGAGAGTGCCGACTGCGGCCGAACGGCCTCACATGCCCTGCAAATCGTAGGCTGGTTTTCCGCGGGGCTCGCCTTCGCCGTCCTCAGCATCTACGTGGGCGCCGAGATCCGCAGCCGCTATCTCTTTCGCAGGCGCACCCCCTATGACTTCTACTCCAATGTAGGCGAGCATCCCGCCGAATTCGGCATGGGCATCTGAGCCCGTCCGGGAGTTTTTGAGCAGCAAAAACAAGGCCCACCCGGGAGGGTGGGCCTTGTTGCGTCCGGCTTGTCTTTCGCACAATCAGAATTGGCATGAGATCGTTCCGTAGACCGACCGCGGCGCGCCGGGATACGCATTGATGTAACCGCTGGGAATATTGTTCTGGTCCGGGAACAGCGGCCCAAAGTAGCCGCCGCTCGAGATGTACTCAAACTGGTTGTACTCTGTGCCCGCGAGATTCAGCATATCGACCTTGAGATTGACTGACTGCTTCTCGAAGAACGTAATGGGAGCGGTAAAGGAGAGATTGGCGGTGGTGTAAGACGGCATGGTCTGTTTGTCCGGGCCGCCGTTGAGGTTGTTCCACAAGTGTTGAGAACCGGTGCTCTCCACCCAGAAACGTGGCTCGAGTAGCTCGTGGTGGTTGTGCTGGATGCCATAGTAGACCAGCGCATTCAGCGTGAAGTCCGGGGTATAAGAGACGGGCAGGTTGTTGTAAAACTGGCACGAAGAGGGGTCCGCATTGCACGCGGCCAGGCTGTTGCCCAGGGCGTAGGTCGTGTAGTTCGCGGACTCTCCCGAAACATTCAGGGCGAAGTGAAGATTGCTCTGCGGGTCGGCGTCAAAGAAGATATCCACGCCGTGGTACGCGGAGTTGCCGCCGGCCGTGCCCTGCACGCCCAAAGCGGTTTCGTAGTCAAGCTCCTGGTTCGTGTAATCCAGATGGTAGTAATCGATCCCGGCGATGAAGTTCCGCAATCCCGGCGCATGGGTGAAATGCACCTTGCCGCCGACCTGAGCGTATTTGCCTTCCGCCAGAATGTAATAGGTGGGGTCGACCTTCTGGAACATGCCTCCACCGCCACCGAGCGAGGGCGAGCGGTAAGTGGTGTCGTAGCCGCCATAGAGGGTCAGCCAGTCGGTGGGCATCACGGAAGCGTCAATCGAGGGCTCGATGGCCGATTTGCTGGCACGCTCGCCGCACATCGACCCCTGATCCGTTGCATTTGTGGTGGGCTTGCTATTCGGCGTACCGTCCGCATTAAAACGGTCGGGACTGAAGATATCAAAGAACGGATCGGAACCGGCATGATTTGCGTCCGAAAACAGCGCGCACTTGGTCGAAGGGATCACGCCCGCAGCGATAGTAAAGTCGCGGTAAGCCTGATTGCTGTAGCTGGTGCCGAATCCATCCACCCGCACTCCGGGGATGATGTGAACTCGCGGAACCGGGTGGATGTCATCCTGGGCGAAGAACGTAACGTTGTCCTGCTGGAAATAGCCCGAGCGGAACTTCGATCCGACGCCGACGATCTGCTTCGCGCCGCTGCTCCCATTGGTCGGGTCATAAAACAGATTATGCGTGTTGTAAACCTCGTGCATCAGGTATCCGCCAAAATTGACCGTGTTGAAGGGGAAGACCACGGACATATCTGCCTGGTCGCCAAAAATGTTGCTGTGCGGGTTGTTCCACTCGTCCACCTGGGTGCCGAGGCTAAGCGTGTCGTCGTTGCGCCGGTGGAAACGGCGGATGTGGTTATAAAAAGTTGTGTTCTGCAGCGAACTGTACTTGCCCAGGAAGAGATTCTCGCGCCCGTAGGCGAGGAACATCTCGTTAGTGTCGTATTTGTTGTAATCGGCATAGGGGAGCACGTTATAGAAACCGCTGGTCCCCTGGCTGAAATGCGTTGCCGTGCCCGGCTCAACCAGGCCGATGTCCGTGGTGGGAATCGTCGTGGGACGATAGCCACCCGCCTTGGCATAAAAGATTCCCAGCGCGATGCTCCCCGCGGAGAAGTTCTTGATAGTCTTGCCGAAGACCGAACCATTCTGCGAATGGTTTCCGAAACCGTCCGGCCCCTGCATGTAGTCGTTTCCACGACCCAGCCCGCCGCCGAGCACGGTGCCCCATCCTTTGAAGGTGCCGGTGTTGCCCACGAAGGCGAAATTCTGCTGCCCGTACGGCCCATCCGTGAGCGCGACGCTCAGGTGCCGGTCCACCGTCGGCTGAATCGGAGTGAACTCAACGCTTCCGCCCACATTGGTGAACCAGCGATCCATCGGTTGGCCGGGACCGTAATTCACGGCCAGATTCTGCATCACCAGGTTCTGCGGCAGAGTCGCCGATTGCCACAACCCGGTTGCGGGATCCACCACCGGAATGCCATCAAACGTAATCCCCAGCGAGCCCGGCTCGGTGAAGCTTGTCGCCTCGCCCGCCCAGCCCTGCGGGATTCCGTTCAACATGATTGAGTATTTGGTTCCGCCCGTCTCGCCGTAGCCCATCACGTTCGCGCCTGGTGTCGACTGGATCATCTGCGCCCCGCCCGCCACCGGGCCGGCGATGTCCAACTGCTTCCGGTCCAGAATGCGCAGGGTTTCCGGCGCCAGCATCACGTCTTCGCGGGTGGGCAGGGGTTTCGCTTCGGGATCCACCGTGCCACGCACCACCACGCTCTCATCCAGCGTAGCCACCCTGAGAATGGCATTGACACTTGATTGCGCGGCCGGTGACACATGCGCCGTGTACGACTCGAAACCCGACTTCTGAATGGAGATGAGCTGCGGGTGGGTAGCGACATCGCTGAAGACAAAACTTCCATCTGCACCCGTCGTAGTGGAAACTGTCTTGCTGGTCGTCAGGTCGGTGAGAGTAACGACCGCATTGCGAATCGCCGCTCCGGATGCATCCACTGCCTTTCCCTGAACCTGGGTCTCGGCGGCAAAAGAGATACAACAGCACAACAGCGTCATGCAGACGCACACAATCCATTTGCGCAGCATAGGGCAGACTCCTTTTCGAAATTGGCTTACAGACTTGATTTGTGCTTTGAGAACTGATTTCGCGCGTGCAGAATCAATTGCTCCTGTCGAACGCGGAGCAATGGGAAGCTGGCTGCCGCAGAATCGACGGCTTAACCCCACGTTCATCGAGATTCGTTACTGGAAAATCAAAGCGAGATGAACAGCAGGTAAATGTTGGTGCGCATTGCATCGCACGCGCGCTCATGCGCGGCCGGCGGAATACCCTCGCTCCGCGTGAGTCTCACCTGGAAGCGCTGCTCTTACCTCGTACAATCCTGGTCAGGAGATGGCGCAAGAACCACCGCGATGGCAGTCACGCGCATCAAGTCGGACAAAAAGCGCGCAGCCGCTTCTTCCGCCTCATCGCGCAAACAGAACCAGCCCCGCCGCCGCGCTCCGCTCGTCATCTACACCATCGGCCACTCCACGCGGCCCATCGACGAGTTCATCGACCTTCTGCGCGCGCACAACCTCCGCCAGCTTGTGGATGTGCGCACGGTTCCCCGTTCCCGCCACAATCCGCAGTTCGGCCAGGATCAGCTCGGCCCAGCCCTTGAGAATGCCGGCATCCATTATCTGCACATGCCCGCGCTCGGCGGCCTCCGCCACAGTCGGCGCGATTCCATCAACACCGCCTGGCGCAACCTGAGCTTCCGCGGCTATGCCGATTACATGCAGACCCAGCCCTTCGCCGACGCGCTTGACGATCTCATCGCCCTCGCCCGCAAACACCCCACCGCCATCATGTGCGCCGAAGCTGTCCCCTGGCGCTGTCACCGCTCGCTGATCGCCGATGCACTCGTGGTCCGCGGCATCGACGCCGAAGAGATCTCCAGCCCCACCCGCGCCCAGCCGCACAAGCTCACTCCCTGGGCACATGTCGCGGGCAAGAGCATCACTTACCCCTCCACCGACCAATAATCCCTGTCTCTCAGTCCCTCAGTCCCTATTCCCTATTCCCTGTCCCTCAGTCCCTCCGTCCCTGTTCCCTATTCCCTGCTCCCTGTTCCCTGCCTTTGCGTTACCCTAATCGCTGAGATGGGCCGCATCCGCATCCTTTCCGACCAGGTGGCCAACCAGATCGCCGCCGGCGAGGTAGTCGACCGTCCTGCGTCGGTGGTCAAGGAACTGCTCGAGAATTCCCTCGATGCCGGCGCCTCACGCATCCGCGTCGAAGTCGAGTCCGGCGGCCGCCGCCTCATCCGCATTGCCGACGACGGCTGCGGCATGACACGCGACGACGCCCTCCTCGCCTTCGAGCGCCACGCCACCTCGAAGCTCCGCACCGCCGGCGACCTGCTGGCCATTTCCACTCTCGGTTTCCGCGGCGAAGCGCTCCCCTCCATTGCCTCCGTGGCGCGCGTAGAGCTGGTCACGTCCGATGGCGAAGACCACACCGGCACGCGCATCGAAATCGCCGGCGGCAAAATGCTTCACGTGGAAGACGCCGCCCTGCCCCGCGGAACCACCATCGCCGTCGCCGATCTTTTCTTCAATACCCCTGCCCGCCGCAAATTCCTGCGCGCCGAATCCACCGAGCTTGCCCACGTCACCGCCCTCGTTACTCACTACGCGCTGGTCCACCCTGAGAAGCACTTTGAGCTGCTCTCGGCCACACACACCATCGTCTCCGCCCCGCCCGTCGCCCGCACCGCCGAACGCATCTACCAGATTTTCGGCAAGGAGACCCTGGCCCAGTTGCTCCCTGTTGCCGCGGAAACACGCCTCGACCACGCCGGCCTCCCTGAGCCTCCTCCGTGGAAAAAGGACCCCGAGGAGCCATCGCGCGATCCCGGCAACCTGCGCCTCGCCGGCTTCTACTCCAAGCCGGAGCTGCAAAAACTCAACCGCAATTCGATCTACATCTTCGTAAACAAGCGCCTGATTCGCGATCGCCTGCTCCTTCACGCCATCACCGAGGCCTATCGCAACGTCATTCCGCCCACCAGCTACCCGGTGGTGCTCCTCTTTCTCGACCTTCCGCCCGAAGAAGTCGATGTCAACGTCCACCCCGCCAAAACCGAGGTCCGCTTCCGCCAGCAGTCGCTTGTCCATGATTTTGTGCGGGATAGCCTGCGCACCGCGCTCATCAAAGCTCGCCCGGCAGCCGGATTTCTCGCCGCCATCGACGCCCAGCCCTCCGCCAGCCCCTCGCTGATGCCCCCTGCCGCCTCGCCTTTGCCCGGTTCACCCGACGACCACCCCCCTCCCCCCCTCCCCGACTCCGAATCCATCCCCCCCGCAAGCGCCCCGGTGGACGCCGAGCCCTTCCGCCTGACCTCGCGCCCCCTCCCTCCGATCCCCGCCCGGCTGCCGTTCGCGCCTGCCGGACCAGACCCGGGCGCGAACCACACCATTCCTCAAGACGCCATCTTGCATGGCGCCGCCGCCGTCCTGCCGCACCTGCCCCCAGCCGGCCAGTGCACTCCAGGCAACGGCTATTCAGCGGCTTACCAAAACGCCGTATCCGAAGCGGCTCACGTCGAAGCCGAACAGGCCTCCGCCAACCTCAACCAGCTTGGCTCGCTCAAGCCGCTCGGCCAGCTGCGTGAGTCCTTCATCCTCGCAACTGGCCAGGACGGCCTGTGGATCATCGACCAGCACGTCGCCCATGAGCGCGTCCTTTTCGAGAAGATCCTCCGCGATCGCCAGGTGGAAAAGGTTCAGCGGCAGCGCCTGCTGATGCCCCTGCTGGTCGAGCTGCGCCCGGACCAGATGGTGGTATTTGCCCGCATCGCCGACGAATTGGAAAGAAATGGTTTTGATGTCGAACCATTTGGTCCGCAGACCCTGGCCGTCAAAGCCGCGCCCGTCGGCCTGGAAGGCGCAGCCCTCGAACGCATGCTCAACGAAATCGTCGAGCAGTCCGCCAACGAGGATCAACTTTCTGAAGGCAAAGAAGATCTCAGCACCCTCCGCAGCCGCATCGCCGCCTCCATCGCCTGCCATTCCGCAATCAAAGTCAACACCCCACTTGACCCGGCGCGTATGGAATGGCTATTGTTGGAACTTGCAAGAACGAGTCACCCAACCAGTTGCCCGCATGGACGTCCAATCGCTTTGCTGTATTCTTGGAATATGATCCTGCGGGCCTTCCAACGAGTTTAGGGTTCTGGAAGGTGGCAATTTTCCTCTCAGGAGAGAGAATTGCCCGGCGCCAGTAGTAAGAAGAGGGGACGACGCAATCGGAGGCCGCAACCGCGGATTCTGAATAACTTGCCGCGAACGGCAACATTGAAGGGAACGCTCATCACGCACTGTTCCCTTGTTTTTGGCCAAGACGCCAACCTGGAAGCGAGGGTTTTTCTTTGACAGCCGAGCAATTGGAACTATCGCGTGCCGAGAGGATGCGCCAGAACGGTCATGGCGCCCTGACAGTTGAGGACGCCCGGACGTGGATCGAAGAGACGGGACTTTGCCCGTTTGCTCCGCGGCGCCAGTTTTCTACCTTTACCGCTCCTTCATTCGTTGAAGCCGTAGCGGGCCGTCATGACGAGGCCCCCGGCCCTAAACAGATCGCCCTGGCCGAAGAACTCCTGGTGCGCCTGGAACGCGACGATGTCGCCGTCCGGCTCAACCTGCTCGGTCAGCCCGGCGAACAGGCCGACTACATCGTAGCCAGTTGGGTGCTGCCCTACGTCTACGCCCTGCGCGGCGACCGAGACTGGCGTCGTAATCCGCAGCTCACCGGCTCGCGCCAGGTCTCTCCTCTGGCGGTGGAAGCGTACAAGCTGCTCGAAGCCGGCGAAGCCACCATTCCGCAGTTGAAGCACACGCTTGGCCGCGAAGTCAGCGAAGCGGCGGTGCTCCGCGCCATCACCGAGCTCTGGCAGCAGCTTCGCATCATCCCAGTGTTTCCCGCTCCAGGCGAAACACCCCGCTGGCAACTGCTCCGCACCCGCTATCAAAAAGCCATCGCCGAGGGAGCATCCACCTCGCAGGTCACCGCGATCTCCGTTCTGGCTTCCATCTACCTGCAGGCCGTGATTGCCGCCAGCATGGAAGAAGTGGAGCTCTTCCTTGCTCCGCTCACCGCGCGCAGCAAGGTACGGGAAGTTCTTCGTGGGCTGCTCGCCACCCGCCAGGTGCACACCATTCAGCTCGGCCACGCGCCACACTTCTATGTTGCCGGCACGCTGCCGGAGTTCACGCCCGCCCCGACCAGCTACACCAGCGCGGCGATGGCTTCCATTTCCTCCTTTTTCCACGATCGTTACGAAAAGGACCATCACCACGAAACCGACCGTCACGATCATGCCAAGCCCGAACCGCAGCCGGTAGCACAGGCCCCCGCGCGCTCGCCTGAACCTCGGGAGCATCACGCCGCCGCGCCACGCAAGCCCCTGGCCAACGGGAAACCGCCGGCCCGTCACTTCAGCCGCAGCGCCGTGCATGGCCGCGATCGCAAGCCGTCGCAGAGCGCTTCCTCCAGCCGCAATGCCAGGCGTTCGGGCAGCGATGCCCGCAAGCCGGGCGCGCGCTGGACAGCAGGCGTTTCCAAAGGTGAACACGGCAAGCACAACGGCGCGCACAGCTCCAATGGATCGTCCAGCCGTCATCACGCCAACGGAAATGGCTCCCGCGCCAGCCGTCCGGCAAATGCCACAAGAGATCGCAACGGATCCCACGCCACCTGGGGCAAGCACAACGGCCATAACACCAAATCAGCCAATGGTTCCAGCAACGGGAGCAGGAACGGCAATGGTCTGCACAAGGGCGCCAAACCCGAGACGCGCAGCCGCAAGCCCGTTTTGACGGCCGGTGCCAAGGCCGGTAACAGCAGGCGCTACGGCTTCCGCGCTCCCGCAAAACAGGGGACAAAGAAGCGCGGATGAGCCCGGACCGGAGGCGATCGCGCGCGCAGATCGAACCTCGAAAAACAATCATCGCCATCGATGGCCCCGCCGGGGCGGGCAAAAGCACCATTGCCCGCCACCTGGCGCGGCACTTCGGATTGCTCAATCTGGAAACCGGCGCCATGTACCGCGCCTTTGCCTTGAAAGCACTGCGCGACGAAATCCCTCTCGATGAATCAGCGGCTCTGGAGAGGCTCGCCGCCGAGACTGCCATACGCCTGGAGCCCGGCGAAGATGAAAACCGCGTTCTGCTCGATGGCGAAGACGTCACCGGACTGATTCGCAACCAGCTTGTGACCGACGCCGCCTCGCGCGTGAGCGTTTTTCCCGCCATCCGCGCCTGGATGGTGCGCCTCCAGCAGGAAATGGGCGCCGACGGCGGCCTGGTCATGGAAGGCCGCGACATCGGCACCGTGGTTTTTCCCCACGCAGACGTCAAGATCTTTCTCGATGCCGCACCCGAGGTGCGCGGGCAGCGCCGCTTCGATCAACTCGGGCACAAAAACACTGCCCCACCCGAAGCCGTAATCCGCGAATTGCACGCCCGCGACCAGCGCGATCGCAATCGCGCCGATTCGCCCCTCAAGCCGGCGACGGATGCCGTCCTCCTGGACTCGACCGACATGACCCTGGACCAGGCTGTGGCCGCCGCCGAAAGCATCGTCGAAGAAAAGCTGGGGCTGACCGGATCGCGATCCTGAACCTACCCTCTGATGCCCTTCGGGGCCGAATCAACGCTTCTGCATGATCTCTGTAACCGGAAACCTCTTGATTTTCTCTCGTTCTTAGCTTAAGTTATCTTTAATACCCCCTCGATCTTCGGAGAGAGGGCGCGAGCCGCCGAAAGGCGGCTTTGCTTTTGGGGGAAGACCATCAAGACCAACGTGTACGTAGACGGGTTTAATTTCTACTATGGGGCGGCCAAGCATACCGCTTACAAGTGGGTGAACTGGAGGCGCTGTGCACCAACGTGCTGCCCGGACTGACTATCCATCGGTTGCGCTATTTCACCGCCCTCGTCACGCCCCTGCCCAGTGATCCCTACGCCAGACAGCACCAGGATGTTTACCTTCGCGCACTCCAGACCATTCCGAACGTTTCAATCCACTTAGGACACTTCCTGCAAAGCAAGGTGATGATGCCAATTGCATCACCACAGACGGTTGGCCCACGTTTTGTCGAGGTCCTGAAAACGGAGGAAAAGGGCTCAGACGTGAACATCGCCACGTACATGCTTGTAGACGCCTTCCGCGGGGACTGTGACCAGCTCGTGATTGTGACCAATGACTCGGATCTGGCAGAGCCGGTTAGGATCATCAATAAAGAGCTCGGCATCCCGGTCGGCATATTCAACCCGCACACGGAGGACACGGCTCGGCGAAGAGCGCGGCTTACCGGCAGACCATTCGAGAAGCCGCGCCCGAGTATAGCCCTCAAGAAAGTCGCTCGCTTCTATCGCGAGATCCGCTCCGAAGGCTCTGGATGCCACATGGCAATCAGCCAATTCCCCGACAGATTTAAAGACGCAAATGGTCACCTGATTCGGAAGCCGACCTCCTGGTAGAGCTCCGGAGTTTCAGCGGGGGTAAGATCAGGCCACTTCTTCCGATTCGCATCCCATAATTCCACTCCGTAAGTAACTTCGGAACTGGCATCAAGCCCCTCTCTACACAATTCCTCTTGACAACCTTCCCCTTTCACGGTTTGCTAGTGGGAATCGAAATCGTCACGGATTTCCGTGTGTTCGTGTCGCCACTGGGCTAGAACGAAGCAACGGTCCCGACTCACTCAATTCGCGGCCCCGCTCGCGGGAAGTGCAAGCCTCTAGCTCGTTGGGCAAGAGAGGCAGGCACTCCACCAATGGGCGCCAGCGATGGATCGAACCCTGCTTGGTACTCGCGGATGTGGCGCGCTTCTCCAGGGCGCTTGTGGAGGACGGAAAATTCGCAGCACGCATTTCGCGGAGGTCACATGTCCGACCCGTTCAACACCCCCTCACCCTTCCAGCCCCAGCCTTCCTATCAACCGCCGACGCCTGCGCAGCCTCCCTACCAACAGCCGCAGCCACCCTACCAGCAGCAACAGCCCACTTATCAGCAGCAGCCGCCGGTCCAGCAGCAACAGCCGGCCTATCAGCAGACTCCGCAATATCAACAAGCCCCATCCCAGTATCAGCAGGCTCCGTCGCAATATCAGCAACAGGCGCAATTTCCGCAGCCGACAGCGGTCCAGCCCATTGCGGGCCAGTCCGGTCTCTCCGACAATGCCGCCGGCGGCCTGGCATATGTCACCCCCATCCCCGCGATCATCTTCCTGGTCGTTGCCCCGTATAACCGCAACCGCTTTGTGCGCTTCCACTCATGGCAGAACATCATGCTCGCTATTGCCTGGATCGTGGTCGACGTGGCTCTCGTCGTCCTCGGCAGAATCCCTGGCGTAGGTCTTCTGGACATCATTCTTGGGCCGCTGGTCGGCCTCGGGTTCTTTATTGTCTGGCTCATTGCCATGATTCAGGCTTTCACCGGCAAGATGTTCAAACTTCCGGTTCTCGGTCAACTGGCGGAAAAACAGGCCAACTCGTAAACCGCGAATAGGCCGCCTTCGTGGAATAACCGCCTCGCCCGATCACCGGCGCGGCGCTGCAGTTCCATCACCTGGGCAAAACGTCTCGCATTTTTCTGAATTCTCGTGAAGGTACCGTCGAAAGGAGACATCGTGTCCAACTCACCGCAATATCCGCCCGCCGCACAACCCGTGCAGTCCGGGCTCTCAGACAATGCCGCCGGAGCGCTCGCTTATGTCACGATCATTCCGGCGATCATTTTTCTGATCATCGAGCCCTACAACAGAAACTCCTACGTCCGCTTCCACGCCTGGCAGTCGATCTTCCTCGGCATTGCCGCCTTCGCGCTGGGCTTCATCAACATCATCCCCATCCTCGGGCAGATCATCTTCATCATCGGCATGATCGTGCTCTTTGTGGTGTGGATCATGGCGCTCGTGAAGGCACTTCAGGGCCAGCGTTTCAAGATACCGCTCATCGGCAAGTTCGCCGAACAGCAGGCGGGAGCCTGAGGCTTTCGGAATTCGAGATTGCGGCGCGAGTATCCTGGGGGACTTCTCAGCGCCGCTTTCGCTTGCCCTCGTGCCGCTTCTTCGTCCGCGAGCCTGGGGACGATCTTTCGTCCTTCCGCTTCTTCTTCGTTTTGGACGGAGCCTTTGCCGTCTTTTTCCCGGTAAGCGGGATTCCTTCCTCCACAATTGAAAACTGCAGCCTGCGCTCCTGCGCCAGCACACGGTCGAGGATCACCTGCACGCGGTCGCCCGCGCGAAACCTACGGCCCCAGCGTTCGCCCACAATCTCGTGCGTGTTTTCACGCCACGTATAGCGGTCGCCGGCCAGCGTGTCGATCGGCACCAGCCCCTCGACAAACAAATCCGTCAGCTCCACAAACAGCCCATACTTCGTCGGATTCAGCACCAGCGCTGCGAATTTCTCGCCCACTCGCGCTTCCATGAAGCGAACCTTTTTCCACTCCACCAGTTCCCGCTCGGCATCGGCCGCGCGGCGCTCGGTCTGGCTGCATTCATCCGCAATCTGCGCCAGCTCCGCCTCGGAGATGGGGGCCTGGGACACGGCGGCATGGTCTGCCTCGACTGTTCCGTGCCCCATCCTTTTCGCGCTCTTTGCGAAAAGGGTGGGATGGCCCACACTCTGACCGGGTGCCCCGGAGCCTGCCCGGAGCTTGTCGAAAGCCTGCCCTGAGCCCGCCGAAGGGGGTCCCGCTTTTGGGACCCGGGAAACCACCGATCCGCCTTCATTCGGATGTGACCACGGCGAGTCGAGCCTCCCCTTGCTCACCTCTCCTTTTCCCGGCACGCCCGCGTGCAGCAACGCCTTCGCAATGCGATGCACGATCAGATCCGGATAGCGCCGGATCGGCGATGTGAAATGCGTGTAAGTAGGCGCGGCCAGCGCGAAGTGTCCCTCGTTGATCTCCGAGTAGCGCGCCTGCTTCAGCGAGCGCAGCATCAGGTAGCTCAGAATGCGCTCTTCCGGCTTGCCTTCAATCCGCGCCGCAAGCTTCTGGTACATGCGCGGCGTTACCGCAATATCCTCCGGCACCTCGTGCACGCGCGCCTGCCGCCCCATGCCGCGCACCTCGCGCCGTTCCGCCCTGGTCTGTATGCGGCGTACAGGCAGCGTGCCCAGCCCCAGCGTGTAGCCAAAGCTCGCCGCCAGCTCCTCGAATTGCACCACGCGCCGCGGCTCCGGTTTTTCATGAATACGGTAAATCGACGGAACCCCGAGATCCTCCAGCCAAGCGGCCACGCATTCATTCGCCGCCAGCATGAATTCCTCAATCAGCCGGTTAGCCCACGTGCGCTCGGCCCGCGTCACGCCGCGCATCTCCCCATGTTCGTCAAATTCAATCACCGGCTCGGGTAAATCGAAATCGATGCTGCCGCGCTCCTCGCGCCTCCTGTTCATCAGCATTGCCAGCTTGTGCATCAGCTCGAATTTCGGCGTCAGCTCTGCGTACTGCGCACGCGTCGCCGCATCGCCCTCCAGAATCGCGTGCACCGCTGTATACGTCATGCGCGCTGCCGACAGTATCACGCCTTCAACAATTTCGTAGCTCTCGATATTGCCATTCGCGTCGAGCCGCATGATGCAGCTCAGCACCAGGCGATCTTCTCCCGGCCGCAAACTGCAAATGTCGCTCGAAAGCTCCTGCGGCAGCATCGGGATCGCGCGATCGGGAAAATAAACACTGGTTCCCCGCAGCCGCGCTTCCACGTCGAGATCCATCCCTTCCCGCACGTACTGCGAAACATCGGCGATGTGCACCTGCAGCTCGTACCCGCCGGCGACCTCCGTCACCAGCACCGCATCATCGAAATCGCGCGCCGTCTCGCCATCGATGGTGACGATCGGCAGCCGGCGAAAATCGCGCCGCCGCGCCACTTCCTCCGCATCCAGATGCGCCACCTCGCGCGCTTCCTCCAGCACGCTTTCGGGAAAGACCCGTGGCAACTGGTGCTTGCGGATCATCATCTCCACGTCCACGCCAAAATCACCCGGCGAGCCAAGCACTTCAATCACTCGCCCCACCGGCGCCCGCGTCGCCGTCGGCCAGCTCGTGATCTCCACATCCACCACCAGGCCTTCGAGATCCTCATGCTTCTTGGCCGCCGCCGCTTCCTTCCCCAGCACACGATGCGCCGTCAGATCCGCGCCCTCAGGCGCCACTTCCTGTCCGAAAGGAATCACAATCGCCCGGGTCATTCGCTCGTCAAACGGCGCCACCGAATTCCCCTGCGCACGCCCAGCCTGCGCATAACGCCACCCCGGCGACGAAGACCTGTCGCCGGGGGCCCCGTAGTGAAAAATCCCCACCACCGTCGCATTGCGCCGCTCCACCACCCGCACGATGCGCCCCAGCCGCCGCCCATCCGCGCGCGGCCGCTCCAGTTCCACCAGCACCTGGTCGCCCTGCATCGCGCTCCCAATTTCGTTTGGTGGGATGAAAACATCTTCCGTAATCGCCTCCGCAGCCGTACCTCTCTGCCGATTCGGCCGCACAAATCCGTAGCCGTCGCGGTGCAGGTCGAGCCGGCCCGCAATCAGATCGCCCGCAGCGCTCACTTCCCGCGGAATGCTCCACTGCTCGCGATCCAATTTCGTCAGCGCGCCCCGCGCCGTGAGCCGGCCAAGCTGTTCCAGCAAAAGGCGCCGTTCGCGCCCGCCGCCCAGGCCCAACTCACGCACCAACTGCTTATATCCGGCTTTTCCACCGGGCGAACGGCCAATCCGCGACACCAGCTCGCGATCTGTCATAGGCTAAGAGTAGGCTATTGAGGTGGATTCGGCACGTACGCCGCCCAAAGCCATTTCCTGTGACCTTCGGGCCACGGGACACGATTTTGTCTCTCGTTCTGGAGCCGTCCTTCAGCTTAGAATAGGTGGAGACGGAGCATTTTAGCGGACCACGAAGGACTAGCAATCTTTAGGTGGTCACCGGCAGGAGCGGGGAAAGTCGCGCCCCTCCCGTTGACCAGATATTGGTTCGGGTCCAGGCAAGTGCCCTTCGCCTTGGCAACCCCCCGTCCTTGCAAGGGACAGAAAAGGAATATCATCTTGAGCGCTATGTGGAAGCCCAGCCAGACTGGAACGGTACCCCCCAACGCTACCCCTGAACCAGCACCCCGCCCCGCCCCGGTCAACACCCCGGCAGCGGAGCCGGTCAACCGCGCACCGATCGCATCCTCCAATGCCGAGCAGGCCACCATCGGCAAGGGCCTGTATGTAAAAGGCGAGATCACCGGCACGGAGTCGCTGTTCATTGACGGCAAAATCGAGGGCAGCATTAATCTTCCCGGCAATCGCGTAACCGTGGGCCGCAACGGGCAGGTCACCGCCAACGTGACCGCGCGCGAAGTCGTCATCCTCGGCAAGATCCGTGGCAATGTCAGCGCCTCCGACCGCGTCGACATCCGCGCCGAAGGTTCGCTTGCCGGCGACGTCGCCGCCGCGCGCATCAGCATTGAAGACGGCGCCTACTTCAAGGGCGGCATCGACATCCGCAAGCCCGATGCGAAATCCGAAGCCCCCAAGCCCGTTTCCGCGGTCCCAGCCCCTTCGCAGGCAGCTGAGCCCGCAAAAGTAGCGGCTCACTCGTAAGGCACGCGCACGACTGCGGCTCCATCAGCAAGCGCCTCTGCGCCAGCAGCGGCGCTTGCGCGTTTTCGCGAGACATTCGCACTCGCAAAACAGGCCGGCCATTGACTGTCGCATCCGCGGCGGCGCACGATATTGTTGGGAGCTTTTCAGATGGCGGCCACGGCCACCAACCCGAAGCAGCAGGCGCACGAATTAATCGACCGCTTGTCCACTGGACAGGTTTCCGCGGTCGTCGGCTTGCTCGAAGCGATGCTTGATCCCGTCCGCATCTCTCTGGCGAATGCCCCACTTGACGATGAACCGGTCAGCGAGGAAGAGGCCCGCGACATCGCCGAGGCTCGCGCCGCCTACGCGCGCGGTGAGGTCGTTTCTAACGAAGAAGTCCTGGCCGAATTCGGCCTGACCACTGAGGAGTTTGAGCGCATGGCACGGACCCCGCTCGAACCGAAACCGCACCATCCCGGGCAGTAAGCATGGGTCGCAAGACGATCGCCTGGCGGGACCAGGCCAAGGCTCAGCTCCGCGCCATCGACCAGCCCAACGCGTTGCGCATTCTTCATGCATTGGCACATTACGCCGCCACCGGCGAGGGCGACGTAAAGCGCCTCCAGGACATCGAACCGCCCGAGTTCCGGCTCCGCGTTGGCGATTACCGGCTCCGCTTCCACGAACGTGATGAAACTCTCTACGTGACTTCAGTCAAGCATCGCCGCGAAGCCTACCGATGAACTCTCTTCGGCGCTCGGTTGTTGCGAGGGGATTATAGTTTCCGATCAACATCACGTGTTTGAGTGCAGTAATCGCTTTGCTGCATTGCGCAGGTGGAAACCGTCACGCCAGCCCCATCCGCCGCATCGCCACCCGCGGCAGCGCCGACCCCGACTTCTCCAGCACCCACTTCGCCGCCGCCAGCCACACCACTCCGCCGGCGAGCACAATCACCAGGTCCACCATCCGCATGTGCCTGGTGAGCACCGCGCCCGGCAGATGCGCCAGCGTCCCACGAAGCACCCAGATTCCCAGCCACACAACCAACCCACCCGCCACTCCCGCCAGCAGGCACCGCCCCATCTCCGCATAATCCAGACTGGCCAGCGAAACCATGCGCCGTCTGTGCAGCAACACGGCAATCGTGCACGTCTGCAGCGCAATCCCGATATCCGACGCAATCGCCAGGCCCGTCGCGCCCAGGTGGCCGTACAAAGCGGAATAGGCAGGCAGCACAACCAGCACCACCGCCGTGCTGGCGATCATCGGCACCAGCGTGTTGCCCGCCGCATAGAAGGCACGCGCGTAAATGGCCTGCGCCGACCACAAAAACATCGAAATCGAAAATATCGAGAAATAAAACGCGCATTCGCCCGCGTTGGCAGCCGACAACCGTCCGCCGGTCATCACCAGCTCCACCGCCGGCTGGCCTAAGGCCACCATCGCCGAAGCCCCCAGGAGGCTCAGCGCCGCCACGCGCGAAACCGAGTCCGCCACGCTGGTGGCAAATTCAAACCTGCGCTCCTGCGTCCACAGATTGGCGAAAAACGGCAGCGACGCCACGCCGGCAGCCTGCGCCAGCATGGCCATCGGCGCGGTAAAAAGCTGCTTCGCATACGCCATCAGCGAAACGGCGCCATTGGTCGACGAAGCAAAGTGCGCGATGATCCAGTTGTCCACGCTCACCAGCGATACGCCCACCATCAGCGGCAACGAAAGCCGCGCCCATTCGCGCAGCCCCTCGTCGTGCCAGTCGAGAATGAAATGAAAATGTGTGCCTGCTCGCCGCGCGTAAAACCAGTTCAGAAACAGCGGCCCCAATAACGCGCCGGCCACCGTGCCCAGCGCCAGCGAAGAAACCCCGATATGCTTCTCCAGCAGCAAGCCGCCGACGATCGTCCCCGAGCCGTAAATCAGCGGCGTGAATGCCTGCACGCTGAATTGCTTTCGCACCAGCAACACCGCGGAGAAAACGCCGCCCGCAAAAAAGCACATCTGCGCCGGAAGCAGGATACGCGTCAAAAACACGCACAGGGCGATTTTCTCCGCATCGAATCCGTGCACGATCGGCCGCACCAGCCACGGCGCAAAAATCTCGGCCAGCAAAATCGCCCCGCCCAGCACCAGCAGCATGGTCGAGATAATCACTGACAGCGAGCGCTCTCCCTCATCGTCGCGCCCCGCATCGTGATAGCGCGTAAGAATCGTCACAAAGGTGATCGACGCCGCCCCGCCGACCAGAAAATACGAAATCATGTCCGGCAGGTAGAAAGCCGCGTTGAGCGCATCGGCCTGCATGCCGCTGCCGAAAAGCCAGGCAATGTACTTCACCCGCAACAGCCCGATGATGCGCGACAGGAAGGTCGACACCATCAGGATCACCGTGGCCGAGTAAACACTGTGCGCGTGCGACGGGTGCAGCAGCCGCAGGCCGCGCGCCCACCACGACCGTGTGCGCGGCGAAGGTTGAGTTGAGAAGGATCCGGCCACTTGAGTCAATTTTATAGGCACTTGTCTCGGCGCAATACCAGCGGCTCCACAGTTACCATATCCCGAAGCTGCTTAGGCTGGGTGGCTTGTTCAGCAAGAAAAAGCCACTGGAAATTCCCCCGAAAGTGGGACATAACAACTGAGGAACCGCTCTATCCTCCTGATTTTCCCCGCGTATCCTTAAAGAATCAGGAGGGTTGCTCTGGTGCTGCGGCGTCTCGTGGGGTCCCTTGCCATCTTCACACTCGTTGCGTCCACTGCTGTCGCGCAGGCCATCCACGGTGGCAACGGCATCCAGTTGCCCGCGCCGCCCGAAGCCAAAAAAATTCCTGTCACCGACGACTACTCCGGAACCAAAATCACCGACGACTACCGCTGGCTCGAAGACGCCAAAAGCCCCGAGACCCGCGCCTTCATCAAGGACGAAAACGCCTACACCCAGCGATATTTCCAGCAGGCGCGTATCCGCCCCCAGATCGCCGACGATCTGGAGAACTTCGAGCAGGCTTCCACCTGGACCCGCCCCATCCAGCGCGGCGAGGATCTCTTCTTCTCCAAGCGGCTCTCCGGCGAAGGCCAGGCCTCCATTTACGTGCGCCACGGCTGGACGAGTAAAGACAAGCGCCTCATCGATCCCGCCCAGCTCAGCCGCGATCCCAACACTTCCGTCGAATTGATGGACGTCTCGCGCGACGGCACCCTGGTCGCCTACGGCGTACGCGAAGGCGGCGAAGACGAAACCACCATCCACGTCTACAACGTGAAAACCGGCAAAGCCCTCTTCGACACGCTCCCCCGCGGCATCTACTGGTCGCTCAACTTCGCGCCTGACGGCAAAGGCATCTACTACACGCGCACCAACCAGAAGGGCTCGCTCGTCTACCTCCACACTCTTGGCACCTTCAGCGAGCAGCCGGATACGCTCGTCTTCGGCCACCAGTTTCGCGGCCAGGACCTCGGCCCCGACGACATCGTCGAGTCCAGCATCTCCGATGACGGCCGCTACCTCGTTATCCGGGTCCGGCATGGCGTGCCGCCCACTGGCGAAGACATCATCTACCGCGATCTCACCAAGCCGCACTCGTTTTTCGAAGTCCTGAACTGGGGCATTCTGTCGCGCTTCTCCGCCATCGAGGACCACGGCGCGTGGTATGTCAAAACCGACTACAAGGCGCCCGAATACTGCATCATGCGCGCCGATCCCGGCATCATGCCTGACGCCTGGGACATGATCGTGCCCCCCGGCCCCGATCCCATCACCGCCTTCTCCATCGATGGCGGCAAGCTTTATGTCCAGAGGCTCAAAGATGTAAAGCCGGAAATCACCGTCTACTCGCTTCAGGGCAAGCTGCTGGGCACGCTGCCCGTCGAGGGCATAGGTTCGGTCTCCGGTATCCGGGGACGCACCACCGACCGCTACGGCTTCTTCAGCTTCGAGTCGTTCATCGTCCCGCCCACCGTCTACCGCCTCGACACTCTCACCGGCAAAACCGAAACCTTCGCCCAGACCAAGGTTCCTTTCGATTCCAGCCAGTACCAGCTCAAACAGGTCTTCTACAAATCCAAAGACGGCGCCCGCATTCCCATGTTCATCGCCGGCAAAAAAGGCCTGAAACAGGACGGCACCGAACGCCTGCTGATGACCGGCTACGGCGGCTTCAATCTCAGCGAACTCCCCACCTGGAATTTCATGTACGCCTGGTGGATGGAGCAGGGCGGCTGGTTCGCGCTGCCCAACCTGCGCGGCGGCGGAGAATACGGACAGAAGTGGCACCAGGCCGGAATGTTCGCCAACAAGCAGAATGTCTTCGACGATTTCTACGCCGCGGCCGAATACCTCATCGCCAACAAGTACACCTCACCCCAGCACTTCGCCATTTACGGCCGCTCCAACGGTGGTTTGCTCATGGGCGCTGCCATGACCCAGCACCCCGACCTCTTTTCCGCCGTGCTTTGCGGCTACCCGTTACTCGATATGCTGCGCTACCAGAAATTCGAGCAGGGCGAGCACTGGGTCACCGAATACGGCTCGTCCGCCAACGACAAGCAATTCAAATACCTGCTCAAATACTCGCCCTACCAGAACGTGAAGCCCGGAACCAAATATCCCGCGGTCATGTTCTTCACCGGCGACGATGACACCCGCGTCGACCCTCTGCACGCGCGCAAAATGACCGCGATCATGCAGGCGGATTCCGCCAGCGGCCGTCCCATCCTCCTCCACTACGGCCTCAACAACGGCCACTCCTCGGGCGTTGGCATCGAGCAGAAGATCCAGGACGATACCGACATGCTCACCTTTCTCTGGAACGAGACGGGCTCACCCAACCCACATAAATGACCCGTTTTGGTACAGCCGGCCAGTTCGGGAATCCACTGCAAAATCTAAAGGGCGTTGTCCCTCCGTAACTGAAGCGCCCGTATATTTTTCCGATAAAGGAACCACGGAAACCAGGAAAGGCTTCATCTGTTTCGCTGTGCAGCCCGAGTTAAGGCACGGCTCGTCCGAATTTCGCCAACTCGCCTGTCTGGACGCGCGCTACCGCGCGATCCAGCGAAACAGTACGCAAAGATCCGCGGAGCGGGGAGTTCAAATGTTGTCAGCGCAGCTTGAGACCAGCCATCGCAATCTGAAGTATGAGGGCGCCCGACTGGCCGCGCTCGCCGCAACCGGCATTCTCGACACCAAGCCCGAAGCCGCCTTCGACGCCATCACGCGTCTTGCCGCCGAATTCTTCCGCGCCGACAATGTCCTGCTCGGCTTTGCCGACGAAAGCCGCCTCTGGATCAAGTCTTACTGGGGCGAGCCGGTGCACGAACTGCCTCGCGATGATTCCATTTTCGAGATGGTGCTCGCGGAAAACGGTCCGGTCATCGTGCCCGATCTCTCCCGTAGCCCGGAAATGAAGCAGCGTGCTTTCCCGCTGCCAAGGCTCAGCCCGGCCTCCTTCGCCAGTGTCCCCGTCCGCTCCCGCGAGGGCAGCATCCTCGGCGTGCTCACCGTCTTCACTCGCCGCCCCCGCCACATCATGCCTGCCGACGAATTGCACATGCTCGAGAGCATGGCCGACATGGTCGCCACGCAATTAGAGCTTCGCCGGATCAAACGAAACGGCCCGTCTTCCAGCTCGCCCTCTCGTCAGCCGGTCAATCATCCCGCCTGGGAATGGCCGACGCAACAGGACTTACTCAATGCCCTCGAGCAGCGGCAGTTTGTCCTCTACTACCAGCCCGAAGTCGATCTCCGCACCCGCCGCATCGTGGGCATGGAAGCGCTGATCCGCTGGGCCCATCCCCAGCGCGGGCTCGTCCCTCCCATGGACTTCATTCCTTTTGCCGAAGAGAGCGGCCTCATCTTGCCCATCGGCGATTGGGGCCTCGCCGAAGCCTGCAGCCAGATTCAGAAATGGTGCAGCGAAGATCCCCGCCACTGCTCTTTGCGCGTCTGCGTCAATCTCTCCGCGCGGCAATTCGCGCGCGAAGGCCTCACCGACCATGTCGAGGCCCTCCTCCATCGCTCCGGCATTTCCAGCCGCCAGCTTGGCCTGGAAATGACCGAGTCCAGCATCATCCCCGACCACGAGACCGCCATCGAAGTTCTCGGCGGCCTGCACCGGCTCGGTGTCTCGCTCCTCATGGATGATTTCGGCACCGGCTACAGCTCGCTCAACCACCTCAACTCGTTCCCCTTCGACGTGCTCAAGATCGACCGCTCCTTTGTCACTCGCATGACGCAAGGCGACCAGGCCCTTCAGATCGTGCGCACCATCATCGAGCTGGCGCGCGTCCTCGGCATGGATGTGGTGGCGGAAGGCGTCGAGACACGCGAGCAATATTCGCTGCTGCGCAAGCTCGGTTGCCGCTACGGCCAGGGATACCTGTTCGCGCCGCCGCTCCCCGCCGAGCGCATGTCCGAGTTGCTGCGTCTTCCGGGCCGCATCCCCCCCGAACCCGCCCAGGACGCAGCTCTCAGCAACTAGCACCTCAGTCCCCCAGCCCCTCACTCCCTCAGTCCCTCAGTCCCTTAGTACTTATCCGTAAATAGAGACAACCTGCCTCCAGCAGATCATGGCCGCGGCTAAAGATAGTAGTGCGACATAGCTGGCTTCGCTCTTCTCGAAGCTGACCAGCAGCTTGCGGAAGCGATTGCTCCAGGAATGGCTGCGTTCCACCACCCAGCGGCGTGACCATCCGCGGCGAAGCGCACAGCGTGATGCAGGCGGTGAATCGGCAGGTGGCGCACTACTCGTATCACGTGGGGCAAATCGTGTTTCTGGCCAAGCATCTGGCTGCGGATCGGTGGCAGTCGCTGAACGTGCCCAGGAACAAGTCGGCGGAGTTCGACCGCAAAGTGACAGCGGGAGAGGCGAGCCAGAGGTAGACGCGGCGTGAATGCCTCGCGGTGCTGAGGGCCGGAGAAGACTCTTTGCGGGGTTGAGCCTGGGTCAGTAGACAGGATGAAAGGCCCGCGGCTGAAGCCGCTTTCATTGGGAGCTTGAGTTCAGGGGCCTGAAGGCCCCTGCTCCCTCCAATTTCGAAACTGGTGAATCGGATTGGTTCAGGGACGTGAAACCCTGCTCCCTCCTGTTCCGAATCCCTGCTCCCTCCTGTTCCGAAACTGGTGAATCAGATTGGTTCAGGGACGTGAAACCCTGCTCCCTCCTGTTCCGAAATCCTGCTTCCTCCTGTTCCGAGATTGGCGGATCGGATTGATTCAGGGACGTGAAATCCTGCTCCCTCCGGCGGTTACTTGGATTTTTGTGCCGGCTTGATGGCCTTAGCCGCGCTTTCCAGGCCTTCGATGGCGCCGGCGTCGAGCACGTAGAGCGTAGGCTCATTGGCGCGCTGAGCAAGATAATCGTTGCCGGACTTGGCGATTGAAACCTTCTCTGCCACGCTGCCGCGGCTCGAAGCGACGGTGGCCTCAATCTCCGGCCTGGTGAAACCGGTGGTGGCGAATTTGGTCGCGGTGAGATCGCGCAGGCTTGAGATCACGTTTTCCACGCTATCCGGATCCATCTTCTTTCCGTTGAGCCACCAGTCGTTGCCGCCGCGCCGCAGGTTCCACGACTGCGTGGCGCCGTTGCTGCCGGTGATCTGCAGATTGATTTCGTCGGGCTCGTTGTAGCTGAAATCGAAAACAGTTTTGTTGCGGTAATCGTCGACAGATTTCTTGAGCGAATCCGCGATGGTGGAATCGATGAGGTAGGCGCCCGGCGCGACGCTCGATTTTGCGTAGTAATGGTCGCCATTTTTGCGGATTTCGAGCGTCTGGGCGCCGACCGGCGCGCTGATCCTGGCAGTGGCGACAGGAGCGCCCTTGGCAAAGCCGGCATCGGCATTCTGGCTGCCTTCGCCGGTAAGGTTCATGTGCACGCCGGAAAGCGCGTCGGCAAGGCCGTCGACGGAGACGGTATCCGCGCGGTAGGGACCGGGCTTTTCAATTTGCCAGTTGCCGTGGCTGTTACGGTCGAAGTCGATCTCGTCCTTGCCGCGAACCAAATCGATGCGGCTCATCTTGTCGGGGTCGGCAGTGACCATGCGCGTGTCGCGAAGATCGTTGACGCTCTTGTTGAGATCGGATTTGTGAAAGAGATAGGTGGTGAAGACGCGCGGATCGCCCGCCACCATGGCGTAGGCCGAATCGCCGGTCGGTGTTTTGTCTCCGAAGAGCAGCTTCTGCTCGGCGTGATTCTTTTCGGTGATGTCGATTTCGACGGAAGGCGTACTGAGGCCGTAGTTCTGGAGATCGGCGCCACTATTGGCGATCACGCGCTCCGCGTCGAGCGGGGCCAGGGCGGAGAGCATGTCTTTGACGGTCTGCTGATTGGCCGGCAGGGTTTGGGGCGCGGTGATCTGCCAGGCGCCGGCGGGCGTGCGCGCCAGCGTAACCGGAGGTCCATCAAATTGATGAATGCTGAGGGAGGTGACCGATGCCGGATCCACCTTGAGGATGACAGGCGAGGCGTTGGCGGAAACTTTCTTTTCGGATTTGTGGTGCGAGGACCAGTAAAGCAGGCCGGAGAGCGCCAACAGCACCGCGCACGCGATAGCCAGACCGCGAAATTTCATTGCGCTATTCAATACTCCAGGGCCGAGTCTTGCGCCCGGTTAAAACCATGGGCAAAACGCACGCCTGGTTTAACGTCGCTTCCACCAGACGAATACGCCGCAGAAGATCACGATCAGCGGCAGCACGAACTGGCTGGTGAGGATGACCATGCGCGATTGCGCGCGCGTCATGGTGATGTGCTGGTCGGCCGGCGGCTTGGGACGAATGGAAATCAAGTCCTCGTCGGAGGCGAGCCAGTTGATCGCGTTCAGGGCCAGGTCGCTATTGCCGTTGAAGGTGATAAAAAAGTTAGCGGCCCAATCGGAATTGCCCACGACCACGAAGCGGCCCTGTGAGCCTTCCTTGCCGGTATCGTAGGTACCGGCCGCTGCGAGGACCATTGGGCCTTTCTTGTTATTCGGATCATTGGGGTTGAATGTCGCCGAACTCAGATTGCTGGTGGCCAGACTCGTATCGGAAGAATCGAAGAGCGTCTGCACGCTGGTCTTGGCGGCATCGTGAACCTGCAGTGAGCGCGCCAGAGGAAAGCCTGTGACCGTACGCTTCAGGTCGGCGACAATCGGTTGCGATTGGTAAGTGGTGACCAGCGCCACCTGGGGCCCCATGCCCATGAGCTGGCCGATGGGGTTGGGGTCGACGATTACGTCCTTGTCGGCTGTCACGCCCCAGCCGGCAAGCATCGAAGTGAGCCCATCGTTATCGGCAATGGGATGGTTGCCCACTTGAAATGGCGGGTCGAGAAGGATCATGGCGCGGCCGCCATTTTGCACGTAGTTCTGGATGGCGGCGACTTCCGGCTGGTCGTAGTTGTGCGTGGGACCGGCGATGACCAGCGCCGTGCAGTCGGAAGGCACCTGGGCCTGGGTGATCAGGTTGATGGTCTTGGTTTCGTAGGTATCCTGGGTGAGCTCGTCTTTCCATTTCGAGAGGCCGTCGCGGCCGCTGTCGTCAATCTGGTGCTCGCCGCTGCCGCTGACGAAGCAGATGGTGCGCGTGCTGGTCTTGATGTCGCGGATGAGAGCGCCGGTGATGCCCGTCTCGTCCATGCTGGCGGCGATTTCTTTTTTATCGCCTACCTGGACCACGGCGGAGCCCATGCTCTGCACGCCGTCTTCACGGGCCACCATCGGCTCCTTTTCAGGATCGACGTAATCGACGTGGACGTTGGGCGAGAGGACCTTGTATTCGTCGAGGAGGTCTTTGCCTTCGCCGAAGCGCGTGCTCTGATTGAAGTACGTGATGGTGACGGGCTGCTTCACGCCTTTCACCAGCTTGGCGGTCTCCTGGGAAAGGCTGTACTGCTTGTTTTTGGTCGCGTCCCACGATTTGTCGTAACGGTTGGCGAGCACATTCGCCACCACCACGGCCACCAGCACCACCAGGATGTAGACGACTGCGTAAGCCGTGTACCGCGTTTGCCTTGCTTTTAACCACTGACTTGCCATTCCTTAGCCTTATGACCTCCAGCGCATGGATTCAAGTGAGCGCGCCGTTAAGAAGAGCCCTGCAAAAATAAAGGTGACGTAGTAGACGGCGTCTTTGGACTCGATGACGCCCTTGGCGAACGATTCAAAGTGGCCGGCGACGGAAAGATAATTGAGCACGGTGGCCCAGGTGGAAGTTTCGAAATTGCTCGCCCACCCAAAGACGTAGAACATGAGGCACGCGCCGAAGGTGACGGCGCCGGCGATGATCTGGTTGCGCGTGAGCGTGGAAATGAAGGTGCCCAGCGCCAGCAGCGCGCCCGTCTGCAAAAGCAGCCCCAGGTAGCCCACGGCGAGCGGCTTCCAGTCAGGATTGCCGAAGTGAAAGAGAAACGCAAAGCTGATGGCCGTGAAGAACAGCATGCAGGCGTAAAGCGCGAGCGCGGCCAGCCATTTGCCGAAGATGATCTGGAAGTCGCGCACCGGCGAAGTGGCGAGCAGCTCGATGGTGCCCGTGCGCTTTTCTTCAGCGAAGAGGCGCATGGTGATGAGCGGCACGAAGAAGAGCCCGAGCACGCTGGCGTTGGCGAGCAGCGGCCGGATGATCTGCTCGTTGATGCTCATCGGGTAACTCTGGCCGCTCATCTGCATTTCCATGCCGTACTTCACGAACATTCCCAGCATGTTCCAGAAGAACCAGCCGAAGAGAACGGCGAACATGGTGAGCAGCAGATAGGCGATGGGCGAAGCAAAGTAGCTTCGCATCTCTTTGCGAAAGATGATCCAGATATTTCTCATGCGTGCGGCTCCTCGGCGTCGGCGGCTTCCTTTTCAGAGGTCGAAACGGATTCCGTTTCCGGCGCAGCAATTGCCTGCTCGCCGGCATCGGCCGCTGCGTTTTCGGTGGCTTCCGCGGCGGGCTCGGTGCCAGTGAGCTTGAGGAAGACTTCTTCCAGGCTCATGGTTGCCGGGCGCAGCTCGTTGAGGTCCCAGCCACCGGCAATGACGGCGCGGGCCAGGTCGCCGCGGACCAGCTCGCCTCTGCGGCTTTCGGTTTCGAAGACCACTGCTCCGTTGCGCCGGTCTTTGACCTGCACGCTGTTGACGCCGGCGACGCTCTGGAGCGTGCGCTGTACCTGCGCGGGATCGATGGTGGCCATCGTGCCCGGACGCGGGGCCACTTCCAGCAGCACCGTTTCTGCATTGCGCGCGTGCGACTGCAGATTGGCCACTGAATCGGTGGCCACGACCTGGCCCTTGTTGATGATGATGACCTGCTGGCAGGTCTGCTCCACTTCCGGCAGGATGTGCGTGCTGAGGATGATGGTGTGCTCGCCGGCGAGGTCCTTGATGAGATCGCGCGTCTCGTTGATCTGCTTGGGATCAAGGCCGGCGGTGGGCTCGTCGAGAATGAGCACATCGGGGTTGTGAATAATGGCCTGGGCGAGTCCGACGCGCTGGCGGTAGCCCTTGGAGAGCTTGCCGAGCTGCTTCGTTTTCACGTCGGCCACGGCGCAGCGGCCCATCACGTAGTCCACGCGCCTGGCGAGCTCGGCGCCGCGCAGACCTTTGAGCCTGCCCACGAAGCGCAGATACTCGGCGGTGCCCATCTCCGGATAAATCGGCGGCGACTCAGGCAGATAGCCAATGCGCTTGCGCACCTCGAGCGATTGGTCGAGTATGTCGAAGCCGGCAACCGTGGCCGTGCCTGAAGAGGGCGGCAGGAAGCAGGTCAACATGCGCATGGTGGTGGTTTTGCCCGCGCCGTTGGGGCCGAGAAATCCCACAATCTGGCCTTTCTCGACGGAGAAGGAAATGTGATTTACGGCGGTGGTGCGGGCGTAATTGCGAGTGAGGTCTTTTACAGTGATCATCGTTTGTCTGACATTTGGTTTGGACTTGCGCGTAAGGGGAACGTCAACAAACACCGGACGAGATAACCCAGATCCGGATGCGCGTTCAGACAGCAACATCTTATACCCCGACCCCGGCTCTGCGAAAATGGAAGGGATGCTCTCGTTGCAAAATGCCGGCAAGCGTTTTGGGCCGCGGACGCTGTTTCTGGAAGCCAATTGGCTGATTCGCAGCAAGGAAAAAACCGCGCTGGTGGGCGCCAATGGCACCGGGAAATCGACGCTGATGAAAGTGCTTGCGGGCCTGGAGACGCTGGACTACGGCACGATGCAGCAGACCAAGGGAATGAGCATCGGTTATCTGCCGCAGGAGGGATTGCGGCTGGTGGGCCGCAGCGTTTTCAACGAATGCCTGACGGTATTCGATGAGTTGCGCGAGATGGAGCGCGAGACCGAGCACCTGGCCGGGCAACTGGCGGAATTGGATCATGGCAGCGCGGAGTATGAAACCGCGGCGGAGAGATATTCGCTGCTGCAGGAACGCTTTCATGCGCTGGACGGCTACGCGCTGGACGCGCAGGTGGGCACGGTGCTCACCGGGCTCGGCTTCGGCAAAGAAGATTGGGCGCGGCAGACGGATGAGTTTTCCGGCGGCTGGCAGATGCGCATTGCGCTGGCGAAATTGCTGCTGGCGCGGCCTAACCTGTTGCTTCTTGATGAGCCGACGAATCACTTAGATCTGGAAACTCGTAACTGGCTCGAGGAATATCTGAAGAGTTATCCCTTCGGTTACATACTCATCTCGCACGACCGGTATTTTCTGGATGTGACGATCGACCGCACCGTAGAGATATGGAATAAGAGGCTCACGATTTATCAAGGTAACTACACGAAGTATCTGGCGCAGAAAGAGGAGCGGCGCGCGCAGTTACTGGCGGCTTATCGTAATCAGCGCGACCAGATTGAGCATCTCGAGGCATTTATCAGCCGCTTTCGCTACCAGGCGAGGAAAGCCAAGCAGGTGCAGAGCAGGATCAAGGAACTGGAAAAGATCGAGCGCATCGAAGTGCCGGAGGAAGAGCCGGTTATTCATTTCAAGTTTCCACAGCCGGCGCCGTCGGGACGAACGGTGGTCGAGGCCGAGGGACTTAGCAAGAGTTACGGGCCGAAGCAGGTTTTTTGCGATGCGCGGTTTTCCATTATGCGCGGCGACCGCGTGGCGCTGGTGGGCGTGAATGGCGCGGGTAAGTCGACGATGATCCGGCTGCTGACCGGCGAGGAAGCTCCGACGGCGGGAACGGTGAAGCTGGGTCACAACGTGGTAAGCGAGTATTTTGCGCAGGACCAATACAAGGTGCTCGATCCCGAGGCGCGCATGCTCGATGACATCGGCCGCATTGCGCGCAAGGTGCCGGAGTCGGAGCTGCGCTCGCTGCTGGGGTGCTTCCTGTTTTCGGGCGACGATGTTTTCAAGCAGTTGGGCGTGCTTTCCGGCGGAGAGCGCAACCGTTACGCGCTGGCGCGAATCCTGGTGTCGCCGTCGAATTTTCTACTGCTCGATGAACCAACAAATCACCTGGACATGCGGGCGAAGGATGTGCTGCTGGAGGCGCTGGAGGCGTTTTCCGGCACGGTGATTTTCGTTTCGCACGACCGATATTTCATTGACGGCCTGGCGACGCGCGTGCTGGAAGTGGAGAACGGCGCGGTGACGATGTACGAAGGCGGCTACGAGGATTACATGCGGCGGAAAGAGGCGCTGGCTGCGGCCGCGACGGCGATGGCGTCAGAACCGGCCGTTGCTGCGGCAGCGCCGATTGAAGCTGCGTCTGAATCCGAGAACGAAGCTGCGTGTGTGCCGGCGAACGGAAGCGGAGGCGCGGCGAAAGAGCGGACGCGGCGGATGAATCCGATCAAGCAGAAGCAGATGGAAGACCGCTGCGCGTTTCTGGAAGAAGAAGTGCCGCGGATCGAGGCCTCGCTGGCGCACACGGAGGAGCAGTTGGGCGTGTTTGTGTCGGCGGCGGAGACGCAGCGGCTGACGGAGCTGGCGGAGAACCTGCGCGGGCAGTTAGCCGCGCTGACGGCAGAGTGGGAAGAGCTGATGGTGCAACTGGAAAACGATTGAGTCCACTCGTCGGTTACGATTATCGCGTGAGACTTTGGATTACTCTAAGGCGGCTCTGGTCGAAAAGAAAAGCTCGGAGAGGCGGCCCGCACTCCATTGTCCTTCTGCTTCGCAAGTATCACTTTTTCAGTAGCAGCGAAATCGAAGCTGCGGGAAAAGCGGGATGGGGTGTCACCTTCGATGGTGTCGAAGACCCAATGTACTTCGTGGTCCAGAGTGGCGGGATTACCCTTTTGAAGGCGGGAAAACACGCCGTCAATGTGCTGCAGGCCGATTCGACCTACCTTGGCAATTCTTCAGACATCGTCAGCCGGCTTCCGCACGAAGGCCAGCAGATCGCGTGGAAGGCACACACCGCTTGGGCATCGGTGGACATTATCGATCCACACAGCGAAATCAAAAAGGTAGATGTTTACGCGACTCTCGCCAGGCTTGCCCTTTTTCTTGGCGACGAGAACTGCTGCGGCATCTATCTTCCGGCCGAAGGCATAATGATGCCTAATGATGGAACGGCGGAAGAGGGATTGCGATCGCTCATAAGGAAAGAGGCATTCCGGTAGCGTGATGCGGTATTCACATCGATCCTCGCTTCGAAGTGCCGACCTGGGTCGTACATAATCAAGTAGATGGCACCACTTTGGAATCCCGAGAGCTGGTCGCAGCGGCTGGCGGAACTCGAGGCGCAATCCGGCGATTTGAAGGAAGCGCCGTTGCGCCGCGATGTGCGCTCGCTGGGCATGCTGCTGGGCGAAGTGCTGCGCGAGCAGGCCGGCGATGAGCTCTTCGAAGAGGTGGAAGCGCTGCGCCAGGGGACGATCCGCCGGCGCGACGCCGAAGCGCGCAGGAAAGAAGAGGAAGCCGCGGCTTGCGGCGCGGCGGCGCTGGAACTTGTGCAATCGCTTGCGCCGGATCGCGCCACCTTATTGACGCGGGCCTTCGCGTTTTATTTCGAGCTGATCAACCTGGCGGAGACCAATCACCGCAAGCGCCGGCGCATGGCTTTGCAGCTGAGCGGCGAAGCAGGGCGGCAGCGCGGTTCGCTCGAGGGCACCCTGGCGGAGATGAAGCGCGTGGGCATCGGCGCGGAAGAGGCGCTGGATTATCTGCGGCGCGTGCTGATTGTGCCGGTGTTCACGGCGCACCCCACGGAGGCGGCGCGGCGCAGCGTGATGTTCAAGCGCCGGCGCATCGGCGAGTTCCTGGCCATGCTCGATCGCGTACCGATCCCCGAACAGGATATGGCGCGGCTGGAAGAACTGGTGCTGGCCGAGATCACCAGCCTGTGGCAGACCGACGAGGTGCGCTCGCGGCGGCCGACCGTTTACGACGAGATCAAGATGGGGCTCGATTACTACGATGTCTCCATTTTTGAGACACTGCCTGTCCTCTACCGCGAAATTTCGGACGCGCTGCGTGCAACCTATGGGTTGCACATCGAGCCGCACGAATTGCCGCTGGTGCTGCGCTTCGGCTCATGGATCGGCGGCGACCGCGATGGCAATCCGTATGTCACGCCGCAGGTGACGCGCGATGCCATTGATCTCGCCCGCGGACATCTGCTGGTTTACTACCTGGGGCGGCTGCAGGAGATCATCCAACTGTTGACCACCAGCGCGCAGCAGCGGCCGGTGAGCGAAGAGCTGATGGCGCGGCTGAACGCGTATGTGGCGCAGGTGCACACTCCGGAGGCGCAGATCTTCGGTGCGCAATACGAGTTTGAGTATTATCGGCGCTTTGTGATCTGCCTGAAAGCGCGCATTCAGCGGACGATGCTGCATTGGGGCCTGCATCGGGGCCGTGATGGCGCGAATCTACCGGTGATGCCTTATACGCTGGCGCAGGGCCAGGACGAGCTGGCGCAGGTGCTGCCGCCTTACCGCTCGGTTGACGAATTTCTCAGCGACCTGGAGACGCTGCGGAAATCACTGGCCGACAATCGCGGATTGCGCATTGCGCGCACACTTGTCGATCCGCTGATTCTGCAGGTGCGGACTTTCGGATTGCATCTGCACACGCTCGACATACGCCAGCATGCGCGGGATCTCGCCGGCGCATTGAAGGAAGCGATCAGGGATGCCATTGCGCCGGAGCTGCCGGGCGGGCTATCGGCGCAGACGGCTTCGGTGCTGGAGACGTTCCGCGCGGTGGCGGAAGTGAAGCAGAGCTGCGCCCCTGAGACGATACGGCAGTACGTGATCAGCGCAGCAACAAGCGTGGAGGACGTGCTGACGGTGTTGCGGCTGGCTAGGCTGGGCGGCGTGCGCGTGGAAGGATCGTGCGGAGCGGAATCGCACGGGCCGGCCGAAGGGCAATGCCATGATCCGGGACTGATGCCCGTGCCGCTCTTCGAGTCAATCGAGGATTTGCGCAACGCCCCAGTTGTGTGCCGCGAGCTGTGGGGCCGCGAGGATTACCGCAAGGTGCTGGCGAGCTGGGACAACTGGCAGGAGGTGATGCTGGGTTACTCGGACTCGAATAAAGACGGCGGCATGCTCACCTCGACGTGGGAGATTTTTCGCGCGCACCGGGCGCTGCACGTGGTGGCGCGCGAGGCCGGCGTGAAGTTGCGGCTGTTTCACGGGCGCGGTGGAACGGTGGGCCGCGGCGGAGGCCCCACACATCGCGCCATTTTCGCACAGCCCATCGACGCGTTCGACGGGCAATTGCGCATCACCGAACAGGGCGAGGTGCTGAACTTCAAATATGCCGATGAGGTTCTGGCGGAGCGCAACCTGGAGTTGATGATTGCGGCGTCGCTCGATGCGCTGGCGCGGCCCAATGCTCGCGATCCCGAGGCCCACTTTACGGGCGTGCTGAAACCCGCGTGGGAAGCGGCGATGGACGAGCTATCGGAAATTTCGTTCGGGTTCTATCGCAAGCACATCCTCGAAGATTCGGGAGTGGTGAAATATTTCGAGCAGTCGACGCCGGTGGGCGAGCTGGAGAACGCGAAGATCGGCTCCCGGCCGGCGCGGCGCAACGCCTCGCCGAAACTGAGCGATCTGCGCGCCATTCCTTGGGTTTTCGGATGGACGCAGTCGCGGCTGCTGGTGCCCGCGTGGTTCGGCGTGGGATATGCTATCGACCGTTTTATGGCGAAGCCCGGCGCGCTGCAACTGCTGCAGACGATGGCGTGCGAATTTCCCCTGTTTATCGACCTGTTGCGCAACGTGGAGATGGCGCTGGGCAAAGCCGATCTGGCCACGGCGCGGCTCTACGCGACGCTGGTGGAAGACGCGAAGCTGCGCGAGCGCGTGTATGACATGTTTGAAGCGGAGTTTCACCGTAGCGTGCGGGCGGTGCTCGAAATCACGCGGCAGAAAGAGCTGCTGGAGACTAACCAGGTGCTGGCGCACTCGATCCGGCTGCGCAATCCTTACGTCGATCCCATGCATTTGATCCAGGTGGACATGCTGCGGCGCAAGCGCGCGGGCGAGGACACGGCGGAGGTGAACCGGGCGATTGCGGCCACGATCAGCGGCATTGCGGCGGGGCTGCGGAATACGGGGTAAGCTACCGATAGAGCGACGGCTCCGGCGAGCGTAGAATGTGCGGCATGAAAAAGCGTACGTCTGCTGGCCTGGTCTGTATTATTGCGGTACTGTTCGTAGCTTCCTCGCAGAATCTCGAATCGCAAAGCCCAATTCACGAGCGGCACGCAAAGTCAGGCAACACCGTTTCTGAGGTTCCGGGATTTGCCGTTAAGGTTTCGTTCTCAAAGAAAGCGAACGATGAATTGACCAGCCGCTCTGAAACGGTGGTCGTCGTCGGATATTTGTCCGGATTTCCCAAGCTGGGCACTCCAAAGCGACTCCTCGACGGCCAGATCAAAGATACGATTTGGCTTGGAGAAGTCGAAGGCGAATTCATGCCGGGTTCGCTCACCACTTTCAATCGCATCAAGCTCGACCAATCCAGGCTGAAGTGGGTAGACCACAGAGGACCACAACTCCTGATCAACGTGTTTTCGGGACGTAAGTCATCACCCGACAATCTGCTCAGTTGCGATACTTATGAGGGTTCTCTCCAGTCTGTACAGGGGCGAGACGTGGAGATCTTTTGCAAGCTCATCCGGGAACAATAGAGCTTTGCCCCTTGTTAGAAGGAATTAAAGCGCTTGCCAATGCCGCCGAAAATGCTCATCCTGTTTTTCTCACCGGCATCGGCGGCACTGGTCGGTTGGGATAATCGGCGAGGCCGAGGCGGTAATGCCAGTAATGCCAGGAGCGTTCGTCCAACTGGCCGGCCTCGGCATGCTGGAGGACGCTGCGAAGATAGTCATCTCCGGTGGCTTCCCACATGGCCACCCAGTCCTCCCATGTACCCAGGTTCATGACTTGAGCGGCGACGCGATGCGGATACTGCATGGCTTCTTCAGGCGTCTTCCACCAGACGTAGCGCGGGGCGAGGAGTTTGAGGCAGGCGAGAGCCTGTGAAGAAAGCTCCGGATAGGAGTCGACTGCACCGGATTGGGCGATGGCTCTGGGTGCGCCCATGGCTGATCTTTCCTTTTTCTATTCTACTCATTCGGCGAATTTTCCTTGGTCCGCGCTTGCCAGATCCGGCGGTGCGGGTCTAGGCTGTTGACATGCGTCGATGTCGCTAACACCGTCCTGGTGCAAGCTCCGACGCAGACGTGCGTATTGTTCCGGCACGCTTTCCTTTGCTTGACACCATTTCCCCTCAAACAACCAGGCAAGTGCGGGGCAAGTGGCCCCGGAAAAGGAGATCATCCATGGCGCGCATTGCCGCGAATGTTACCGAGATCATTGGACGGACCCCGCTGGTACGGCTGAACCGCGTTGCGGCCGGCCTGCCCGCCACCGTCGTCGTCAAGCTGGAAGGCCAGAACCCAGCGTCGAGCGTGAAAGACCGCATCGGCTTTGCCATGATCGAGGCCGCCGAAAAGGCGGGCAAGATCAGCCCGGACAAGACTGTGCTGATCGAGCCCACCAGCGGCAATACGGGCATTGGACTGGCCTTCGTGGCCGCGGTGAAGGGCTACAAGATCATTCTCACCATGCCGGAGACGATGAGCACGGAGCGTCGCGTGAACCTGCTGGCCTTCGGCGCGGAGATTGTGCTGACCCCCGGGCCCAACGGCATGAAGGGCGCCATCGCCAAGGCCGAAGAGATCAAGTCGAGGACGCCGAACGGTTACATCCTGCAACAATTCGACAACCCGGCGAATCCCGAGATTCACTACAAGACGACGGGTCCGGAAATCTGGGAGGACACCGATGGCAAGGTGGACATTCTCATTTCGGGCGTGGGCACAGGGGGCACGATTACCGGCGTGTCGCGATACATCAAGCCGAAGAAACCCGAGTTCAAGGCCATCGCGGTTGAGCCGGTGGACAGCGCGGTGCTTTCCGGCGGCAAGCCGGGGCCGCATAAGATCCAGGGGCTGGGCGCGGGATTCATTCCCAGCGTGCTGGACACCAAGCTGATGGACGACGTGGTGACGGTGACCAATGATGAGTCCATTGAGATGGCGCGGCGGCTGGCGCGCGAGGAAGGGTTGTTCGTGGGAATCAGTTCCGGAGCGGCGGCGGCGGCGGCGCTAAAGGTGGCTGCGCGAGCGGAAAATGCCGGCAAGCTGATTGTGGCGGTGCTGCCCGATTTTGGCGAGCGGTATCTGTCCAGCGTGTTGTTTGAATCGCTGCGGCAGCAGGCGCTGGCGCTGCAGCCGGAGCCGATTGCGGTAACGGCGTGAAAAAGCAGGGAACAGGGAATAGGGAATAGGGAACAGCGGTGAGCGGCCGTTGATTTTCTGATCTCTGATCCCTGTTCCCTGATCCCTTGTTTTGTATGTCTTTGTTTGCTCGAATTCGGGAAGACATTGCATCGGTGAAGGAGCGCGATCCGGCGGCGCGTTCGTCGCTGGAAGTTTTGCTGTGCTATCCGGGGCTCTGGGCGGTGTGGATTCACCGCGTGAGCCACGCGCTGTGGGGTGCGCATCTGCGGCTGCTGGCGCGGATGCTGTCGCAGGTGGGGCGGTTTTATACCGGCGTCGATATTCATCCCGGTGCGCGGCTGGGACGGCGGCTTTTCATCGATCATGCTACCGGCGTGGTGATTGGAGAGACGGCGATTGTCGGCGACGACGTGACCATGTACCAGGGCGTGACGCTGGGTGGCACGGGAAAGCAGCACGGCAAGCGGCATCCGACCATTTGCAACAACGTCTTCATCGGCAATAACGCCAACGTGCTGGGCAACGTGACTGTGGGCGAGAACTCGCGCGTGGGCGCCGGTTCGGTGGTGCTGGGGGATGTGCCGCCCAATTCGACTGTCGTCGGCGTGCCGGCGCACATCGTGTATCGCAATGGGCAGCGCGTGCTGATTACCGATCCGCACGACATCAAGGATCCGCTCTCCGACGCGCTGATTGCGTTGTCGAGCCGCGTGGATGAGCTGGAAGAACGGATGGGCGCGCACGAACCATGCGAGCAGCCGTTCGCCGAGGAAGAGGCGGAGCGGACTGCCTATCGCGCGGAGCTGGACCAGCGGCAGTTTGTGTCGATGGGCGAAGGGATATAAGCCGGGGCTGGGGCGGCACTCCGTTGGGCTCCTGGCTCGTCGATGATGACATCGAACAATTTTGCGAAGAGGCCGTTTCGGCGGGCCAGCCGCTTGTTCCGCGAGCGCAGGAACTCGAAGCGGAAGGGCGAGCCGGATTCGATTTCGTCGAGAAATGCCGGGGAAAAGAAGTCGGTGGCGCTGGCGATGGCGGCGAGAATGATGGAGCGCCAGCTCGTCCTGAGAAGATCCTTGAGAACCGCTGAGCCGCAAGGAAACTGGTTCATGCGGATCGCCACATGCTCGCTGAAATTCAACAACTGTTGGGCGAGCGCGTCCAGCGTGGGGCCCGATTGAATGGCGCGCGTAAAGAGCGTTTGCGAGCCGCGGTGCAGATCTTCGCGGACGTCCTGGAGGTCGTCTCCGAGCTGCAGGACCGCACCCCAGTCGAAGGCCAGCGCGGCGTCGGATTCGCGCAGCCGGCCCGAGACGAGGCATGCGTCGGCAAGAACGGAGGAGCCACCCTTGGCGAAGCTGATGCCGAGCAATTCTTGTTCGTCTGCTCGTCCGGCTTTGCGCGATTGAGAGATGCTGTTTTCCTGAGCGCGGTGGATGGCCAGGAGGCAATCGTAAACCTGGGGAAACGCTGGTCGCGGATATTGCGCTTCGACCAGCGCGACGCAACCCCAGATGGCGGTCTCGCGATCGGTTTCGGGCGCGAGTGCTTCTCCGCGCAGCCGCCGGCGAAAGCGCTCGCTGAAGCGGAGCTTGGAAGCGGCAGTCAAGCGGGTGGAATCCATGTAATTGTCGGAGTAGGGATAGAGCAGGCTGTAGCCGAGAACCGAGGGCGTGACCGCGGGCCGCTCGCCGAGTAGGGATTGCAGGCCGCCGGCGGTCCAGGCGTTGCGGCAGGCCTGAAATATATCTTCCATGCTCAGGCTGCGGTCGAAGCGGCGCGCCTGCCGGGCGAAGTCAGCGCCGAGCGAAACGAAATCTCTGGTGATCAGGTCGATGGCATCGCCGGGCAGGTCCAGGGCGGTGGCGGCGAAATTGCCGAAGACTTTAATGAGCCGGTTTTGCACGGCGGCGCGATCGGGTGCGGTGCCGGGCATTTTCGCCGTTTCCCGCTCCACGGCCACAACCGCGCGGTCGTAAATGGCCTCCCGACGCCTCTGTTCGTCGCGGGTGAATTGTGGCGCGCAGGGCAGGGGCAGAGCGGAGCACTCCCGCCAGGCTTCGGAGGTGCGGGAGACCTGCGTTTCCACCCACGGCCAGTCATAGGTCGGCGTCATACTCCGCGAAAATACGCATTTACGCTTCGGCCGGTTCCTCTAACTAGAGCGCGTGCGGAGGGTGGATTATGAGCGCGCGTCAGTTTCTGTGCTGATTTTGTGCAACGTCGGATCGCTGAGAGCGTGGATACGGGCTCCCGGCAATCGAAACTTCCGGTTGGCCGGTCATTAGCCCAGGACCGGACGATACACGCGAGTGGGTTTTGAGCGAGTTCCCTATTTTGCGGCAGAAGCGGGTCTAGAAGGCCGAGGGCGAATTAACCAAAGCAGCACAAGCGGCGCCAAGCCCCAGAGCAATAAGAAAGTGACGGTGTAGCCGGGTATGTCGTACGCAAACCGATCGTAGAGAGGCCAGACGAATTCAGTGGCGAACCAGCCCACCATTGCAGCCCACCAGCCGAGCACCGACGGAAACATCATCTGAACTAGATAAATTAGCGCGACCGCCAAAAAGGTCCACCCCCCCGCGGTGCGATACTCGCCAACAGTGTTAACGAGGCCCAATCCAGCTTGAACTAAGAAGAAAGGTAAATACCACCATCGACTAGGACGTGTCTGATAGGCAACCAAGCGAAGCCAGGTCTTCATCGTGTTCATGCACTTTGCCCCCTTTACATGCCGCCAGTTTGCAAGATGGACAGGGCGAATTGCCAATTCTTCAGTGCCGAATCAAGTGAATGATACCGCAGCTTTACACCTCAATTCACGAGTCGTCGGCGATACGGAAATTTCGTGAGAATGGCAGGCTGCGCGATCGGAATCGTTGCCGAAGGGCAACCGCAGTGATGCATGGCGCTCGGCGTCACCCAGAAGCATGAAAAAGCAACCGCGGATCCCTCCTTCGTCGGGATGACATCCTTGTGGGCGGACGGGTGCTGTGAATCACCGGAATTTTCAGGGCAGGTCCCTCGCCGCTGCGTTGCTCGGGATAACAGATGGAGGGGGCGGCGTGGTGGACTGGAGATCATCAGTATGTCGGTTCCCCGATTCGGACCAAAGATGCAGGCCGACGCACGCCCCGGTGAGCGCCACGGAACCAACTCCCGAAACCTTCCGTATAGCCCACCATGCAATGCGCGGCTACATTGAGCTGGAGCGTTTTCGGGCCGGGGGCAGGTCTACGGCGGCCCCGGCAGCGGTATCATGCTCCAGAAGCCAAAACACCCTTAAGGCGTGATGGCAACCGGTTCCAGCCGGTGAGCACGGGAGGCGGGTTCAGCGCGACGGAGCCCCGAACGGCGCGCGTGGAGGGTCCGCTGGAGATCGACTGGTCCCAAATCGTACGCCGCTGCATGGACGGAGATTCAGGCGCGTGGGCCGAGATGGTGCGTGCCCATCACCGCCGGGTCTATAGTCTCTGCTATCGCTTCACCGGCAACGCTGCTGATGCCGAAGACCTTACCCAGGACGTTTTCCTGAAGATTTATTCCAACCTGGCCAGTTTTGATACCGCCCGGGGCAGCCTGGTGGTGTGGATCACCACCATGACCCGCAATCACCTGGTGGACCACTTCCGGCGCAGCCGCAATCTCCGTGCCACCTCTTCGCTGGACGAGGGCTGGGATGCGGCGGACGAGTTGAAGCCCGTGGACCGGCTGCTCTCCAGCGCGCCTTCGCCGCACGAAGCCGCGGCCCAGAAAGAGCTGGCAAAGATGGTCCAGGCCGGGCTGGCGCGGGTCAGCGTGGATCTGCGCGAGGCGGTAATCTTGCGCGACCTGCAGGACCTTGATTACAAGGAAATTGCCCAGGTGCTTGGCATTCCCGAGGGGACGGTTAAGTCCCGCATCAGCAGAGGGCGCGCGGAACTGGCGCGGCTGCTGGAACGTAATAGACGGGAGGTGATGTAGCCATGGCGGATCGCGGATACATTCCGAGCTCTCCCGAATGCGGGCGGTGGGAAACGCTGCTGGCGGACGCGCTGGACGGTCAGCTCCGGCCAGAGGACGAGGCGGCGTTCACGAGCCACATGGCGGTTTGCCCCGGGTGCGCGGCGTTGTTTGAGGAAGCCCGCCGCGGCCGCGAGTGGCTGGAGTTTCTTTCGCCCGAGCCGGAAGTTCCGGAAGGTCTCCTTGACCGGATTCTGGCGCAGACGGGGCCGGGGCAGGTAGCTGGTTTCGGGCTGGTTACGGAAGGCGCCGCGGTAGCGGCGATGCCCAAGCCGTGGCAGCGTCCCGGCTTTGCCGGACACGTCCGCCGCTATGCCGAGCCGCGCCTGCTGATGACGGCGGCCATGGCCTTTTTCTCCATCGCCTTGACACTGAACCTGGTGGGATTCAAGTTCACCGATGTGCGGATGGCGGACCTGCGCCCCAGCGCCGTGCGGTCCTTGCTGACGCGGCGCATCGTTACAGCATCCATCCCGCTCATTCGTTACTACGACCACCTGCGCTTCCTCTACCAGGTCGAGTCGTCGATGCGGCAAGGGCGTACGGGCGAGGGCCAGAGCGAAGCGGCGCCGAAACCGGTGCAGCCTGCCGGCCCCGGCGAATCGAAGAAAAGCTCGGGCAAGAGCGGCGGCTCGCATGTTGAGCCGCCAGTGCGCTCGGGCACGCACGACGTTTATCCCGCGAGCAGCTCAGCGGGTTATTTACTGGATACTTCCCTCAGGGTTAAGGACGGGCAGATCCTCCCGGCGGCTACAGAGCGGCCGGGAACCCGCCACGCGCATTCCGGCGGCTCCACAACGAGGGCAAGAGAAAGGAGCAGGTTATGGACTGCGTAAATCATTCAGGAGTGAGCGCCACCGCGTACTGCCAGAACTGCGGCAAGCCGCTGTGCGCGAATTGCGTGCGCACCGGGGCCGCGGGACAGATTCTGTGCGAGCCGTGCCTGATGGCGTGGCAGAGCTATCAGCAGCCCTTCGTCGCGCCGCCACCCGGAGCACCCAACCCGGGCGTGGCCGCAGTGCTGGGACTGATTCCCGGCGTGGGCGCCATGTACAACGGGCAATTCATCAAAGGGCTGATTCACGTGGTGATTTTTGCCGCCCTGGTGAGCGCGACACACATCTGGGGCCTGTTCGGCCTGCTGATTGCCGGGTGGGTTTTCTACCAGGTCTTCGACGCATACCACACGGCCAGGGCGAGGCGCGACGGCGAGCCGCTGCCCGATCCGCTGGGACTGAACGAAGTAGGCAACTGGTTCGCCACCGGGGGGCATGTGCGCAACCCGGGTCAGCCGGCGCCGGGTCCCGGGGTGCCGAATTATGCCGCCGGGCCGGCGCAGCAAACCGCGCAGCAGCCACCGTACCAGGCGCCTTATCAGCAGTCGTACCAGAGCAGTTACACTCCGCCCGCGGCGGGATTCGTCGACGTGGGAGTACCGCCGGTTCCCCCGGTCCCGCCCGTACCTCCTGTCGCATGGCGGCGCAGGGAGCCGGTGGGAGCAGTGGTGCTGATCGCTCTGGGCGTGCTCTTTCTCCTCGCAGAGTTCGATGTATTTTCCGAGCACGTGTTCAAGTTCTTGTGGCCGCTGGTGCTGATCGGGCTGGGCGTGTGGCTGATTGTCCGCCGGCTCGAGGATAAACAGGGAGGCATAAAATGAATCGCTATATTTTCATCCGGAGATTGATGGGGCCGTCGATTCTGCTCCTGCTTGGCATCGTCGCGCTGCTGAGCCAGGCCCACGTCGTCCACTTCTACTTATTCTTTCCTCTGCTGTTCATTCTCATCGGCGTGCTGAAACTGGCGGAACGCGCCGCCCTGGCCGCGGAGGGAGGATACCCAGCGCCCCCGCAGCCGTGGGGAGGCTATCCCGGCGCGCCGCAACCTCCCGGTCCAGCCGCGGGCAGCGGAACGTCGATTGTTCCTGCACCCACGCATGATTTCAACGGCAACGCCGGCGGAGGGCAATCATGAGCGCCGCACCTCCTTCCATGCCGCCCGGCGGCGCACCGCCGCCTTACGACCCGAAAACGCAATGGCGTGTCTACCGCGAGCAGCAGCGGGCTGCCTGGCGTGCCCAGCGGGATGCGTGGCGTGCCCAGCGCCATGCCTTGAAGTATGCCAATCGCAGCGCCTACGGTCCGCGCGTTCCTTCCCTGGTGGGTCCCATCGTGCTTCTTGCCATTGGCATCGTGTGGTTGCTGGTGGGCCTGGGATACATCTCCGGCTACAGCTTCTGGGGCTGGTACGCGCAATGGTGGCCGCTGATCCTGATTGTTGCCGGCCTGGCCATGCTCGCGGAGTGGTACATCGATATGCGCCGCAAGACGCCGGTGCGCCGCAGCGGCGGCTTTATTGCACTGCTGGTTCTGCTTGCCATTGTGGGCCTGAGCGTATCCGGGGCCAGAGGCTCGATCAACTGGATGCGCATGAACTTCGGCGACAACGATTTCTTCAATCACTGGGGCATGCCCGAGCACGACTTCGACCTGCAGGGCTTCAATTCGCCGGTTCCCGCCAATGCCACCATCAGCATCGACGATCCGCGCGGCGATGTGAGCCTTGCCGCCGGCGACGGTCCGAACCTGCAGGTGCAGGCGCACGCGGTGGCCTACGCCAATTCCGACCAGGATGCGAAGAAGATTTTCGACGCCATTGCGCCGCACTTTTCCGTGAATGGAAATACGGTTTCGGTACAGGCGCAGGGCAACGAAAACGGCCGGCTCAACCTGACGGTGACGGTTCCCAAGTCAGCTCACCTGTCAGTGAATGCCGGGCACGGCGATGTAAGCGCCACGGGAATGGGCTCGGGAATCAGCATCACGGTGCCCCACGGCGACACGCGATTGAGCGCCATCACCGGGCCCGTGCAGATGCATTTTTCCGGCGGAAAGAATGATTTTTCCGCGCACCAGATACAGGGCGATCTTACTCTCGACGGCAACAGCAACAACCTGACCTTCTCCGACATTCAGGGCCGGATCCACGTCAACGGCGAGATCCTGGGCGAGGTGCACATGGCGAACATCTCGGCGCCGATCAGCATTCACACGTCGGTGACCGATCTGCAGGTGGCGAGCCTGCCCGGCGAGTTGACGCTCGATAACGACGATCTGCGCGTGATTGAAGCCAAGGGCGCGGTGCACGTGGTCACGCACGATAAAGACGTGAGCCTGAGCCAGATTTATGGAGACACCTTCGTGCAGGACAGCACCGGCGATGTTTCCGTGGCCCCTGCCGGGGTGTATAGCGTGCAGGCCAGCAACAGCAAGGGCGACGTGGAGCTGACGCTTCCGCCCAACGCAGCCGGCACCGTCGACGGGCGCACGCAGAATGGCGACATCGTGAGCGATTATGCGCTGGCCATCAGCGGCGACGAAAACAAAACCGTCACGGGCAAGATCGGCGCCGGCGGGCCAAAGATCGTGCTCAGCTCGGAGAACGGCGATCTCCGCATCCGGAAGGGCTCGCCGGTTCCCCCCACTCCACCCACGCCTCCGGCGCCAGGCGCGCCCAATTCGTCGCGCGTTCCGCATCTGAGGGCGCCCACTTCACAACCGGTCGAGCCAGTAACGCAGTAAAACCGGATACAAAAACGGGTTCTTCAAGAAGGCGCGAAGTCACCCAGGCTTCGCGCCTATTCTGTTCTCAGCGCCTGCATGGGGTCGAGGCGTGAAGCACGCCATGCGGGAAAAAGGCATGCCAATGCGGCGACAGCCAGCAGTGACAGAGCAGCCGCGGTAAACACCGTTGGGTCGAGGGGCTGCGTGTCGTAAAGCATGGTGGTGATGAGCTGCGTGGCCGCGGCACTTGCGGCGAGGCCGAGGACCAGTCCCACCAGCGCCGGCCGCATCCCGTCGGCGAGCATCAATCCCAGCACCTGCTGGCGTTGCGCGCCCAGCGCGATGCGAATGCCGATCTCGCTCGATCGCTGCGCCGCGATGTAGGAGAGTACGCCGAAGAGCCCGGCGGCGGCCAGCAGAAGAGAGAGTACGGCAAAGCCGGTAATCAGGGTGGCGTCGAAGCTCTGGTCCATAGTGGATTTGCCAATGAGCTGATCCATGGTGAGCACGTCGGAGACGGGCACATCGCGATCCATGCTCTGGAGGACACGCTGCACCGGGAGAGCCAGTTGCTCCACATTGCGGCTGGAGCGGACGACGAGCGTGCCGAAGTTATCGTCTCCAGCGGGCTCCGGTGCGCCAAGCGGGTAATACTGCATCGGCTCCGGAGGCTCGCCGATGGAGTAGCGGGTGTCGCCCACGACGCCGACGATGGTGTAAGGTTTTTTCCCGCCCATGAGCAGCAGGTGCTTGCCGATGGGATCTTCGCCGGGAAAATATTTCTGGGCAAACGACTGGCTGATGACGGTTTCGTTGACGTGGTCGAAGGTCTGCCCGCTATCGAAGGTATGGCCGCGCAGGATGGGAATACCTATGGCCGCAAAGTAGCCGGGGTCCACCGCGCGGTTGATGGCAAATGTGCCTTTGCCTTGCGGCAGCGGCGGATGCTCGGCAATCCTGAAGGAAAAGTCGCCCATGCGCCCGTCTCCCGGAACGGTAGTGGAGAACCCGGCAGCTTCAACACCGGGCAATGTGCGCACGCTTTGCAGCAATCTGTCGAAGAATTCAGGCGCGGTCGGGCCTGGCGTTTTGTAGCGCGCGCTGGGCAGATTGATATGCATGGTAAGGACGTTGTTTGTGATGCAGCCGAGATCAGTGGAGCGGAGGCGGGCGTAGCTCTTGAGCAGCAGGCTGGCGGCGACGAGAAGCACGACGGTGAGCCCGACTTCGGCGGCGAGCAGGATCTTGCGCAGGCGCGTGCGCGCCGTTCCGGCGCTGTTGGCGCGAGAAGATTCATGAAGCGCCTGGAGCACGTGCCTGTCGCCGGCGTTGAGCGCGGAAATCAAACCCGAGAAAAGCGCGCAAAGCAAAATGATGGCGAGCGTGAAGGCCGCGACCCAGGCATCTATGTGGATGGCCTCGATGCGGGCCATGTCGTGGCGCGTGCGGACCAGCCAGGCGATGGCGCCGTATGCCAATGCCAGGCCGGCCACCCCGCCCGAGGATGAGAGCAGAAAGCTTTCCATCAGGTGCTCGCGCAGCAGGCGCATGCGGCCTCCACCCATGGCGGTGCGGATGGCAAGCTCTTTGCGGCGCGCGGCGGCGCGGGCCACAAGCAGGTTGGCGACATTCAGGCAGGCGATTAGGAGAAGACACCCGGTGGCTGCCAGGAGAACGTAAAGCGGTGTGCGGATGTCGCCGACCATGTGCTCGAGGAGGGGGCGGCTATTGGCGGCGGCGCTGACAAAGGGGTCGTCGAGGTGCGCGTTATGGATGCGTTGCGTGATGAGACTGAGGTCGGCCGTCGCCTGGGCGGCGGTGACTCCGGGGTTGAGCCGGCCGACCACGCGGAAAGTATGCATGTCGAGCACCGACATCATTTTTTCGTTCGCCTCGTGATAGACAGGCATCCAGAGCTGGGTGCGTGAATCGGGAAACTGGAACCAGGCGGGCATAATGCCGATCACGGTGTAAGGCTTCGCGTTCAGATCGATGGTGCGATTCAGGATGCCGCCATCGCCGCCGAAGCGCCGCTGCCACAGGCTCCAGCTCAGCACCACTGTGCCGTTTGCAGATCTGCTGTCGTCAGCAGCAGTGAAGTCGCGCCCGAGGATCGGCTGCACACCAAGCGTGGGAAAGAGATTCGAGGTGACATTGGCAGAATTGAGGTGCTCCGGCAGGCCGCCGCCAGAGGAGGAGAGATCCGCGCCGGAATACTGCACGAGTGCCAGGCTTTTGAACGTTTTGTTTTCCTTATTCCAGGCGTCGTAAATACCGCCGGCGACCACGTTGTAGGGGTAATTTCCGACAGAGCTGCGCTCGTACAGCATCAACAGCCGGTCCGGATTTTTGAAGGGCAGCGGCCGGAGCAGCACGCCGCGAACCACGGTGAACAGCGCAACATTGGCGCCGATGCCCAGCGCCATGACCAGAATGGCAACCACAGTGAATCCTGGCGTGCGGCGCAGCGTGCGCGCGCCGATGCGCAGATCGCGGAGGAACTGCTCGAGCCTGCTCCAGCTCCAGGTGGCGCGGGTCTGCTCCCGCAGCAGCGCCGGGTTGCCGAAGGCGCGCAGAGCGGCGGCGCGCGCTTCGTCCGGGCTCATGCCGGCGGCGCTGTTTTCCGCGATTTGCCGGTCGAGATGATATTGCAGCTCGTCATGGAGCTGCGTTCCCGCCTGGCCGCGGCCCACGAGCATTCGCATTCCCATCCAGATTCGATTGAGCCAACGCATCGAAATTCCTTTTCTGAGCTTCTAGCTCTTAGCTGTCAGCCGCGGGCTACTGTCCACTGACTTTTGATCACTATCGCCGATCTCTGTTCCCTATTCCCTACTCCCTGCATTCATGCTTCACTCACTACGAGATTGATGGCGGCCGAAAGCCGGCTCCAGTTCGCCGCTTCGGTGTCGAGCTGCTTCCGGCCGGCGGCAGTGAGCGCGTAGAACTTGGCCTGGCGTCCGGTTTCGCTCTCGGCCCACCTGGCCTTCACCCATCCCTGCTGCTCCAGCCGATGGAGCGCGGGATAGAGCGAGCCCTGCTGCACCTGGAGCACGTCGCACGAAACCTGCTGAATGCGCCTGGCGATGGCCCAGCCATGCATGGCGCCGGGAGAGAGGGTTTTCAGAATCAGAAGATCGAGAGTGCCTTGCACGAGATCGCTGGGTTTGCCCATGCCTAGATTATCTACACTCACTTGTGTAGATAGTCAAGGTATCGATGCAAAATTATTTGTCGAAAGCTTCGTCGCCTGTGGGCCCTGCTTTTGAAGGGCGCGAATTTATCCCTGCGACGCTGCCCTCGGGCTTAACTTTTTCATCTAATTCGTTGTATCCTCCACTCGGCGGGGGAGAAACGCCCTTTATGACACACGCGCCAGTCACGGTAGTTACGGTGGAACGGGAGTACGGATCGCACGGAGGGGAATTCGCGCACGATCTGGCCAAGCGGCTGGGCTGGCGGCTGCTCGATTCGGAACTGGTGACGGGCGCGGCGCGCATCGCCGGCGTCGATCCGGACGTGGCGGCCAGATTCGATGAGCGCCTCGACCCCTGGTATTACCGCTACGGAAAAATCTTCTGGCAGGACACGTCTTACTCCACCGCCGGGCCTCCGGATGAGCACGTCTTCGACTCCGAGCGCATGCTGGAACTGATCAAGCAGGAGATTCTCGAGGCCGCGAATGTGGGCCATTGCGTCCTGGTGGGGCGCGGATCGGCCTGCGCGCTGGCCGGCCATCCGGGATGCTTCCACGTCTTCGTGTATGCCACGCCGAGCGCGAAAAAAGAGTGGTTCATGCGCGCGTTTCCGCAGCATGCTCACAACGCCGAGCATGAGCTGGCGGCCTTCGACCGGCGCCGCGCCGCGGTGATCCGCAAGTTCTATCAGCAGGAGTGGTGCTCGCGCAGCCTTTATCACATGCTGCTGAACTCATGCATCGGAACTGAGGCCATGATTTCGGCGGTGCAGTGCGCGGCGGGGCTTTGCGCGCCGGCGCCGGAGATGATGCAAGCGGGGCATTCGAAGTAGATTCATTCCCGGTGCCCGATCTTTGGGCAGATTCCGCTCACACGGCGAGGCGCTCCACGCGCGCGGCAATGCGCGTGAAAATTTCCCAGGGAATCGTGCCGGCAGCATCGGCGTGGTCGAAAGCGGAAATGGCTTCGCTGCCTTGCGTGCCGATGAGCACCACTTCATCGCCGGTGTGCACGCCAGGAATTTCCGTCGCATCGAGCACCGTCTGGTCCATGCTGATGCGGCCCACGACAGGCGCGCGTTGCCCGCGGACCAGCAGGCTGAAGCGGTTGCCGAGAGCGCGCGTTAGTCCGTCGCCGTAGCCGGCGGCGACCAGCGCCAGGCGCATCGGCTCGGTGGCGACGAAGGTTGCGTTGTAGCCCACCACGGCGCCGGCGGGAACCTCGCGCACGCCTACGATTTGCGATTTCCAACTGAGCACGGGATGAAGCGCGGCGCGCGTGGATGCGAGCGAGGCCGGCTCATTTTCGAAATCCGGATCGAAGCGCGGCGCCAGGCCGTAGAGCGCCAGCCCCGGGCGCAGCATGGCTTTCATGCCGTGCGTGGCAGCGAGGTCGGCGATGGTGCGCGCCTGGCCGGCGACGAGCGCCGCGGAATTGCCCACGTTGAGCCACTCGGCGAGCAAGCCCGCGCCGGTGATGCGGCCAAGGGTCTTATCGAGGAGCGCGAGCTGCCCGGCGGTGATCTGCCCGCCGGCTTCATCGGCGGCGAAGAGGTGCGTCATCACGCCTTCGAGCCGCAGCGGCGAGGCGGGCGCAAAGCGCGGGAAGAGCGCGGCGATGCCTTCGGGGCTGACGCCCTGGCGGCTCATGCCGGTGTCGATTTCGAGATGCACGGGAAGAGAGCCGGGACGTGCGCCGGCAGCGCGGGCAGCGGATTGCAATTCGTCGAGCTGCCACGCCTCCCAGGCAACAGCGGTGAGCCGGTGCGCGATGGCTGCGGCGGCCTGGCCGGGAAAGATGCCGCCGATGACGAGGATGTGCGTTTCGGCTGCGGGGCAGACGGCGCGCGCGGCTATGCCTTCTTCGACGCTGGTGACGCCGAGCCAATATGCGCCGGCGCGAATGGCGGCGGGCGCGCAGATTTCGATGGAGTGGCCGTAGGCGTTGTCTTTGACGATGGCGAGCAGCTCGGCGTCAGGTGCGGCGAGGGTCTGAAGGAAGCGATAGTTGTGCTCGAAGGCCTGAGTGTTGATCTCAACCCGGCAGGGGCGCTTTGGCATGGGGGATTCCACGTGCCAGTTTACGGCATGCGCACAATTGCACAGTTTCTGTGTTTCTGTATTTATGGTGTTTACAGCTTTACCGCTTTACAGTTTTACTTTCAAAAATCAAAACTGCCGGATTGACTCCATTCTTCTGGATTTTCCGGGTTCCCGGCGAGAAAATTGAAGCTCAAGATGAATGGGGATTTCGTTGCAGTGCGCAGCCTGGCGAACTCGGCGCGATCACAGAGGCCGTGCTCCTCAGCGCGCGAAGAGGCGACGGGGCAGATCGGTCTCGTCGAGCGCGAGTGGCGCTTGCTGTGGCTCTGTTCCCTCATGATGTTTCCAGAGTACGCTCCCTGAGGAATTAATCGGCAAAAGGGCGCCTCTTCCAAGTTGCTCCAGCTAAAGGGGTTGCAAAATTGTTTTCTCCGGACCCCTTGACAGGTTTTGGGGTGCACCCTTGTGGTGAGACAGTTTGAGTCTTGACAGGTCGCCGTTTGCTGAAAATTGGTGTTCATTTTCTTTCTTTCCGGTTCAGCATCCTGAGGAATCCGATCGAGCATGTGGTCGAGCTTGAGAGAGACCAAGGAGATAGCGTGGAATTCCCGGCCCGCATCCGCATTGACCGGGCAGACGGGCGACACTAGAATCTGTCTACACGGGCCTGTAACCGCGCAGAGCCTGCGGAGGGCGTTCCCCGTTCGTAGCCCCTACGAGAGCGGATCAAGTGGACCTCATTCTTTCCTGCGTGTTTTAATCTCTTCCTGCGCCGGCCTATCTTGCCGGACGTGGAGTTGCCGCCTTGAATGGATCAAGGTCGATCTCTCGCCGCAGAAGGTCGAATACGGCGGTGCTCGGCATCGCCTCGCTCATTCTTGTGGTCCTGGTCGCCATATCCTATCGCCAATGGGAGCAATACCGCCGGGCCAGCATGGAGGCGGAGCGCAGCCGGGAGATTTTGACGGCGCTGAGCAGCGTGCAGGCGGATCTTGCGGATGCCGAGAGCGGGCAGCGCGGATTCCTTCTAACCGGGGAAAACCGTTACCTGGAACCCTACGATGGGGCGCTTCAGGCGCTGCCTGACGATCTTGCGAGCCTGAAGAAGCTTCTCAGCGAGGGCCACAGAAGCGCGCAGGATTTCGAGGACCTCAATTCAGTCGCAAAGCAAAAGCTGGACGAACTTGGCCAGACAATTGAGGTGCGGCGCACGCAAGGGCCCAAGGCGGCGCTGGCCGTGGTGCTGACCGACGAAGGCAAGCGCACGATGGATGCCTTCCGCGCCATCTGCAGGCGGATGCAGCGCAATGAGAATGCAAAGCAGACGGAGGCTTCGGCCGAGGGAGAGGCGGCGGCCGGAATAGCGCTGCTGATGTCGGTGGCCGGCGCGCTGGTGCTGCTTTTCCTGTTCGCTTTTGGATTGGAGCCGTTTGCGAGCCCCGATCCCCTGGCGTGGCAGCGATCATGGATTTTGCGGTATGGGGCGGCGATTCTGGCGGTGGCGGCGATTACGCTGATCCGCGCCGCGCTGACGCCGCCGATGGGCCCCGGGGGGATGCCGTTCACGCTGTATTTCTGCGCTGTCGCATTTGCGGCATGGTTCGGCGGCTTGCGGCCCGCGGTGGTGTCGATTGTGCTGTCGCTGCTGGCGGGGGCATGGTTTTTCGCGGCGCCGACAGGGTCGTTTTGGGTGAGTGGGCACGACGACCAGGTGGCGATGCTGATGATTGTCCTGGTGGGCTTCGGGATGGCGCTGCTCAGCCGTTCGCAGCGGAATGCCGTAGAGCGGGCGGTGCGCGCAGAGAGTGCCGAGCGCGACGAACGACAGCGCTTTGAGATCACGCTGGGCGGCATCGGGGATGCGGTGATCGCCACCGACGCGGAAGGCCGCGTGACTTTCCTGAACCCGGTGGCATCGGCGCTGCTGAAATGGCCGGAGGCTGAGGCCCAGGGGCGACCGCTTAACGCGATCTTCCGAATCGTGAATGAGGCGACGCGGGAGACGGTGGAAAGCCCCGTCGCGCGCGTGTTGCGGGAAGGCCAGATCGTTGGGCTGGCGAATCACACGGTCTTGATCGCCCGGGATGGAACGGAAGTGCCGATCGACGACAGCGCTGCTCCCATCCGGGACGGCCAGGGAAAGATCCAGGGCACGGTGCTGGTATTTCGCGACGTGACCGAGCGCCGGCGGACGGAAAATCGGCTTACGGAGCAGGCGAAGCTTCTGGAAGAAGCCGCCGCGGAAGCGCGATCGCAGCGGCAAAGGCTGGGACTTGCTCTGACCGCGGGAAAGATGGGCGTCTACGAGGTGGACCCGGTCGAGAAGGCTCTCTGGTGGTCGCCGGAAACCTATGCTTTGTTCGGGGTGAACCCTGAGGGGTTCAAGCCGGCGCGAGACTCGTTTGCCGCGCTGATCCATGCCGACGACAGGGCAATGTTCATGGAGCACTGGGACGAGAACATCGCCGAGTTTCAACCCATCAACCGCGAATTCAGGATCCTGAAGCCGGACGGCAAAGAGCGCTGGATCAGTTGCCGCGGTACACCGCGGTACGACGATTCCGGCTCGCCCCTGCACTATTCGGGGCTTTTCCTCGACATTACGGAGCGCAGAGAAGCCGAACAGGTGCTGCGCAAATTCGAAAGACTGTCGGCGGCAGCGCGGCTCTCGGCAGCCATCGCTCACGAAATCAACAATCCGCTGGGGGCCGTAGCGAACCTGATCTATCTCGCCAAAGAGGAGCCTGGACTTCCGGCATTCGCGGTGGAACAGCTAACGCTGGCGGAACACGAACTGGAACGGGTGGCGCATGCTGCCCGGCAGGCGCTCGGATTTTACCGCGAGTCTTCCCGCGCCGAGGCGATCGATGTGCCGGAGTTGATCGAATCGGTACTGAGAATCTTTTCGATCAAGATCGCGGAAAAGAATATTACAGTCGCGCGGGATTTTTTACCATGCGCGCCGGCGTGGGGCGTGCGGGGAGAAATAAGACAAGTGATCTCGAACCTGCTGGCAAACGCGATAGAAGCCGTGAACCAGGGAGGCACGATATCCGTGGGAGCGCGGCCGGCCAATTCAGGCGAGGGGCGGGCAATCGAGATCGGTATTGCGGATGACGGACATGGGATCGCAGCAGAGCACCTCGATCACATCTTTGAGCCGTTCTTTACCACCAAAAGCGGGACAGGGACGGGACTGGGCCTTTGGGTGGCGAAAGAGATTGTCGAGCGACATGAGGGCAGCATTGCGGTTCAATCGCCGGGCAGCGAAAATCGCGGCTGCGCGTTCAGAGTCAGACTGCCCATGGCGTCGGGAGCGCGCGTACCCGATGCGCCGAGCGATGTGCGGAAATCTGCCGGGAAGGTGCAACAAGGCATCGCGGAACGTTATGGAGCGGGGAAGCGCAGGTAGAGATAGTGACTTTCCCTGAGAGCCAAAGAACCGACGCGTAAAGGGCGGCATAGTGATGACAGGGTCCCGGGGCACCCGAATCCTGCGGCGCGCCTCCTCAATGGTCATGCTGCACGGATGCTCGACTGACTGCAACGGTTTCGGCCTGGGCTGATCCGGAGAAAACCTTTTGGAACTGAGGAGATCCGGGAACCGGGCGGTGAGGGCGCGAGGCGTTCGCTTTCAATACCTGCTCGCATTGCCGGTGCGATTTACTGGTGTGCGCCGTACTGGCGCAGCAACTTTACCAGGTCCTGGTGGCCAGCGGCTATCTGCAATGGAGTTATCCCGCTGTAGGTCTCGGCATTGACATCGGCCTTGTTGTCCAGGAGCATTGCAACCAGATCTTTGCGGCCCAGAGAGACGGCCAGGTGCAAAGCCGTAACTCCATCGTTGTCCCGGATATTAACATTCGCCTTTTTGACCAGTAGCAGTTCTGCGACGTCCTCGTGGCCGTTGGCCACAGCCATTTGCAAAGCCGTCACTCCGTCATCGTCGACAGAATTGATGTCGGCCTTGTTATCCAGCAGCAATTCGACTACGTCCTTGTGGCCTTGTTCCGCAGCCCATATCAACGGTGTCAGTTGCTTGGCATCCCTGGGATCGATCTCGGCCTTGCCGGCGATCAGCAATTCCGCGACCTCTTCATGGCCTTCGCGCGCTGCCCAGTGCAGGGGCGTCTCGCGGTACTGATCCAGGAGGCCAGAGTCGGCTTTATTCGCCAGCAGCACTTCCGCAACCTCCTTGTTGCCTTTCTGGGCCGCGGCGTGCAGGGGTGTCTGGCCGTACTTGTCCTGTGCGTTAACATCCGCCTTGTTGGCGATCAGCAATTCCGCTATTTCCTTATGAGGATTGAAAAGCGCCGCGCATTCCAGGGGTGTAATTCCGTCGTTGTCGCGGGCGTTCACATCTGCTTTGTTAGCCAGCAGGAATTCGGCCATCTCCTTCCAGCCAACTTGCACCACCGAGCCGAGAGGCGTGTCGCCGGGCAATTCATTGTGAGAGTTAATATCAGCCTTGTTGGCAAGCAGCAGGGTCACGACCTCCTTTTTTCCGGCATCCGCCGCTTTCCTTAGCGGTGTATCGCCGACGCTGTCCCTGCTGGAAACAAGATCAGGATGGACGCTGAGGAGCGCCTTCACCTTTGTCACGTCGCCACTGCGGGCGGCGTCGAATATCTCGTCGGTGGGCGCCGGCGTGTAAGGTGTACCGCCGCTGGCGCCGTTACCACTCGAATCGTGCCCGTTGTGCTGCTGCAGCAATTCCGCCAAACCCACCCAGCCGTTAGCCTCCGCCAATTGCATGGGGGTCTCGCCGAGGTTGTCTGTAGCGTTGACCTCGGCTCCGTGGGCCAGCAGCAATTCCGCTACTTCCTTGCTGCCACTTTCCGCGTAACGGATTCTTCCACCCGCCGCCATGTGCAACGGCGTCTCGCCGTCGTCAGCTTTGGCGTTGACCTCCGCATGGTTGGCCAGCAGCAATTCCACCACGTCCTTGTGGCTGTTAGCCGCGGCCCAATGCAAGGGGGTCTTGCCGTCTTTGTCCCTGACATCGACTTTGGCTCCCTTGGCCAGCAGCGATTCTGCAACATCCTTGTGGCCAAAGGTGGCCGCCCGGTGCAAGGGCGTCTCGCCGTAGCCGTCCTTGACGTTGACTTCGGCGCGGTTGGCCAGCAGCAATTCCGCTACGTCCTTGGAGCCAAACATCGCCGCCAGGTGCAGGGGTGTTTCGCCGCTATTGTCCTTGGCATTGACCTGGGCACGGTTGGCGAGCAGCAATTCCGCGACGTCCTTGTGCCCGTACATCGCCGCTACGTGAAGGGGCGTCCCGCCGTCCGCATCGTCTGTACTGGAAACCAGATCAGGATTAGCTTTGAGCAGGGCTTTGACTTCTGCGACGTCACCTTTCTTGGCTGCGTCATGAATCTCATCGCAGAAGGCAAGGCTGCTCCAAGCCAGCGTGAGCAAAGCAACCAGCACGACGGCGCGCTGGGGAGCCCGGGACTTACTGAGGCTAAAGTTTTCGTGCATAGCCACGGTTCCTCCGATGCCCTGGTTTGTTAGTCATACAGTTTATTCCTTTCCCGCCAAAATCGTGGCTGAGGGCCCCAGCGACCAATCCCCAACGCCTGTGCATTGCCGACCTCGCGCGGGCACGCGGCTTCGATCGGCTTCCCGCGGGCCGCAAATTGCGCTGTGCCGAAGCCGACCCTGGCAGGCAAAGGGGCGATTCGCATTGGCAAAGGCGGCTTTGTTGGATCTATTCGAATATCGAAGGTTTTTGCGTGAAGAGGCACGGGCGATCGGGAACCGGGTGGTGAGGGCGCGCGTACAATGATTGCATAACGATGACAGGCTTTCGGCGCGCCCAATCTAGCGTTTATTGGCTGCTTTTGGCGGCTTTTCTCGTATTTGCAGCGCTCCCATTGCGCGCGCAGAGCGTGGCCAGCCTGCCGGCGAAACCCTCCGATTACGTGAGCGACTTTGCCCACGTGCTGTCGCCTGAAACCGTAGCCCAACTGGACAACATCTGCGATCAGCTTGACCACACCAAGGCCAACGCGCAGATGGCCATCGTAACCGTGAACAGCCTGGAGGGCGAGGACGCGGCCGACTATGCGGACGCGCTGGAAACCAAGTGGAAGATGGGGAAGAAGGGCACGGACCGCGGGGTGCTGGTGCTGCTGGCGGTGCAGGATCATAAGTATCGCATCGAGGATGGCTATGGGCTGGAAGGCATTCTGAACGACGCCAAGATCGGGGATATCGGGCGATCGATGGTGCCGTATCTGCGGTCCGGCGATTACAACGACGCGATGATGCTGGCGGTGGGGCAACTGGCGCAGGATATTGCGACCGATGCCGGGGTGACGCTGAACCTGAACGGGAGCATGCCGGAGAACCGGGCGGTCGAGCGGCAGCCGCACCGATCGGGGTGGGGCAGCGTGATTCTGTTTCTGCTGATCCTGCTGTTTTTTGGCGGGTTTTCGCTGGTGCGGATTCTGCTGGGGGCGGGGTTGTTCTTCGGCGGCTGGGGCGGGCGCTGGGGCGGACCGTGGGTCGGTGGCGGGATGGGCGGAGGCGGCTGGGGCAGCGGGAGTGGGGGATTCGGGGGCGGCGGTGGTGGCGGGTTTGGTGGATTTGGCGGAGGGAGTTTTGGCGGGGGTGGGGCTGGGGGGAGCTGGTAGCGACACAAGCCGAGTTAGCTTCAGGCTTTTGTGGTATTCCGGGTCGCAGAATTGGAAACAGTGGCAGGAGCGCCGTCCCTACGGGACTTTTGGTGATTTTTCGATTGGCTTCCCCACGCTGAAGCGCGGGGCTAACAAACGTTGCGCCTCCGGCGCGTGGCGAAGGCGATCTTAGGGATCGAAAGCAGGCCATCGGTTCTTTGGAGGCGGGAGGAGATGAAGTTTTTATGAGACGTGGACTTTTTGCGGTGCTGGCGGTGTTGGGATTGCTGGTGCTGGTGGCGCTGATGGTATTTGGCAGCTATGTGAGCGCGCGCAACCAGATGGTGCAGAAGTCGCAGGTGGTGAAGTCGCAGTGGTCCGAGGTGGACGTGCAGATGCAGCGGCGCGCGGATCTGATTCCCAACCTGGTGGAGACGGTGAAGGGCTTCACCAAGGAGGAGAGCGGTGTCTTCGGCGAGATTGCGCAGGCGCGGCAGGGATACATGAACGCGCAGACGCCGCAGCAGAAGATCGCCGCCAACGGGCAAATAGATGGGTCGCTGGCCAAGTTGCTGGTGCTGACGGAGAACTATCCGCAACTGCGCTCGAGCGATCAGTTCATGCGGCTGCAGGATGAGCTGGCGGGGACGGAGAACCGGATTGCGGTGGCGCGCAAGCGGTATAACGACGCGATCCAGGATTACAACACGTTTATTCTGCAGTTCCCAAATAATATCTGGGCGGGAATGGCGGGTTTCCAGCAGAACAACGCGTATTTTTCGGCGAGCCCGGGAGCGCAGAATGTGCCGCAGGTGAAGTTTTAGCGGAGATAGCGGCGGCAGATTGGGCTGGGGAGATTTCCCACCTTTGCGACAGAAAAAAGTCGCAAGGGTAGGGCACGGAAGAGACGCTGCTATTGAGGGGCCAGAGCTGGGGAGATTTCCCACCCTTGCGACAGAATAAAATCGCAAGGGTAGGGCACGGGAAGAGTCGCTGTTATTGAGGCGGCTGAGCTGTGGAGGTTGCCCACTCTTGCGACAGAAAAAAGTCGCAAGGGTAGGGCACGGAAGAGCCGCTGCTATGGAGGCGCCAGAGCTGTGGAGGTTACCCACCCTTGCGACAGAAAAAAGTCGCAAGGGTAGGGCACGGAAGAGCCGCTGCTATGGAGGCGCCAGAGCTGGGGAGGTTTCCCACCCTTGCGACAGAAAAAAATCGCAAGGGTAGGGCACGGGAAGGTTATCGACGGACAAGATGCAAAAAGGCCATCCTGGCGGGCAGGATGGCCTTTTTTGCGGCTCTGGTGGAGCGCGGACCGGGATGAGTTACTTGTAGGACCCGATGGCGCTGGCCTCGTCGTCGTAGATATCGAAGACGGTGTAAAGCTTGGTGAGCTGAAGGAGGTCGTGGACCTTCTTCGTGAGTTTGAGCAGCTTGAGCTTGGCGCCCTGATTGCGGGCGGTGGTGTAGGCGCTGACCATTTCGCCCAGTCCCGAGCTATCGATGTAGTTGACGTCGGCGAGGTTGACCAGGATGTTCTTCTGGCCTTTTCCGATGAGGTCGCGCACGGCATCTCGCAACTGCACGCTGCCCTCGCCAAGAGTGATCCGCCCGTTGAGGTCGAGCACGGTGACGCCGTCAACTTCACGGGAAGCGATTGAAAGTGCCACGGAAAAACCCTCCTTAATGCAGTACTAAGGTTATAGCATGCCGGTGGCGGGGGCCGGTGCGGTGGAGCGTTGCCGGTGGATTGGCCGGAGGCGCTGTGCCGCCGGCGCGGATGAGCTGGGGTTATTTGCCGGCTGGAGGAAGACGCTTGATGAGCTTCAACTCGGTGCCGGGGTGAAGTTGGCGGAAGTGTACCTCATCCATGAAGGAGCGGATGAGGAAGATGCCGCGGCCGGTGCCGCGAAGAAGATTTTCAGGGGCGAGGGGATCGGGGAGGGTGTCGGGGTCGAGACCCTTGCCCTGGTCGGAGATGGTGAAGATGAGCGCGGAGCCGGTGTTTTCGAGGGTGAAGGCGATCTGCTTGGAGGCGTCGTACTCGTTGCCGTGGAGGACGGCGTTGACGGCGGCTTCGCGCACAGCCATGGTGACGTGGAAGCGCTCGTCTTCGTCGAGGCCGGCATCTTCGGCGAGCTTGTCCGCGGCGGCTTCTACCTCCGAGACGCTGTCCATGGTGGAACTGAGCTTGAAGCTGCGCCGGCCTGTCATGGGTGCGCTCAAAGGGTTACGACCCGCCTGAATATCTGGGATGCGGAAACGGCGAAAGCCGCCTTTGCAGTCCTCGGAAACCTAGGTGGAAGTTTCAGGGCTGGGGCGGGTTGTGTCAAGCAACAAATGGGTTAGGGGACAAAGTGCGCTGCAATGCCGTCTATGAGTGCAGAGGTCTCCGGAGATGAAGAGGAGACATGCGATTCCCGTGCTCTGCATGGCGGCGGGTTTGATGACGGCTTTTGCCGCGGGGCATCAGGCAGCGCAAAAGCGGGCTGATCCAGTGCAGTTGGAACTGACGATGGACGTGGCCACGACAACGAACGACGGGTCGCCCGCAGCGGTGCGGTTCACGCTGACCAATGCCGGGTACTCTGCCGTAGATCTGCCGATTCCGGCAATCGACTGCTCGGGCGACGTCGGCTCGATCGTGGTTCGGGCTGTGGTTCATCAAGAAGGACCTGGCAGCGGAGGCTATGGCCACGGCTGCGGCGGCGGGATGGGAGACTTGCCGCCGTTTCTCACAAGAGTGAAATCGACGTGGCTCCACTTGCGGCCTGGCGAGTATCTAACCTTTACAGGTGACCTCAGGTCCATGCTCGATAAGGTAAACGGGCCGGCGACCTATACCTACTGGGCGGAGTATCAACCGCCTGAGCTGAGCCCGAAGGAGCGGAATGAGCTCAATCAAAATGGATACCTTGTGCCGACGAGCACGGTAAAATCTGAGCCCTTGCGTTATTCACAGCCTTGACCTCATCGTTTAGCCGGAGCACGGAAGGCTACACTCAATTTTATGGAGCCGCGCACGACATCACGAATCAGCCTGACGGCGCTGGTGGGCACGCCTGTCACTGACGCGCAGGGGCGGCTGCGCGGGCGGCTGAAAGACATTGCTGTGGCCACCGGTCCAGAAGCGGGAAAAGTCGCGGGGCTGGTGCTGAAGACGCGCGCAGGGTTGTCGCTGGTGCCTTCGCAGGACGTGATGGAGACGCCGGCGGGAACGCTGGAGCTGCGCTCGTCGGGCGAGCTGCCGCCGCTGAAGGACGGGGGCAATTATCTATTCCTGCAACAGGACCTGGTGGACCGGCAGATCATCGACATTCACGGGCGCAAGGTGGTGCGCGCCAACGACGTTGATCTGGAGTGGATGGGACACGGGGCGGCGCATCTGCTGCGCGTGGCCGAGGTGGAAGTGGGAATGCGCGGGGCCTTCCGGCGCATCTTCAAAGGCCTGCTGCCCAAGCACAGGCTGGAAGCACTTTCGCGCAAGCTGGCGGCGCATTCGATTCCGTGGCAATTTGTGGACGTGATCGAGGTGGATCCGGCGCGGCGGGTGAAGCTGCGCATCGAATACGAGCGGCTGGCGCAGATTCATCCCTCGGAACTGGCGGACATTCTGGAGGAGCTTTCGCCGGCGGAGCGCGATGCGGTGTTTACTTCGCTGGATGAAGAGGTAGCCGCGGAGACGCTGGAAGAGGTAGATCCCAAGCTGCAGAAGTCGCTGCTGGAAAAGCTGGACGAGGAGAGAATCGCCGACATCGTGGAGGAGATGGATCCGGGGGCGGCGGCGGATTTGCTGGCGGAGCTGCCGGAGGAGCAGTCGGACGCGATCCTGGAGGAGATGGAGCCGGAAGAGCGGCAGGAAGTGGAAGAGCTGCTCGAGTTCGACGAAAGGTCGGCAGCCGGCTTTATGACCACGGATTTTGTGCATGTGGGCGAGAACGCGACGGTCGCCGATGCGGTTCAGGCGCTGCGCAGCTTCGATGGCGATGCCGAGAGCCTGACGGAGGTGTTCCTGCTGGATGGGCGCGAAGTGCTGCGCGGTTCGGTTCCGCTGGCGCGGCTGGTGATGGCGCAGCCGGAGACGCGGCTGGCGGTGCTGACCGAGCAGCGGGTGCTTTCGTGCCCGGCGGCGATGAAGCAGGATGAAGTGGCGGAGATGTTCGATAAATACAATCTGCACGCGCTGCCGGTGGTGGACCCGCAGGAGCGAATGGTGGGGGTGGTGCAGGCGGAGCAGGTGATTACGTTTTTAAGAGAGAAGCTGTAGCGGGCATCTTATCGAAAAAGTGCGCATGAAACTCTTGACGCGCATACGCGTAATCCTTTGACAGAAAATTCTTCGCGAGCGATTCATTTCCCGAATCCTTTTCAATGCTTCCGGGTCTAAATGAGCAAAATCAAGGGCACGGTGCGAGTTGGCTGAGTTGCGGCGTTGCACGCGCCCGGGAGGATGCTGCCATGAATAAGATTTATGCATTCGCAATCGCATTGTTGTTGGCACTGACGACCACCGTGCTGCTGGCGCAACATGGCGGCCGCGGCGGTGGCGGCGGGCAGGGGCGCGGACAAGGTCCGACGGCCGGAGCGGGCCAGGGTGGCGGCTACGGCACGACGGATCGGAACCGCGACCAGACACAGGACCAGGCGCGGGATCAGGACCGGACGCAGGACCAGGTACGCGATCGAGATCGAGACCAGACGAAGCTGAATCAACAGGACCGCGACCGCCTGCGCACACAGACGACAGATCAGCAACGGGACCAGCTTCGCACCTGCAACCGGACGATGGAGCAGACGCGCAAGCAGGCGCAGGCGCTGAGGAGAAACGCCAGCAGCTCGAGTTTCGACCCGGCCGCGGCGCAGCGCCAGCACGAACAACTGAGGGAGCAGGTTCGCACACTGGAACAGAATCGCGAGCAGCTGAATGCGGGGCTCACCGAAGAGCAGCGGAACGCGATTGCGGCGCACAACCAAAACATGCAACAGATCCATGAGCGCATTCAGAACCGGCTGCAGGAGATGGAGGGTGAGCTTGGAGGTGGGCAGTTGCATTCCTCTGACGTAGCGGAGCAGGCACGGTCAGTGGAGCGCGACATGAACGCGTACCAGAAGCAGCTCAAATCCGCGGGGAAGACTCTGCAGCTTCAGGACTGAACGGAGCGGCGCGGGCCTGCGCGCGAGGCGCTGCCGGTGGTGGATCCGCAGGAGCGGATGGTGGGCGTGGTGCAGGCGGAGCAGGTGATTACGTTTCTAAGGGAGAAGCTGTAGCGGTGGACGAAATCAGCGTTCCCAAGGCGCAGGCGTTCGCAGGAGACGCGCCAATTTCGGATTCGGTGCGGGCGCTTTATCCAGCATCGATATGAAACGAAGAAACTCCGCCTCGTCGAGTTGGAGAAAGCGCATTTCCCAGTCAGCTTCGAGTGGTACTTTGCTCTGTACATGAGAGCGAGAGCGGCCATTTCTCGCGCTCGCCTTCGGATGTGCGTCCCTCTTGCTCATTAGGCTTCCGCCACATCTAGTATGCGACAACGTGCCAAAAACTAACGAGCTGAAGATCGATTTTCAGCCGGCGTTTAACGGCGCGACGGCGTTGTCGCCGTTGACGGCGAAGACCCTGGGCACGCGCTCGGCGGGCGCGGGGAGCGGCGGGAATGGGGCGTGGGGCTCGGCCTGGTACCAGTAGGCCGTGGAGAAGAAGTTGTCGGAGCGGTTGTTGGCGGCGCCGTGCTCGATGGTGACGCGGATGGATTTTTCGAAGGCGAGCGGGCCTTCGAGGAACCAGCGGTACATGGAATAGCGTCCGCCAATGCGCTCGGGATCGACGACGTAAGGCGCGCCCTGGTGCATGTTGGCGAAGGGCTCGAGGCCGAAGTCCCAGGCGCCGTTGTAGAAATCTTCAGTGCCGGTGCCGTTGATGACGGGCTGGGTGCTGCCGTCGATGAAGATCATGTCGTCGCCCTCGCCGAACCAGCCGTTCTGGTTTTGCAGGACGGACTGGGTGACGCCGATGACATGGCCGCGGCCGGTGGCTTCGAGGAAGACGTAGTTATCGCGGCCGTCGAGATTTTTGCCGTTGCCGGTGACGGCATTGCAGGGTGTGGCCTGGCGGTATTGGGCGTGGAAGCGGCCGAGATCCGCGGGAATGGCGGGAAGCGAAATGTAATCGACGGCGTAGTAGAGACTGTGCACGCGGTCGGGGCCGTCGTTGGTGACGGTAATGCGCGCCGCGCTGGAGAAGGGCATCTGGAAATAGGAGTTGAGGGCCTTCACGTTGGCGACAGCGAGCAGCGCGGATTGATAAGTGAAGTATTCGCCGAGGCCGAGGCCGAAGAAGTCGCCGATGGGGACTTCGACGGAGGGCGAAGATTCGCCGTCCCACCAGGCGCGCAGCACGAGGTTCTTGAGGTGCAGGCGATCGGGCGAACTGATGGTGAACCAGATGTGGGTGACGACGCCGGCGCCGGTGACGTCGAGGACAGTGGCGGAGTGGCCGGGATCGACGGGCACGGCGTCGGCATTGCCGCCGGTGCGGTCCCAACTGGAGGAGCGGCGACTGGAATAGCTGCGCAGGCGCGCGAGGGAGAAGAGCTCTTCCAACGCGCGATCCTGCGGCGGAGGGGGCGCGGCTGCGGCTGGAGTGTTGATGCCCAGCAGCGCGGCGGCGGAAATTCCGGTGGCTGAAACCATGCCGCCCAGCAGGCGGCGGCGGGTGCGAGAGGTTTCGTCATTTTGCAGTTTTGCCATAGAAGAATCCTCGGAAGCGGATTTGGCTGAAAGCGTAATTTTAGTCTCGTGGTTCGGGTCGCGTTTCTGCGGCAATTCCTGTTATGGTCAGTGAGGAAACTTTCATTGCATTTGGCATAGAGCGGGTCTTGTGAGACTCGCGAGGTCTTTCCGGCATCCTTCAAGATGAAGCTTTCGTCAGGGAAGAGACAGGCGCCGTCCTGCGGTCAATAACCATCGGAGAACCTCTCCAGGAAACCTCGCATGTGGAAGCGTTGGCGAATCCGGATTGTGCTGTTCCTGGCGGTGCTGGGTCCGGGGATTATTACGGCCAACGTGGACAACGACTCGGGCGGCATTTTCACGTATTCGCAGGCGGGAGCGCAGTTCGGCTACTCGCTGCTGTGGCTGCTGGTTCCCGTGACCCTGGCGCTGATCGTGGTGCAGGAGATGTGCGCGCGCATGGGGGTGGTCACGGGCAAGGGACTGAGCGACCTGATCCGCGAGGAATTCGGGCTGCGGCTGACGTTCGTACTGATGGTGCTGCTGGTGCTGGTGAATTACACCAACGTGGTGACGGAGTTCATAGGCATCGCGGGCTCGCTGCACCTCTTTCACGTGACGCGGTTTATCGCCGTGCCGGTGTGCGCAGTGCTGGTATGGCTGCTGGTGTTCAGGGGCGATTACAAGAGCACGGAGAAGGTATTCCTGGTCGCCTCGATGGTCTACCTGGCCTATGTTTTTGCCGGTGTGCTGGCGCATCCGGACTGGCACCACGCGCTACTGTTGTCGGTTGCGCCGCCGGCGAAATCGGCGTGGCGGGACAAGGACTACCTGTATATGGCGGTGGGTATTGTGGGGACAACGATTGCGCCATGGATGCAGTTCTACCTGCAGTCTTCGATTGTGGAGAAGGGCGTGCGCGTGCAGCACTACGGGGCATCGATGCTGGACGTGATCGTGGGCTGCTTCTTCACCGATTTCATTGCCTGGTTCATCATCGTGGCCTGCGCGGCGACGCTGTTTGTGCACGGCATGGGGGCGATCCAGGTGCCGTCGGACGCGGCCGAAGCGATGCGGCCGCTGGCCGGCGACTACGCGTTTGTGCTGTTCGCCTTCGGGCTGTTCAACGCGTCGCTGTTCGCGGCGTCGATTTTGCCGCTGTCGACGGCGTACACGGTTTGCGAAGGGCTGGGATTTGAATCGGGCGTGGACAAGAGCTTTCGCGAGGCGCCGTTCTTCTACTGGCTTTACGCGCTGCTGATTGCCGGCGGCGCGGTGACGGTGCTGGTGCTGCCTAACGCGCAACTGGTGAACTTCGCCATCTGGTCGCAGGTGCTGAACGGGGTGCTGCTGCCGGTGATCATCATCCTGATGCTGCTGCTGATCAACCGCAGCGACCTGATGGGCGAGCACAAGAACTCGCGCTTGTGGAACGTGATTGCGTGGGCGACGAGCGTGATAGTGATCGGGATGACGGCGGTGATGCTGTGGGGGATGCTGCCGGGGCATTGAGTTGTGCGGGAGGCATTCATCGCGTACATACAAAATTGCCATTTGTATGTATTGGAAGTACAATAGTGAATCGGGGAAACTTGCTATGGCCGAAACAAGGCGCCGAACCGTTCACAAGAACTTCCGTCTCGATCCGGTGCAGATCACTCGCGCGCAAAAGGTGCTGGGGACTTCCACTGAAACAGAAACCATTGTGCGTGCTCTCGATCATGTGATTTCCGAAGCAGAACGCAATCGTCTGGTGATTCAAGCGAATCAGCGATTCCTAAAGAGTGGAGTTGTCATCCAGGATGTGTTCGGCAGTTTGACGGAATAGAGATGCCGGTTTTGTTCGATTCTTCCGTTTATATAGCTGCATTGCGCCCGGGCGGCGATCCTGCTCTCCTTAGTCAACGTTGGACCATGGAATCTCCGCTGTGGTTGAGTTCGGTTGTACTTGAGGAACTCTATGCCGGGTCAAAGCCTGGTGACCGCCGCGCCCTTGAAAAGCTGGAACGCGATTTCGAGAAAGCCGGACGATTACTGGTCCCAAACCTCAGCGACTGGGCATCGGCCGGCAAGGCTCTAGCCGCCATCGCCCAGGGGTATGGATACGAAAAGATCGGCAGAGCGCGGCTTACGAACGACACGTTGATTGCGACGAGCGCTGCTCGCAATGGCATCCGTGTGCTGACGATCAATGCGCGAGATTACGCGTTGCTGGCACGTTTCTGCCCTCTCCAATGGGAGGCTCGCTCTTTCTGAACTTCTGCAGTCCGGAAATCATCAATGGCCCGCGTCACGCGATTTTTCATTCTGCAGACGAGGAGCATGCTCGCGTCGGCTGCGAGCGTGATTGTGATCGGGATGACGGCGGTGATGCTGTGGGGGATGCTGCCGGGGCACTGAAATGTCGGCGGTTCGGCTTAAGGGGTGCTTGCCGGGTTTGATCTGCGGCCGTGGGCGCTGCAATGAAGGCGGTGGTCGATCCTTTACGGACATGCGGAGATGCTGGCCAGACATGCGTGCCCGGCGGTGGTATTAATCGCAGTGAGGTGAACCATAGTGCGAATCCTTGTCAATTGCGTCGCCATTTTTGTCCTTTCGATCCCTTCCATAGCGGGAGCCGCGTCACGTTCTCCGGCAGATTCAACGAATTACCATCATGCCTACTACCTCTTCGTAGAAGGCATTAAGGGGTGCGAAAACTGCTACGTCCCGCTTTTGATTACGAATGAACCGCTTGAACAAATAGCAAAGTCCGGGGAAAACCAGACCAGCGTTCTGATCGTCACTTACGAGCGCGATTCGGTCTGGCACGATGACGGAACCGTATCGGTTGAACCCAAAGCGATTGAAGCACCGGAGCGCATCATCCATCTTCGGGACCGGACATATCGGTATCAGGAGATCAGTTCCTCAGAGGTGGTCAAACTCCTACAGAACCCAATGGGCACAATCCCCATATCACGACCGGTGTTGCCGAACGCAAGCTCGCCGGGCCCGACATTCAAAGAATTGATTGCAACCTTCGAAAGAGAAAAATGAGTGAAATCTTATGAACGTGCTGGCTGATTCTGTTCGGCGTTCTTAGCAACTTCCGCTTGGCCGCATTGGCGTGCCGGATTCCTGCGTGGGCATGGTTTGCGTGGCCGGGAGGGGCGACGGCGAAAAGCCGGCGAGGTTGGCGGTACATTCGGTGAGGACGTTGGCCGAGATGGTCGATATCGAGGGCAGGCTGGGAACCGAGGTATCGACTTTGGTGAAGTTGAAGGCGCTGGTCATGTCGCCCACGGTGGCGCGGCGCCAGGCGGAGAGATTGGGAACTTCGGCGCCGAAGCGGGTTTCGAGAAAACGCAGAACGGAAGTGTGATCGAAGAGACCCGAGGAGACGAATCCGCCGCGGCTGAAGGGCGAGACGATGATCATGGGAACGCGGATGCCGAGACCGATGGGGCCGGTGATGGCGGGGCTGCCTTCGAGCGAGGGATCCGGTACCGGCGAGGCGGTCAGATATTCTCCCGCCGTGCCGGGCGGCGCGGTAGTGGGCGGAACGTGATCGAAGAAGCCGCCGTTCTCGTCATAGGTGATGAAGAGAACGGTTTTGGCCCAGGCGATGGGGTTGGCGGTCAAGGCGGCAACGACCGCGGACACCGTCGCTTCGCCGAAGAGCGCCGGCGACGGAGGATGATCGGAGTCGATAACGGAAGGAATGACCCAGGAGACCTGTGGCAAGCTTCCGGCGAGCGCATCGGTTACGAAATCCGTGGGGAACTGGGGCACGAAGGCATTTTTGAAGAGAACGCCGGATGGGTCTTGAAAGTTTTTGAAGTAGGGAAGCACGTTGTCGCTATAGACGCCGCTGAAAATGTTTTGGTCGGGCGCGTTGTAGACCTTCCAGGAGATGCCGCGCGATTGCAGTTGCTCGGGCATGGTGGTGTAAGTGAGCTTGCCGATCATGGAGGGGCGCGTAGCGAGAAGAGTCTGAATGATGGGGCCGCCGTTTTTGCCATCGGGGTCGATGGATGCGGCCATGGTGTAAAGGCGGTTGGGATCGGTGGGGCCGATGACGGAACAGAAATAGTTGTCGCAGAGGGTAAAGGCGTCGGCGAGAGCGTAGTAGTAAGGCAGATCGGCGCGGTTGTAGTAGCCCATGGAAAGCACGGCATCGGTGGCATTGATGGCGAGCCGCGAGGTAACGAAGCCATCCATGGCGCCGTTGTCCCAGCTCTGATGCTGCGGCACCCAATCGTGAGTGATGTCGTGGGTGCAGGCGGCGTTGGTGGTGGCGGTATCAAGGTGAAAGGGCAGCAGGACTCCGGCGGGAGCGCTGGAGGTGTTCGGCGGGTAGGGCTGATTGAACGCTGCGCTTTTGTCCGCAAAACCGCGCACTCCCTTGTAGCTGCCGAAGTAATGATCGAAGGAGCGGTTTTCCTGGATGAGAATGACGACGTGCTCGATGTCGGTGATTTTGGCGCAGCCGCCGGAACCCGTAATGCGGCCAAGGCTACCGTGACCGCCGCAGCCGGGAATCAGCGAACCCGCCAGTCCGGCCGCACCCGCTGCCGCTCCTGTCCTAAGCAGTTCCCGACGGGAAATTTTCTTCACAGGCATGAGTGATTCCGCACCCTTCGATCTTTGGATGCTGAACGGGCGGTTTGGCGTCAGTTGTGAATTAAGGGGCAAGAGCGGCCGTCATTGTGCGACACTCGCCTTGGCGCCAATCCAACTGAAGAGAAGAAAGAGAGAAGGAATGACAATGGCCCACACCAGATAGAAGATTGAGTCGGACGGGCCGGAGTGGCCGGCGAGTTCCATGTGGAGAATCGGCTCCAGATCCCAGAGCAAAGGCGTGAGCATCATGGCCAGGATCCAGCCGAGAGGCAGCCCGATGACAAGGGCCAGAACAATGGCGATGACAGTTCGCTTCAATGGAGCCCCCAGGCGCTGATTTTCCAACCATGATACCGGAGGGATGGTGCGTAATCGAGGCGGTCAGTTTGTTTTGTGGCGCGGCGAGCGACGACATTGCAGCCGATATGAGTCGCCGGCCGGCACCATCTCTACCGAGACTTGCTCCGGCAGCTCATGCGAGCATTTTGCCTGAAGCCAGGAGCACAACCTGGGATCGGATATTTCGGGGCGGCCGCGCCAGAAGCTGGCTTCGAGATCGCAACGGATGCGGAGATGATCCAGTTCCAGGTCGATGGAATGGAGGCCGGAAGGAAAATAGCGGCGGACGTTGGCGGCGCCGATGCGAAGTCCGGTGATGGAATGGCCTCTGGTCTGGGTGGTTACGATCATGGTTTTGCTGCTCCCATGTTGATTCTTTGGGCCCGATGGATTTCGCGGATCTGTGGAAGGCTCTCCTCGGGGGTGGGCATTGGCCGCGCCCTTAAATGCATTCACGAGTTGGAAGACTGGCGACTGGTTTATCAGTTATAGGGCGGCGGCGCTGCGGGCTGTTTCGCCTGCAGGCTTTCGAGGCACTTGTGCCGCGCCAGGAGAACTTCTCGGGGCGTTGCGGCGGTATCTCTTCCGAGTATGCGAAAGCAGTACATGCAGGTAACGCGCTCTCCGGATCGATGTGCCGGTATTTGCGGATGACGATGGGCGGGAGAGATGTGCGTCTGCATAGATATGCTCCAGTTGCTCAGGTGGTGAGAGCGTGTTATGAAGAGCTTCGCGGGTGACGTTCCGGGATATTTGGAACGATCTCAGAAGCTGCTTTTGTCTCTTCGGCTGGGGGCCTGAATCACCAAAGCAGAACTTGCTGCCGAAGCCAGCGCGAACAAAAGATCCAACTCAACAGGATCGCAGCGTGGCGACTTCGCGTATGTGACATTGGTCACTAGCAGCCGGCACCGTGATCTGGATTTTCGACGGAGAGGAATAGGACTTGTCTTAGTGTTGCCTGGAACGTAATTACGTTTCGCACGGGTTTGTGCGCGGACCTCAGCCGATGGACGCGGGCTGCGGAGTGGCTTTGGGATCGGCGCCATACTGGTTGGCGCCCCGGGTGCCGTCGAGAACGGTCATGACGAGCAGGGCGATGCTACCGATGACGGGAACGAGGCAGATGAGGATCCACCATCCGCTCTTGTCGGTGTCGTGCAGGCGGCGGACAGTGACGGCGAAGCATGGAATGAGCGCGGCGAGGCTGTAAGCGGCAGCGATCAGGCCGCTGGCGGCGCCGACGAAGGGGAGTTTCAGGATGCCGAAGCCGGTAATGCCCAGGCACAGCACGAGGATGATGATGCTGTGGATGAGGGTGAACATCCAGTACTCCATGCGCCGAGAGCGGCCGGTGAATTCGGCGTAGCGCTGCCAGACCCGCAGATACCATTCCATAAGAGTTCTCCGCGCTCGGGGATCGCCGGGCCGGTGCGACGGTTTGAGGCGATAGCCGGGACGTTGCGATTTGGATTAATTCTGCTGGAAGGATACACCCGTTCTGGTTGGCGGCGTGGAGTCTCTTTTTGGGAGATGTGTGGGGCGACGCGCCAGGAAAGGCCCGCGGCTGAAGCCGCTCTCTCTGCTGAAGATTCGATTCAGGGACCTGAAGGTCCCTGCTCCCTCCGGTCAATGGAAGAGGATCGGGAGGAAAGGCCCGCGGCTAAACAGGCTGCGGAAAAAGTCTCAGGGTAGTTACTTTTTCTCCACAGAGCAGGGGAGTAGGAAAGAAGCATGCGTGGAGAAGACGAGAAGCAGACGGCGATGTACAGCTATGTGACGTTGGCGCAGCGGATACCGGCGGATCA
>DASYWU010000009.1:0-73796 GCA_035935755.1 Occallatibacter sp. | reverse complement strand
CATGAAGGACATTTGTTAACTCCAGTGGTTCCGATCTACTCGCGCCGTAGGCGCAATGTTCGATAGCCCAGCGTTTCAAACGCTGGGAAAGCTGCCGAAAAAGACCCCGGAGCCCTGTAGGGGCGGCGGAAGGAAGCCGGCGACCTCAGAATTCTTCGTTCATGCGATTGCCCTGATAGGCTCTCCCATCGTCACCATTTTTGCCTCCAACCGGCTGATAGAATCGTCTTTAGCTCTGCTGCGACTCCCTTCGAGAGAGATTTGCCCGTGCCCTCAACTCTAACCCCGCCTTCTGTCACGACTTCCGCGCTCACTTTTCAGGACCTGCTCTTTCGCCTGCAGGCCTTCTGGGCGGCGCGTGGATGCGTGCTTCAGCAGCCCTACGACGTCGAAGTCGGCGCGGGCACCATGGCGCCGGAGACCTTTCTGCGCGTGCTCGGGCCGAAGCCGTACCGCGTGGGCTACGCGCAGCCATCGCGCCGCCCGGCCGACGGCCGCTACGGCGAGAATCCCAACCGGCTCTTCAAGCACCTCCAGTTCCAGCTCATCCTGAAGCCCCCGCCGGAAAACGTGCAGGAACTGTATCTCGAATCGCTCGAGGCCATGGGCATCGACCTGAAGCGCCACGACCTGAAGTTCGAGGAAGACAACTGGGAGTGGCCGGCCGGCGGCGCCTGGGGCGTGGGCTGGCAGGTCATGCTCGATGGCCTCGAAATCACCCAGTTCACCTACTTCCAGCAATGCGGCGGGCTCGACCTGGATCCGATTTGCGCCGAACTGACCTACGGCATGGAGCGCATCGCCGCGTTCCTCCAGGACGTCGACTCGATTTATGACATCGTGTGGGCGCGCGATCCCGATGCCGGGGTCCCCGGCGACAGGTCTTCGTCGCTGGGGTGGAAAACCGGCGCGGCGGTCACTTACGGCGACGTGAGGCTGGCCGAAGAGCTTCAGTTTTCGGTTTATAACTTTGAGTACGCCGACGTCCCTCGCCTCTGGGAGCACTTCAATTCGTATGAAGCCGAGGCGCACGCGCTGCTGGGTCAGGCCGAGGTTCTTTTTGGGCGCGAGGACGCGACGCAGGCGGAGAAGCGGCGCTTCCCTCTCCTGGCCACCTATGAACTGGCATTGAAGTGCTCGCATCTGTTCAATCTGCTCGATGCGCGCGGCGCCATCAGCGTCACCGAGCGCGTGGGCGTGATCGGGCGAATCCGGGCGCTGGCCGTAGGAGTAGCCAAGGCGTACGAGCAACAACAGAAATATGAGTTCATCTATCGCCTCGAACGGTAACAGCATTTGGTGGGGTGTGGAGTCTCCCTTGGTTGAGTTAGCAGCCGATGGTAAAAGCGGTTTTGTAACAGGGCACGACTTTAGTCGTGCCGCAGGGGGCCCAAAATGAGCCCGGCTTTAGCCGCTGAGGGGCTGCTGTAGCGGAGTTTCGGCTTTTGCCAAAGGCTGCTACAGCGCGAGTTACAACTTGATAGCTGACGGCTGAAAGCTGAGAGCTGAAAGCTAAGAGTTTTCTTCAGAGAAAGAATCTACTGACTTATGTCTGACTTTTTACTTGAAATTGGGCTCGAAGAAATCCCCGCGCGGATGATCGCCGAGGCCGAGGCGGAACTCGGCCGCCGCGTGCGCGATCTGCTCACGCGCGAGCGCCTGTTGTCGCCCGATGGAGCCGTCAAGACGTATTCGACGCCGCGGCGACTGGCGGTGCTGGCGGAAGGCGTGGCCACGGCCCAGGCCGATGTGGAAGAGAAGCTGACCGGACCGTCTTGGAAAGTAGCGTTCAAAGACGGTGCGCCTACGGCAGCGGCACAGGCGTTTGCGAAAAAAGCCGGTGTTGAAATCGCCGCGCTGGAAAAAGTGGCGACGCCGAAAGGGGAGTACGTTGGCGCCACCGTGAAGCGCAAGGGACGTGCAACGGCGGAGCTTCTCGCGACGGAGCTGCCAAAGGAAGTGCTGGCGATCTACTGGGCGAAGAACATGTACTGGCGCGCGGGCAAGCCAGAGCGCTTCGTTCGGCCCGTGCGTTGGGTGGTGGCCCTGCTCGATGCGGCGGTGGTTCCGCTGGAGATCGCGGGCATCGCCGCCAGTAATAAGACCCGCGGACACCGCGTGCTGCGCGGCGAAGCGCCGGTGACCATCGAAGCGGCAAAGAACTACGCTGAGAGGCTGCGCGCGGCGCACGTCGTTGCCGAGGTCGCGGAGCGCAGGCAGTCCATTCGCAAAGCCCTCGACAAGGCCACGCGCACTGTCGACGGCGCGCGCTGGCGCGAGGACGCGGGGCTGGTGGAAACGGTCGTTCATTTGACGGAGTGGCCGACGGTCATCCTGGGAGATTTTGAAGCCGAGTATCTTGACCTGCCCGAAGAAGTGCTGGTGACGGTCATGCGCGATCACCAGAAGTACTTTGCCGTGGAGGACGCAAACGGAAAGCTGGCCCCGCACTTTCTCGCCGTGCTCAACACTGAAACCGATGCGGAAGGCGCGGCGATTATCCGGCACGGCAACGCCCGAGTGCTGCGGGCGCGCTTCAAGGATGCGCGGTTCTTCTGGGACTTCGACCAGAAAACACCGCTTAAGGACCGCATCGAAAGCCTGAAGCATGTCACCTTCCAGAAGGAGCTGGGGAGTTATTACTGGAAGACCGAGCAGAACCTGGCCGTGGCGCGCGAACTGGCGGAGTGTGTAAGCGAGGCAGGCATTGCTTTCGATGAATCGGCGCTGTTCAAGGCCGTTGAGTTGGCCAAGACCGATCTGACTACCGACTTGGTGAAGGAGTTTACCGAGTTGCAGGGAGTTATCGGCGGACTCTATGCGCGCGCGCAGGGATTGGGTGAGCGTGTGTCGCTGGCCATCTATCAGCAGTATCAGCCGGCATCGACTGAAGATGAAATTCCCCTCTCGGTCGAGGGGCAACTGCTGGGGTTGGCCGACCGCATTCAGACCATTACCGCAATGTTCGGAATTGGCGCTGCGCCCACGGGATCGAAGGATCCGTTCGCGCTGCGGCGGGCGGCGAATGCGGTGGTGAAGATTCTCGCCGAAGGCGAGCTGCCGCTGACCCTGCGCGACGTGGTGGATGCCGGAAACCCGAGCCCGGAGATCAATGACCAGGTATCGGCTTTTCTCCGCGAGCGGCTGCACTTTTACCTGAAGGATGTGCGCGGTTTCGCCTACGACGTGGTGAATGCCGTGCTGGCAGCGGGCGCGGCAGACGTGCGCGACGCTATGGCGCGCGCGGAGGCACTCAAGGCTGTGCGCGGGTCGGAGGACTTTGCCGCCGTTTCCGCGGCCTTCAAGCGCATCAAGAACATTCTGCGGCAGGCCGGGGAGAAAGGCTTTGCCGTCGGTTCAGCTAAGGACGTGATGCTGGCCGGCGAGGCGCAGCGGCTGGCGGACGAATCGGCCGCGCTGGCTCCGCGAGTAGCCGATCTGCGCGAGCAGCGGAATTACGGCGAGGCGCTCGCGCTGATTGCCACGCTTCGGCCGGTAGTGGATGTCTTCTTCGACAAGGTGATGGTGCTCGATCCCGATGCCAGGATTCGCGGCGCCCACCTGGGGCTCATCGATGAAGTGCTGCGAAACTTTTCCGGCATCGCCGATTTCAGCGAGATCGTGACTGCGTAAGGAGTTCACCTCTACCGTCTGTTGCCTCGCCCTGGCCAGGCGCTCCGCGGTCCCAGCCGCGGCTGGACTCTCCATTTTTGTCAAGAGGTAAATCGTATAAACCCTTAAGAATCAAGGAACTAATTTTGCCGATTAATTCTCCCGGAAGAGGATAATGGAATCAACCATCGAGAAAGAGCGGGAAGCCCGCTCTGGATGATGAATGCAAATTCAAAATCCATCGTTGTTAATCCCGGCACGGAGTTCTCAATGCAAACCGTCGAAAGTGCAGCAATAATCAGCGTTTCAGAGCCAAATCGACCGAATTCCGCCCCCCAGTATTTTGAAAGTAAAACTGTAAAACTGTAAAAGCGCCGCAATCCCTTCAGCAATAAAGACTTACGAAGACAAACATCTACAGTCCGGTATTCCTGTAAAACTGTATAACTGTATGCCGGGCGCCCTCAGTTCGCATCGAGGAACGCGCGCACCGCCGGATTCAGCGTCGACGACTCGCATCCGGTGGCGAGATGGCCGCAGTCGCCTTTCAGCAGAAAGGTCTTCGCTCCGATGAGCTTGGCAAAGTTCAGCGCCGGCTCAGGGTTGACCATGTGGTCCTGGAGCGAAGGCACGATGAGGACCTTCGCTTTCACGCGCTTGGCGGCTTCCTCCAGCGTGCCGCCGTGGGATATGTCCTGATGCCCGCAGGCCGCAAGCTGGGCAATCCAGTCATTCGCGTCGAATGGAAGAATGCCCTTCGACTCCCATTGCGCGTAGTCTCGTGCGAACACCTCCGGCGGATGCGTCCGCGCGAACTGCTCCGGCGTAGTGAGGTTGAGCTGCCAGATGAGTTGGGCTTCCGGTGCGGCCGGCGCTTTCGTGTAGCGGCCGCCCTGAAACGCAGGATCCGATTTAACCGCGTCGATGTCAGAGAGAGTGAGGAGCAGGTCGCGGCTGTTGGGGTGCGGCGATCCCACGATGGGGATGGCTTGGTCCATGAAATCCGGGTAGTCGACCATCCATTCGAAAGTTTGGAATCCACCCATGGAAATGCCCATGACCGCATGAACGTGATTGAGGTGAAGCTTTTCCACGGCGAGGCGGTGTTCGGCGTTGACCATGTCCTCAATCGTGATCGCGGGAAAATCAGGGCCGTGCTGCGTCGTCGAATTGGAGGGCGAGATGGAAACACCGTCAGCAAGCGCGTCGATGACGACCACGAAATAGCGCGCCGGATCGACGAGGCCATCGCGGCCGATGGCGTCGAACCAGTTGGCGCTGTTCCCGGAGAACCAGGTGAAGATGAGCACGGCATTGGAGCGCGCGGCATTGAGCGCGCCCCAGGTTCGGTAGCCGAGCCGGCAATGGTCGATTTGCTCGCCGCTGACAAGGTGGCACGCGCCCAGATCGGCGAATTGCTGCTGGCCGTCTTTGGCGGGCGGCTGTGCTGGGCAAAACGCGGCAGCGAGGGCCAACAACACGGGCAGAAAAGCAACTGGCTTTTGCATGGGAAGAAGTTTAAACCCTCGACAACCGGCACTTGTAGCCGCATCCGAAGAAGTGTCGCAACGTCTAAAATCAAATAGATGGCTGACACACTTTATCTGAGCCTTTGGTACCCGAACCTGCGGCTGGAGGCGTTACCCGACAAGCTCACGGCAGTTCTGGAAACATTTGCCGCGCATGGCGGCGAGAAGCTGGTTTATTCGACCACCGTGTGGCCCGTGAGCTGGAGCGAGACCGCGGTGTTCCAGCGCGTTTACGGACGCGCGGGCAGCGAAGACGAACGCGGTGTGCCGCCGCGGCAGGCCGTGGAAGACGCCACCGAACTGCTCCACGATGACTACGCCTACGAATTCCAGATTGGATGGAGCCTCTGGGATCTGGAAGCCGCAGCCGGTCTCGATCCTCGCTGGGCAAAGCAGCCGCGCCTGGTGCGTGTAACCGGGTACGGTCCGCTCTTCGACGAAGGCGCCTATGAGCAGGACGGACACATCAAGATCGATTTCGGCTCGGACGCAGCGTTTCTCGAGGAAGGCGTGGAACTGAATGCGCAGGCGGCGCGCCACGTGGAGGAGAATGTGCGACAGCTTGTGGATCTGGCGGCGGCGGTAGAGAAGGGTTCGGGTGCGACGGCGCGAATTTTGTGGAGCGAACTGGGCGAGAGCCTGGCACAGCGGCTGGCGGCGCGTCTGGGATCGGGCAACTGAGGATGCGTTTCACCATTGAACGAATCCGGACTCTGGTGTTGGCAGCAGGCATCTTGCTGGTGCTGGCGCTCGCCGGTTTTCTGGTGGCGGATAAGTGGAAAAGTGCACTTAGTAAGCGCGACCTGCCCACGCGCTTGGGTGCAAACGTTCAGCAGGAGGGCCGCGGAGTTACCTACACGGAGGCGCATGGCGGTCACATGCTGTACAAGATCCATGCCTCGCGCGCAGAACAGCTGAAAAACGGGCACGCGCTGCTGCACAACGTGCGGATTGAGTTTTTCTCCAAAGATGGCAGCGTCGACAGCATTTCAGGAAATGATTTTGAGTACGACCACAAGATCGGCGTGGGCACTGCCCAAGGGCCGGTAGAGATTACGCTGACGCGGCCGACCGGCATGGCGCCAAACACTGGAGGAAATCTCCCTGAAGTTCCAGAGGGCGCAGGCACCGTGCATGTAAGGACCAGCGGGCTCACTTTCAATCAGAACACCGGGGTGCTCATGACAGCAGAGAAAGTGGACTTCAGCATGCTGAATGGAAGCGGCTCGGCGGTGGGCGCGAAGTACGATTCCCAGCAGGGCTACATGGTTCTGGACCGGGCGGTGGAGCTTACCACTGACCGTGGCGGGCGGAAAGTGGTTTTGCACGCGCTGCACGCGGAGATCGACCGCGACGCGCAAACCGCGCGCCTCACTAACGCGCAGGCCAAATTTAAAACCGGAGAAGCAAATGCGGGGCTGGCGACGATTCTTTTTCGCAAAGATGGTTCGGCGCAGCGGCTAGACGCCACCAATGGGTTTGCCCTGGCGACTACGGGTGGCGGGCACGTGACCGCGCCAAAGGGCACCCTCGATTTCGGCGAGCTCAACGAGCCGAAGAGCGGCCAATTGCAGGGCGGAGTGAAACTGAGTGCCGCGAGCACGGGACGGCAATTGCGAGGCTCGGCGCCCCAGGCGCAGATGGAATTTTCGCCGACAGGTCAGTTGCGCCAATTGGTGCTGAGCGAAGGTGCGGTAATAGATAGCAATACGCAGAGCGGCGCTGGCGCGCAGGCGCTGCGGGTAAGCCGAACTTGGCGATCGCCGCTGACCCAGGTGAATTTTCGCGCGGACGGCAAGGGTGGCATTGAGCCCGCAGAGTTGCGCGGTTCAGGCGGCGTGGTGGTCACCAGCAGAACGCAACGCGCGAACGCGGCGCCAGTGCCGTCACGGATGGCTGCAGATGAGGTCACAGGCGAATTCGCGCCGGGAGCGGAGCTGACGGCCATCGATGGCAATGGACACGCGACCATGGAGCAGATTCTGGCGGACGGTGCGCGGCAGACTGCGTCGGGTGACCGCATTGAAGCGCGGTTTGCGCCAGCTGGCGAAAAGCCGGATAAGCCGGGAAGCAGTCGAGGCACCGCGGCGGAGATTCAGTCGGCAGTGTTGGAGGGCCATGTGGTGATGGTGCAGCAGCCTGGACAAAAAACAGAAACAGAGCCACAGCCGCCGCTACGGGCTACGGCGGGGCGCGCATTGTATGAGGACGGCGGGCAGCGGCTGGAGCTGACCGAGAATCCACGCGTGGAAGACAGCGGCCTCAATCTAACCGCCAATGCGATCGATGTGTCTCAGCAGGTGGGTGAGGCTTTTGCGCACGGCGATGTGAAGGCCACCTGGCTGGAGGCGAGCGCGCCGGCTGGAGGCAATCATGTGACTGCGGCGCACAGCATGGCTCCTGCGAATGTTGCTTTTGGCGGGCAGACGCCGGCGCACGTGGTGGCCGATGAAGCGCAATTCCGCCAAAAGAGCGGCGAAGCGATTTTCCGCGGACATGCGCGGCTGTGGCAGGATGCGAACTCGATTGCAGCGCCGGTGATTCAATTGAATCGCACAAAGCTGGCGCTGGTGGCGCGGAGCCAGACACGCGACGAACCCGTGGAAGCTGTGCTGCTGGGCACGGGGCAAGCTGCGGCAGAAATGGCGCCGTCGCCGGCGTCAAAGCACAAAAAACAGCCGGGATCGCGCATGCCACAGGTGATCCGCGTGCGTGGCGGGGAATTTACCTATACCGATGCTCAGCACCAGGCGGTGATGACCAGCGGTGCGATGGGAGAAGTGGTTGCAGACGCCGGGGGCGCAACCTGCCGGGCGCAGGAGGTCACACTGCTGCTCAGGCCCCGGGGAAAGGCCCCCCAAACCGCCGAGGTGGAGCGGGTGACGGCGGATGGCAACGTGCTGGTCAGCTCGGCGGGACGGAAAGGCGCAGGCGCAAAGCTCGTTTATTCGAGCATGACTGGCGAATACGCGCTGACAGGAACGCCGGCAGAGCCGCCGCGATTGACCGACCCTGCGCGGGGAACGGTAACCGGTGCTGCTTTGATTTTCAATAGCCGCAATGATAGCGTCAGTATCGAAGGCAGCGGACACGAGACCCGGACGGATACTACTGCGCCAAAATGAGGGCGCATGGCAATTCCAATATGCGTCCCGAATGGACCGCCGCCACGTCTGCGCGGCCAGCAGGTCGCGTCGACTGCGAAGAATCTTGAGTCGGCGATTGCCCGCCTGGAATTGCCCGAAGAGAGCCAACCAGACAGATGCAGACTCTGAGAGCCGAGGGAATCGGCAAGTCGTACAAGGGAAGACAAGTTGTACGCGGCGTCAGCTTGAAGATCTCGCGCGGCGAGGTGGTGGGATTGCTGGGCCCGAACGGCGCCGGCAAGACCACCAGCTTTTACATCATGGTGGGCCTGGTACCGCCGGAGTCGGGGCACGTCTACGTCGACGAGACCGAAATCACGCACACACCCATGTATCTGCGGGCGCGGAATTTCGGCATCAGCTATCTGCCGCAGGAGCCGTCGGTATTTCGCAAGCTGACCGTGGAGGAAAACATACTGGCGGTGCTCGAAGTGCAGCCTCTTGAGAACAGGGAGCGGAAAGCACGAACGGAGCGGCTGATTAACCAGCTGAATCTGGGACATATTCGCACCACGCGCGGGTATGCGCTTTCCGGCGGCGAGCGGCGGCGCGTGGAAATTGCGCGCGCGCTCTGCATTCAGCCGAGCTTCATCCTGCTTGACGAGCCGTTCAGCGGCATTGACCCCATTGCCGTATCGGAGCTGCAGAAAATTATCTTCGACATGAAGTCCAGCGGCATTGGCGTCCTGATTACCGACCACAGCGTGCGCGAGACGCTGCGGGTCACCGATCGCGCATACATTATTGCGGAGGGGAAGATTTTTCGCGCCGGGACTCCGCACGAACTCGGCAACGACGTGGAAGTACGGCGTATTTACCTGGGAGAAGGGTTTTCACTGGGTTAATCCGGGAGTTTTCCCCAGGGGAACAGCCCAGCCCCCGTCGCCCTGGACTAAACTTACAGAAGAATCGCTATATTCGTCCGGCAAGGGCCGGTCAGGCAAGCCGGGCTAGATAAACGCAAACGGATTACCGGCCGGATCGTCTGACCTGGAAGAGACATTTCCAGATCGGGCGTTTTGGACATACCATTAATCTCACGTCGAGTTCGAACTCGGGAAGAACTCCTATATGGCGCTGCTACAGCCCAGATTGAACGTCAAAGTCGCCCAACGCCAGATCCTGACGCCGAGCCTGGTGCAGATGGTCAGCGTGCTTGCGCTGAATAAGCTCGAACTGAAGGAGATGATCGATGCCGAGATGGTGGAAAACCCCGTCCTGGAAGAGATTGACGAATCGGTTCCGACGCTTGATGAAATTACCAGCCGTGAAGAGCGGCTGGAACGTGGGGCGGAAGAGACCGCTGCGCCACCGAAGGACATATTCAACGAGATCGACTTCGGATCCTACTTCCAGGAATATCTGGACCCCGGTTACCGCACACAGCCGGAGTACGAGGAAAGCGAAAAGCCGTCTTTTGAGAATTTTCTTTCGCAGCCGACGACCTTATCCGATCACCTGGCGTGGCAACTGGGGGCACTGAACCTGGAGCCTAGGCTGGAAGCGGCTGCGGAATTCGTGGTCGGCAATCTGGATGGCGACGGATACCTGGCAACCAGCGAAGATGAGCTGGTGGAAGCGCTGGGTCATGCGCTGAGCAGTGCATCCCCGAACGGCATCCCAAAGAAGGATGGGATGGCGAGTACGAATGGCACCGGGACGGCGCATGGGATCGTGTCTGTAACCGGAACTGCGGGGCCTAACGGAACATCGGCGAATGGCACACCGATGAACGGAACTGCTGGGAATGGCACGGCAATACCCGGCACGATCCGGGAATTGCTGAGGCGCGCGGTCGACCTGGTGCAGCATTTGGACCCGGCCGGCGTGGGCGCGCGGGATTTGCGCGAATGCCTCGCTCTGCAGGTCGCCGCGCAGCAGGAAGAATTTGTTGCCGAGTACGGGCCGAGAGTGAATCTCACTCTCGCCGCCGAGGCGCAGCCCAACGGGCATGGGAATGCCGCCTTGGAAACGGAAACACGTATTGAGGACCGGCGGCGGGCCATGGAAGTGGCGGCGCACATCGTGGACCGTCACCTGCACCTGCTGCAAAAACGCGACCTGAAGGACCTGGCGCAGGCTGCGCGGATCACCACCGCGGAAGCAGAATGCGCGCTCGCCTTTATTCGCACGCTCGATCCGCGGCCCGGGCGCATGTACAACCGCGAAGAGACGCGGCTGATCGAGCCGGATGTCTTCTTTGTAAAGCGCGGCGACGAGTGGACGGTCTCAATGAACGAAGAAGACCTGCCCAGCCTGCGCCTGAGCCAGCGCTACCGCCGCATGCTGGTGGCGCAGAATACAGAAAAAGAAGTCAAGGAATATGTAAAGGAGCGGTTTCGCTCCGCGCTGCAACTGATGCGGCACATCGCACAGCGCAAGAGCACGATCCTGCGCACCTGCGAAGTGATCGTGCGGCGGCAGCAGGAATTCCTGGACAAGGGCGTGGAAGCTCTGCGGCCGATGATGATCAAGGAAGTGGCCGAGGAGATCGGCGTGCATCCTTCCACCGTGAGCCGCGCCGTGGCCAACAAGTATGCGCATACGCCGCAGGGTGTCGTGGAGCTGCGCTTCTTCTTCACAGAAGGTTCGAACGGGCCGGAAGGGGCGGACACCCCGCTGCTCGTGCTCAAGCGCAAAGTACGAAAGCTGATTGAAGAAGAAGATGCAAAGCATCCATTGACCGACGACCAGATCGCGGAGAAGCTGCAACAGCAGGGTATCCGGCTGACGCGCCGCACCGTAGCAAAGTACCGCGAAGACATGAAGATTCCTTCGACGCATCAGCGCCGGAAACGGGACTGAGCGCCGCGAGTATTTGCAACCCCGAACGGAATGCTTAACGCGTCTGCTCACGGGCAGAACCGCACCTTTCTTCCCGCCTTTTTTAAGCGCTGAATTCCACCGTTTCCAATCGGGGCAGGCATGAAAAGATACATTCTCACCGGCGCGCCCGGCGCGGGCAAGACGGCGATTATCCGTCTCCTGGAACTCGATGGGTTCAGCGTAGTGGAAGAAGCGGCTACTGACGTCATCGCTGCCGCACATGCGCAGGGAGCAGATGAACTATGGAAAGAGCCCTTGTTCATCGAGGCGATTGCCCGGTTGCAAAAAGAGCGAGAAATCCGTGCATCCCGTCAACCCGACCAGATCCAGTTTCACGACAGGTCCATTGTTTGCACTGCGGCACTCGCAACATACCTTGGGTATCCGTTTTCACCATTTCTTACCCAGGAACTTGAGCGCATCCAGAAAGAAAGAATCTTCCAGCGTCCAGTCTTCTTCATTCGCAATCTCGGCTTTGTCACCCCGACTGACGCCAGGCGAATCAGCTTTGAGGACACGTTGCGCTTCGAAAGGATTCACGAAGAGACTTACCGGAATTTCGGGTTCGAGTTGGTTCCGGTCGAGCGAGGAAGCATGGCAGAGCGGCTCAGCGCCATCAAGGCAGCGATTGGTTAATCGAAATCACTGCACGTCTTTGTTTACACTGCTGCCCGCCAAGTTGCCGCCGGGCAAGTCGAATGTGTACGGCTTCTCATCAACAGTGATGGTCAGCGTCAGAGGCAGGTCTTCCGGATCGGACGCTGTAAGTCGCAAGCCAGAATCGGTCTTGCGCACGAGCAAAAGACAGGCATGATCGGCCCTGATTGTGCCGAGCGGCGTCTTTATATATTGCGGCTTGCGGTATACAAGTTCAGCCAGCTTCAGACGCTCGTTGTAGACTGCCTGAATCACGTCGTTGTTGGCCAGAATTGTGAGCCCGGACTCTTTCGCACGCTGTGCCACTCCTTCGGGCGTAGTGTTAGGAACCACAATGTATTGGTATTGCGCATCCTGCGGCGTGGCTCCGTGATCGATCCAGAGATCGAAGACGTTTTCGGTTACCGGCGTGTCTGGGCCTGTGCCTATATCAGACCACTTGCCGGTTTGCGGCCCAATGTTCAGAGATAGCTTTGTGCGCGGCGGAAAGATGTAGCCGACCCGGTCGTGATAAATCCAGATACCGTGGTTCGAATCGTAGCTGTAACTTCCCTGCCCCAGCGGGCTGTGCGACTCGCTGGTAAGTACGTCGCCTTTAAGCAGCGGCTGATTTACATCGGTGGCGACGTCCTGCTCGGTCTCAGATTCGAGCGTGATGGATGTACCCAGAGCAACATAACTCGAATCGAAGAAGAACCACGATTTTTCGGCGGTCAGATTGCCGCGCTTGAGATCCATAGTTGCCAGGCCATAGGTGCCGTCAGAGACGCCGCCGACGAAAGTGGCCCTGCCGCGTGCCTTAATCGGGTCTGGCTCGCCGGTGTTGAGGGTTCCCTGAATGGCTGTAGTCCCGGGTATCTTAGTCCAGTCCCACACGGGGAAAATATTCCGGTATTCATCCCCATCGAGATAGATAAAATTAGCGCCGTCGGATAAGTGGACGGACTTTTTGCCTTCGGAATTGACTAACTCGGCATTGAGCATGCGCTGGGAAAGCATCTTCACCGAAGTGAAGTAATCGTCGCGGCGCTGGACCATGTAGTCCGAGCACCAGAACTGCTTGTTGCCCTTAAAGGCCGGCGCTCCGGGCTGTCCCCGCAGATAAGCAGCGAATTGCTGCAGCTCTTCCTGGTGCGGACTGGGCTCGTTGGCCAGCAGTGTAACTGCATGAGCGAGGCCATAGACTTCGCCGAGACTGGGGTATATCGGGCCGGCGGATTTACTGCCGAGAGACGGAGCCTGCGCCGGACGAGTTATCTCGCGGCCAATGACGCTGTAATCGAATCCCTTGCCGAATCCCCGAATCATCCATCGTTCGCCATCGAGAAGATAGGAGCTGAGGATGGCCATCTTGTCAGCGGGAATCTGAAACTGCGTGCCCCAGGAGTAGGAGACGAAACGGGCGACGTCGGCGGCGAAGTCGAGGCCGTAACCACCATTGTAAAGCTGCGCTCCATGCTGGTGGAATGAGTCATCCTGCTGAATGCCGTCTTCGAGCTCGCTGACGATTTTGATCTCCTCGTACATGCGCGAGTAGCCCTCGCCAACAGCATAAAGATCATTCTGCATGCAGCCGCGCGCGATCTCGATAGTGACTCCCCAGGTAAGATTGGCGCCGGTCCACGGAACGCGGCGCCAGTCGCTGTTCTTCATCAGGGTGACCATTTTGTCGAGTTCGGCCGCGGGAATTTCCGGCAGCATGAGATTCCCGATCTGGCCGAGCAACTGCGGGATGCCGATCTCGTTCCACCACCAGTTGGGGTTGTGGTACTTGTGATCGGTCCACCACTGGAGGGCAAGATTGATTTTGGCTTCGAGCGCAGTATCGGGACGTCCGTCGTTGCGGAGAATGCGCGCCGATTTGGACATACGCAAGACGCGATCCAAATGATCGGCGGCAGTCCAGTCGGAACGCTCCTGCGCAGCGTAATTGATGTCCGGCCAACTGCCGTTGGCGGCGAGCGAGGCGGCATCTTTGGCGGCCTGCTCGTTGAGGTAATCGACGGCTGCGCGGTCAACGGGAAGCAACGACTGCACGAAGCGCTGGCGGATGGTGGCGAGTGCGGTCGTCCCCGGCGGCGCAGATGTAGCCGCAGCCTGGTGCGCGGAAGCAAATGCGGAATCAAAGCTGGAAAACGCGAACAGGATGAGAATGAAAATGGAAGTGATTTTAAGCGGACGGCGCAAGCCATACCTCCGGAAACGCAATCGGCAAGGTGGACGCGGCGCTGGACCTTGGGCACTTGCCGGGGGTGCGTCCGGGCGGATAGAGTGACCTCGACGCGGCATTTTCGCGGCCCGCCTTCCTGTGGCCGCGTCAAGCGGCTCAGATTCTACTTCCCCAAAGGATTCTACATGTCATCGTTGCCCGTTTCCGCCGTTGGCCAACAGGATATCGATACGATTCTGCGCGAGAACCGAGTGTTTCCTCCGCCGGCGGAATTCAGCCGGGAAGCACACATCAGGAGCATGGAGGAATACGAGGCGCAGTACAAGCGGTCGATCGAAGATCCTGAGGGATTCTGGGCCGAGGTGGCCAAAGAGCTGCACTGGTTCAAGCCGTGGACGAAGGTGCTGGACTGGGACCTGCCCTGGGCCAAGTGGTTTGTCGGCGGCAAAATGAACCTCTGCTACAACTGCGTGGACCGGCATGCGCTGGGCGAGCGCCGCGACAAGACAGCGCTGATCTGGGAGGGCGAGCCGGGCGAGATCCGGCGAATGACATACGCCGAATTGCATGCCGAAGTGCAGAAGGTGGCCAGCGCGCTGAAGGAATTGGGGATCAAAAAAGGCGATCGGGTTGCGATTTACATGGGCATGACCCCGGAGCTGGCTATTGCGCTGCTGGCGTGCGCGCGCATCGGCGCAGTGCACTCGGTGATTTTTGGCGGATTTGCTGCAAATGCAATCGCCGACCGCGTTAACGATGCGGGATGCGTGGCAATTCTGACGCAGGACGGGAGCTATCGCCGCGGCAACGAGATCGCGCTGAAGAAAACCGTGGATGAGGCGATGGCCGCCTGCCACACCGTGAAGCACGTTGTGGTTTTTCGGCGGACGGGCACCGCAGTGAATATGGCGGAAGGGCGCGACCACTGGTGGCATGAGCTGGTGGCGAAAGCGGAGCCGGAATGTAAGGCGGAAGAACTGGATGCGGAGGATCCGCTGTACATCCTGTATACGTCGGGCACCACGGGCAAGCCGAAAGGGCTGGTGCACACCACCGGTGGATATGCGGTGCAGACGTATCTCTCTACGAAGTATGTCTTCGATTTGCGCGACGAGGATATTTACTGGTGTACCGCGGATATCGGATGGGTCACGGGACACTCGTATGTGGTATACGGGCCGATGCAGTGCGGGGCGACGGTGCTGATGTATGAGGGGGCGCCGAATTATCCCGATTTTTCGCGCTTCTGGAAAATCGTCGACGATCATCGCGTGACGGTTTTCTACACCGCGCCGACGGCAATCCGTGCGTTCATCAAATGGGGTGAGGAGTTTGTCGACAAGCACAAATTGGATTCCCTGCGGCTGCTGGGAACGGTGGGCGAGCCGATCAATCCTGAGGCGTGGATGTGGTACCGCGAAAAGATCGGGCACAACCGCTGCCCGATTGTGGACACGTGGTGGCAGACCGAAACCGGCGCAATCATGATCACCCCACTGCCGGGAGCGGTGCCGGCCAAACCCGGATCGGCAACTCGCCCGTTCTTCGGCATCCAACCGGAAGTGGTGACGCGCCCGAATGCGAAGGGCGAATTCCACACGGTGGCGCCGGGCAATGGCGGGCTGCTGGTGATCCGCAAGCCGTGGCCATCGATGGCGCGGACGGTGTACGGTGATCCGGAGCGGTTCCGCAGAACTTACTGGAGCGATGTGCCCGGATGTTATTTCACCGGCGATGGCGCGCGCATGGATGCGGACGGCTACTTCTGGCTGATGGGGCGCGTCGACGACGTGATCAACGTGAGCGGGCACCGGTTGGGGACCATGGAAGTGGAGTCGGCGCTGGTGGCGCACCCCAAAGTGGCGGAAGCAGCAGTGGTGGGACGACCCGACGATCTGAAGGGCCAGGCGATTTCGGCCTTTGTTTCGCTGGAGAGCGGGAACAAGCCCTCGAAGGAATTAAAGGATGAGCTGCGCGCGTGGGTGGCGAAGGAGATTGGGGCACTGGCTCGGCCAGACGACATTCGCTTTACCGAAGCGCTGCCTAAAACGCGCAGCGGAAAGATCATGCGCCGGCTACTGAGGGAGCTGGCGGCGCATGGAGAAGTCCGCGGCGACACGACTACGCTGGAAGACTTCACCGTGATCGCCAAGCTGCGCGAGGCGGAGGAAGGCTGAGCGCCGGCTCTCTGAAGGATGCGACCTGCCAAGCGTCGATTTTTGCGCAGGACTTTGCGGTGCGTGGCGAAAGTCTTCAGTTGCCGCCGATGCGCAGAGTCGCGTAGCATCGCCAGCTAAATGGTTCCCCTGTTCGTTCTTTTGGTCTCATTCGCTGTCCTTCGATGCGCCGGTGTGCTGGGCGTAAGCACCCTCAGCAACATTGATCTGCCGCTTCGCATCGCTCTCTTCCTGATGTTCATGGTGACAGCTTCTGCGCATTGGGGAAAAGGACGAGCGGATCTGATCCGGATGGTGCCGCCGGCATTCCCGAACCCGGCCGTGCTGGTGAGCGTGACGGGAGTGCTCGAGATCCTGGGTGCCATCGGGCTGGTAATTCCGGGTACTGCGCGAGTGGCCGCGGTTTGCCTGGCGATTCTTCTGCTCGCGCTGTTTCCGGCGAATGTCCGCGCGGCCCGTGAACATCTGATGATCATGGGACGCCCTGTTCCTGGCCTGTTCGTTCGCGGAGTGATTCAACTGATTTTTCTCGCAGCGCTGATTACAGTTGCCGCGCATCTTCGCAGATAGCTTCCCCACACTCGATCGGAAGAACTGTCGTTTGCAAAATGTTGAGGCGGCACGCGGCCGCCTCAGGTGAATTGACCAAGATTTCAAATCGCGATGACCTTAGCGCCGGTCGTTGTCGCGATCGCGGTCCCGGTCGCGCCGACGACTCCACTGCCAGTTTTCCTGCTGCTCCTCGCGGTTGCGCCGTCTGTAGCGCTCGAAACTCAGGTCAACAAGGATCTCTGGTCAGGCGGCTTTCTTTACTGGTCGGCGTTACCCAATCCCGGATAACTGAGCGGCCGGGAGGTAAAGAAGATGGCGGGAGACCCACCCGTGTTTTTCTATGCCCGTCTAACCACCACCGCGGGTGGCCCATCCTTGCGGCTGGTTTTGCCGCAAGGGTGGAAAACCTCCACAACCAGCCACTTAACTCGCTGACCTGCTGACTCGGATCCGTCAAGTGCAGGCACCCCGTCTTTTCGGGCTAAACTCATGAATCCAAAGGCAGAAATAAAGTTCCCGAACATTGCCGTTAATTCGCGCGATTCGCTACGCTTGAAGTAGTCATGAAAAACCAGAGATCAGTCGGAAATGCCGCGTTTTCGTCCCTCCGCAACAACCATGCGGCTCCTGAAGGGCTCCGCGCCATCAGTCCGCTGATGGACCTGAGCTGCGCGAGCGTACAGCTTCAGGCGCGCTTTGTACCAGGAAACAGCGAATGCCCTCAGGTCGAGAGGCGCGCTTCCCGCATTTTCCGCGCGGCATCGTACTTTTCCGCACTTCCTCTGGACCGTCGCGCTGCGGAAAACCGAAAGGCCCGCAAAAAGTGCTCAGAATTTTTTTGAAAGTAAAACTGTAAAACTTTAAAGCTGTAAAAACCATTAACACAGAAAATGTAAATCTGTGGGCTACAGCGGTTCCACAGCTACCGTATCCCGGAGCCCACTGAGGCTGAGTGGCTTTTTCAACAAGAAAAAGCTACCTTAAAGTCCGCCCGAAACCGGGCTATACCAACTGTGGAACCGCCTTAAGGCCTGGCCTCCAAAGGTCGTCAATCCCGCCGGCGTGTTGAATGTTCTTCGGCGCGGAACGTATGCCAGAACTGAGCAAAGGCTTTGAGACGGACCACCTGGAAGTAGTCGCTGGCTACACAGTAGAAGAGAAATGAAAGTGCGATGGCGAAGTGAAGCGCGCCGCTGCCTAATTCCTGGGCGAACGGAACGGGGGCAGAAGAGAAAACCATGGCAAGGACGATGAGCATCAGCGTGACAATGCCCATGGTGAGGTTGATTTCGATGAGCTTCGAGGTAAAAGTTTTGCCGAGGCGGAAGCTTTGCGCGAGTGCGGAAAGCACGGAGCGGCCCTCCAGGAGCACGAGAATGAGAGAGACGGTGAACGGCCAGCTGATGATGGTCCACAACGTAAAAAGACCGAGAGAAACGAAGATGGCCCAGACGGAGTAGCCGACAAGGTCGGGGGCGTTGGGATTGGTGATGTGAGTGGCGGCGATCCACTGGATGCACTGGTACCAGGCGGCGAAAATGCCCACGAGCAACGCCAGCCAGCAGCCCTGAAGAACCATGATGGGGAGCGGACGGTAAGGAACGTCAGGTTCAATGCGCTTGAATACAAGGGCGCGGCCGAACCCGGCCATGACGGACCAGGCGATGATGCCGACAGGAACAAGCCACACGAGGACGTGCAGGACGTATGGCAGATAGTTGGTCCAGACAACGCCGAGTTGCACTCCGTCTACCCACGGATTCTGAGTGTTGAGGAGATTCGCGCCGGCGCGATCTGGTGGCAAGTCTATGGCAATGAGCTGCACCTGGCGCCAGCAGACGTAGATGAACGGAACGGAAAAAACCCAGCGCCAGGCGATTTCAATGAGAGTAATGCGTGGGCGGCGGAAGACCCACGCCATGTGATCGACCATTTGCTGGGTGCCGCGGATGGGATGTGCTTCGCGAGTCACGGAGATGCCAGGAGTCACTTCACCACCAGATTGACGAGTTTGCCGGGAACAATGATGATCTTCGCCGGAGTCTTTCCATCGAGGCGGGCGCGGATTTTTTCGTCCGCGAGCGCGGCGGATTCCATTTGCTCGCGGTTAGCGTCGGCGGGCACGCGGACGACGGTGACGAGTTTGCCGTTAATCTGCACAGCGATTTCGAGCTCGTCCTCTTTGGCGAGAGCGGGATCGCTCTTGGGCCACGGCGCGCGAAGAATTGCGCCTCGTTCGCCCATGTCTTCCCAGAGTTCCGCGGCGAGGAAAGGCGCGAAGGGCGCGAGGAGCAGGACAAGATTGCGGAGAATGTCGCGCAGAATGGGCGCAGGAACGGCGCCCGCGCCGAGGTCGGCGTCGGCGGCTTGCATTTCGTTTACAAGTTCCATGACGGCGGCGACGCAGGTGTTGAAGTGCCAGCGGCCTTCAAAATCGAGCGTGATTTTGGCGATGGTTTGATGGAGCTTGCGCTGGAGTTTGAGTGCGGTGCCATTCGATGGCGACGACGGCGCAACCGGGCCGGCGTTGCGCACGGCGGGAGCGTAGCGGGTGACAAGACGATACACGCGCCCGAGGAAGCGGCTGATGCCGGCGACGCCGTCTTCCTGCCAGTCGAGATCGCGATCAGGTGGCGCGGCGAAGAGAGCATACATGCGCGTGGCATCGGCGCCGTAACGGGCGACCATATCGTCGGGCGAGACGACGTTGCCTCGCGATTTCGACATCTTGGCGCCGTCTTTGATGACCATGCCCTGGGTGAAGAGGCGGCGCACCGGCTCGTCGTTTTCGACGAGGCCGAGGTCGCGCATCACGCGAGTCCAGAAACGCGAGTAGATCAGGTGCAGGATGGCGTGCTCGACACCACCGATGTACTGGTCGATGGGGAACCAATATTTGGCGATGGCGGAGTCGAAGGGAGCGGTGGAATTTTTGGCGTCGGTATAGCGGTAGAAATACCAGCTTGAATCGACGAAGGTGTCCATGGTGTCGGTTTCGCGGCGGGCATTGCGGCCGCATTTGGGACACGTGACGTTGACGAAGTCGGCGACACGGGCGAGAGGCGAGCCGCCCTGCTGCGTGATCTCGATGTTGTCCGGCAGGAGGACTGGCAGCTTGTCCTCGGGCACAGGGACGAGGCCGTCGCGCTCGCAGTGGACCATGGGGATCGGCGTACCCCAATAGCGTTGGCGGCTGATGCCCCAATCTTTGAGCCGGTAGGTGACGGTTGCTTTTCCGAAGCCGTTGTTCTCCGCGATCTTGGCGAGCTGCTTTTGTGCTTCTGCGCACGTGAGACCGTCGAACGTGCCGGAATTGACGAGAACTCCCTCTTCAGAAACGAAGGGCAATTCAGTTTCTTCTGCGTTCGGATCGGCGGGCGCGATGACTCGGCGGATGGGAATTGCGTATTTTTTGGCGAATTCGTAGTCGCGCTCGTCGTGCGCAGGCACACTCATGATGGCGCCCGCGCCGTAATCCATGAGCACGTAGTTGGCGACCCACACGGGCATGAGCTCGTTGTTGAATGGATTGACTGCAAAGTGGCCGGTGGGCACGCCGTGCTTTTCAATAGCGCCGACGTCGCCGGATTCGCGGGCTTTCTTCTGCTCGTCGATGAGGCGCGCAACCTGGGTGCGGAGGCCGTGATCCGCGGAGGCTAACTCAGTTACGAGGGGATGCTCGGGCGCGAGCTGCACGCTGGTGGCTCCGAAAATAGTATCGATGCGCGTGGTGAAGACGCGAATGGTGATGTGCGCCTGACTGGTGCCGGGCTTGGCTTCGCCGGACTGCTCTTCGAGCATGTCCTTGATGCTGCGCTCGAAGCGGAAGTCGATTTCCGCGCCTTCGCTGCGGCCGATCCAGTTTCGCTGCATGGTGCGGACTTTTTCCGGCCAACCATCGAGATGGTCGAGACCGTCGAGGAGTTCCTTGGCGTATTTGGTGATGCGCAGGAACCATTGCTCGAGGTCACGCTGCTCTACACGAGTGGATTCGTGGCGCCAGCAGCAACCATCGACGACCTGCTCGTTGGCGAGAACGGTGGCGCACTCGGGGCACCAGTTGACTTTGCTCTGCTTGCGATAGACGAGCCCTTTCTCATACATGCGCAGAAAGAACCACTGGTTCCAGCGGTAGTAATCGGGAAGGCAGGTGGTGACCTCAGTGGCCCAGTCGTAGCCGAGGCCGAGGCGCAGCATCTGGCGCTTCATGGCGGCGATATTGGCGAGCGTCCATTCGCGTGGCGGAGTGTTGTTTTTGAGAGCGGCGTTTTCGGCGGGGAGCCCGAACGCGTCCCACCCCATGGGGTGGAGGACGTTGTAACCGCGCATCCACATGTGGCGGGCGAGGGCGTCCCCGATGGAGTAGTTGCGCACGTGGCCCATGTGAAGTTGGCCGCTGGGATAGGGAAGCATTTCGAGGACGTAGTACTTGGGTTTCAGGATCGCGGCAGGAGTGGAGGAGGCGGGCTCGGCGGCGTAGAGTTTGGGATCGGCGGCCCAGCGCTGCTGCCATTTTTCTTCGATTGCGGCGGGTTCGTAGCGAGGATCTTTTTCTTCGGCCATCACATTTCAGTGTAAACGGCAGGAGGTTTGCAGATCGTGCGTGCTAGCTGACAAGGCTTTTCAGCACACGGACGTTCCGTTCGTCGTCGCCTTCTTCGTCGATGGGTGTTTCCGCGATGAAGGCGCAATGGCGGAAGCGCTTGTCGTTGAGGAGGCGACGGAAAGGCTCGATGCCGATGGAGCCCTGGCCGATGTGCTGGTGGCGATCGAGTTTGGAGCCGCATGCAGCCTTAGCGTCGTTGCAGTGCCAGACACGGACGTTTTCGAGGCCCATGGTTGAGGCGGCTTGGTCGATAGTTTGTTCGTAGCCTTCCGGAGTGACGATGTCGTAGCCGGAGACGTGGGTGTGGCAGGTGTCGAGGCAGACGGCAACGGGGGCGTGGTTGCGAAGGAGCGTGACGAGCTCGGCGACCTGCTCGAAACTGCCGCCAAGGGAGAATTCCGCGCCGGCGGTGTTTTCGATGAGGATGCAGAACGGAGTGGATTGCCAGGGCAGACCGTCGATGGCTTGCTCGATCGATTCGGCGGCGAGTTTGAGGCCCTCGTGGCGCGAGAGGCCTTTCCATGAGCCAGGATGGAGGACGAGGTATTCGGCGCCGAGGACGAGGGCGCGCTCGATTTCGCCGCGGAAGGCAGCGATGCTCTGTTTGCGAATAACGTCTGACTGGCTACAAACATTGACCAGGTAGCTGGTATGGATGACCAGCGGCGCGAGTTTGTATTTGGCGCGCAATTCATGCAAGCGCTGGCATTGGGCAGGATCGATTTTGGCGGCGCGCCACATGCGCGGACTTGAGGAAAAGATTTGCAGCGTGTTGGCGCCGATCTCGCGGGCTCGCTCTGCGGCTTTGGAGACTCCGCCGGCGGTGCCCAGGTGAATGCCGATGCGCTTGACCATGGGATCAGTCTAGTTGGTCAGGGATAGCGCGCCGTCTACAACGTACAGTTTTACTGTTTCTGTAATTCTGGGTTTTACTGTTTTGCTTTTTTAAAGTTTTACTATCGAAAATCAAAATTGCCGAATTTCGGGTTTTGGACCCAAGTCTGCGGGATTGGTGAAGACCGTCGTTATCCATCCGTAGCGCCCTGCGCAGAATGCTCGAAGATGCGGTTTGCCGTATCGCAAGTCGCACAACGGTCTCGTCTGATTTTTTAAGCATGATTCAAGCTTAGCGGAAAGCGAGAATTAATCGGCAAAAGGGGACGAAAAAAAATGTCATTTGTTTTCAGTGACTTAGAAAAAATTTCCGGAAGTATGTACTTTACGCAAATGTAGAATATGTGGAAAACTGGGTATGAATAGGATATTTTATTCGTGATTCAAGTGCCTCAAACATAAGATTTTGAGTAGATTGAGGCACGTTTTCCACATTCGGTTACTTCCTACGCAAGCAAGGAATGCCACGGAAGCAAGCAACGTGGTATGCTCTTCGTATCCCGTAGGAGGGACCATGCAAAGCATTCTGGAAGAAATCCAAAAGCGCATCTCTGACTCCGAAAGGCGCGTTAACGAGGCTGGCAAACAGCTTCAGACGGCAGATAAGGCCTATAACGCGGCCGTGAGCGAATTGCAGGTATGGCGGTCTGCATTCGATGCGGAGATTCACGCCCAGCAGGAAGCAAAATCCATGCAGGGAGTCCTGATCGGCATGGAGCCTCTACTTCCTCCGGCACCCGATAACATTGAATACCCCCCCGAACAGAGCGAAACCGCGATTGATCCTATGGCTTCCGTTCAAGCTGGGGGTCTCAACAAAACAGAGTTGATCCGCTCTTTGTTGCGCGAGAATCCCGCCGGTCTAACGCCTCCGCAAATTTGGGAACGGGTAGCTGGACAGTTCAAACATCGCCCGTACATGTACTCAGTCTTGAAGCGCTTGAAGGACCACGATGAAGTTGTGACTCGCCGCAACAAGTATCTTCTGCGGCAGAACCAGGAGGCGAGTCAATCTCTGACGATCCAATAGGAAAGGCCAGCAACTCTCAACCGTAGGAGGGGAAAGAGTTGCTGGCCTCGATTGTGCGCTAGTGGCGAAATTGGCAGCCGCGACAGCCTTGGGAGCTGTTGGAGCCGATACCTCCGTGCAGGTTCGAATCCCGTCTAGCGCACCACGCCTTTAGTGTCTCCGAGTCTCTTTTCCGTGTCAAGCTCTTTCTTGATAACTTTTTACTTGACGCAACATTGCGTTATGTATAAAATTAGAAGCATGAAAAAGGACCGTCATAATCTCACAAAGTCTGCGGTGGTTAAAGAGATTCCAGCAGCTTGCTCTGATGAACTGACCGCTGTCGAATTGTTTGAAAGGCTTCGCTGGGGCAGCAATCCGTGCTGTGTAAAATGCGGCAGCGTCGAAGTCTACAAGATGACGGACGCCAAAACAGGCGAACGTAATAAGCGGTTCCTGTGGCGCTGCCATGACTGCAAAGAGCAGTACACGGTGAGGATCGGAACGGTTTACGAAGAGAGCCGGATTCCCCTCCGCCATTGGGCTTATGCGTTCTGGCGTGCGTCTTCCTCGAAGAAAGGTGTATCCGCTCTGGAGATTCAGCGCCAGTGCCAGATCAGCTACAAGTCGGCGCTATTCCTGATGAACCGCATCCGCTTTGCGATGGCTCCAGACCTTCCAACCGCTTCGCCATTGACCGGCACAGTTGAGTGCGATGAGACATTCGTCGGAGGCAAACCGCGCAACAAATGGATCGACAATCGCAAATTGAAGGGCGAGAGAAAAACCATCGTTTTTGGCGCTGTAGAGCGGGGAGGCAGCATCCGCCGCAAGATCATTGCAGACGTGACAGGGAAGACCCTCAAAGAAGAGGTCAAGAGAGTGGTTGATCCCCGCGCCAGGATCATGACTGATGACTTTGTTGGGTATAAGGGACTCGCTCCATCTTTCGAGGGCGGTCACTATCGCATCCGTCACAAGCTGGGCCAGTACGCCAAAGGCGACGTGACCACGAACACGATTGAAAGCTCTTTCGCCCTGATTAAGCGCGGCATCATCGGCACATACCACAACGTCAGCAAGGAGTACTTGCACCGCTACTTGTGGCAGTTCGATTTCATGTGGAACCATCGCAAGCTGAACGATGGCGAACGTACCGTGATGGCGGTAAAATCGGCAGAAGGAAAGAGGCTAACGTACAATGCCAGCCCATACCGCGCCTAAGCCAGCCAAAAAGAAACGACCCGCCAAGACCGGCCCAAAGCCAGAAACTCTCAAAATCGAGGGAAAATGGCAGGATGCAGTGAGGAAGTCGCTTTCTAAGAAGAAACCGGCTTCTGGATGGCCAAAATAAGCTAAAATTTTAGGCACAAGAAAACCCGCCTGCCAGCGGGATTCTCGTCTTCAGATTTGGGCTACGCCACTCAGATCATCGCAGAGGTGTGCCAAAAATGCAAGATGCCAATTCAAGGTCCCTGAATGATCATCGATCCCTGTCCAATCTACGTTCCACATTGGTGGCAATGGTACCCGCCGGTCGGAACGTTTATCGGAATCCTTGCAGGGTTGGGGGTACTCGTGCCCTGGCTCTTTAGGACTCCGGACCAGATGAAGCGCACAGAAAAGGCTGTGTGGACATTAGTCATGTTCGCGCTCGTTCTGTTGGAAATACGTTCTTTGTACCTAGATCGAGATCAACATGACAGGGAACAGGCCCAAGCCAGATGCGAGCAGATTGAGCGTTTCGGGCAAATCGCGGCTGGAATACGCCAGTCCGTAGCCCAAAGCGAGAAGCAATATGAAAGCACAATCGGCCAAGTGCAGGGGGTTCTTTCGACAACTCAAAGCGTAGCAAAACTAGCAAAAGAGAATCTCGAATCTGTAACCGGAGCGCGATCCTTTCCCTATGTGGTTCCCTTCACTGGAATTCCCCCAGCTAAGTTTGATGTATCTCGCCATTTCGTCCTGATGATTGTCAACGAGGGGCCTGATTTTTTAAGCGGTATTTCAGTATCTCTAATGCGTGTCATGGCACAAACTCCCCATGGAGAGACTGGAGCCTATTCGACTCCTAACCCTATATTGGTTGGCAGCCTAGGCCCCCGCACCAGTGAAACAGTTCCACAACTGGCGATCTGGAAATCTGATCTACAAACTACGCCCAATTCAAACCATTACGTGGCGTACATCTCCGCGCAAAATGGCTCCTTTCATGAAGACATTTATTTACGCCCAGCCAAGGCGGGAGGAGGGTGGGCATACAGAATCCAAGCAAGCAAGGATGGAAACGGGAACAGTCACATTTTCAAAACCATCGATTGGAGAGAGCCGCAGCACATGCCAGAATGAAAACTTGCGACTTTGCGTAAAGTACATACTTCCGAAAATTTCCGGCGGAGGGTCTTGACATCGCGTGGGGTGCACCCTTCCCGTGAGACAGTTTGCAGTTGACGGGTTAATTTGGCGTCGGCTGCTCATCGACGTGGTCTATGACAAGGACGGGCTCCGGGTGTTGCACTTTCTCGAGCTTAAGGCCGAGTTCCTTGCGGATGGCTTCGTCGAGCGAGAGTGCTCCGGTGGGTTCAGAAGCGGGCATGACTTTGGATGATGAGTCCACCGGTGAGGGGGCGCGGGGTTGCAGGCGGTAACTGGAAGTGAAGCCGATGGTGAAATCGTAGGAGCCCTTCAGGCCTGTCACGTCCTGCACCGGGAAATAGAAAAGATCGAACCGGGGGTAGCGAAGCGCTTCGCCGAATTGAGCCATGGTGACGTTGCGGCAGGTTAAGAAGCGGTCGATTGCGGGATTGGCAAGTTCCGGGTTTTTGGCATCAGCGCCGGGACCCATCTCACATCCGGTCCTTTCTGATGGACTGGCGGTAGACATTTTCGGGGCGACTGCGACGAGGACGTAACCAGAGATCGGACGGTTTTCGAAGTGAACTTTCAAGTGGAAGCGCTCTGCAAGAAGTTCGCGCAGTAGTTGCAGGAGTTGGTCCTTGTCGATGCGAGGGGATTCGGACGGGATATTTCCGGCATCGCCGCCTGCGATCTTAGCCTGAATATCGAAGCGATCTTTGTCCAGCCATTTTGGTGCGTCGACGAGCATTCCGCCGCTCTTTTCGGGATCGAGGAACCAGGCGAAGTCGATCCGCTCCTTAAGCGTGAATGCGTGGATATCGATACGATCACCGCCGGTTCCGCCCCGTGTTTCTTCACCTGCCTGAGCCGGGCGGACGACTGAGACTTCAAGCCGGGCCGGTGGCAGAGGAGGCAACCGCTTTTCAATGTCAGGAAGGTTGGGTGTGGGCTTCTCATCCACGCTTTCAACAGTGAACACCTCGGTGGGCGCGGTTGCGAGTGTGAGTTTGAGGCCGAGCTGATTCTGCACGGCATCGAAGATCGAAATCGCACCGGGTTCCCTGGAGCGAGTGCGAGCACTCCATTTGAGATCGAAGTCCCACGCGTCTTTGAGTCCGGTCGAATCCACTACAGGCCGGTTTAAATACAAGGGTGCCATGGCACGAAGCTCCCGCGCGAAGCGCTGCATGGTTTCATTGCGGCAGGAGACTTCGTTGTATGGCGGGGGGCTGGGCACCGGGTTTGAGGATTGCTTCTGCCGCTGGCATCCGGGTTGTCCTGAACCATCGGATGGCTTCATCTTCGGTTTTTGATCGGCGAGGGAGAGCACCCACGCTGGCATGGCGGCTGTGCCTTGATGGATGAGGAGGCCGAAGCGTATTTCGAGCAGCGAGCGAAGCATCAGCCTGACGGTCGCCGGTGGAGTTGTCTCCGGAGCCACTGCGGTGATATCAAAGCGATCCCAATCGAGCCACGCCGGGCCGCCCTGAACATTCTCGCGGTTCAGGCCATACGCAATGGAAATCATGTCGAGCATGGTGGCCTGGCGGAGCGCGTAGCGGCTGCCGATGAGATAGCCATCGCGCATGAAAGGCGGATAAGTGGATGGCGGGCTGGGACGGACTTCCGCGACCTCAAATGCGGGCTCTACGGTTGCGCGTGCCGTTCTCGCTGTGCCGTTCTGAGCGAAGCTGCGCGCGGCTGTGACGGGGATCAGGGCTGCGGCGCTGAGCGTAAAGGCTGCTAGGCGAACCCCCTGGTTAAGATGCGCCATAGCTTCGGATCATACGCCAACGGCACGGCGGCGCGGCGGAGAAGAAGCGAACATCGACGGCGCCGATTCGCAAAGCTGAAACTGTCGGGGATACCGGCCGCCGGTCGCCGCCCGGCGAGAATTTCTCACTGTCCGAGCATGAGAACAGCAAAGAGAACCAGCCACGCCAGTCCCATGGCATGCCAGAACCAGGCGGTGGCGTCGACGGCAATTTGGCGGCGCTCCACGTGCTTGAGGCGGCCGAGCACAAATACACAAGCAAGCAAAGCCAGGACGCCGAGGGCGAGGTGAGCGGCGTGGAGTCCCGTAATTACATAGAAGAAATAGCTTGCCGGCGTGGACCAGCGATTGAAGCCGAAACCCTGCGCAGAAAGTTGCTGCCAAGCCATGATCTGTCCGCCGATAAACAATGCGCCCAGCGCGAAGGTTGCGATCAGCCAGGGCATGGTGCGTTTGAGCGCGGGTGCGCCCAGGCCGAGCCACTCCTCCATCACGTCGATTTCACGGAAGATGTGACGGCGGGCCATCTCCATGGTAAGTCCGCTGAGCAGTAGCACGGCGGTGTTAAGGAAAAGGATGGGCGGCAGGAGTACGGGATGCCAATCGCCGATCTGTTGCAGGGTGCGTGGATCCATGTGCGTGTCCGTCTGACGTGCGTAGAACATGGCCACGAGGGAAACAAAGAACATCATGTCGCCGGCCAAGGCGCAAAAGACGAAGGCACGGGTGCGGTAGAGCGCCTCGCGCGGACCCCGGTGTTGATTTCGCCAGTCGTCGTCACCGCCGCCCCCGCCTCCGCCAGTCGGTCTGCGATCCACGGGCGGCTTGCCACCGATTCCCGGCGCCTTGCGTTCCGTTTCCGCTGGTGTGGGGGTGAAGATCAACGGCATAGCCAAGCCTCTATAGCTTGAGATCCATCCTACTTCCGGTTGGACGCAGACGAAATTACAAAAGATGGCGGCGCGAAGTCAATTCAGTGAAACCGACTACCTCAGCAGGCAGGCAGCCCCGCGTTCTCTGGATCAGCACCAGCAGCGATACGCACGAACATCTGATGAACGCGGCGGTCAGGGGAAAGTTCAGGGTGAAAGGTTGCAGCCATAGTTGAGCCCTGGCGAACCAGAGTCGGATGCCCTTCGCGAAGCGCCAGGGCTTCGACGCCCGGCCCGACTTCTATGATACGCGGGGCGCGGATAAATACCATCTCCAGCGGTCCGCCGGGGAGCGAGGTGGGCGCGGTCTCGATGCTCGAATCGATCTGACGGCCATATGCATTGCGCTCCACCACGGCGTCGAGAAGCCCCAGGCTGCGCTGGGGGGGATTGCGGACTTCGCGGGCGAGAAGGATGGTTCCGGCGCAGGTGCCGAAGACAGGCTTCAACGTGCCGAACTCGCGCAGGGCCTCGAAAAAATGACGCTTTTCGAGAAACTTGAGCATGGTGGTGGATTCACCGCCGGGGAGTACGAGAGCATCGATGGCCGCCAATTCTTCGGGCTTGCGGATCTCTTGAGGGACGGCGCCGGCCTCGGTGAGAGCGAGGGCGTGGGCGGCGTAGTCGCCCTGGATGGCGAGGACGCCGATGCGGGGACGCTCCGCCCGATTGACCCGTTTGGTTTTCTCATTTTCGGCTCGGAGACTCTCCATAACAATAATGTATCTGGTTGTTTATGTCGGCGCATTGGCTGAACCAGACTGACTAGATGTTCGGATGGTGTGATGCATGGGCGGTGCCGCGCTTCGGGTATGATCTTTGCATGGAACTGATCTTCGAGGTGCGCGAGGCGGAAGAGGGCGGCTATGTGGCGCGGGCACTTGGGCAGTCGATCTTTACAGAAGCCGAGACCTGGCAGCAACTTCGCAAAAACGTGCTGGAGGTGACGAGCCTTCACTTTGAAGATGCGCCAGAGAAGCCTAAGCTCATCCAGCTGCATTTTGTAAAGGATGAACTGATTGCCATCGAGGCGGCATGAAGCTGCCGCGTGGAGTATCGGCCCAGCGGCTTATTCGGGCATTAGTAAAGCTCGGATACGCCGTGATTCGCCAGAAGGGAAGCCACGTGAGGCTTTTTCACGAGGCGGTGCCTACCCATTCGATTTCCGTTCCACTTCACGATCCGCTTAAGATCGGTACATTCCACGGAATTCTTACCGAAGTGGCCCGTGCTCAGTCGATTTCCGTCCAAGACATCATTGATCTGCTTTGAACCATCTGCCTCGAATTGCTGGGCTAAGCTGAAGCGGGAGCCGCTTATGGCAGGAGATCTCCGCTCGTACTGGGACCTGGTCGAGCCCATGTTCCAGCACGTCGACGCGACCGACGTCGCCCAATACTCAAAGTCCATTGAGGTGGTTCCCCGTCCGGATCTGTTGCTTTTTGCAGCGCACTTCTGCCTTTCGGAGATACACAACGGAGGTCTTCTGCAATTCTTCTGGAACTCGACCGGGATAATGGCACCAGAGGCGATCGAAGGCTTCCAAGCGATCGGAATGCTGGAATTGGCTTCGGTTATAAGGGCTGCGGCGGCGCCGCTCGGTGCGCCTTATCCGCGAGACAGAGATGATCGGTGGGACGCGATGCTCGCGGCGTCGGGGAAAGGAGAGGACGAGTTGGCGAGCATCTTCAAGCAGCAGGAAGCGTCTGATGACCGCGCAGGCCTTTACTTAGGATTCGCTGCCGCAACTGCGGAACTGGGCTTCGATGAGCTCACGGAACAGGCGTGGGAACTCGCTGAACGCGAACACGGCGGATTCCAAGAATCTGCGTCTCGCTACGCGCAACGCTTTCGTGAAAGCACGGGCTTACCGTGATCCCTAAAGGAAATCCGGTGTAACAAACAAACTGCCTACCAGCCCCGCGTCTGGAGTAATTCCTTCTGCTCGATGGCGGCGGCGGCCAGCCCTTTCATCGTTCCGGTGACCTGCTCGCTGACTTCGGCCAGGATCTTGGGGTCGTTGTAGTGCGTGGTGGCGGCGACGATGGCCTTGGCGCGGCTGACGGCTTCTTCGCGCTCCTTCGCATCGTTCTCCACATCGAGCGGCGTGGCGCGCTCCTTCATGAAAATTCCTGAGCCGACGAAGATGGCTTCGGCGCCGAGCTGCATCATGAGGGCGGCGTCGGCTGGGGTCGCAATGCCTCCGGCGGAGAAGTTAGGCACGGGGAGCTTGCCGGCCTGGGCGACCATGCGCACGAGTTCGTAGGGCGCCTGAAGATCCTTGGCGGCGGCGTAAAGCTCCTGCTCGGTGAGTACGGTGAGCTCGCGCATCTGACGAGTGATCTGGCGCATGTGCTGGACGGCGTGGACCACGTCGCCAGTGCCCGCTTCGCCTTTGGTGCGGATCATGGCCGCGCCTTCGGCGATGCGGCGCAGGGCTTCGCCCAGATTGCGGGCGCCGCAAACGAAGGGCGTTTTGAAGGCGTGCTTATCGATGTGGTGGGCCTCGTCGGCGGGAGTGAGGACTTCGCTCTCGTCGATGAAGTCAACGCCCAGTTCCTGGAGGATTTGCGCCTCGGCGAAATGGCCGATGCGGGCCTTAGCCATGACGGGAATCGACACCGCATTGATGATCTGCCGGATGAGCGAGGGCTTGGCCATGCGGGCTACTCCGCCCTCGGCCCGGATCATGGCGGGAACGCGCTCCAATGCCATCACTGACGCGGCACCCGCCTCTTCGGCGATGCGCGCCTGCTCGACGCTCATCACGTCCATGATCACGCCGCCCTTGAGCATTTCTGCGAGACCGACCTTGAGGCGCAGGCCGGTGGCGGCCGAATGCGAGTTCCCGTTCTGGTTTGACATGGCGTCTGATCCCCGGACTTCGATCCTTGTCGGGCTGGCGGAGCAGGCAGATAAGCCGCTTGGCCGCGCCCTTCTATCTCTTTCAAGTGTAGCAGCGAAGCGGGTTTCGCAGTTGAGGCGCTGCAGCGGCTCACAAAGACCATCTCCTGCGCTGTTAGGCCGAAAATGCTCCTACATCGACGGATGTCCGGCTTCCAGATTCCCTGAATACGTCCCAATCAACTTTGATGTCGCTTCCGGGAACGCTCCCGTACCGAGCTTGGCGTCACGGATGTGGCACTCGGCGCGGCGGGCATGACCGACCACTTCAGGATTTCCGCTGTCTGCAGATCACCCTGAGAAACCTCTCATTTGCTCCACCTCCTCCACGGCGATGTCCGTGCAACTCCGTTCGCGGTCAGGATGCCACCGATCGAGAAGTGGATTGGGCCCGGCGCTGTCAGTTGGCGGCGCCGGCAGATTCCTCTGCTCCTGATGCGGAGATGCGGCGAAACATGGACGGGAAGTCACGGAGCCGGGGGATCAAAGATGAAGACCGAAGTGACGGGTCTGTCAGGTAACGGCAGCGGAGGCGCACAAGAAGCTGCACAACCACGCCGGCACCGGCCGGCGATGGCGCTTAGCGGCGAACAGGAGCGGGTGTTGCTCGAACATCTTCCCATCGTTCGCTTCCTGGCACGCCGCATCCACGAGCGGCTGCCCCATCACGTCGATCTCGAGGACCTGGTTTCGGCAGGGGTGGTCGGCCTCATGGACGCCTTCCAGAAGTTCGATCCGGCCAAACAGGTGCAGTTCCGCAGTTATGCGCAGTTCCGCATCCGCGGGGCGATCCTCGACAGTCTGCGCATGCTCGATTGGAGTCCGCGCGATCTGCGGCGCAAAGGCCGCGCCGTCGAAGAGGCGGTGAGGACCCTGACCGCGCGGCTCGGACGGGTGCCGGCCGAAGCGGAGACTGCCGCCGAATTGGGCCTGGAGATCGAACAATTTCAGCAGCTCATTGGCCACTTGAAAGGCCTGGAGGTTGGCTCTCTCCACCTGTAGCGGAATGAGGACTCGGGCGACGAGGAGCTAGCTTACATCCCCGGCCGCCCCGACGAGGACCCCCTCTTCCTCTGCTTAAGGAAAGAAATGGAGGACCGCCTGGCTGATGCTATTGCCAATTTGCCCGAGCGGGAGCGGTTGGTGATGACGCTCTATTACTACGAGGAGATGACGATGCGCGAGATCGGGCTGGCGCTCGGGGTGGTGGAATCTCGGGTGTCGCAGGTACATGCATCAGCTGTGGGACATTTGCGGGCGGCGTTGAAGGATCTTGGAATCCGCAGTCCGGCTCGCGGAAAGGAAGATGGCGGAGGGAAGGCGGGCGGCGATCCGCAATCTCCCGCTCCGGTAACTAAACAACTAGGGCCGAAAGTAACAGGTGAATGTCACGGAGATACCGGGATAAGAATCCTCAAATGACTGAAGTGATAAGTAAAATCACCGATATACCGAAGCATGGGCACGGAAGCTCGCGTCGGACTCGAAGAATTAATGATGTTACCCGGAGTACGTCACATGCTGCGTGCCTTACCGGAAAGTGCGACGTCAGAAAGCAGCGCCCAGTTTGGAAGAACTATTCGAGGCTTGGCGGCGCCGAAGTTAGACGGCGGAGATGGGGATGTGGTACGCATCGACAAAGTGATGGCGATCCGGGCGGCTCTGGAAAAGGGGGATTATGAGATGTCACCGAGGGCAGTGGCCGCAAAGATGGTGGAAGCGATGATTACCCTCGAATGGGATTGGCCTCACCGGGAACGGCGAAAAAGGCCACGGGTGGGACACAGGGGGCTGCTGCGCGGGAGGAGAGAGTCGGGCAAATTCAGCCCCGCAGGCCCGGGACGTCCGGTGTGACGCGAAGCGGCGGAGAATGCTCTATTCTGAGAAAAAGGACAGGTTTTGTTTTCGGCGATCCGATTCATTTGGAATGCGACACGGGGCCACCGGCTGATGCCGTGGCGCAGCGAGTATCTGCGCTGGCGTGTGGAGACATTTTCCGGCGCATGGGCCGAAACGCTGACGGCTCGAAGTGTGCTGCGGTTTGTCTGGGAGACGCGGGGGGAACTGCTGCGTTTTCTGCTGTGGACGGGGCGGATGCAGCGCGAGGCGCGGAAACGGCCATGAGAGCTTAGGGGCCGCGGTTATACAGCGACTGAAGCAGCCTCGGGCTTTCCGCAGGAGTCACTCTGGCTTTGGACCACAAGCTGGTTATCACGACCGCCATCCCTGAACGCCTCAGTTGGCAGGAGCAGGGGCAATCATCGAAATCGCCGATGCGGTGTTCGGGCACCGAGGTCGAGACTCATGGGAGAAGACGGTAACAAAGTCCTGGCAAGGGCGCGCGATCCGAAGCGCCGGGACATCGATCGGGCCGAAGTTGATCCGATTCAGGCGCCGCGCTGAGATTGCCGGCCGATCTCCTATCATCGAGGATGGAGTCTATTTTGAACGTGAGATTGCTGCGCGTCCTTTTGCTTTCACTTCTCATCGCCCTTGCGGCCCGGGCATCCATGGCACGCGCTCAGCAACTGCCGCCAATTGAGCCACCCAAGCCGATGCCTTCACCGCAGCAGGGATCGCAGGCGACGATACGGACAACTACAACCGAAGTGCTGGTGCCGACGCTGGTTGAAAAACATGGGCAAGTGATCTACGGATTGAAGCAGCAGGATTTCGTGGTCGAGGACGATGGGGTTCCGCAGAAGATCCACGTGCAGGAGGAGATGGATACGGCGCCAGTGGCGCTGGTGGTGGCGGTGGAGCTGGGCGGTTCGAGCGTGCTGGAGTTCGGCAAGCTGGCGAAGATGGGGCCGCTGCTCGATTTGTTCATGATCGACCCGCGCAGCCGGGCTGCCCTGGTGGGTTTCGATTCGGAGCCACATTTGATTTGCGATTACACGCATTCCAGCGCGGAGCTGAATGACGCGCTCAATCATCTGCAGCCGGGGGACGGGCGCGACGCGATCCTGGATACGGTAAGCTACGCTGTGAATGTGCTGGAGGATGAGCCGCGGGATTATCGGCGCGTTCTGCTGTTGATCAGCGAGGAGCGCGATCACGGCAGCAAGCACGCCAAGCCGGAAGACGTGATCCGCCAAATTGGACGCACGGATGTGCTGGTACTCAGCGTGTCGTTTTCGCCGGCACAGGCAGAACTGGCGCAGTCGTTCAGCAGTGAGAATGAAGGTGGTGCCGCGGCCAACCTGATGACACCGCTGCTGATGCTGATCCGGGGCATGCGCAAAAACGTGGTGAAAGAGATTTCGGATATGAGCGGCGGGGAATATACGACCTTCACCGGCGACAAGCGTTTCGAGCAGCGCGTTGTTACAGCGGCGCGGGACGTGCGCAATCGGTATTTGATTACATTCAGCCCGTCGAATCCGACCCCGGGGCTGCACACCCTGAAGGTGCGGACGGCCGAGGACTACGGCGCGAAGATTGTGGCGCGGTCGGATTACTGGCTGGGGCAAGGGAGCGATTAGCCGGTTGCCAGGGCTGTGGCGGTCGTACGGCGCGGATTGCTTAGAGGCGAATGGGTTTGGAGCTTGATTCCCTGCCCTCTTGCGTTTCCCCGCCCGGGGCGTTCATGGTAATCTCAAAGAGACACTTGAGAGTGGACTGAGAGAAGAGGAGTAATACGCGCCGTGCTGGCGACCGCTAAGAAATCTGACCTGATTGCACGTTTCCGCACCCACGATACGGATACCGGATCACCCGAAGTCCAGATTGCGATTCTGAGTGAGCGGATCGGAGAACTGACCGAGCACTTTAAGACCCACAAGAAGGACCACGCTTCCCGCCGTGGGCTGTTGATGCTGGTCAGCAAGCGCCGCAGGCTGCTGGATTACCTGAAGACGCATGATTCGGACCGCTATCGATCCGTAATCGGCAAACTCGGTATCCGCAAGTAATCAGAAAGCTGACGTTGAATCGGAAGCGCCCAGACCGGACATGGGTCAAGGCCTGCGTTCTCCTTGGAATGCGGGTGGATATCACTGGCACAGCGCCCCTGCTGCCGGTAAATACGGCGGAGTTTCGCCACGACTTGATCCTGCATAGGCGGCGGAGGCCGAAGCCTTCCCTCACGCACATCAACTGCGCCTTGAGAGCCGTCCCAAGCGGGCTTCCCACCTCTACAGGCACATTCCGCACACAAATTTCCCAAATGAACGAAACGAAGAGAGGACAATATGTCTACTAAGCATGAAGTAGCCGTCGAGCTATCGGGCGGCAAACGGCTGGTTTTTGAGACCGGCCGCATGGCCAAGCAGGCCTCAGGAGCCGCGCTGGTAAGCATGGGCGAAACGGTCGTCCTGGCTACGGCGGTGGCTTCGCAGGAGATGAGGGAGGGGATCGACTTTTTCCCACTCACGGTGGATTATCGCGAATATACCTACGCTGGCGGGCGCATTCCCGGCGGCTTTATCAAGCGCGAGGGGCGGCCCAGTGAAAAAGAGATTTTGACCTCGCGGCAGATCGATAGACCCATCCGGCCCTTGTTCCCCGAAGGCTTCCGCAACGAGACGCAGGTGATTGCGCTGGTTTTCTCTGCAGACAAAGAAAACGATCCCGATGTGATCGGGATTAACGCTGCAGCCGCCGCGCTGGCGCTTTCTGACATCCCGTTCGGAGCGACGATAGGTGCGGTGCGCATCGGCCGCGTGAATGGTGAATTTGTAGTGAATCCCACCTATGCGGAGCGCGCAGCCACGACTGTGAACATCATGGTGGTCGGGCACAAAGATGGCATTGTGATGATCGAAGCGGGCGCTAAGGAAGAGACGGAAGACGTGGTGCTGGCGGCGATCGAGTTTGCGCATAGCGAGATTAAGAAGATCGTCGGCGCGATCGAGGAACTGGTCGCGAAGGCCGGGAAGAAGAAGCGCGAGTTTGTTTCGCCGGCAGTAGACGAAGCGTATTACGGCGAGCTCAAGGCCAGAATCGGTGCGCGGTTGAGCGACGCGCTCGACACCAAGACCCATGGCAAGACCGAGAGCTACTCGCTGATCAAACGAATTAAGGACGAACTGGTGAAGGAGCTGCCTGCCGACGATGCGGACGCCAAGAAGAAGCTCGAGCACTATTACGAACTGTTGCGGGAGCGTTCATTCCGCGAACAGGTGACAAAGGAGCGGATCCGGCCCGACCGGCGCTCGTTCGACGAAATCCGGCCGATCTCGATCGAAACCAGCGTGCTGCCGCGGACGCACGGCTCGGCGCTGTTCACACGCGGCGAGACGCAGGCATTAGTGACGGCAACTCTGGGGACCATGGACGAAAGTCAACGGCTGGAATCGTATGAGGGCGAGCAGAAGAAAAACTTCATGCTGCACTATAATTTCCCACCGTTCAGCGTTGGTGAGACAGGGCGCATGACTGGTGTTGGACGGCGCGAAGTAGGCCATGGAGCGCTGGCGGAGCGGGCCATTTCAGCGGTGCTGCCCAATGTGGACGAATCCCCCTACTCAATTCGCATTGTCTCGGACATTCTGGAGTCGAATGGCTCATCGTCGATGGCTTCGGTATGCGGCGCGAGCCTGGCGCTTTACGATGCGGGCATCTCGCTCAAAGGCGCCGTGGCTGGCGTGGCGATGGGACTGGTGAAGGAAGGCGACGATTACGCCATCCTCACCGACATTGCCGGCGCAGAAGACCACTACGGTGACATGGACTTCAAAGTGGCCGGGACACGCAAGGGCATTACCGCTCTGCAGATGGATATCAAGATCGGCGGACTGTCGCGCGAGATTCTGCAGCAGGCGATGGATCAGGCGCGCCGCGGACGGTTGTTCCTGCTGGACAAGATGGACACGGAGCTGAGCGGGCCGCGCAAGGAGCGTTCGCAGTACGCGCCGCGGATTGAGACGGTCCAGATACCGACGGACAAGATTCGCGACCTCATCGGCAAGGGCGGCGCGACTATTCGCGGCATTGTGGAGCAGACCGGCGCCAAGATCGATGTAGATGATACGGGACGGGTCAGCGTGGCCTCCAGCGATGCCGATGGGCTGAAGCGGGCGCTGGCAATGATCAGCGACATCACTGCGGTTCCAGAGGTGGGCAAGATTTACCTGGGCAAGGTGGTGCGGATTGCGGAGTTCGGCGCCTTTGTGGAGCTGTTCCCCGGCACCGACGGGCTGCTGCACATCTCCGAAATTGCAGAGCATCGCGTAAAGGAAGTGAAAGATGAGCTGCGCGAAGGCGACCAGGTAATGGTGAAGGTGCTGGCCATCGAGGGCAACCGCATCAAACTGAGCCGCAAGGCGCTGATCAGGGAACAGAAGGCCAAGCTGGCGCAAGCTGCAGGTCAGAGCGAAGCTGCGCCGGACACGCCAGCTCCGGCTCCCGCCCCGCAAGCGCAAGCGCCTCGGGCGCCACGTCACGAGTTCGACGAGCGTCAGCCGTCCTCGAACCAGAGCACGATTCTAATCGAGGGCGGGGACTTCGACGAAAACGAAGCAGAAGAGTTCGACGAGACGAACGAGCCGAATTTTAATCGCGCTGACGGCGGCGCGGCGGTGCCCGCCGGCGGTCAAGGATTCGGCGGCGGACGTCCTCAGGGCGGCAGCGGCGGTAACAATCGGCGCCGCCGGCGGAGGCGCGGCGGGAGCCGGCCTGGTGGCGGCCAAGGCTGAGCTGCCGAAAACTCCCATTGATCAATCAAAAGAAGGCCCGGATCTCGATCCGGGCTTTGCTTTTGCCCGACCGCGTGGAAGCACCAGGAATACGCTTGCCGTCTTTCTTTCTCTTGGGGCGGTAAGTTCGCGCCGAGAGCATATTTCTAAGCTGGTCTGGCAGCGCAGAACACAGGATTGCGGGGAGAGACGTCTGCCTCAGCTTGCCAGACTGGCCTTGCTGGCCGGGCCGTGTTCTTTTTCATGCTGTTCGCTTGGTTGCTCATCGTGACCTTCGCGACCTCCGTACTTTTCGCTATACATGCGCAGGTCGGCAGCGATGCAGAGGGCTTCTGGACTGGCAGCATCGTCAGGGAAGATAGCGAGTCCCACACTGGCCCCCACGGTGACCGTGTGCTCGTCGACGCTGATCGGCTCGGCAAGGAGTTCCATGAGGGAACTGCAGACGTTCTCAGCATCGAGTCTCGAGGTGGGTTCTTCGAGCACAATGGAGAACTCATCGCCCCCGGTGCGCGCAACCGTGTCAGACCGGCGGACCCGGCCGGTGAGGACGGAAGCGACGCGAGCGAGAACCAGGTCGCCGGCATGATGTCCGAAGGTGTCGTTGACGTGCTTGAAATGATCGAGATCGACGAGCAGAAGAGCGGCCTGGGTTCCCAGGCGACGTGCACGTTCGATGGCGCTGCTCAGCCGGTCTTGGAAAAGACGCCGGTTAGGCAAGCCGGTCAGATCGTCATGCAGAGCGAGATATTTGTTGTGCTCGATCTGGTCCTCGAGAAGGAGGAGGATCATGCCTACTGCGACCAGGTACTTGGGGAGGTTCCAGACTTCATCCTGGAGGTGCAGGTTGGGCAAGTAGGCCAAGCTGAGCGGGCCGATCACGAAGACCAGCGCCCAGGCGAAGAATCCCGTAATGGTGATGAAAGCTCCAGTGGTGGCGCGCCAATAGGAATAGCAGAAATGAATGCAGGCGCCGAGATAGACCGTGCAAAACACTGCATTTAAAGCAAGGTCGAGACCGTTGCCCGGCCGGTTCTGGAAGGCAAGAAGAAAGACCGAGAGGCCCGCGTATATGGTGACGATGATCCAGCGCTGCGAAAAACTCGTAGTGCGGAAAGTAATCAGCGCTATGAGCAGAGGTAAGGCACCGAAGAGGATGGCCACGAAGGTCAGTGCCCAGGCCGCGCGGGGTGCAAAAGAGGCGAGCGCCACGTAAAGGGTGTTGTTGAACACCATTACGCCCAGAAACCATCTGCTGGAAAGCCTGTTTCTATAGGGAACGGCGGCCCAGGTGAAGAGCAGCCCGGCCCAGGCGAGAGCGCACAGCCCTATGAAGGTGGCAATGGTGCCCACCAGGCCAGCCACGTCGTCGTACACGAAGGCCGTGAAGTGCAGCACGATCATGAACCAGCCGATCAACCAGACGCCGGAGTCCACCGTCTGGCCGCGCTTCGCCGCTGACGCAAAAGCGCAAGTCAGCAGCGCGACGGCTGCAACGTCCGGAAGTCGGCTCCAATCCAAGTAGGCTCCCCAGGTGTCTACACGAATTCTTCCATAAAGAATGGTGCGAATTCCATGTTTTTTCTATGGCGCTTTCGTATTAAGGGCGATTTGCACCCCCGTAATCTGCACCGTAGGGGTGATCCCATTCCGCCCAATTGGGGAGGCCGCGCCCCGCAATTCTGCGGGATAAAAGGCGCGGACAGTGCGGTGCACTTAAAAAGATAAATGCAAGAATCCCGGCTCATCAAAGCCGGGATTCTTGCGGGGTGATTGTCATTCAATTGTAAGACAAACCGAACTTAGAAACTTCTAGGCGAACGGCTAGGCCATGGCTGAGACCGGACCGAGAATATTGATCCCCGTCGTAGCATCGGGGGCGACAGGCTTGGCTTGAGCCGGCTGCTGGGCGTGCGCGCCGCGAGTAAGACGGTGAACAAAGTGGTAAGGCGGCCACGGACCTGAAAGCTGCATCTGGCACTGGCGCATTGCAGCACTTGTGGTTGCGAATTTGTTTTGATAGCGCTCGACGTACTTACGGTCAATGAGATGGGCAACGTCCAGAACCATTTTGCCGTTATCCATGAGACGGCAGCTTACTTCTTCGTCGAGAGGCAGAAAGAGGCGGTGCATCTGGAAACTGACGGCGCGGGCGCGGGTCTGGCGCTCGCGGGTGCGGGCGGCGTTTTCGCGCAGGCTGCTGAGGTACTCGCGGCCGACGCTGTCGGCGCAAAGATGGCGATCGATCTCGCGGCTGGCGCAATCATCCACGAAAATCTTCAGGTGCATTTCGGTCTTACCGCGCAGTTTTTCAATATTGCAAAGGAATTGCCGCTGGTTGGAGCGAATGGATTTGCGCAGGCATTCGTCGTCGTTGAAGACGGTGCCAAATCGGAAGGGCAGGACAGTGGAGTGCTGGAAACAATCGGCAATCACCCTGGCGTGATCAACGCCGGCCTTCTGGGTGAATGTCTCCTGGGGGTTGTGCTCGCTGACAACGACTGCGAGATCACTGGCGGGATAAAGAAAAACCTGGTTACCACTTACGCCGAGAACGGATTCGAGAGCGACTGGTTTGCGATGGCGGGCTAATTCCGGAAAAGCTTGTTTTTCACCGATGCAGTAGGCATACCATGCCATGACGAGACACTCCGTAAGCGTGCGCGGGTAAGCGCCGCCGGTTGGTGAAGCTCTGTGAACTTTGGGAACAACTGCACAGTGGACATAGAAATTCGTGCAACTACGATAGAGGCCGACCGGAAGGATGATCTGCCAATCGAACTGTCAGGATACTAGTCCCGTCAAAACACGACTGGCAACCCCTTGCTTAAGCAAAGTTGCTAAAAGTTAGCCGATTTTGACAAATTTGATTCCATGTTACGAACAGAAGTGTTGGTAAGACGAAATAGAAGCGCTCGCCATCGCTACCGCGGTACGTCATCTCATCATCCGGTACAGCGGGTCCTGAAACCTGCAGTCTTCAATTCTCACCCGCGACAGCAGGCACACCCGGGATCATTGCCGATGGCGGTTTTACCTCAGAGAAGCTTCAATTTCTCCGGTGAGGATTTCTGCGGCGGCCAGACAAGCGGCGCGATTCACGTCCATGTGGGTGACCAGGCGCATGGCATGCTGCCCGACGGCATTGGCGAGAACCCCGCGGGACTTCAGGCGCTCCGAGAGCCCGGCCGCCGTGAGGGGCGCGGTAAGGTGGAAGACCACGATGTTGGTCTCGACTGTGTCGAGATCGATGGCGACGCCCTCGGTGTGCGAGAGCGCCTCGGCGAGGAGCCGGGCATTGGCGTGGTCTTCGTGGAGACGGGCAGGCATCTGCTCCAGCGCGATTAGACCGGCGGCGGCGAGTATGCCCGCCTGGCGCATGCCTCCGCCGAGGGCCTTGCGATATATGCGGGCGCGATCAATGAGTTCGCGTGACGCTGCAAGCATGGAACCGACTGGCGCCCCGAGGCCCTTGGAGAGCGAGAACATTACTGTGTCAAAGCCTCGAGTAAGAGTTTTGACGTCGGTCCCGAGGGAGACGGCGGCATTGAAAATGCGGGCACCGTCGAGGTGGGTGGGGAGACAGCGCTCGCTGGCGCCTTGCCAGATTTCTTCGAGGAGGTTCAGTGGGGTGCAGCGGCCGCCCGCGAGATTGGCTGTGTTTTCGATATTGATCAGGCCGGTGGCGGCGTGGATGGTGGTGCGCGGCCGGATGGCCGGTTCGATGTGCCGCCAGGTGAGGATTCCGTCATCGGTGGGCACGGCGCGGATGAGGCAGCCGGAGAAGACGGCAGTTGTGGCCATTTCGTAGTCGAGGATGTGAGAGCGGGATTCGGAGATGACTTCCTGGCCAGGCTGGGTATGAAGGCGGATCGCGATCTGGTTGCCCATGGTGCCGGTGGGGACGAAAAGGGCGGCATCGCGACCGAATACTTCGGCAGCGCGGCGCTCAAGGAGATTGACGGTCGGGTCTTCCCCGTAGACGTCGTCGCCGACCTCGGCAGCGGCCATGGCAGCGCGCATTACCGGGGTGGGCCGGGTGACAGTGTCGGAACGGAGGTCGATCAGGTCATACATGGCAGTGGCGGTGATTTGTGATTAGCGGTTACTTCTACTTTCGCAGTCCTCAATCCCTCACTGGCCACTCGCTTTCGGTATTTGCGCCATGGGGAGCTCGATGATCGGAGTTTGCTTGCCGTTCGAGTCGGCTACCGCCCAGAGGCCATGAAAGCTTTCCCTCAGGCCTGGCTGCGCCTTGAGCAGCGCGCTGAGAACGGCGACGGCTTCCGTATGCTGCGCCGCCGGTGTAGTGACCCCGGTGGATTCGTAAATGACGGCTAGATCGGCCTGGTGAAGGACGGTATCGAGAGTGATGGATTTGACCTTCCAGGTGCGTGCGCCGTCCGGGATGGAATAGGGGAAGGCGTTTTTGGGCGAGTTTTTGATGTCGGACTGTTCAGTATCGAGCTTCTGCAGGTTGGGAGATGAGATGAAGGTTACGGGCAGGAGCGCATAGCGGGCGAGATCGTAGCAATACCAGGCGCTCCAGGGATCGGCGTTGGCGAGAGCCCGGGCCCGATTCCAGTACCAGACACCATCGTGGCCGTCGAAGGTGCCCTGGTGGGCAGAAAGGCCGGCCAGCTTCCATCCGGATGGCGGCGCGTCGTCCCAGGCAAGAACGAGACCGAGCTGGCCGCCGAGCGGTGCGCCGGCAGAGTCGGCGAGAATGACCGCGTATTTGCCCGGCGGAAGCTGGTGCATGGAAATAGTGACCATTAGATTGCCGGTAGAGCCGGAGCAAAAGAATTCGGCGTCGGCAGGCGCAGTTTCGCTGGTGGCGTCGAGCACATAGGCGTTGTCCAGCTTGATCTGGCCGCCCTGCATAAGCGACTGCGCGTCCTGAGCGGCCGACTGAATTCTGCTCCAGTCGGAAGCTTCGGCCGGCAGCAGGCTGGACTGGAGAGTTGGGTAATTCTGGGTTAGGATTGCCTGTGCTAACTGGGTGCCCACAGTGGAAAGCGCGGAGCGGTCGGCAGGCGCGAGTTCGGCCTGTGAAGTGCAGGTGACGGCGCTGCTCATGGTCGGGATGAAAAGAAGCACAAAAGAGGCAGCGAGCTTCCAGAAGTGGCGCATCGCGCGAGGTTTCCTCCTGTTCGCCGCACGGGGTGCGAGCGCGGGTGAACCACTGTTAGTCTAGTACATAGAAGTGTGGCTTCGCAGCGGCTGTGGAGATCGGAGCCGGCGCGCTGAGAGCTCGGGATGGAAGCATGCTGGAAACAATCGCGCCGCGGATAGCTCGATGGCAGCACCGCTTTCATTGGCATAATTGCGCTTCCCTGCTGAGCTGTACAATCGCAGCGGTACTGTTGGTCCCAGCGATGAGCAGCGCCCAGCCTTCAACAGCAACGCGAAGGATGGTTCCGCAAACAAATGCTCCGGCGGCTCACGGAAGGTCTGTTGCTCGCAAACGGAGGGCTATCCCGCCCCAAAAAGCGGCCATTGTGAAATCGGCGCCGCAGCCTGCCGCCCCGCCACCGCCGCCAAAGCCCCAGTGGCCGGTGAATGACCCCCCGCAGCAGGCCTCAGTCGCATGGAGCGCGCAGGGGCTGAGCATCGACGCCAAGAATTCGAGCCTGGAGCAAATCCTGAACGACATCGCGGCGCAAACCGGCGTCAAGATCCAAGGCATGGACAAGGACGAGCGTGTATTTGGCGTGTACGGGCCGGGGCAGCCGCGAGATGTGCTCTCGACTTTGCTGGAGGGTACCGATTACAACGTCCTGATGGTTGGGTCTGGTGAGCAGGGAGCACCGCAACAGATTGTGCTGAGTTCGAAGCCATCGGGTGGGCCGCAGCCGAATGCGCCCGTGTCCCAGAACGACGCATACGAACCGCCGGAGGCGCCATACGAGCCGCCGCAGCCCATACCCCAGCCGCAGCCGCCCGCGCCCCCGAACCAGGCTCCGCGCTCGCCTCAGCAGATTCTGCAGGAAATGCAGCAGCGACAACTACTGATGCAGCAACAGCAGCAGATGCAACTGGAGCGCCAGCAGCAGCAGCAACAGCAGTGATTGTGTGGCTGGGGATCAGGACTGCGACACGCGAGCGACTTCAGGTCTGGCCTGTACCGCCGGACGCTGTACCGGGCGGATCAGCGCGAAGCCGGCGCGAAGAATTCCATAGGCGGCAAGGATTCCAAACGCCATTGAGCCCACAGCCGCACAAACTAACATAGCTAAATTCAGTAGGTTTACCATAACCACCTGGTCCAAGACGCTTGCAATAGCAACATGCACGTAATACCTTGCGCAGAATCTGTCTGCGGCCCAGGCTTTAATGTGCCATCAAATGCAGGAAAAAATGGTGCGTTGACCCACTTTTCTATTGCCAACTAGAATACCTGCATGGAAGTTGCAGCACAATGACGTGCGCAGCGCGCGGCGAAGTCACCCCCCGTCTATTTCCCCAAAATGAGCATTACTCACATCTCGGTGCGCGGGGCACGGCAGCATAACCTGCGTGATATCAACGTGCGCATTCCGCGCAACACCCTTACCGTAGTAACGGGACTTTCGGGTTCAGGTAAAAGCTCGCTGGCGTTTGACACCATCTATGCGGAGGGTCAGCGGCGGTATGTGGAGACGCTTTCTGCCTACGCGAGGCAGTTTCTCGATCAAATTGAGCGGCCTGATGTGGATTCGATCGAGGGGCTGAGCCCGGCGATCTCCATCGAGCAGAAGACCACGAGCCGCAGCCCCCGATCCACGGTGGGAACAATTACCGAGATTTACGATTACCTTCGCCTCCTTTATGCCTCAGTTGGGACACCCCACTGCCCAAACTGCGGACGGCCCATCGCGCGCCAGACCGCCGAGCAAATGGTGCAGCGCATTCTTGAGATGGCCAGCGGGGAGCGCGTGACGATCATGGCACCCGTGGTCCGCGGCCGTAAAGGTGAATTCAAAGACCTGCTGGACGGGCTCGATCAGCAGGGCTTCCGAGCGCGCGTCGATGGTGAGATGCGGGATCTCTCCGAGCCGTTGCTGTTGGATCGCCGCAAGAACCACACCATAGAAGCCGTGATTGACCGGGTTCTGGTGAAGACCGAAGTACCACAGTCGGGCGAAAGCAAGTCTTCTGTTGAGAAGCGGCTAAACCAGGCAATCTCGAAGGCACTTCAACTGGCTAACGGACTGGTGCTGGTCGCGGCAGCCGGGGGCAGTGAGCAGTTGTTCTCCTCCTCGATGGCATGCCCCGATTGTGGGCTCGATGTACCCAAGCTGGAGCCGCGCAGCTTCAGTTTCAACTCCATTTTCGGTGCCTGCCCGGAGTGCCACGGTCTGGGATCGCTGTACGATCTGGATCCGGCGAAAGTGATTACCGACTGGTCGAAGCCGCTACTGGATGGCGGCCTGGGACCGGGATCCGCGTCGCAGTATCTCCTCAAGTTAATTCAACTGGCGGCCGACCGTTACGGAATTGACTTAAAGAAACCGTTTGAAGATTTGCCGCCAAAGCAACAGCACACTTTGGTTTATGGTCCTCCGAAAGGGGAGGAGCCGAGGACCGGCTTTCATGGCATTCTGGCATACCTGCGGGACACGATCGAAGAGGCGCGAAGTGAGGCCTACCGCGAATACATGATGGGGTATATGTCGGCGACGCCGTGCCCGGTGTGCCGCGGCAAAAGACTGAGGCCAGAATCGCTGGCAGTGAAAATCGGCGGGATGTCGGTTGCCGATTTCACTGCCCTGCCCCTGAACCGCGCACTTTCGGCAGCCATCAATTTGAGGTTCACCGAGCGGGAGGCGCTGGTAGCTGAACGGATCCGGCGCGAGATCGTGGAGCGGCTGGAGTTTTTATGCGCGGTGGGACTGAGTTATCTCTCACTGGATCGCAATGCGGCGACACTGTCGGGCGGCGAGGGGCAGCGCATCCGGCTGGCGACGCAGATCGGATCGCGCTTGCGCGGAGTCCTCTACGTGCTCGACGAGCCTTCGATCGGGCTGCACCAGCGCGACAATAACCGCCTGATCGAGGCATTGGAACAATTGCGCGATTTGGGCAACACGGTCCTGGTGGTGGAGCACGACGAGGAGACCATCCGACACGCGGATTACGTGGTGGACCTTGGACCCGGCGCAGGACGGCTGGGCGGCCACGTGGTGGCTGAGGGAACACCAGAAGAGATCATGGCTACCCCGTTATCTCTGACCGGACGGTATCTTTCCGGTGCGGCGACGATGCTGCAACGAGCCGAGCCGCGGCGGCTGACGGGCAAGTGGCTGGTGGTGGCCGGCGCCCGCGAGCACAATCTGCAAGACGTTACGATTCGCATTCCTCTGGGCGTGATGACGGTGGTAACGGGCGTCAGCGGCAGCGGCAAGAGCACCCTGGTGAATGACATCTTGTACCGCTCGCTGGCGAAGACGATTTACGGCTCCCGCGAGGAGCCGGGGGTGCACGACGAATTGGTCGGCGCGGAGCTGATTGACAAGGTGATCCGCATCGATCAGTCGCCGATCGGGCGCACGCCGCGGTCCAATCCGGCCACTTACACCCAGGTGTTTTCGCCGATTCGCGAACTGTTTGCCATGCTGCCGGAGTCGCGCGAGCGAGGATATAAGCCCGGGCGGTTCAGCTTTAACGTGACTGGCGGACGCTGCGAAGCGTGCCAGGGCGACGGACAGCGGCGTATCGAGATGAACTTCATGCCCGACGTATACGTGCAATGCGAGGTGTGCAACGGCCGGCGCTACAACCAGGAAACACTGGCGGTGAAGTTCCATGGCTACTCGATCGCGGACATTCTGGACCTGACGATCGAGGACGCGCTGCCGGTACTGAGCGACGTACCCCAGGTTCGGCAGAAGCTGCAGACGCTGGTGGACGTCGGGTTAGGTTATGTGCACCTGGGGCAGAGCGCGACGACGCTTTCAGGCGGCGAAGCGCAGCGCATGAAGTTGGCGCGGGAATTGTCGAAACGGCAGACGGGCAAGACGCTATACCTGCTTGACGAGCCGACCACCGGACTACATTTCGATGATGTGCGGAAGCTGCTCGAAGTGCTGCACCGGCTTGCGGACCTGGGCAATTCGGTCATCATAATCGAGCACAATCTGGACATAATTCGCAACGCCGACTGGGTGATCGATTTGGGGCCTGAAGGCGGGGAGGGCGGAGGACGCGTGGTGGGCGAGGGCCGGCCGGCGCGCATAGCTGCCACGCCCGGGTCATATACCGGCCAATTCCTTACCCGGTATTATGCAACCAGCAACGGACATCCGGTTCTTGTCGAATTTGAGGACGACGGGACGGACGTTGCAGGCAATGGAGCGGCAGACGCTGGCAAGGCGCGACCTGACACGGCGCCCAAACGAAACACGCGTAGGCCGGGAGAGCGGAATTCCGCGCATCCAAAAAGGAAGCGGTGATTGAAATGGACGGAGCGCCGGAGCGCAATCCGTTAAATTCCGAAGACTCCGGCACGCCGGAAGAATATGTGGCGCGGACGCAATTTGCGTCGGATCCGCAAGGGGTCTGGCCAACACCTGAGCCCCCCGCCCCGGGGAACGGAACAACGTGGAGCCAGGGTCCCGTGTATCTGCCTCCGGTGCCGCTTGCACCGATTCCACGCGAGCCGCGTATACCGCATCTCGGGCACGTTGTGCTCTTCGGCCTGCTTGCATTCTTTGGAGCATTATGCGCCGGCGGACTTACTGCGCTGGCGCTGCACCAGCATTGGTTTGGCGTCTTTACCGTGAATCAGGCCAAACTGGACATACACTACACGCTCGGCAGTGAAGCCATTCTGTATCTGATTACTTTCGGGGCATGCCTGCTGATATTCCCTCTGGTTTGGCGCCGAAGCTTTATGGATGGGCTGCACTGGAACGGAGCCGCGGCGCTGCAACGATACCGTGTCTTATTCGCTGCAGCGCTCATTTGCTTCCTGCTGGCGCTGCTGAGCGAATTAGTCATGCCCGGACCATCGAACGCGCCAATCGACAAGATGTTTAGGGTGCCGGGCGCGGCGTGGTTCCTGTTTGCATTCGGCATCACCTTTGCGCCGTTCTTCGAGGAGATGATGTTCCGCGGCTTTCTTTTGCCCGCATTCTGCACGGCGTGCGACTGGATTGCGGAGAAGTTTCAGCACAGAGAGCCGCCGCCGTCCTATAGCGATGGTCATCCTCGGTGGTCATTTGGGGCCATGGTATTCGGCTCGGTGTTGGCAAGCTTTCCATTTGCGCTGATGCATGTGCCGCAACAGGGATACTCCTTGGGGCCATTCTTACTGCTGCTGGTAGTGAGCCTGGTGCTTTGCTGGGCGCGGCTGAGTACACGCTCGCTGGCTGCGAGTGTGACAGTTCACGCGACCTACAACCTGATGATTTTCCTGTTGACCATGATCACGACGGAAGGATTTCGCAACCTGCACAAGATGTGATTCGCAATGGATCGGGATTGGTGCATTACGACTGCTGCTCGTGGAGGGAACCGAAGGTAGGCTGCCGGGGAACCTATTTACCGTCAGCCGTCCGTTCGAACGGGATTTACAAAACCAAAACATTGCGAATTGCTATTCCGTCTCGGTGGGCAACCCATCACACTTTGCCTGTCGCGCGACCTTCCTGCTCCGTATCGCATCCCATTAAGTGCTGGACTTTCAGCGACGGAGGTGTGAGAATGTTCTCTCGATTCGCCGCAGTGGTTGCCTTTGCGGCATTGCTGGCAACGCCCAGTCTTGGTCTCGCGCAAGCGGCCAACTCTGCGCAAAAAAATAACACCAATACATGGGGCGAGCAGGACCTGACGCGGATCGTGGGCTCGGTTCGCAAGCAGCTCCTGAGCTTGTCTGATTATGGCGTGTTCGATTACCTGACTTTTGCCATCCAGGGACACTCGGTAATTCTGAACGGTTATGCGTCCCGGCCGGTTCTGAAATCAGAGGCGGAGAAGGTGGTAAAAGGGATCAAGGGCGTGGAATCAGTACAAAACAACATCAAGGTATTGCCCTATTCCCAGATGGACGATCGGATCCGGGTAGGCGAGCTAGTGCGTATCTACGGCCAGCCAAGTCTGCGCAAGTATACGAATGCCCCCATCGGTCAGGATCTCTATCCGACAGTAGGACGGATGGCCGGCGGTATCACACAGGACCCGCCTGTCGGCTGGTTCGCGATTCACATTATCGTGGAAAACGGTCACGTGATCCTGGCGGGCGTCGTCGATAATCCAACGGATGCGGAGATTGCCAACGTGCAGGCGAATACTGTGCCCGGTGTATTTTCCGTTACCGACAATCTGGTGGTTCCGAACGCTCCAGCAAAGGAAAAGGTGAAATAGACTGCTCGCCGGGGCCTGGATCGGTTCGACAGACTGCTCGTCCTGGGCTGCTCGCAAACTAGCGGGCAGCCTTTACAATCAGAACCGATGACAGCTCCAACGCACGCTCAACAACTTCTTTCTCTGCTCGCCCGTCTCAGTTTTCGCCTGGGGACATTCACGCTTTCTGCCGGGGGAACCAGCGATTACTACATCGATTGCAGGATCACCACGCTCCACGCCGAAGGCGGACGGCTGACCGGGCACGCCATACTCGAGCTTCTCGACAAAGAGAACATTCGAGCAGACGCTGTGGGCGGGCTAACCATGGGTGCCGACCCTATCGTGTCCAACGTGGCGACGGCAAGCGCATGGCGAGCGATTTCGTTTCCTGAAGCGCCGCTACTGCACGGATTCCTGGTGCGCAAAGGTGAGAAGGCTCACGGCACCGCACGCCGGATTGAGGGCTTCTGCCGCGAGGGAGCTCAGACAGTCATTGTGGACGACGTGTGCACGACGGGCGCTTCGACAATTGCCGCGATCGAGGCTGCCCGGGAAGCAGGTATGGAGGTCGCCGCAGTGGTGTGCATCGTGGAGCGCGAAGAGGCAGGCGGCCGCGCCGCAGTGGAAAAAGCTGCTGGTGAGGCTCCGTTCTTTAGGCTATTTTCTGCGAAGGATGTGCGAGCGGAACATGAAAAGCAGTTGCTCGCTCCCAGAGCGTAGATCCCAGCTTTCAGACCTCATTGGTTCGGTCTTAGCTCGAGGGTTTGGTCACCGCTCTTTCTTTCAACAAAGGATATCCTTCTTCGTTCGACACGAAAAGGGCAGAACCCGCGATAGCGGAGTCCGCCCCTTTCCAGCGTGTGCTGGCGTACTCGGGCGCCGAAGACGCCGATTACTCCTCAGGCGCTGAACTGGATTGCGCCGATGGGTTGGTTTGGCTAGGCGCAGCGCCACTCGATTGGGGACTCGGCTGCGTCGACTGGCCGCTCGGTTGCGCCTGTCCGTTCGGCTGCGATTGATCACTGGGTTGCGATTGGCTGCTGGGCTGCGACTGATCGCTGGTCGGAGCGGATTGGTTAGGCTGGCTGGACGCTCCAGTCGGGCTGCCCTGACCGGCAGTTTGCATGCCTACATTCTGCAGCATCTGCACTTCGACGCGACGGTTCTGCGCACGGCCCTCGCGGGTCTTGTTCGACGCCACGTACTGATCCTTGCCGATGCCAATGAGATAAAACTTGCGCGCGGGGATATTGTACTTCGACGCAAGGTACTGCACGACAGCGTCAGCGCGGCGTTGGCTAAGGTCGTAGTTGTACTGGGACGGCCCGGCCGAGTCGGTACCACCTGTCACTTCCAGGATGTAGTTGTTCGCCGATGAGAGCTGGGATGCGAAACCATCAAGCTGCTGGCGATCATCGGCCGTAAGCGCCGCCTTGTTGAAAGCGAAGTGTACGGCAACGTCTTTCACCTGCTTGTAGTTATCCAGGTCCTTAACCACGCTGTCGAGCGAGTCCGCGCGATTCACAGCGTCGTTCGCCGAGTTCTGCGCATTACTGGCTTGTTGACTGGCGTTCTGGGCATTCTGGTTCGCACTGTCGGCGGAGCTTTGCGCCTTCTGGATACCTTCCTGCGCTCGCTGATCCACGTCATGAATCTTGCGCGTGTTTTCCGCTGTTTCGTCGTTCAGTTGGCCCGCATGCTGAATGATGGGCGCCGTCTGATTGCGCACATATTTTTTGGATGCGCAGCCGGTTACGCCTGCGGCCACCAGGGTCGCTGACATCCAAAGATAGCCGAAGCTTCTCATTTTCATCGCTTTGTCCTCTGTTTCCGCCTGGTTGCACACTGGGGACGGGGCCGGCGGAACTGGCATCTCCCTCGCAGGTTTAGACAGGCAACTTAGCTTCCACTTGGAATTGGCGATGCAACATCATCAAAATTAAAGGGATTCCGGACCCGAGCATGCGATTTGACTGCATCTTTGCTGTGTAGTTTTTACCTGAATCCGGTAAGGATTGCCAGCCTAACAGGAAAACAAGCGGCGAACAGGAATAGCGGATTTTGTGGCCGCCGCTACAACTCTCCTGTACGTTGCTCCCCGGTATTCTAAGAAGTGGCGCGCAGCTTGGTGGTTGCCTCGAAGTAAATATTTTGGTTGGGAATGGACCTTTTCGAAAAAATTCGCGCTCTGCCCACGCTGCCGGGGGTGTACCTCTACAAGAACGCGGATGGCGAAGTCATCTACGTTGGTAAGGCCAACAACCTGCGCTCGCGGGTGCGATCGTATTTGCTGGAAGCGTCGCAGGCCAACGCTAAAACCGGCTCGCTGATGCGCGAGGCGGTGGATCTGGATTACATCCTGGTGGCCAACGAGCATGAGGCGCTGGCTCTGGAAAATAACCTGATCAAGCAGCGCAAGCCGCGGTTCAACATTCTGCTGCGGGACGACAAGACCTATCCCTATGTGAAGTTGACGCTGGCGGATAGATTTCCGAAAGTGTTCGTGACACGGCGGCTGCGCAAAGATGGATCGGCTTACTACGGGCCGTATTTTCCGGGGAACCTGGCTTATCGGGTGGCGGAGTTGATCCATCGCAGTTTTCTTCTGCCGAGTTGTAAGGTGGACTTGTCTCGGTATCATCCGCGGGCGTGCCTGCAGTACTACATTCATCGCTGTCTCGGGCCATGCGTGGAGGGGCTGACTACACCGGAGATTTATCGGCAGGCAGTGAAAGACGCACAGATGTTCCTGGAGGGCCGGCACGCGGAACTCGAAAAAACATTGATGGCGCGCATGACCGCGGCGTCAGAAACGGAGCAATTTGAAGCGGCGGCACGTTTGCGCGATCAGCTTTCGACGGTGCGGCAACTGCAGGAGAAGCAGCGGATCGCAACCGCGGAGCAGGACGACGATGCCGACGTGTTCGGCTACCACTTCGAAGACGGATCGCTGGCGGTGAATCTCTTCCATATGCGCAACGGGAAGATCGTGGACCGAAGAGAGTTTTTCTGGGAGGATTTGCCGGAAGAGTGGTCGGGGGTCAGGGAACAGGGATCAGGGAACAGGGATCAGGGATCAGGCGACGCGCTGGAGTTCAGCGCGGGCGAGGTGTTTAGCGCGTTGTTGAAACAGCTTTATATCGATCAGCAATACGTGCCGCGGACGGTGCTGGCGCCGGCGGATTTTGACGATCGCGAGTCGCTGGCGGCGATGTTGAGCGAGCGCGCGGGACATCGCGTTGAAATTGCGGTGCCGCAGCGCGGAGAGAAGCGGTCGCTGGTGGACCTCGCGGGGCAGAATGCGAAGCAATCGTATACGCAGCGGTTCCGAGTGCTGGAGCCTTCGCGGAAGGCGATTCAGGAGGCGCTGGCAGATGCGCTGATGCTGCCGGACTTGCCGCGGCGGATCGAATGCTTCGACATCTCGCACATCCAGGGCGCGGAGACGGTGGCGTCGCTGGTGGTGTGGGAAGACGGAAAGATGAACAAGTCGGCGTATCGCAAGTTCAAGATCGCTACCGTTGAAGGCGTGGACGATTTTGCTTCGATGCGCGAGGTGGTAGAGCGGCGGTATCGGCGGCTGAAGGACGAGGGGCAGGAGATGCCTTCGCTGGTGCTAATCGACGGCGGACTAGGACAACTGCATGCGGCGGCGGAGGCGCTGGAGAAGCTGGGACTGACGACGCAACCGCTGGCGTCGATTGCCAAGCGCGAAGAGGTGATCTACGTCTACGGCAACGAGGATGAGCCGGTGGTGCTGGACCGGCGGTCGCCGGTGCTGCACCTGGTGCAGATGATCCGGGACGAGAGCCATCGTTTTGCGATCGGGTATCACCGGCAGCGGCGGGCGATGCGCGACCGCAGCTCGGAGCTGCTGGAGATACCGGGGGTGGGACCGCAGACGCGGCAGAGGCTGCTGACACACTTCGGAAGTTTGCGGGATGTGCAGCAGGCGACGGCGGAGTCGCTGGCGGCGGTGGTGCCGGCGAAGACGGCGGAGACCATCTGGCGGCACTTCCATGGGAGCTGAGGAGGTGCTGCGGGCGAGGTGCCTGGTCGCACAGTTTTACAGTTTTAGGGCATTACAGCTTTACAGGTTTACCGCTTTACAGTTTTACTTTCAAAAATAAACCAGCGATGAAATCGGCGCGAGAGACGGGCGGACGTACAGGGGTACAGGGATACTGATTTTATGACTGTATGGCTGTACGGAATTAAATCTCGCATATTGGAAAATTTGCCCATGCGATACAGGCATACAGCAAAAAAACGAAATGGCGGTCTTGGCGGTGTCAGCGGAGTTAACCTGGTCGCGAAGCCGGCGGGACTCTCCGAGAAGGAACTGACGGCGCGACTTCCCAGCCATTCCGCAATTACGAGCTGGCCGGTGCGGGACGGGATATGTTGCCGCGTTCTGCACGCCCGGAAATGTGCCTTTTCGATGGAGCATAGTTAAAGGATAGCGAAGGGCGATAATTAATCGGCAAAACCGGTGGAAAAAGTTGACCTTTGTTTTCAGCGGGTTAGAGGATTTTTTCTCGGGAGGGGCTTGACAAGTTTTTTGAGGTGCTCCCCACCGGGGGACAGTTTGCGATTTGGCAGCTTGCCGCTGACTGAAAAGTGCATTTCATTTTCAAGGAAGTGGAAACGCTTTTCCGCTTGCCGCGATTCATTCGATAATCAAGGGCTACCCCGCTCGGCAAGAGGAAACCAATAAAATTGGCGGGACCAGATCAGGGCAGGAGGTGGCGAATGGCAACGCTCTTCTTCAGCTTCATCCATGAGGATCTTCGTGAAACGAACCTGGTTCGAGATTTCGTTCAAAGGGCACTCTCGTTCCAAATCGATTCGTTCCTGTCCTGCGACGAAACGCAGAGTGACGCGGGCGAAGACGGGATGAAGCACGTCTTCGCCGAATTGAACGATGCGAAAGTCCTCCTCGCAATGCTGAGCCCGGAATCAGTGAAACGGCCGTGGATCCATTTCGAAGCAGGGGCAGCATGGATGAGCGGTAAAGCCGTAATCCCCGTTTGTTATGGAGGCATTGATGTGGGAGACCTGCCAAAACCGTATTCCGGTCTTGAGGCGACTGATGTCCAGACTTTCGATGGACTACATTCCCTCGCCTGCTCGACTGCGCGCTATTTAGATCTTCCGAAACCACGCCGTCCCGTTTTTGAGGACGATCCCGATCCGATTTTTCTTGGCGCCGATGGAATTGCCGGCAATCAACGTCTGTTCGAACCGTACAGGGATCTCCATTCTTTTTTCGAATCGAAGAACATCATCAGGAATTTGCAGTCCTGAATGGAACGTCGGCCGCCGGAGGGTGTGCCAGCCCACCCTTGCGACAGAAAAAAGTCGCAAGGATGGGGCACGGGGCTGTTGTGGTTTGTCGCCTTTTTGCCCGCCGCGGCGGAGAGACATGGGGCACCCGGCACAGCTTCTCCTGATTCCCTCAGGCCCCTTACGGCTGTTGACCGGGCCGCCTGACTCCTCTTGTCATTCGACAAGAGAGGCGCGTAAATCTACTAATGCATGACTATAACTACTTCAAATTCGAAGGTGTCGGTAATCACTATAGCTTCTTTAGCAATCCTGGTCCTGGCGTCGCGACAGAGTTGAGGCAGGCAGATAGAGTATTATTTGGTCACGTTTCAGGACTTGAAGGAGCTGCGATTAGAAGCGTGTCTGTGCCGGGAGCAGTGTGGGGCGCGGTAAATTTGCTCTTCCATTAACCCGCGTCGTCTTTGGTGCGGCGGCGCCGACAAATCCAGTCCGAGCATGCTTGTGAAAGTAAGTTGCTTGTACGAAGCGAAGTAATGCGAATTGAAAAGGATGTGCATGGAATGGACGCGAATGAGATTTGGGCATCTATATTCGCCATTCTTCTTGCGGGTTTCAACACTTACATGGGGATATTTGCTATCCCATTTGTAAGCACGCCGAGAGGGGCATTTCTATGGCTTGCTATAGTTTTGGGACTAGACTTTCCTCTATTCACCACGCTGTTCTTTTGCATATCGAAAAAATCGCTGGTATATGCCTCTTGGGCGATTTATGTGATAGTTTACGTATCCGATTGCCTGGTGCATTTCTCTGAAAAGTTGTTTCCCTTAGATACCGTTGGCATATTGAAAACGTTGGTTGTATCCGTTCTTAATCCAGACGGAATAGCAAGTATTGCGGTCGCATTTTTATCTGTCTACCTATATCGCGCGGAGCGTAAGCGTGGTTGTCAGCAGCCGGCGAGAAGCTCGAAATAGCGCTCCCTGCTCATCCCCGCAGTTCGCAGCAAGTTCTTAATGATGAACACTGGAACTTCGTCATAGGCGGGTATAACAATCGGCCGAATTACGCCTGCTTTGATGTAAATGAGGTGATCTCCGGACTGCCGGCTAAAGGAAAAGCCATCCCGTTCGAAAACCTTGACAAGCACCGAATAGCGGACCGGTCGCAGTGCTTGCATTACTGCACAATGGCCCGCTCGCGATCGAGCGCTACAAACTCGGGCGCTTCCCAGGTGCCGCTTTTGTTCTCGTACCCGGCCTCTTCCAGAATTTCATTCAGCGTGCCCATCGCAGCGCATGTTTCAAGGAACCCTCGCACTGCGTCGCGAATATTCCTGCGGGCTTGGTCGATCGTGGCGCCGCAACTGGAGATGTCCAGCTCCGGCACGTGCGCAATGAATGTCTTACCCTCTTTGAAGGTGTGTATGGTATAGGCGATATCTTGCATGTGCGCCTCCTGACCAGCTGATGAAAGGGCCCTCTGCGCTACCAGCCTAAGCCGTCACCGGCTCGCTGGCGTTCACTTTCACCGGCGTCAGCCACCCAAAACGATCCGGCTTGAGCCCGTTGGCAATGCCGAAGAACTCGTCCGCGATCCTCCGCGTGACCTCGCCCGGATTACCGTCGCCAATCACGATGCGGTCGATCGACCGGATCGGCGAAACCTCCGCGGCGGTTCCGCTGAAGAACACCTCATCGGCGATGTAAAGCATCTCTCGCGGAATCGGCTGCTCAACCACTGCCAGCCCCAGCGATCGCGCGATGGTAAGCACGCTATCCCGCGTGATTCCCGAAAGCGCCGAATTGGCCAGCGGCGGCGTATAGAGCACCCCGTTGCGCACGATAAAAACATTCTCTCCTGAGCCTTCGCTCACCAGTCCGTTCACATCCAGCGCAATGCCCTCGCTGTAGCCATTAGCCTCGGCTTCCATGCGGATCAGTTGCGAGTTCATGTAATTCGCCCCCGCCTTGGCCAGGGCCGGCATGGTGTTGGGAGCCAGCCGATGCCAGCTTGAAACGCACACGTCCGCGCCGCCGTGGCCGGAAATGTACTTGCCCCACGCGAAATTCGCCATGTACACCTCTATCGGGGCGCCCTTCGGGCTCACGCCGATCTCCCCGTATCCGCGCAGCGCAATCGGCCGGATGTAGCACGGCGCAATCCCGTTGGCTTCGATCAGGTCAACCACCCCGGCACAAAGCTCTTCCAGCGTGAACGGAATCTCCATCCGGTAAATCTTCGCCGAATCCAGCATCCGCTGCATGTGCTCGGGAAGCCGGAAAACCGCCGAGCCCTGCGGCTGCCCATAGCAACGAATCCCCTCGAACACGCTCGAGCCGTAGTGCACCACGTGGCTCAACACGTGGATGGTTGCGTTCTCCCAGGGAATCAGGTTTCCGTTGTGCCAGATGTTTTTGGTGGTTTGGATAGGCATGAACGAGATGGCTCCTTCAAGGCGCGAGAATGGCGCACCCTTCCTCATTAAGGTTATCGCGAAGCAGCGTTGGCTGTCACGAATCGCTGGTAATGGCAGAGCTGTCTTTGCGCGGAATTGGCGCGCCGCCCACAATTGAGGCCCCGTCTTTATCCGCCTCAGTGCCGTTTCGCCTGCGCTGGGTTGCCGGCCAGCGATTTCCAATACTCCAGCAACCTCATATCGCAGATGTGGCACTCTTCCGCCCGATCCAATTCGTCTTCCCTCTCAGAAACAGCAACGGTGAGGTAGCACTTGTTGCAGAAGCTGGCTGTGCCCCCAGTGGGATCTGGTCGACGGGTAAACGGAGGAAGAGGTTGGCAAGCGATTGAAACCTCCAGGGGGGACAATCTCATCCTTTCACGCGCTTCGCACCGACCGTAACTCGGCAAAACCCTTGTCTTCCTCAGGAACATCTACGGACTTCTGCTCCGGCTGCATTTTCTTCGCCATGCGCCGGTTCTCGAGAGAACGTCGCCTGAGCAGGGCAAACGCATGAAGGACATTTGCTAACTCCAGTGGTTCCGATCTGCTCGCGCCGTAGGCGCAATGTTCGATAGCCCAGCGTTTCAAACGCTGGGAAAGCTGCCGAAAAAGACCCCGGAGCCCTGTAGGGGCGGCGGAAGGAAGCCGGCAACCCCAGAATTCTTCGTTCATGCGATTGCCCCGGTCGCCTGAGCACCAGACGCGGAAGACCCGCAGGATATACTTGAAACTTCGCGGAGGACGCCTTCACCTCGATGACTGCCTTGGAATTCACGCTGGTGGTCTGGAGCATTTCCGCCCTGGCGGGCTTTCTCGGCGCACTCACCGGCTTGGGTGGAGGAGTCGTCGTCGTCCCCGCGCTCACCCTCGCCCTCGGCGTCAACATCAAATACGCCATCGGCGCTTCGCTGGTCTCCGTCATTGCCACTTCCTCCGGAGCCGCCGCGGCATACGTGCGCGAAGGCTTCTCCAATATTCGCATCGGCATGCTGCTGGAGATCGCCACCACCATCGGCGCAATCGTAGGTGCATACCTGGCCGGCATCACCAGCACCCATCTCATCGCCATCATCTTCGGCGTCGTCCTGCTTCAAGCCGCCTATCAATCCGTTTTCAAAGGCTCATTGGAGAATGGCCCGCCCATCGAATCCGACCGGCTGGGCAAGTTTTTCCGCCTCGGCAGCAACTACCCTCACGAAGGCCGGCACGAAGAATATGGTGTGCGCAATGTGCCTGCCGGCTTCGGCATGATGTTCGGCGCCGGCGCGCTCTCTGGACTCCTGGGCATCGGCTCCGGCGCAGTCAAGGTTATCGCCATGGATCAGGCCATGAGGATTCCCTTCAAGGTCTCCACCACCACCAGCAACTTCATGATCGGAGTCACCGCCGCGGCCAGCGCCGGCGTCTATCTCAGCCGCGGATACATCCACCCCGCCGTCGCCATGCCGGTAATGCTGGGCGTACTTGCTGGAGCCATCCTTGGAACCAAGGTCCTCGTCCGGGCGCGCGTGAAAACCCTTCGCATGGTCTTCGGCGTCGTCATCCTCGCCCTGGCCATCGAAATGGTCATCAACGGCATTACGGGAAGGATCTAGCGGATGAACGATCAGCGCCTGGAGAACATCATCGGCCAGCTTCTGCGCGCCGGCGTCCTGCTGGCGGCCACGGTGGTCTTTGCCGGCGGCGTGCTTTACCTGGTCCAGCATCATTCACAGCGCCCCAACTACTCCGCCTTTACCGCGGGAAACGAAAACCTGCGCACGCTCGGCGGGATCGTCAAGCTGGCAGCAACGGGTGACAGCGAAGGACTCATCCAGTTGGGACTGTTGCTGCTGATTGCCACCCCTGTGGCGCGAGTGGTCATGGCCATCGCCGGTTTCCAGCTTGAGCGGGATTATATGTACGTAATCGTCAGCCTCATCGTGCTTGGCGTTCTGCTCTTCAGCCTGATGCACGCCACGTGACCTGCCCCAATCCTCCTGTGCTAACGTTCAATCGTGAGCGCCGCCGCGCAGACTGCCTCGCCCCGCAGGCGTACTGACTCCCGCCTTCTCCCCGGCCTCTCTGTCCGCGACGGATATATCCGCCACCCCTTCGATCTCGAATTCGGCGTGCGCACCAGTGGCCTCGTCGAGGGGCGCCACCTCATCAGTGGCCACCCCCACGACCGCCACGCCACCGCGTATTACGGCATCGCCCCTTCCGTCTTCCGCTCCATGCTGGTGCGCTGGCGCCGCTGCCGGCCTGTCGCTCCGATTGACGAGTTCACTTTCGTCGATCTCGGCGCCGGAATGGGCCGGGCGATGCTTCTCGCCGCTGAATTCCCCTTCCGCTCCGTGATCGGCATCGAGTTGCATCCAACCCTGGCGCGCATCGCCCGCCGCAATATGGCTCTGTGGCGTGCGGCCGGTCGTGCCCGCGCTCCCATGCGCATGATCTGCGGCGATGCCAGCGCCTTCGATCCTCCCGCCGGTCCGTGCGTTGCTTTCCTCTTCAATCCATTCGGTGGACCCGTTTTGCGGCGAGTGCTCGCCCGCTGGGCTCGCGCCTTTTCGGGCCGCAAGGGTCAGCTCGATCTGCTTTACGTCAACGACGAGCAAAAGCACGTCATCCGCCAGCAGCGCGGATTCACCCGTCTCTTCTCCGGTCAGGTGCGTCGCTCCAACGCCGACATGATTGCCGACCGGCGCATCCTCACCAGCCAGCCTGACGGCGAGTACGCCGCGACTCCGTGGGAAGACTGCTCGATCTATCGTTGGAACGGGTGATCGCATTCGCGAGTCTTTCCAGGATGCGTTTACTGCGATTCAGATGTTGCACTCTCCCTCCGTGCGACGAAACAAAGAAACAGCACCCAGTCGGACCTCGGGAAACCGTTTACCATTTGTCACCTCAAGGACCTCTGCTTTACCATGGCGGGATTATGAACAAGCAATCTTCTCTCCTCGCATTGGTCGCGGCCCTCAGTTTGCCTTTCATGCTTGCCGCGCAGGGGCCGTCGCTCACCATCCATGTCGATCACCCCACTGCCAAAATCAGCCCCATGTTCTATGGCCTCATGACGGAGGAGATCAATCATTCTTACGACGCAGGAATCTATGCCGAACTGGTCAACGACCGTTCCATCGGCATGGGCTTCGGCTCGCTCACCCATTGGCAGATGGTCGCCCGCGGCGACTCCGCGGTGGATGTCTCCGTCGATAGCTCCACTGGCCCCAGCCCCGCCCAGCCCCGCAGCCTGAAAATCGCCGTCACCGCGGCTACTGAAGCCAATCCCGCCGGCGTAGAGAACGACGGTTTCTGGGGCATTGCCGTGCGCCCGAATACCACCTACACCGGCTCGCTCTGGGCGAAGACAGACTCCGATGGCGCCCCCGTCACCATCAGTCTTCAAAACGATGCAACCGGCGTTGTCGCCGCCAAAACTACGGTCAGCGGCCTGGGCAGCGAGTGGAAAGAGTACAAGTTCACTCTGAAGACTGCCGAAGTGCCGGTCAGCGCCAACAACCACCTCATCCTCACCATTCCCCGTCCCGCAACTGTGTGGGTCGATCTGGTTTCGCTCTTCCCGCCCACCTATCACAACGACGGTTTTTCCCGCGCCGACATCATGAACCTGCTCGCCGCCATGCATCCAAAATTCCTTCGTCTCCCCGGCGGGAATTATCTCGAAGGCAACAGCATCGCTCAGCGTTTCGACTGGAAGAAAACCATCGGTCCCTTCGTCGATCGCCCCACCCACATGAGCCCCTGGCGCTATCGCTCGTCCGATGGCATGGGCCTTCTCGAATTCCTGGAGTGGTGCCAGGACCTGCACATGCAGCCCCTGCTCGCGGTTTATGCCGGCTACTCGCTCAATCGTGAGCACGTCGACCCCGGTCCGAATCTTCAACCGTACGTTCAGGACGCGCTCGATGAAATCCAGTACGTCACCGGCTCGGCCGATACAAAGTGGGGCGCCGAGCGCGTGAAGGACGGCCATGCTGCTCCCTTCCCCCTGAAATACGTGGAAGTCGGCAACGAAGATGAGTTTGACCGCTCCGGCTCTTACGACGGCCGTTATGCGCAGTTCTATCACGCCATCAAGCAGGCCTATCCTGACTTGCAGGTCATCGCCACCGCGCCGGTGAAAAGCGTCGCGCCCGACGTGCTCGACGAGCACTACTACATGACCGCTCAGGAAGCCTACACCATGGCCCACCACTACGACGACCACCCGCGCACCGGCCCCAAGATCTTCGTAGGCGAATGGGCCACGCGCGAAGGCGATCCCACCCCGAATCTCCAGGCCGCCCTCGGCGATGCCGCGTTCCTCACCGGCCTCGAGCGCAACAGCGACCTGATCATCATGTCCAGCTACGCGCCGCTGTTCATCAACATCAATCCAACTGCCGCGCAGTGGGTGCCGGACCTGATCGGCTACAACGCGCTATCGAGCTTCGGCTCGGTCAGCTATTGGATGCAGGTGATGTTCTCTGACTATCTCGGCACGGAAGCCGTCGACGAAAAACTGTCCGACGCCGGGTCCCGCGTCTTTACTTCCGTTACTCGCGATGACGCCCAGCACAAGCTCTACATCAAAGTTGTCAACGCCAACTCCGACGCCAAATCCATCCACATTGCGCTGGATGGCGCATCTCACTTCGCAAGTGCAGCCACCCTCGTGACTCTCAGCGGAAAAACTCCCAATGCCGCCAACACCATCCGTGATCCCCGCGCGATAGTTCCGGTGAAGCGCTCCGTTTCCATCGCCGGGCCAAAGTTCGACCAGGCCTTTGCCCCCTACTCCATCAACGTGCTCGAACTCACTTACTGAATCATCCGCTACTCGCCCATCCTCGCCGCAGCCTTCCTGTTGCCGCGAGGATGGGATCTCCTTTCGATCCTTCGCCCCCTTCCAGTACAGTTGATGCATTGTGATTGTCAATCTTGCCCGGCGAGCCCACGACCACAACTGGGAACTCGATCCCATCACCCGCTCCCTGCTTGACACCGACTTTTATAAGCTCCTCATGCTCCAGTTCATCTGGAAGAACTTTCCCCGGCTCCACGTCTCCTTCACGCTCCTCAATCGCACGCCGTCGGTGCGTCTCGGAGAACTGATCGGCGTCCATCGCCTCCGCGATCAGCTCGAAGAAACGCGCAAATTGCGTTTTCATAAATCCGAACTCATCTGGCTCGCCGGCAACACTTTCTATGGAAAGCGCGGCATCTTTGAGCCGGCATTTCTCGAATGGCTCGAGCGCGACTTCCGCCTCTCCGATTATGAGTTAGCCGTGGAAGACGGCCAGTTTTCCCTCCGCTTCAGCGGCCTCTGGACTGAAACCACGCTCTGGGAAATCTACGCGCTTTCCGCAATTGACGAACTCAAGACCCGCGCCAGCCTCAAATCCCTGAGCGAATTCGAACTCGACATCCTCTATGCCCGCGCCAAGACCAGGCTGTGGGAAAAGATGGAGCGCATGCGCGGCGTGCCCGGCCTGAACGTAAGTGACTTCGGCACGCGCCGGCGTCACAGCTTTCTCTGGCACGAATTCGTTGTCGTAGCCATGCGCGACACGTTGGGCAGCGCCTTTTCCGGTACCTCGAATACCTATCTCGCCTATAAGCACGATCTCGAAGCCATCGGCACCAACGCCCACGAGTTACCCATGGCTCTCGCCGCCCTGGCCAATAATGACGATGACCTACGATCCGCCCAATATAGGCTGCTCGAGTTATGGCAGCAGAGTTATCAGGGCGAGTTACTCATTCTTCTTCCCGATACATTCGGCACCACGCAGTTTCTGCGCAATGCGCCGGACTGGGTCGCTGACTGGACCGGCCAGCGCGTCGACAGCAAGGATCCATTCGCCGCCGGCGACGAATACATCGAGTGGTTAAAGCAGCTCGGCCGCGATCCACGCCAGAAACGCCTCATCGCATCAGACTCCCTCGACGTCGATCCCATTCTCGCCCTTCACGCCTATTACGCCGGAAGCATTCAAAACGGCTTTTCGCCGCACGATTTTCGCTGCGCCAACGATTTCACCGACAAAAGCAAATGGATTCCCGAGCGCCGCATCCGCTTCAGCGCCGGATGGGGCACATTGCTGACCAACGACTTTCGCGACTGTAATCCTCAGGGCGACGAAACCTTTAATCCAGTAAGCCTGGTGTGCAAACTTACTGAGGTGGAAGGCCGCCCCGCCATCAAGCTCTCCGACAATTACCGCAAGGCTCTCGGCGAACCCGCTGAAATCGAGCGCTACCGGCACGTCTTCGGCATCGAGGGCGTAGCCGACGCTCCGGTCATTACGTAACCGGAAGTCACGACATGTCCGCAAAGACAAGCTTTTATGCGAACCAGCTCCGGCAGGAACTTGCCGCCCGGAATCGCGCTTATGCAGGTGGCCTCCCGCACGTCGAGAGCTATGGAAGCGCGCCCGTCATTGTCTACGCGCCTGAGGGCGGTCGTCACGGCAACTTTTTCGATCCGGCTTATGCCGCGATCACCGCTCGCCCCGATTGGATGCGCCGATTCAACAAAGTACATGCGCAAGCCGCTCGTTCGCTGCCTAAAGCAGACCGCCGCTGGCGCGAGCTCGACTCCTGCACCAGCTCCGACGCGCTCCTCATGAATGTCTTCTGCACCCCCGGTGTATTACTATCGCCTGCACTTCAACGCGCCTTGGGTCTGGACCAGAATGTCATTCCGGTCTTTGGCTGGAAGGCGCGCGTTCCGCTTCTCAACGGCCGCTTCGATCGCACTGAAGTGGATCTCCGCCTCGGCTCGCTCCTCATTGAAGCCAAACTCACCGAAGGCGACTTCCAAACCTGCAAGCCATCAGCCGTTGAACAATATCGCGATTTCGAAACCGTGTTCGACCGCAGCCTTCTTCCTCAAGTCGAGTTACCCCCGCAACGCCGCAAAGAGTCGACCGAATTCCCGGAACATTACTCACAGGAATTCGAAAGCCTGATCATCGACCCGGAACAGGATCCGCGCCAGTTATCTCCTGACGTTATCTCCCAACTGGCAATCTCCAACCAATCGTCCGTCAACAAAACCGACACTATTTCGCTGGGATACGCGAGTTACCAACTGATCCGCAATGTCCTCGCCGCCCACGCAGAGCAATGCAGTTTTTGCGTAATCCATGACCAGCGCAGGCCTGACCTGCGCGAGGAATGGTTCCACATCATCGCTGCTGTGAAAAGCGCCGAGTTCCGGACACGCCTCAAGGTGCTCACCTGGCAGGAACTGGCCGCATTCCTGCCTGCAGACTTACAAGCATTCCTCGATCGGAAGTACGGAATCGTCGCCCCCGGCCGCACTTCTACGCCTATTGATGAACAAACACACTCAGAGTAGCTCTTTCTATTCCCTATTCCCTATTCCCTGTTCCCTGTTCCCTATTCCCTATTCCCTATTCCCTATTCCCTATTCCCTATTCCCTGTTCCCTCTTCCCTGTTCCCTGTTCCCTATTCCCTGTTCCCTATTCCCTATTCCCTGTTCCCTATTCCCTATATCCCCAGGATTCCCCGATTCCGCTCGCGATCTGCGCCGCTCGCCGCAAAATCGTCGAACGCCCGATCTGTCACACGAATGATTTGCTCGCGAATGAACGGTGCCCCCTCGGCGGCGCCCTGCTCAGGATGCTTGAGGCAGCACTCCCACTCCATCACCGCCCAGCCGGGATAATCATATTGCGCCAGCTTGCTGAAAACCTGCTTAAAATCAACCTGCCCATCCCCCAGCGAACGGAACCGGCCCGCTCGGTCGACCCATTCCTGGTAGCCTCCGTAGACGCCTGAGCGGCCGCTCGGCCTGTACTCCGCATCCTTCACGTGGAAGGCACGCACGCGCTCGTGATAAATGTCCAGAAATGCCAGGTAGTCCATCTGCTGCAGCACCATGTGGCTCGGGTCGTAAAGGATATTAGCCCGTGGGTGATTCTGCACCGCACCCAGAAATCGCTCGAACGTAACTCCGTCGTGCAGATCTTCTCCAGGATGTAACTCAAAGCAGGCATCCACTCCCGCATCATCGAATGTCTGCAGAATCGGCGTCCATCTTTTAGCTAACTCGGCGAACGCCTCATCGATAAGTCCGGCAGGCCTCTGCGGAAACGGATAAAAGAACGGCCACGCCAGCGCGCCTGAAAACGTGGCGTGCGCTGTCAGCCCAAGATTGCGGCTTGCTTTCGCTGCATACTTCAATTGCTCGACCGCCCACGCCTGCTTGCCCTTTGCATTCCCTGCCAGTTCCGGCGGAGCGAATCCATCCAGTAGCGCGTCATACGCGGGATGACTCGCCACCAACTGTCCTTGTAAGTGCGTGGATAGCTCAGTAACTGCCACTCCGGCCCCCGAAGCGGTGCCGAGAACCTCATCGCAATAAGTCTTGCTTTCTGCGGCCTTCTTCAAATCGAAAAGCCGCCGATCCCACGTAGGAATCTGGATCCCGGTATACCCCAGGCCCGCCGCCCATTTTGCAATGGTGGCTAGCGAATGGAACGGAGCAGCATCGCCGGCGAACTGCGCCAGGAAAATTCCCGGCCCCTTGATCGTCTTCATTACACTCTCCTGTCCGCAGCGCGTTTCCGGCAAAGCTGTCACAGCAAGCGAAATTACCGGCGATCGTCGTCGCGGCGATCGCCGTCGTCTCTGCGTCCGGTCGGTAATCCCATCAGTCCCCTTATCGCCACGTTGTAGCCACGCTCGAAGCCGCGGCGGTAGGCGTCCTGCAATTCGTACGGCGCGCGCGGATGCCGATACTCATCCCTGTTATCCGGGTCGGGTCGCCGATGGTTGTCGAAATCGTGCATTGCGCCCTCCATGCCATCCTGAAAACCGCGCATGCGTGCGTCGCCGCGCGGTCCCTGCTCACGATAGGCATCATCGCGGTCCCCGCCGCCGTTCATCAATTCCGACATCGCCTGCTGATATCCGCGGCGGAAGCCATCGCGATAGGGGTCCCGCAGTTCGCCCGAAACCGGCGGATGCCGAAACTCATCGCGGTTGTCGGGATCGGGCCGCCGATGATTGCCGAAATCCCGGATCGCCCCCTCCATGCCCTCTTCAAATCCGCGCCGGCGCGCATCCAATCCAGGGCCGGAATACGCGTCCCTGTCGCCATCCCCATAGCTCGCCTGTGGCCCGGGACCCTGCATCGGTCCTGTATATCTGCCCGTCAGATACGAAACCCCTCTCTCATAGCCGCGGCGAAATCCATCGCGGTATGCGTCCCATTCGTCACGCGGCAAGTCAGGATGTCGGTATTCGTCGCGGTTGTTCACATCGGGCTGGCGATGATTCCCATAATCCTTGCGCGCGCCATCGATGCCGTCGCGAAAACCCCGCCGCTGAATGTCGTTGAACTCCGGTGGGGGCGCATTCCAGTCTCCATTCTGCTGGCCGTACCCATTCTGGCCGTAACCCGCTCCATACTGCTGCTGGGCGTCCGCCGAACTCACAGCCAGGACGGTTCCGAGGGATAGAACTACTGCCGATACTGCAAGCCGGTTAAGAGTCATATTTCGAGATCTCCTTTTCCAATGCAAGGACCTGCCTGTCTTAACCCTGGGAATGATGCAAAGTCGCATGCTGCACAAAGCGAACCTCTGTCTACTTTAAACAAATTGAGTTTAGCCCAGCCTAAAACTTCACCCGCCCGTAACGTTATCTTTCTCCCCGGGCTTTTCTCCAGCCACTCCCGCGGCCACCTGTTTCGATACGATAAACTGTTGTCGCCCATGAATTCCCTTATCGTTCCCGAGACTCCGCGCCGCTGGGATTGCCTGAGTCTGGGCGAAGTCATGCTTCGCCTCGATCCCGGCGAGGGACGCATCCACACTGCGCGTCATTTCCAGGTCTGGGAAGGCGGCGGCGAGTACAACGTCGCCCGGGGTTTGCGGCGCTGCTTTGGCCTGCGCACCGGTGTGGTCACCGCTCTGGCCGACAACCCGGTAGGCCGCCTTGTCGAAGACTTCATTTTGCAGGGCGGCGTCGATACTTCGCTCATCACATGGGTACCGTACGATGGCGTCGGCCGCACCGTCCGCAATGGCCTCAACTTTACCGAACGCGGATATGGAGTGCGTGCGGCTGTCGGCTGCTCCGACCGGGGCAACACCGCCATCAGCCAGGTCAAAGCTGGAGACTTCGATTGGGATTCGATCTTCGGACCCGAAAGGGGCTCGCGATGGTTCCACACCGGCGGCATCTTCGCCGCGCTCTCTGCATCCACCGCCGAAGTTGCTGCCGAGGCGATGGACACCGCGCACAAATATGGCACGCCCACTTCTTATGATCTCAACTTCCGCGATTCGCTTTGGAAAGCCATCGGCGGAAAAGCTAAAGCACAGGAAGTGAATCGCGAAATCGTTCGCAAGGTCGATCTGCTTCTCGGCAATGAAGAAGACTTCACCGCCATGCTCGGCGTAAAGATCAAGGGCGTGGGCGAAGACTTTGCCGAGTTGCCAATCGCTGGCTACGAAGAGATGCTGCGCGAAGTGGCGGCAATATATCCCAACCTCAAGCTCGTGGCCAGCACCCTGCGCACGGCACACACCGCAAGCCGAAACGCATGGGGCGCCATTGCGCTCTATGAAGACAAGATCACGCACGTGCCGCAGCGCGACATCGACATTTTCGATCGAGTGGGAGGCGGCGACAGCTTCGCTTCAGGATTGATTTATGGCTTGCTGGCTGCAAAAGGAATCGAGTGGGCGCTCCGCTGCGGTGTTGCGCATGGTGCGCTGGCTATGACCACTGCCGGAGATACCAGCATGGCCACACTCGCGGAAGTCGAACGCCTCATCAAAGGTGGCTCCGCACGGATTGCACGATAGAAATAGAGCAGCGTGCGCCATTCTGATCACGCTGCCTCGCTAACTTGCTGACTTGCTGCCTCGCTAACTCGCTGACTTGCTAACTCGCTGACTTGCTAACTCGCTGACTTGCTGCCTCGCTGACTTGCTGACTCGCTGACTTGCTGACTCGCTGACTCGCTGACTTGCTGACTCGCTGACTTGCTGACTTGCTACCCCAAGGATTCAGATTATGGCGGAAACAACACAGGAAACCATCGAACGTGTCGGACTTATTCCGGTTTTGCGAGCAAAGAGTACAGCCCAGGGCCGCGCCGTGGTGGAAGCTATGATCGCAGGCGGCGTAACTGTCGTCGAAGTGACCATGACAGTCCCCGGGGCCATCGACCTGCTTAAGGAACTCAAGCGCGAATATGGCAACCGGCTTCTGCTTGGCTCCGGCACCGTGACGACAGCCGAGCAAGCGCAAGCCACAATCGACGCAGGAGCCGAGTTCGTCGTCAGCCCCAGCCTGCATCCCGACGTTATCCGCGTGACCAAATCCAATAACAAGATCTCCTGCCCCGGAGCACTCACTCCAACTGAGGCAATCAGCGCGTGGAACTCAGGCGCAGATTATGTGAAGATCTTTCCCTGCTCCGCTGTAGGCGGCGCCAGTTATCTGAAGGCGCTGCTCGCACCGTTTCCGCACCTCAAGCTCATTCCCACCGGCGGAGTTACCCTGCAGACGGCCGCGAGCTTCATCCAGGCGGGTGCGCGCGCCCTCGGTGTTGGCAGCGATCTGGTAAATCTGGCTGCGGTCGATTCCGGACACGCAGAAACCATCACAGAAACCGCCCGGGCCTACCTTAAGGTGCTGGCGGAAACGCGGAAAGCATAGAGGCATCGTGCCCACTAACCCATTTCGACTCGACGGACGGCACGCTCTGGTCACCGGAGCCGCGAGCGGCATCGGCGAAGCGACTGCAAGGGAACTCGCACGAGCCGGCGCTTCCGTCTACATCGCCGACATCAATTTGGCCGCTGCCGAGGCGCTCGCCGGCACCCTTTCTTCCGCCACGGCGCTGCATCTTGATGTAACCAGCGGAGAGTCCATTGCCGCCGCAGCCGTGCGCCTCAGCCGTCTCGACATTCTCATCAACAACGCCGGTATCGGCCACGTTGGCTCCATAGAAGACACCGAGCCCGAAGATTTTGACCGGCTGATGAATGTCAATGTCCGCGCCGTCTATCTCGTCACGCGCGCCTTTCTACCCTTGCTGCTGGCTGCCGGTCAAGGGCGCGAAAATCCCGGGTGCATCGTGAACATCGCTTCGGTCTCGGGCCTCGTCGGCATTAAGCAGCGCTTCGCTTACTGCACGAGCAAAGGCGCAGTAGTGGCCATGACGCGGCAATTGGCTGTCGAATATCCGAAGACTCTGCGTGTCAACGCTGTCTGCCCGGGCACGGTGCAAACGCCTTTTGTCGAGGGATATCTTGACAAGTTCCACAAAGATAACAAGGAAGAAACGCGCGCCCAGCTTCGCGCCCGCCAGCCCGTGGGACGTCTTGGCCGGCCGGAAGAGATCGCTTCCCTGGTTCGTTATCTTGCTTCGGACGAAGCTGCGTTTGTCAGCGGATCACTCTTCACCATCGACGGTGGCTGGACGGCGATGTAAGTCAGCCACTTAGCCAGTTAGCTGGTTAGGAAGTTAGTAATACAATTGGAGGTCATGGATGAGACTTGTATCTTTTTCGAAGGACGGCGGATCGATTCGCCCGGGTGCTTTGCTCGAGGAGGCGAACCTCGTCGTCGATCTTGCTGCATCGGGATATGCCGATGCACTGGCCGTTATCGCCGCCGGACTCGCGAGGATCGAAAAGCCCGGCACATATCCCGCCCACCGGCTGGATCAGGTCAAGCTGCACGCGCCCATCGCGAATCCTCCACGCATCTTTGCCATCGGCCTCAATTACCGCGACCATGCGGCGGAATCGAAGATGCAACTTCCGCCTGTCCCGGTGGTCTTCTTCAAGCTGCACACATCGATCATCGGGCCCGGCGAGGCGATCGTGCTGCCCAAAGCTACGTCTCAGCCCGACTATGAAGCCGAACTGGCATTCGTCATCGGCAAAGGCGGCTACCGCATTCCTGCGTCCGCGTGGCGCGAGCACGTCTACGGCTTTACCATCGCCAACGATGTGAGCGCGCGCGACGTGCAATTCGCCACGTCGCAGTGGTCGCTGGCCAAGAGCTTCAATACCTTCTGCCCGCTCGGCCCTGCCATCGTCACCACCGACGAGATCGCTGACCCGCACAAGCTGGCCATCAGCCTCACCATCGACGGCGAGACTCTGCAAAGCTCCAACACGCGCGAACTGGTCTTCGGCGTCCCCGAGCTGGTCGAATACATCTCCTCGATTGCGCCACTGCTGCCGGGAGATATCGTTTCCACCGGGACTCCCGGCGGCGTGGGCCTCGGACGTACGCCGAAACGGTGGCTCAAAGCCGGCGAGACCGTAACGGTCAGCATCGAAGGCCTCGGCTCGCTGACCAATCCCCTCGTCGCAGAGTAGCTGACTTTCAGACCCGCAGGTCTGTAAGCCTCATTCTCGACGGGCTTCCCTCTTTTTCCGCAGCCAAACCCGGCGTCGCCTCTGCCCGGCCCGCTGCCCCTCGCCGAATTGCGCTTTGCCCGGTTATGCGGAAATGGCGTTCAAGAAAGGCTCAAAAAAAAGTTGTAGGCCGGAGTGTTACCCGTGCTCATTTCCGGGCAGCCTTCTTCACGGAAGTTGATTGACGTCGCTCAAAAAGCTCGGCTATGATCACGGCCATCCGCGTTTTGAAGCGCTGCTTGCCGGCAGCAATCCGCCGAGGGCCGGCGCTTCAGCTCGATAAAAGGAAACCGCGCCGAATCTGCTGAGCCGTTTTCTCGCCGCTTGCGCATTCCCGGACAAAGTGTGATTCGCAATCATCGGTTCCCCCAATATCCCCGGCCACAAACAGACCCAACGGAGGTTGACGTGAAAAAGAGGATGAATTCCACCGGACCGCTGCGAGTCATCACGCTTCTGGTGCTGGTGTTCGCATTCTGCGCATGCTTCCGCAGCGCAGCAGCACAACAGGCGCGCAGTTCCGGCGCGGCGGCTTCCGCACCTGCGTGGACGCAGTTTCAAGACCCCATGGAGCACGCCTTTTCCGTCCAGGTCCCCCGGGGATGGACGGTTCGCGGCGGGTTGTTTCGCCTGGGCTTCTCCGACGAGCGTGTAATGGTCGACGTGCGCTCGCCTGACGGCAAAATCGCCGTGCGCATTGGCGACGTAGCCGTTCCTTCCTATGCTCCGCCCAATCCCTATCACCCCAGAGAAGGCGAAGTTTACGATCTCGGCGCGCAGGCGCAGCTCATCGTTGCCCGCTACCGCACCGGACCGGAGTACGCGGTGCTTTACTCGCAGGCACGCTTCCACGAACTGTGCCAGAATCCGCAGCCGGACTCTGCTGACGCTGGTTTTCAAGTGCCCGATCATACCCCGCTCGATGGCGCCGGAAAAACGTCGGCAGGGCAAATTGCCTGGCGCTGTCAGATGGCCGACGGTCCGCGCGTGGTTTTCGCCTACACGAGGACGCTGGAGGCGAACGGAATCTGGCAGGCGCCGGCGATTGTCAGCTTTATCGCTCCGCCGGAGAGATCGTCGCTGGCCCGCAGCGTCGCCTACAAGATGGCAGATTCGTTTCAACTGAATCCGGAATGGATGGAGCACCAGAAGCAGATGGACGCCGAGGGAATGGCGTACCAGAGATGGCGCCAGCAGGGACGCATCGGTGAGCTCCAGCAACAGATGCGGCAGTTTGAAGCGAAGATGCAGGCCGAGCAGAACCAGGTGAACTCCTTCGAGCGGCACCAGGCCATCGAGGCCGGCGGGGTACAGGAATTCGACAACGCCCTCGTCGGCGTCACACCCACCACCGATCCGCTCACCGGAGAGCATCGCGATGTCTGGACTGGAACGAAATCGAATTACTGGGCCAATGGCCAAGGCACGGTGATCAATTCGACCGACCAGCCCGGTGCGGGATATTACCAACTGCCACCTGATAGGTGACGCCTGGCTTCTAGCTTCTAGCTTCCAGTTTCTAGCCGTGCGCTCCCTTGCCCTTCTCCTGACCCCTTCCGGCCGTTGACCGGCCATCTGCCGAACATCAGCTTCAAAAAAACTCGTAGACACTCGTACACACTGGTTGGATACAATGGCCCGGTTCCAAACGCAAGTCGATCGTGGTGGCGAAAGGGAGAGTAATGTCTACGAAGGAAAAAACAATCGGGCGGCGTTCGTTTCTGGGCATGGGCGCGGCTGCCGCGGGGCTTGGCCTTTGGGCCGACCTGGAAGCGTATCCCCAAAATGTCAACCGGAATTCAATCCCGTCCGACTTGAAGATCACGGACATGCGCATCGCCGTTCTGAGAGGGCCGGGAGGCAAGCCAGGCCCGAAAGACGAGGGCAGCAGGAGATCGATGCCTCCTGCGACTCCCGGAGCGGGAGCGGCATCTGGCGGCACCATCGTTGTCCGCATCGATACCAATCAGGGAATTTCGGGTTACGGCCAGACCATCGGGGACGGCCCCCAACCGAACTACGTTCTGATGCATAAGGGCCGGCTACTCGGCGAGAATCCCTGCAATGTCGACAGGCTCTTTCGCAAAATGAAGTTGCATGGCGGATACAACCGTCAGGGGAGCGGCGTGAACGCGATCGAAAACGCGTTGTGGGATCTGGCCGGCCACGCGTACAACGTGCCGATCTTTCAAATGCTGGGCGGAAAATTCCGCGACAGGATCCGCATGTACAGCGAGGGTGACCCGCGCTCCAACTCCATCGAAGACATCGCCGCTGACTACAAAGACAGAGTCGCTTCTGGGTTTACGATGCTCAAATACGACCTGCCCGTGCTTCGCGTCCTCCGAGACAAGCCGGGCACGGTTTTTGCTCCGAAAAACCTTTACGGCGACCCGGGGGATGTCCCCCCCGAGAACTTCTATACCGGATTAGAGGTCAGCGACAAGGGATGTGAACTCGTTGCCGACCACGTCGCCGCCATCAAGGAAGCGATGGGCCCCGCCGGCAACGTCCCCATGGGGCACGACCACTTCGGGCACCTCACCGTCAAGAGCCTCATCAAGCTGGCGAATGCGCTGGAGAGGGTGAATCCCTCCACTTTGGAAGACATGGTCCCGTGGTTCCGGGTGGAGGAGTGGAAGCTCATCACCGATTCGATCAAAGTGTCCACCCTGACCGGCGAAGACGCCTACCTGGTGGAATCGCTCGAGCCGCTCTGCCAGGCGCGTGCCGTCGACTACATCCACCCGGATCACCTTGTCATCGGCGGCCTTCTCGAATTGAAGAAGACCTCCGACATGGCGGCCAAGTATTCGGTGGGGATGCTGGTCCACAGCAACGCTTGCCCCATCGGCTACGCCGCCGGCGTCCACGCGATAGCCGCCTGCGAAAACTTCCTCGCCATGGAATGGCACCAGCCGCAGCCAGCCTGGCACAAAGAAGTATGCGACAAAGGCGACCTCGTGGACCACGGTTACATCCCCGTTCCCACCGGGCCGGGCATGGGCATCAAGGTCAATGAAGAGGCGATGCGCAACCTGTGCAGGCAGGGCGAGTTCTTCACCGATCCTACGACCTATTGGGATTCGCAGGTCGGCGGAGAGAAGTCGTACACATAAAGGGAGGCGTCGAGCACACCATGCACCCGCCCGATTAAGACTGAAGGTATGTAGGCGGGTGGCCCACCTAACCATCATGCGGGTGCCCCGTCCTAACTTGTTAGTGCGGGAAGTGGCTGATTGCTCCGGCACCAATTGGATAGGTCGCCCGGTCAACGGCCGTAAGGAGCCCGAGAGAGTCACTAGAAGCTGTGCCCCGTGTATGACAGCCTGCACTCCTGTCAAACTGAAAAACGCACGCAGCTTCCCGTGGTGGTCGGGTCGGTGTCAAGGGCGCCGTACTTTGGCGTTCATCTCGACCCTTGACACCGACCCGGCCACTGTCACCATTGAGCTTGGTTCGAATCTCGAACGTTCTTTCCGAGATTCGAACCATAGCTGGAAAACCGTTCTTTCATCGCTAGA
>DASYWU010000008.1:0-1832 GCA_035935755.1 Occallatibacter sp. | reverse complement strand
TCCAACGGCAGCTTGTTTACATCAATCTGGATGTAATCCTCCTGCTGCCAGCCTTCTGCGTCGAGATGCTGGCGGAAGTAGCCCTGGCCATAGAAAAGGCCGACGCCGACCAGGGGAATGGCCAAGTCTGACGCACTCTTAATGTGATCTCCGGCCAGGATTCCCAAACCGCCTGAGTAGATAGGAATGGATTCGTGCAGGCCGAATTCAGCCGAAAAATAGGCGACGGGCCGCGCGCGGAGCACTCCGGCGTGGCGTGCACCCCACGTATGGGCGGTGTCCAGGTACTCTCTGAGGCGACGATAGGCGTAATTTATGCGGCTATGCAGTACGAATTCGGTTGCGCGCTTTTCGAGGCGGTCCAGCGGAATCTCGGCAAGCATGGCCATTGGGTTGTGGTTCGCGTCGCGCCAGCCGAGCGGATCCAGATCAAGGAAGAGGGCACCACAATCCTGATCCCAGCTCCACCATAGGTTGCGCGCCAGCGTCCAAAGGCGTTCCTGGACAGGGGCGATAAAGCGGTCGAGAGTGCGGGCCTCGTTCACCACGGGCGCTATTTGGGCGGCGGTTTCCATCAGCATCCGGACTTCGTCATCCCGAAAGGCACGCATCTCCTTATTCTGGATTACCAATACTCCCTGAAGGACCCCTCGGTCAATCAGTGGAACACCCAAAAATGATTGGAGACTCTCTTCTCCCGCCTCTTTGAAGAACTTAAACCGTGGGTGGTCTTTGACTTGCGAGACCGCGACGGGGAGTACCTGCTCCGCGACCAGTCCCGAAAGCCCCTCGTTTAAGCCCATCCGAAGCGTGCCTACGCACTCGGGTCTGAGGCCGATCGTAGCCGCCAGAACCAGGTTGGCGCGATCCGGCTCAAGCAAATATGCCGAGCAAACGTCGGCGTCAAAGCGACGGGCAATGAGTGCGACAAGTTTTGTGAGGGTCTCGGCGGGCTTGCCGCGTTCGGACGCGAGCTGCGCGATCTCCTCCAGCGTCAGGATGCGGTTCGCCTCTCGGTCCATAGTCTCCTGAATGGGACCTTCGCCGCCGTTATTACCTGAATTCAATGCAGGCATGTGTTGGGCCACGTCTTCAGCTTTCTAGCGGACGGCGGACTCTCCGCCCGTGCTCTCTACATACTGTAAACATCTTAGAGCAATACGTCCAATCGCGTTTCTCGATTGTGAGGATCGACTATCTTCGTGTCATTTTGTGCAGCGATTGCGTCAACCGCGTTGACGCAAAATGCCGCATTTGGCGCCGTAAATGGCACCGTTTGGGCGCGAATGGCGCCATTAAAATCGCGCTAAGGATTCGGGGGTCATTACCGGAACGAGTGTGTCTGTTCCTCCACACTCGAAGGTCGCAGTATGAACCCGTGAGGAAGCAATTGTCGTGCTTACGTCTGAAACCGGCGCGCTTGATGGGAGCGACGAGAATCATGAGGCGCTCCCTTATTACGGCTCTTCGACCGAAGGTTCGTCAGCGAGATCGGCGGTATCGGTCTTCGTGACATTGCGAATTTCGGTGCGGATCACGTCGGCGGAAAAACCCGCGGCAATCAGGCTGCGGTAAAGCGAAGCGATCTTTTTTTGGTCGATGCTCTTCCCTGCCGAGCCGCGGAGTTGGCCGAGCTTCCTCTTAATGCGCTCGCGCACGAGTGATACCTCATCCGTTTCGGCGAAGACCGATTCCAAGGCTGCATCAATGTGAGAATCCGGGACGCCTCGGGCGCGGAGCTCCCGTGCAATGCGGAATTTCCCTTGACGGCGGGAACTAGCATGCAGCCGCGCATAGTCGCGCGCATATTTCGCGTCATCGAGATAGCCCTG
>DASYWU010000007.1:0-1951 GCA_035935755.1 Occallatibacter sp. | reverse complement strand
GGCACATTTCCGCCTTACGAGGCCGTATTGCCGCGCGACACGAGCAAGACCATCGTCCTTGAGAGGAACGAGCTACAGGACGCGCTTAGGCGCGTTTCTCAGCTTGCCGACCAGAGGTCGCATGCCGTGAAATTCATGCTGGCGAAGGAAGGCATCGAAATTTCCGCCTCCAGCCCGGAATACGGCGAGGCCAAGGAAGCGATCGAAAAGGAATTCAAGGGCGACCCAATCTCCATCGGCTTCAACGCACAATACCTACTCGATTTCCTGGGTGCTGCCGCCGAAGGACCTATCTCTGTCGAGCTGAAAGACGAGCAATCCGCCGGTCTGATGCGGCCCCTTGCCGATGAGTCCTGCCACTACCGCTATGTCGTGATGCCGATGCGAATTTGACGCGTGGCTGAGGATAGAAGCTTTCCAGACAGACGACGGACCACAAACCTCAACTTCAATTTTCCAAGAGTCTTACTTCGGCCATACCTTCTCCCTGATCAAAGACTAGTTTGCTTTTGAGGCGGGCTTGGGCGGTTCGTCCGGGCGGGCGAATTCGTAAATGCCGTGGGGATCATCGGCAAGAAGCAGACGGTGGGGCTCGACGAGGATGGCCGTCGGCGTGAGGTCCTCCCCGCTGGGCAGGAGAGTGCGGTAACGGCCGACACGGTTGCCGGTCTTATCGAATTTCATCAGATCGTCGCCAAGAGCCACCCAGACTTCTTCCGTTGCAGGATCCACTCCCACCGCATTGATGACAGCCTGCAAGTTCGGCGCCGCGCCCTGCTCATCAAGGCGCGAGATATTGCGGCGCAGCGCCTGCGCGGAGGGATAGACGTCGAGAGTCGTGAGTGAAATTTCGTAGGAAGAGTAGCCAAATCGATCGTACTTGCGCACAGTAGGCTCGGGGAGATAGGTGAAGGCATAGTAGAGATGGTTCGCAGGATCGCCGACGAGCCGGCCGATATTGAGGAAGCGGTTAAGATCGGCGTGTTCAGCAAGTTCAGAGAGGCCTCCGAATTCGCGGAGATCCTTGCCGGTCAGGTCGAATATCGTGACCAGGTCACGGGACTTGAGGCTGGCGACGGATATTTCCCCAACTGGCAAAGCCACAACTGACATCGGTGCAACGATGGGGATTGAAAGAACGAGCTTTCCGCTGTTGTCGTAGACTTTCACGGCGTTGGCGCCGCGGTCTGCGACGTAAACGCGACCTGAAGCGTCAACGTCCATGTCTTCGCCGTACACGATGGCATCGCGACCCTTCGCATCACGGGGAATCTGCGCGATGGTCTTGCCATCCGCGTTAAACACTTGCACCGCGGGCGCTGGGGCAGTGAGGACATAGTAGCGACCCGCAGAGTCGCACTTGAGAGTTTTGACGCCGGGGCCGACTTCAGGGAAAAGCCGAGCGCGGGCCGTGATTTCGCGCTCCATTTGCTCTTGAGGGATTTGCACTTGTGCCGCGGCGACGCGGCAATACCCAAGCGACGCCGCCGAGAGCAGCAAGGCCGCAACAACCGAACGCGCGGGACACTTTGAACCGGGTTTCATAGCCAGAAAATTATACATGCTGAGTTAAGAATGATGAGATGCAGGAAACCGCTGGAGCGATTTGTACGGGTTAGCCATCCTTCCCGAATTTGACTGCCAGCCTAGGGGATCCAGAAACCGGGATCGCCGGCGGCGAAAGCTGTCGGAACATGGCTTTGCTGCGGGCCGACGAAGAAGAGTTCGCTATCCCAGGACACATAGGCATCGCGAGCGGCCTGCCGCAGGCGTTCTTCCACCTCCGGCCCCTCGGCAGCGCTCAGGGATTTACCCCGGGCGATGTATTCATCCATCTCCTGCATCGAGCGCATGGGCATGAAGAAAACGAAAGTCGTCGATGGAGCGCCGGCGTTGACTTGATAAAGCACCCACGGAGAATCGGCATTCACTTTTTCGTACGCCGCCGCGA
>DASYWU010000006.1:0-21057 GCA_035935755.1 Occallatibacter sp. | reverse complement strand
ATGGGCAGACGGTGCAGGATTACCTGGTGCCCAACGGAGCGGATTTCAACACCGACGTGCCTGGAACCACGCCGGTGGATGAATCCCAGATCAAGCCGCAGAAGCGGGTTCCCCTGCCGCAGCGGCATCACCGCCGCGCCCCCAGGGCCCCGGCAACCCACTAACCGCGAGCGGCCACACGGCCTCACGCGCCGCCCCACCTCCGCCGGTTTTCTTCCACACTGTGGCAGAAGACCGGCCGGAAGCATAACGCAAAGATCCTTCCGCAACGCATTTAAAGGCTGACCGGCATCCCCGGTCAGCCTTTTTGTTTTGCATCGGCACTTCTGGCCGTTCCGCACCGCCCCCAAAGGATCACGATCGCTTCGTCTCGCCATTCACAATCGCTCTCGCTCAACCCGCATACACTGTGAATAGTTGGTCATTATCTGAGGTGAGCTATGTTGCGCGGATATTCAATTATTGGCGGGAAATTTCAAGCCGGCGACGGAGATATTTTTACCGGCTTCGACCCTTCAACCGGTGCGGCCCTCGATCCACCCTTCCACTACGCTTCCCTCGAAGACTTGAACCTCGCCGCCGATCTGGCCGAAGAGGCGTTCGCGACTTATGGCAAATTGCCGGGCCGCGAAAAAGCGCGTTTCCTGCGCCACATTGCCGCTGGCCTTGATTCCGCCGCTGCGGAAGTGATCGCGCGCGCGCATCAGGAAACCGCGCTGCCGGAAGCGCGCCTCAAAGGCGAGCTTGCTCGCACCGTCAATCAGCTTCGTCTTTTCGCGCAGCTTGTTGAAGACGGCTCGTGGGTGAACGCACGCATCGACCCCGCGCAGCCCGGTCGCAAGCCGCTGCCCAGGGGCGATATCCGCTCCATGCTTCGCCCGCTGGGCCCCATTGCCGTATTCGGCTCCAGCAATTTTCCTCTTGCATTTTCTGTCGCCGGCGGCGACACCACCTCCGCGCTTGCCGGCGGCAATCCCGTCATCGTCAAAGCCCATTCAGCGCATCCGGGAACCAGCGAACTCGTCGCCCAGGTCATCAGCCGTTCCGTCAGCGATTGTGGTCTGCCGCCCGGAGTCTTCGCCTTGCTCTTTGGAGCCGGCAGCAAACTCGGCGGCGCGCTGGTCGAGCATCCCCACATCAAAGGCGTCGGATTCACAGGCTCGCTCTCCGCGGGAAAGTCCCTCATGGACCGCGCTGCCGCCCGCCCCGAACCCATCCCCTGCTTCATGGAAATGAGCAGCGTCAATCCCGTCATTGTGCTTCCTGAAGCTCTGCGCACGCGCGCTGCCCAGATCGCCGGCGGCCTCTTCACCTCTTTCACTCTGGGAGTCGGCCAGTTCTGCACCAAGCCGGGGCTGGTCTTCCTGCCGCGCGACAGCCACTCTGACGAATTCATCGCCGAGCTCAAAAAGCTCGTCGAGCCGGCCGCAATCTCGCCCATGCTCACCGAGGGAATCTCGCACAGCTACCGCTCCGGCATGGCCCAGCGCCGCGGCTTGAGCGCCGTCGAAACTGTGGCCGAGGCAGTCGCCGCCGCGAATTGTGGAACCACCTATGCCGTCCCCGCGCTGCTGCAAGTTGACAGCGGCGATCTCGAGCGCCATCCCGAACTGCTCACCGAGATTTTTGGGCCGGCCACGCTGGTCGTTCGCTTTGAAGATCGTCAGGATCTGCTTGCCCTCTTGAATTCCCTTGAAGGCCAGCTCACCGCCACTCTGCACGGCTCCGAATCAGACCTCGCAGATTCTGCTGATCTCATTGCCGCTCTGGAGCGCAAAGCCGGAAGGCTCATCGTGAACGGCTTCCCCACCGGCGTCGAAGTCTGCCACGCCATGGTCCACGGCGGCCCCTACCCCGCCACCAGCGACAGCCGCGCCACCTCAGTTGGCGCGCTCGCCATCTATCGCTTTGTCCGTCCCGTCTGTTTCCAGGACTTCCCCGACTTCACCCTCCCCGACGAGCTAAAAGACAGCAATCCACTGGGAATCTGGCGCATGGTCGATGGCTCTATGACTCGCGATCCCATCCAACCTGCTGCATAAGCGGATCACGCTTTGGTTTCCACACGATTCACGAGTTCGCCGATTCCCTCAATCGAAATGCGAATCTTATCGCCGCGCTGCAATGTAAAGCTGTCAGGCGGAATGATTCCCGTCCCCGTCATCAGGTAACAACCCACCGGAAAGCTGCACTCGCGATAAAGATAGTCCACCAGCACCTGCGCAGTCCGTTTCATCTCCGCCAGTGTCGTTGAGCCGGAAAATTCAGCTCGCCCTTCGCGAACAATCTCAATCCGAATTGCGGAAGAGGAGGGAAGCGTTTCGGAACTGATCAGGACGCACGGCCCCAGCGCGCAGCTTCCGTCATAGACCTTCGCCTGCGGCAAATAGAGCGGGTTCTCGCCCTCGATGTCGCGCGAGCTCATATCGTTTCCGATGGTGCAACCAATGATCCTGCCATGCTGATTCACCGCCAGCGTAAGTTCCGGCTCCGGGACCGACCACGAAGCGTCGCGCCGAATCCGCACCGGACTTCCCGGCCCGACCACCCGGCTGGCTGCCGCCTTGAAAAACAGCTCCGGCCGCTCTGCCGAATAAACGCGATCGTAAAAGCTGCCTCCTCCCGCATCCTTTGATTCTTCCATGCGCGCATTGCGGCTGCGAAAGTAAGTCACTCCGGCCGCCCACACCTCCTGGCTCCCGATCGGCGCAACGAGATCTTCCGCGCGCACCTCCCGTTTCCTCTCGCCATGCCTAACTACGCCGGCCAGGTACTTATGCAAATCGTCATGAGTTATTAACTCGTCCCAGCTAACTCCAGGAACGGAGTAATAACTCCCCTCTTGCTCAACATAAATGCCTTGCTTGGTATGAAAGAGTTTCACTTGTTCTTCTCCAGTGCGGTAATAATCTTGTCGGCGTCATAGACGCAGCCACCCCATACGCCGCCGCTTGCCTGCGCCAGCGCCGCCCACAACCGCGTGTCATCGGGAAGGGAAGGATGAGGCGCAAGATCAGCCCTCGCCTTTCGCACCGCCAGTCGCCGCGAACCTTCCTCCGAGCCAAAAACTTCCTGCTCATCCCCCACCAGGTTCACCGTCCCCGTCAGTGCTTTACGGTCGATCGCAATCTCGATCTGATCCCCGTCCAGCACCTTGCCGATCGCGCCGCCCGCCAGCGCCTCGGGTGAAACATGCCCGATGCACGCGCCCGTTGAAACTCCGCTGAACCGCGCATCCGTCAGCACCGCCACGTGCTTGCAATGCGGAAGCTGTTTCAGCGCAGCCGTAATCTGGTAGATCTCCTGCATGCCCGCGCCCGCCGGGCCGCCGCAGATCAGCACGATCACATCGCCCTTCGCAATCTCGCCTGACTTGATCGCCGCAATCGCCGCCTCTTCCGTCACGAACACCTTCGCCGGACCCCGATGCCGGTAACTCTCCCCGTCCCCAATCAGCGACGGGTCGATCGCCGTGCTCTTGATCACCGAGCCTTCCGGCGCAAGATTCCCCATCGGAAAACAAAGCGTCGACGTCAGTCCCTTCGCCCGTGCCCGATCCGGGGTCATGATCACGTCATCCGGATCGATTCCATCTAAATCGCGCAGCCTCTTCCGCAACTCGCGCCGACGCGCGCTTTCCCGCCACCAGTTCAGGCAGTCATCCAGCGTCGTTCCGGCTACGGTTTTCACTGAAACATCGAGCAGCCCGCAATCCTTCAAATGCAGCATCACTTCCGGCACGCCTCCGGCCAGGAAAACCTGCACCGTGGCATGATTCCTCGGTCCATTCGGCAGCACGTCCACGAGCCGCGGCATGCTCCGATTCACTTCCGTCCAATCCTGCACCGTCGGCCGCGATAACTTCGCCGCGTGCGCAATCGCCGGCAAGTGCAGCAGCAAATTCGTCGACCCCCCAAACGCCGCGTGAAGCACCATCGCATTTCGCACGGAAGCTTGCGTCAACACATCTTCCACGCCCATCCGCATCTGCAACAGCCGCATAATCGCGCGCGCCGCCCGCACTCCCATATCCAGCCACACCGGCTGGCCCGACGGCGCCAGCGCCGTGTGCGGCAGCGCCAGCCCCAGCGCCTCGCCGATCACCTGCGAAGTCGCCGCCGTCCCCAGAAACTGGCATCCGCCTCCCGGTGAAGCGCAGGCGCGGCAGCCCACTTCCGCGGCATAATCCAGCGAGATCTGCTTTTGCGCGAAGCGGACGCCGATCGTCTGCACCTTGCCCGCATCCTCGCCCTCATCCGGCAGCAGCGTCACTCCACCCGGCACCAGCACCGCCGGCGTCTTGCCGCTTGCCGCCAGCGCCATCATCATCGCCGGCAACCCCTTGTCGCACGTGGCCACGCCGATCACGCCTTTGCGCGTCGGCAACGAGCGGATCAGTCTGCGCAGCACCGTCGCCGCGTCGTTGCGATACGGCAGCGAGTCCATCATCCCCGTCGTGCCCTGCGTGCGCCCGTCGCACGGATCCGTGCATGCCCCCGCAAACGGCACTGCGCGCAGCGCCTTCAGTTCCCGCGCCGCCTCGCCCACCAGCAAGCCCACTTCCCAATGCCCAGTGTGAAATCCCAGTGCGATCGGCGTACCGTCTTCTGCGCGCAATCCTCCGTGCGTGCTCAATATCAGCACATGCGGATCGAGCAGCCGCGACGGCTCCCACCCCATCCCCGCATTCTGCGACAACCCGAACAGATTGCCCGATGGCTCGCTAAGCAGCATCTCGGGCGAAAGAGGCAGAGAACCGCCCGGCCCGGCAGCATGCGTCTTCACATCGCCATAATTCAGCCCGCTGCTTTCCAGCACGGACTCAAGAGGAATTGTATTGATCGGACGACCCCCTGCAGACTCCAACAACCAAGTATATTTGCCGATGCCGCCGCAGCCTGCATGTATACTCCATCAAAGACAATAGGCACTGGGCGGCCAACGCCTTTCTGAAAAACGCGAGCTTTCGCGTCCCACCCCCTGAGGAAAGGAATGTCGCATGAACATCATCAGCGCCAGCGAGCGGACCAGTCGCAAGGGCCCCGACGATTGGTTTACCGGCACCGTCTGGATTGACGAGATCGCCATCGGCGAGGAGCCGTCACGCGTCCGTCTCGTTCGCGTCAGCTTTGAGCCCGGCGCGCGCACCGCTTGGCACACGCATCCGCTCGGCCAGGTCCTCCACGTCCTCTCCGGCGTCGGATTGGTGCAGCAGGAGGGCGACTCCCCGCGCCACATCCACCCCGGCGACACCGTCATCATCCAGCCTAATGAGCGCCACTGGCACGGCGCCACCCCCAACAACACCATGGTCCACCTTGCCCTTCAGGAAGCCAACGACGAAGGCGTGCAGGTCACCTGGATGGAGAAAGTCACCGACGCCCAGTACTCCGCCGAATAGCAGCAGCACTATGAATCGATTTGCGACAAGCCATCTTTGAAAGGGCAAGACTTTAGAGGCTGCGGAAGAATTTTCGCGACGAACGTTTTGTAACAAGGGCACGAGTTTACTCGTGCCGAAACCGCAGCAAAAACAACTCGGGCTTCAGCCCCTGAGGGAAGTTTTCTCCGCGTTTTGCGCGTGATTCACGGATTTTCATTAAAGTCTTAAGCCCTGCTGTAAATGCCGCATAAATGGCGTGCTCTACATGCGGCGGAAAAACTCAATCGGAAGAGCTTTGTAACAGGGCACCACTTCAATCCTGCCGTAAGTCAACTGGGCGAGGCACTTAGTGAAGACGCATGAGTAATGCCCCTGCACCGCGCCGAAGGCGCAAAGTTTGTTAGCCCCGCGCCTTCAGCGTGGGGAAAGGGATTTCAGAATTTAACTCGTTAGTCCCGTAGGGATGACGCAAGGACATTTCTTATGCAGGAACCAGCTGCGTCTTCCCTTCGCAGCCTCAGTCCCCCTGCACCCGCCGCAGCACGATCACAATCCCCAGCCCCGCCACCACGCTGATCAGCGCAAACAAAAACGCGCTCGGATATCCATACACGCCGATAATGGCCCCGGCAATCGGCCCCGTCAGAAAGAACGACACATCCGCAAACGCGGTATAAACTCCCAGCGCCGTGCCCCGGCTTTGTTCCGGAACCCGCTTCACCGCTTCCACTCCGATCGCGGGAAACACCAGCGACAAACCAAATCCGCTAACCGCCGACCCCACCAGCGCCATCCACGGCTCAAACGCCAGCCACAGCAGAATCAGTCCCCCTGCTTCCACCGCCAGTGACGCCATTGCCACCGGGAATCCGCCGAAATGGCTGATCGTCCGGATCAGCGTCAGCCGTACCACGATGAATCCCAATCCGAACGCGGTCAGGCACAGGGCCGCGCCGTTCCAGTGGTGGCTGGCATAGTAGAGCGCCACAAAGGTCGCCAGCACGCTGTAGCCCACGCCGCTGAGCGCCAGTCCCATGCCGTGCGGAGTCACCCGCCCCAACACGCGATTGAAAGGAAGATGCTCGCCCTCTGTAGTCACCGGCACCGGGTCCTTGCGCAGCGCCAGCATCAGGCTTGCACCCGCCACCAGCATCGTCACCAGGCCGATCGCCGGCAGTCCCCATCTCTGATACAGCACCACGCCCAACGGCGCCGCCAGCGCCATGCCCCCGTACGTGCACACGCCGTTATATCCAATCACTTTGGCCGTGTGCTCCAGCCCCGCGGCGGTAATGCCCCACAGCGTCGCGCCCGTCGAGCCCAGGCTCTCGCCCACGCCCAGCACCAGCCGGCTCAGAATCAGCATGGCAAAACTCAGCAGCGGAAAGCGGTGCAGCGCCGCGGCCGCCAGCAGCAGCGCGCCGCTGCCCGTGCAGGCGCCCATCCCCCACAGCACCGCAATCTTCGCGCCCACCTGGTCGCTGATCCGCCCCGCCCACGGCCGGCTGCCCAGCGTCGCCACATACTGGATGCTTACCGCCAGCCCCGCCAGCATCGCGCTATACCCCATGCGCAGGTGCACATACGGGGGCAGCACCGCCAGCGGCAAGCCGATCGAAACATAGCAGATGAAAGTGAAATAGACGAAGCCGATAATCTGCCGCGTTCCCGCCCGGTCGGCGGCGCATATCGGTTCAAGCTCTTGATTTGCAGTGGCTGCGTAATCCATTTCAAAGGGAGGGAAACCCGCGGCAGACCGCATCTCCCCTTGCGCGGCCTCACTCTTCAAGTATAGCGGAGCCGCTGTTTTCCCAGTCCCGGCATATGGTTACAACCCCGGTTACGAAAGAATGAGGAGTTCATGGCCACCGCTCCGGGCACTCCGTTTTTCCTCACCCCGTCCCGCCATCCTGTCGCAAGGGTGGGATAACCCACACTCCTCAAGCGATTCCTCCTACTCCCCAGGGACCCAGGAGCCCCACAAACCTATTGCGAAAAATTTTTTTCCGGCGCTAAAATGTGCGCAGCAGCGATTGAACCCTCCGTGGAGGTGGAGCGTTTCATGTTTTCCCCTGCTCGGCCCCCTTTCACACGCCGTCCGGTTCCGGGCGGAACCACCGTTTCGTTCTGCAACTTATGCTTCGTCACCGTTGCCGAATCACAGTTTGAGGCTGAACTCGACACAGCAGAAAAGGCCCATGCCTGCAATCCCGTGGTGCTGGAGCACTGGCATTCCGCCGCAATCGCCGCCGAATGCAGAAACCCCGTTCACCACATCGAGCACGGCGGCCCTGCCAAGCCGCCCCCCGGCTCCCTAATCGAAGGCGCCGGACGACGCTCAAAACAATAGACCCACAGGCCCCCTGCGGCAGCCTGCCGCGGGGCGTTCAGCGGCCAGCGGCCTTTCAGGATCATCTTCTGCCCATTATTCTGGCGCCGCCGCCCTTCCCATCACGACGCTGCGGACTCAACTTCGCATAGCACAGGCGACGCCTGCGTCACGACTTTTCGCACCGCATCCTCTTCGAAGGAAGGCAGAAATATCGAAACTACGGTCCAGCTTTTCCCCGGTTTCGTACTGCTCTTCAGGCGCAGGCTGCCCTGGTGATTCTCTACAATGTTTTTGCACACCCAGAGTCCCAGCCCGGTTCCAACATCCTTCTTTGTGGTAAAGAATGGCTCAAAGATATGTTCGCGCGCCGCCGATGAAATCCCCGATCCGGAATCGGCAACTGTAATTCGCACCCCACTCCTCTGCTCTCCATTACGCGCATCGCCCCTCGATACCCGGATGTGAATGCGTCCCCCCTCCTGAACCGCATCGATGCTGTTGCTCAGAAGATTGGCCAGCAGTTGCCGAATCTCACCCGGGATGGCTTTGATTTCTGGATGCTCCAGAATCTCCGGATATATCTCCGCTCCCTTGTTCCGCAACCGCGATGCAAACACCATCATGAGGGGATTCAACAGATCGCCGACTTTGACGGCAGTCGCGGTCTTGGTCTCGCGATAAAAGCCGAGGGTCTGCTTCGTCAACTGGGATATGCGCTCAATTTCTTCTTCGGCGCGGGCCAGGAACTCCCGTATCTCCTCCCGAACCGCACCCGCCTTCGCCAGGTAAATCAGGTTGGTAACCGCTTCCAGCGGATTATTGATCTCATGCGCCACCGTTGCCGCAAGCCGGCCCACCGCAGCCAGTCTTTCCGTCGTGCGCAGTGCCTGTTCCGTCTTCTTGCGTTCCGTGATGTCGCGCGCGATCTTTGCCGCCCCCACAATGCGCCCTGCTTCGTCCTTCACCGGCGACACCGTCAGTGAGACATCGATCCGCTCGCCGCTTTTCGTCAAACGGACAGTTTCGAAATGGTCGATTCGTTCGCCTCTGGCGATGGTTGCAAGTATCCGGTCTTCATCCTCCTGCAATTCGGGAGGAATGAGGCAGCGGATCGATCGCCCTATCATCTCCTCTGCCGTAAAGCCAAAAATCTTCTCGGCAGCGGGATTCCAGCTCGTTACAATCCCGTTCAGATCCTTGCTTGCGATCGCGTCATACGACGAGTCGACAATTGCGGCCAGGCGCTGAGATGCGACTAACGCGCTTTCGATCTTGCGGCGCGCAAGCACCTTCTCGGTCACCTCTACCGCGTGCACCAATATGCCCTCAACTTCCCCTTCCGCACTCCGGATCGGTTGGTATACAAAGTCGAAATAAACCTCCTCCGGCTGGCCGGCATGGCCGCGATTCAGGCTGGCCTTCACTTCGCAGCCGAAATAGGGTCGGCCGGAACCATACACCTGGTCGAGGAGTTCGAGAAACTGCTGTGTCATTATCTCCGGCAGGCTTTCGCCGATGGTCTTGCCGATAAAATCGGAGGCGTTGCGGCGGCCGGTCACGCGGACGTAGTGTTTGTTCACATACGCCCAGCGATGTTCGGGCCCCTGCAGAACTCCGATCGCCGCCGGAGCTTCGGCGACCAGTTCGGCGAATCGCTGCCGCTCCATCTCCGCCTTCATGCGCAGCCGCGCCGCTTGCACCGCCACCGCGGCTTGATTCGCCGCCACCGACAGAAGCAGGCTCTCCGTCTCGCTGGGAAAATTCGGATCGGAAGATCCGACAGCCACGAAGCCGTCGTCCTTCGCCAGCCCGATCGGGTAAAGCGCCACCCGCAGTTGCGAAGGCCAGCTCGATAAAACCGCGCTCTCGACCGCAAACCCCTGGCTGTGCGCCCGCTTCCGCAGTCGCTCGACTTCGGCTTTGAATCCCGGATGCTTCCCGGCGCGAATGCCTTCGATTAACCCCCCGGAATACAACGCGACATACACCGCATCGGCCCCCAGGGTATGGAGCAGCATGTCGGCAAAACCATCGGCAATATGGGGCAGCTCACGGCCCACCCACATGGCAGGCGTGGACGACAGAGCCACCAGATCGCGGAGCAGCCGGCGCAGTTCCCGAGTTTCGTATTCGTGCTCTTGCACGTTGAACCTGGCCTCAGGCAACGGCGCGTGAACTGTACGCGCCGCGTTCCCGCAGCTCGGCGAGCAGCTCGGCGGGCGGTACAAAGAAGGGATTTCGTTGCAGCACGCCTCCGACGATCACCATCGGATGCGTGCGTAAAATATCCATTGCCACCCCGGCCCCAAACTTGCTGCAGTCATAGGTGCAGATAACGGGGTCCTTGTACTTTGGCAGCACAAAATTCAATCGCGTTTCGTACTCGACAAGGTCGCTCACCCCGGGAAAGTCTTCCAGGGCCCATTCCATGTGCCCGATGGCGCGAGTGTGCGCGTAGCCCTCAGCCCGTCCCGTCGACAGCATCTCCTCCACCAGCGCTACCATTCCATCCTGGTCGAAATGGCCGTCCCGCAGGTAAGCATCTTGCCATCGCTTCACGATTAGCTGACCCTTCGATTGTGCGCTGTCGGCATCGATTCCGGCCTCGCGCAGCCGGCCCAGGTGGTCCTCCACCAGGCGCGGATCCACGATGTGGAATGCTTTCTCGCCTCTTTCAATTCCCTCGCGAATGAATGGCATCAGAACCCGGTACTCCTCTTCCGGAGAATGGAAGAACGCGCAGATGTGGCGCTCGCTTCCCAGCGTTTCGTTGGCAAAATGGATCGGCTGCTCGACAGTCTCCATGGCATTACACCCCCTGAATTTTTCCAGTCGGAACTTACAAGACGGGCTTTGTCGTTGTTGTCAGATGCAGAAACAGGGCACGCCGGTTGCTCAAAAGGAACCGTGCGCCAGCCCACCACAATCGTGAGTGCCCCATCCTCGCGCTCCGCCGCGGAGGATTTTTGTCGCCTCGGTGGGAATACTGAAAATTCGGGTGCCCCGGGTCCCGCCTCTGGGACCCGGGAACTCACTCCAGGTCCCGTTGGCGTGGTGGGCGCCCCATCGAAGCTTCAGCTTCTTATTTCGCCTGCGCCAGCCCCTCAACCACTGCGGCAAGCTTATCGAGTATCTGCTTCGTGCCCTCCAGCTGCCCGCTCTCGATTGCGTTCTGCATGGTCTCATTGCCAATGAAGGTGAGTCGCGTCTGGCCGTTTCCAAGATCTTCAAAAAGAATCACGTCATGCACATCTTCCATGGCCTCATGTTCTATTCCGTATTGCGCCGGCTCAACCCTGTTTCCCTTCGAGTCGGAAAAGTACATGGAGGAGACGATCTTCTCGTGCGGAACAATCTCGTGGTATTCACCGCCATTCCAGAACTCCTGCCCATCCGGAGCTCTCATGCAGTAGAGAAATTTCCCTCCCACCCGAAAATCCATCTCGCAAAACGGCGCCGTAAATCCCTTCGGCCCCCACCACTGCATCACGTATTTCGGGTCCGTCCACGCCTTCCAAACCAGCTCGCGTGGCGCATCGAAAATCCTGGTCACAACCATCCGCTCCGTCTCATTCACCGCGTTTTTTGTCATCTCTGACCTCCTCTTTTTTCATTCGCTTCACCACCACATCCAGCTTGTCGAAACTCTCTTCCCAGAACTGGCGATAGCTGATCGCCCAGTCGCTGACTGTCTTGATCGCCTCCGGCCTGAGCGTGCAGATACTCTCTCGCCCGCGCTTCCTCTTGATCACAATCCGCGCCCGCACCAGGCAGGCAATATGTTTTGAAATCATCTGCTGCGATAGTGCAAACGGTTCCGTCAAGCCATGCACCGAGGCCGGCCCGCGGGAGAGCCTCTCCACCATCGCCCGCCGGGTTGGATCCGACAAAGCTGCGAATGTCGTGCCCAGCCTATCCACAACCATATGGTAGTGAATTTCCGCCGGATGTCAATGGCGATTCTCGCAATCCCGGTTTTCTGTTCCCTGGCCTCCAAACCCTGACGCCCATTCCACCACCACCCTCCGTGCCCCATCCTTGCGACGTCACCGGGGTCCCCACAGACAGGTCTTCGTCTGTGGGGTGGCTGGTCGCAAGGGTGGGATAACCCACACTCCACCGTTTCACCAATGTTTTTCCATCCCATCCGACCCACCAACCACCGCCTCAATCCACAAACCCACCACCCCAAACAACAAAACACCTCTGTGATGTTGAACGAAGCGGACTCTTCGCAACGCGAAGAGAGAGCGGAGTCGAAACATCTGCGGTTGCTTTTCGCTCCACGAGTCTCGTCAGCGCAGAAGACAATACGCCTGCAAACCGTGTCCGCCGCTTAGTGAGGACATTCGAAATCCATCCGCACGCCGGCGACCGCGCACCCACCCAGATTTCACTCGTAGTCGCCTAGCTAGGCGATCCCAAACCTACGCCCCTTTGCCGACACTGGCCCTTTTTGTAGTTGATCTGAGGGTCAATGAGCGAGTTGGCCTGTTGTCTTTATTTGAGAATCGGCCAACAATAAGGGTCGCTGAACTGAGACCAGATCAACCGGAACCTCATGACTTTCCGGCATAGTTTCCATATTCCCAGTCATAGGGCACGCCGGTATCGCCGAGGATGAAGTGGACCAAGTCAGCGAAGCCTGCTTTAGAGCGCACATCGTTTTAGAGGATGAGGGCACAACGCTGATTCTTCTCGATGCAAACCATTTTGTTGGGCAGCCCTGCTCGCCCTATACCCCATTTCCCCTTGAACGACTGGCTGGCCTCTTTTCATCTTTCGAGATCCACCATAGAACCTCTCCGGCGATCTTCCACTTGGAAGTACCGCTCACGTCGACCGGCCGGTACTTGTGGTTGGCTGAAACGATGAGGTCACGTCCGGCAACCCGCTCGAATCTCGCCACCTTAAAACCGTGGTCCTTATGAGATACGACAACAAGCCGTTGGTCCAGTTCAGCCCGGTCCGTGGCTGCGGTATCGACAAAGATGATCGATGAGGGAGCAATGACCGGAAACATTGAATCGCCCACAAAATGTATTGCGATCATATTCTCCGGGTGAGGACACCAGTTCAGCGGAGCCACGAGTACCTCTTCCATCTCGGCTTGGGAAAGACTGACGTTCTCTCGAGGTGTGGTCTCGTCTCCATATGCAGTGACATTGAGAAGCGGAATGGCAACGGCATTCTTGCCTTCCTTAAGCTGCCTCGATGTCTTCCTGGTGCTGATCAGATTGAAATCCTCGAATCCAACCCGAAGTGAAAAAAGCGCGCGATGGGAGTTCGCATCAGATAGCTGAGCGGTCTCCATGCCGGCACGCTCCCAAAAATATATCCCTTCGGGTCTGCGCGCCAGATTTCCAAGCGCGACATAGGTTTCACCCGTTGGCTCATGCGTGCCTCGAAGCCAGCGCGAGACCATGGTCGGAGACGCTCCGAGACGCTCAGCGAGCCCCTTCTGAGTGAGCTTCAGGTCTTGGATTAAGCGACGAATTCGTTCCGACCACTCAGGTCGTGGATTTTTTGGAAGGACCATCCCTGCACCAAACTCCTCGTCGCCCAATTGCAAAAATGCGATTGCACTAATGAAATCAATAACTTACGTCGTCCGCAGGTATCCTAGCAGGAACTTTCTAGCATCGTATGTTCAGAAGAATCAGAACCGGCTCGCGCACCCCCTCATTGCGTTCGGGGGAAGCCCCCAGGGATCGCGTTCTGATCCAAGAGCCCAAACTGCGTCACCGGTAAATCGATCGCACTTCAATTGCTAGTGCGACACAACCAATGACCGACCGCAGTGCGTTGCGTGGCCCGTGAAGGACGGCGGCATGGAGCACCAGGTGCTCATCGTGGAGGACGAAGCGACCAGCGCCAATACATTGGAAGCAGTTTTGCGGTCCGAGGGATACAACGCGAAGGCGGTGGGCTCTGCCGAGCAAGCTTTCGAGTTGGTACGGAAACGGAATCCGGCGCCGGCGATTATGGACGTCATTCTTCCGTCTCTCAATGGAATTGAGCTTGGCAAGCGGTTTTGTGCAAGGTTTCCTGCGTGGACAAGTCTGGCGCCCAAAGAAGGGGAACGGGATATGCCGGAAGTTAGCCTAGCGTCACTTCGCGTACTCCTGGTGGAAGATCATCCGCTGATGCAGCAGGCAATTTGTGATCTGCTGTCTCAGAACTGTGTTGTCGTGGGTGCCTTAGATAGAGCTGAAGATATCTCTTACTGGATTCATGCTCTACAGCCGGATGTGTTGGTTCTCGACATTTCGCTGCCTGGCCGGAGCGGATTACAGGCGCTTCCCGAACTTCGCAACGAATTCCCCCGGCTGGGGATCGTTATCGCCTCTAGTCACATCCAGCCTATTTATCAAACAGAATCTTTGAACCGCGGGGCTGACGGCTTTGTGCTCAAGGACCGGCTCACAACAGAGCTGTGGCCAGCGGTGAAGAGTGCGCACGAAGCTCGGGACCGGAGAGCCGACACGTCTACAGTAGGAGCGAGTGTTTATGGTGGAAAAGATTCGACCTCCCGGAGGGTCGGGGGGAACTACAGTTTCGGGGGTTCGTCACAAAGTCTTGGTTGTCGATGACGAGCGCGTGATCGCGGATACCTTGGCGATAATTCTTTCGCAAAGCGGTTATGAAGCACGGACGGCATATAGTGCTGAACAGGCGGTTGAGATTATCGCTGAATGGTCGCCTGATCTAGGCGTCATTGATGTTGTTCTTCCCAGAATGAACGGCATCGATCTGGCGATCCTTCTCAAAATCCAGTGCCCAACCTGTCGAGTTTTGCTCCTCTCCGGGCAGGCAGTGACGGCCGATCTGCTGGCCGAAGCCGCGACCAGGGGACACATCTTTCAGATTCTGGCGAAGCCGGTACATCCCAGTGAGATGCTGGATTCTGCTCTGAAACTGCTCACAGAGAGTCAGACTAACCAGGCGAGCGAAGTGGTGGCATTGCAGGAATTTCGTCAGCCTAAAACCGATGAACCGCCAATCGGCTAGTCGACAAGTATCCAGTTTTGGATCCGCCTCAGCGGCAAAAGACGTTTTGCCAGCATTGTCGCTGGCTGGAGTCTTGCCCAATAGGCGGAGACCTACTGTCCTATGCGATACGTTTAGGATTGCGCCGCTTGCCCTGGACGATGATGGCAGTCTTCGCGGGCAGGTGGCCCACTCATCGCTCCCAAAGTCGGCACCCATGCACGTCGGGCTGTGCCCTGTTCATCGCGGCTCTATCGCGATGAGCGGGCGTTCGCCCCGGCCGGCTCTAATCTCCGGTGACTGGCCGTTGATCGTAAATTGAACCGGCGTGAGCATTTGCCCTAGCTAGTAGCGTTTCCGGAAACTAAGCAGTCAGTGCGGCGGTAAATCGCCAACGCACTCACCGAACTGGATCTGCACCAAGAGTCGGCATTACGCCCCCTTTCGAAACCACCTGCGCAAACTGTCTCACGCGAAGGGTTCACCCCAAAACCTGTCAAGAGCCCGCCCCGAAAAAACCCACCTAACTCTCTCATTCCAAACACAAAATAAACTTCGTCAACTTTGCCGATAATTATCCCCGTTGCGCTACGCTGGAATCATTCATAGCCAAGTGAAATCAACCGGGCAGCCATTACGGCTGCACCGCTGATCCTTGGCCTCCGACTACAGCTTTGAAGGAAACCAACCCATGCGCCAAGTCCGAAACATCACCATCGCCGTAGACCCCCTACTCTACCGTCAATCACGTCTTCTCGCCGTCCAATTCGACACTACCGTAACCGACCTCGTCCGTAACGTCCTGCAGGAACTCCCAGGGCTCATCAGGCGCCTCCGAAACCGGCAGCAGGGCACCTTGAGTCCTAACAATGCTCCTGTGCTGCCAGCCGCATCTCGGCCCGCCAACGTCGCGCCTCAACCGGCAGCGCTCGCAGCCAATCGCCCTGCGCCATCTGCACCGCAGCCTCTTTCCGCTGCGCCTCGGCCGCCAGCGCCCTCAGCAAAACGCCCTTCGCCTCCTGCTTCGAAGCGCGCTGCGAAGCTGGCAAAGCGCGCGCCATCTCGTGCGCCGAAATCTGCTGCAAACCGCGCCCGGCACCGCGCCGCCTGAAAAACCCCGAAATTAGCGTTTTTCATTTTTCGCTGTATGGCTGTACATAGAACCTAACTCCATGACCTTCAGCAGTTTATGGTCATACAGTTTTACAGACGCCATTTTCGGCACCACTGCACCCCTGTACCGCTGTACGCCCGCCTGCCCGCATCTCTCCGCCACGCCCCCTCCGCAACTGCCTTAAAATCGCCAAAGTGAGCCATTCCTTCGAAATCGGCCCCGTCCACGTCGGCGGCCCAGGCTTGTTCCTCATCGCCGGCCCCTGCGTCATCGAAAGCGAAGCCCACGTACGCGCCATGGCCGACGCCATTCAGCGCATCGCCGCCGATCTCGGCATTCCCTTCATCTTCAAGGCCAGCTACGACAAAGCCAACCGCACTAGCGTCAACAGCTTTCGCGGCCCCGGCCTCACCGACGGCGTGCGCATCCTCGCTCGCCTCGCGCGCGAGACAGGCTTGCCCATCCTCACCGATGTTCACGAGCCCGCCCACTGCGACATCGCCGCTGAAGCCGCCGACGTTCTCCAGATCCCCGCCTTCCTCTGCCGCCAGACCGATCTGCTGCTCGCCGCAGCCAGAACCGGCCGCGCCATCAACATCAAGAAAGGCCAGTTCGTCGCCCCGTGGGATATGAGCTACTCGCTCGAGAAGGTGCGCTCCACCGGCAATGAGCGCGCCTTTCTCACCGAGCGCGGCTCCAGCTTCGGCTACAACACGCTGGTCGTGGATTTCCGCTCGCTCCCCGTCATGCGCAATCTCGCGCCCGTCGTCTTCGACGCTACCCACTCCGTGCAGCAACCATCAGCGGCGAGCGGCGTAAGCGGCGGCCAGCCCGAGTTCATCCCGCTGCTCGCGCGCGCCGCCGTTGCCGCAGGAATTGATGGCCTCTTTGTCGAAGTGCATGACGATCCCCCGCACGCCAAATCCGACGGCGCCAACGCGCTCGATTTAAAACTGCTCAAGCCGCTGCTGGAACAACTCCTCGCCATCCACGCTGCCGCAAGCTAGAAACCGCGCACTCTCCGGGAACTTCAAACCATCCAAAGAAGCTTCGCCGCCGCGAACGCAGATGTGGTGCGTGAATGGCAACCCATCGCGGAGGCGAGTCGTCCTAGTGAGAAAAGCGGAGGAGACTTATGGCTTCAAATCTCAATGGCAGAAGAATCGCATTTCTCGCAACCGATGGCGTGGAGCAGGTGGAATTGACAGATCCACGCAAAGCGCTTGACGCCGCTGGAGCGAAGACAGAGTTGATCTCGCCGAAGTCTGGCCAGATCAAAGGTTGGAAGTTCACCGAATGGGGTGACAGCTTCAAAGTGGATAAATCGGTGGACCAGGCGCGCACCGAGGATTATGACGCACTCGTCCTTCCCGGCGGTGTGATGAATCCCGATCATCTGCGCATGGACCAAGGCGCGGTGGAATTCGTCCGCAAGTTTGTCGCCACAGGCAGAACAGTTGTGGCAATCTGTCACGGCCCTTGGACATTGATCGAAGCCGGAGCAGTTTCAGGCAAGACCATGACTTCGTGGCCGTCGGTGAAGACCGATCTGAAGAACGCCGGCGCCAACTGGGTCGATCGCGAAGTAGTCCACGACGGCCAATTCATCACCAGCCGTAAGCCGGATGACATTCCGGCCTTCAGCCGCACGATTATCGACGCGGTAAGCGGCAGCGCCGGTATTCGCGCGGCGGCGTAAGCAAAAACTCAGAGCGGATATCGCTCCGTTCGTCCGCAGTGTTGCGCGATAGCGCGCGTGAGTTCCACGGAATTCGCGGGAGTGGAGCGCGACAGCCGGCGCAGAATGGCGAGTTGCGTACGCAGCATGTCGCCTTCTGCGCAGGCCGCCACCACGCGTCGCGCAGATTGCTCTGCCAGCGCCATGCCCGATTGCGCCAGCAGGCCCGTCATTGCCGCAGCTGTCGCGGCTTTTTCGGTTGTGGCTGCTGCCATCTTTCGCGCGCGTAACAGCGCCGACTCCAGCGCATAGACCTCGCTTACCATGTCCGCAAGCTCCGCCATCACCTCCTGCTCTTCTTCGAGTCCGGAAGCGAATCGTTGGGCGGCGACGCCGGCGGCAAAAAGAGCAATCTTCTTCATCGAAGCAAGCGCACTGCTCTCGCGAGCCAGCGGTTGATTCTCATCCGCAGACGCATCGAACGAAGGCGGCTCCATCGCTTCGTCCATTACTTTCTTGATGGCAGCCATCAGCGGCAACTGCCCGCGTTGCGCGCGCTTCATCAGCCATCCCGTTACGATAAGGCGGTTGATTTCGTTCGTCCCCTCGAAGATGCGATTTATGCGCGCGTCGCGATAAGCGCGCTCGGCAGGATACTCTTCCACGTAACCGTAGCCGCCCATCACCGCAACCAGTTCGTCGGCCACGAAGTTCATCATTTCGGAGCCGTAGATCTTCAGGATCGAGCACTCGACAGCGTATTCATCGAGCCATTTGGGCACCCGATGCGATTCGCCGTCTTGCTGATCGCTCCACGCATCGATCATTCCCGCGGTACGGTAAGCCATACTTTCAGCAGCGAAAAGACGCGCGGCGCAAATGGCAATTTTGCGCTGGATCAATCCGAACCCGGAGATCGAGCGGCCGAAGGCGTGGCGCTCGTTGGCGTAACGGATCATATAACCGAGGGCCTGACGCGCTCCGCCCACGCAGGCTATGCCCAGCTTGAAGCGTCCCCAGTTGAGCACGTTGAAGGCGATGTGATGGCCTTTGCCCGGTTCGCCGAGGAGATTGGCAACGGGCACCTTGCAATCCTGGAGCACAATCGGGCAAGTGGATGACCCGCGGATGCCGAGTTTGTGTTCTTCTGCGCCGACGCTCAGGCCGGGCGTGTTGCGTTCGATGAGGAAGGCGGAAAACTGGCCGTTTTCCTCACCCTGCTTGTAAATCTTGGCAAAGACGGTGTAGAGGCCGGCGATGGCGGCGTTGGTGATCCAGTGCTTTTCGCCATTGAGGATGTAGTTTGCCCCGTCGGAAGAGAGCTCCGCGCGGGTGCGGATGTTCATCGCGTCAGAGCCGGAGCTGGCCTCAGAGAGCGCGTAAGCGCCGATCCATTCGCAAGTGGCGAGCTTGGGAAGATAACGGCTCTTCTGTTCTTCGGTGCCATACCAGACGAGGGGAAGAGTGGCGATGCCGGCGTGTGCGCCGAAGGTAGTGGAGAAGCTGGCGAGCACGGAGATATGGTCCGCGACCAGCGCGGAGGTGGTCTTGTCCATGCCCATGCCGCCGTAAACTTCGGGAATATCGATGGAGGTGAAGCCCAGCTCGGCGGCTTTGCGCATCAGCTCTTCGAGGATGCCGGCCTTCTTGTGCTCAATGTCGTCGGTGGCGGGGAGAATCTCCTGGCGTCCGAAGCGCTCGGCGGTGGCGGCGATTTGGCGCTGCTCTTCGGTGAGGTCCTCGGGGGTAAAGACTTCAGCGGGGCTGCGGGACTCAAGGAGGAAGCTGCCGCCGCCGGCGGGGAGAATAGGCGAGGGGGAGGTGGGCTCGGCGACGGAAGGGGAAGGAATGGTGGTGGACATGGGCGGTAGAGTGCTCCGAACTCAAAGTACTTCAATGAAGTAGATGCGGGCAAACGGGCGGGAGGGATGCAGAAGAGCTGGACTGGGCCAATGGCGAGAAATAACGGCAAAGGGGACGCGAAAATCTATTTTTTTGCTGTTTTATATCTATTACTGAGAGTCCTATCGCGCGAGATACCAAGGCAACGGAAACCCGATCGGTCTGCATCGTAACGCTATGTCATGCTACTTCGGTAACCTCTGAGCGACAGCTTAAGTAATCCTGGTAACCGATGTGTTAGCCGCTTGGGACCTCAAAATTACATGTTGAATTTTCCGCCAAGGTGAATGATTGACACCGGGCCACCGCAGTACCTGAGCTCTGGCCTTTGCCGGCGTTATAAACTCTTGTCGAATTTCCCGCCGAGGTGAATGGTTCGTTCCGGGCCACTCAGTGATTGATTGTTAGCTTTTGGTGGCGCTCGATTCACCTGTCGAATTTCCGCCTGGGTAAATCTGTCATCTCGCACACGACACATCGGGACGTGGCGTCGCTTTGTGTCTAAGAGGAATCCCTGGCATGCAGCGAGGCTGCGCCAGAGGGAAGCAGTGGTGTGTGAGTGCACCGTAAGAGGCGAAAATTGCATTTCACGCTGCTTCGTTTGCTCTCCTTCAGAAAGTCTTTATCGCTTAAATCGCAACAATCACAAGAGTCGCCGAGAGTAGCGAGCGGCGGAAATTCCCTGCTCGATGCGAGCCTTGGCTTTCCCAACGGACGAAAGTGGCTCCTCACTGCAGGGATGTGCTGCGTGCCATTGGCCTGGATTGCCGCAGCGGGACCGGCACTCGGTCAGAGCATCAGCTCTGTGCAGGTGGCATCGGCTACGCCGCAGAGCCCGACGGCGACGGTGGGCGTCACCTACAAGGCGGCGGAAACAGCCGGGGACATGAACATCGTGGTAGTGGGGTGGAACGATACCACGGCGACAGTGCAGTCGGTGACTGACAGCGCGGGCAATGCCTACAAACTCGCGATCGGACCGACTTCCGGTTCGGCGCTGCGGCAGTCGATCTATTACGCCGCGAATATCGTGGGCGGCAGCGATACAGTGACGGTGAGCTTCAGCACGGCGGCAGTTTATCCAGACATCCGCATCCTGGAATACCGCGGCGTGACGGGGCTGGATGTGACGGCGGGATCGAGCGGCAGCGGTACGACAGCCAGCAGCGGTTCGGCCACGGCCACCAGCGCCAACGAGTTGATCTTCGGTGCGGACACGGTATCGACCGGGACCGTTGCGGCAGGCAGCGGGTTCACGTCGCGGATCGTCACCTCGCCGGACAGCGATCTTGCCGAGGACAAGATCGCAACCACGACTGGAAGCTACAGCGCCACGTCGACGATGTATTCGGGCGCGTGGGTGATGCAGATGGCGACCTTCTCCGACGCATCGCTTCCGCCGCCGGGAACCCTGAGCGGGCTGAGCTGCACGACCAACACGTTCACGGGATCGGGCAGTGACACCTGCACCGTCACTCTGAGCGCAGGAGCGGGAACGGGCGGACTGGCGGTAAGTTTTTCGAGCAGCAACAGCGCCGTAACCGTGCCCGCATCGGTGACGGTGCCTGCCGGAGCTACCAGCGCCGGTTTCACCGCCACAGTCTCTGCGGTGGCGACGGCGCAGAACGCCACGCTGACGGCTTCGGCCGGCGGCACGA
>DASYWU010000005.1:0-74005 GCA_035935755.1 Occallatibacter sp. | reverse complement strand
CCGGTATCCGCTGCGCCAACGTCACATAGCTGTACATCGCCGTCTGCTTCTCGTCTTCTCCACGCATGCTTCTTTCCTACTCCCCTGCTCTGTGGAGAAAAAGTAACTACTCTGAGACTTTTTCCGCAGCCTGTAAAGCCGCGGGCATTTTGTCCCGTCAGGCGACTACGCCTCCATCGACCGTCCCAGCACCATCCCAACCGCCGCCGACAGCCGATCCCACGTCTCTACTTCCCGCTCCAATTGCTTCCGGCCTGCCGCCGTCAGCCGGTAAAACTTCGCTCGCCGGTTGTTCTCTGAATTCCCCCACTCCGCTTTGATCCAGCCCTTGTACTCCAGCCGGTAAAGCGCCGGATAAAGCGAGCCCTGCCCGATCTGCAAAGCGTCCTTTGAAACCTGCTGGATCCGCTGCGCCACTCCCCATCCGTGCATTGGCTCCAGCGAGAGCGTGCGCAAAATCAGCAGGTCCAGCGTCCCCTGCAACAAATCCGTAGAAGTCGGCATATTCCCCTCGATATACGACAAGAAGCTATGCCGTTCTTCTGTCGATTGTCAAGGGGATACGTGAAAACTTCCCGGCCGGTTCCAAAAACTTCCCGCCTTCGTTTGGTTGACGAGCGCGGCCACGTCGTTTAGCGTATCTCTCAGCGCGAAGGGCGCATCCAGTCCGCGGGAAGGGCAGTGCCCACCTTGTTTACCTCCGTTTGACGAATCTTCTTTCAGCCTGGTCGATGCGGACACTGCAGGCGCAACGTGAAAGGAGTTTCGTGTGCCCGACCGTGCTCTTCCCCTTCGCCCCAGTCTTGAACAGTACCGCAAGCAGGCCAAGGACCTGCTGAAAACCGCGCGCTCCGGCGAGCCGGCGGCACTGGTCCGCTTTCAAAAACATCACCCGCGTCTCCGCAATCTCGCTCCGAATCAAATCCGCACGATCTCTCTTTCGGAGGCGCAGTTAGTGCTCGCGCGTGAGCACAGCTACCCATCCTGGCCGGAATTTGCCCGGCACCTCGAGACTCTGCGCATCACCCGTTCCGTGGAAGAGCTTGACGATCCACTCAGCGCTTTCTTTGAAGCCGCATGTGTCGATCGCCACGCCTCGCACGCCTCCGGGACGCTCGAACACGCGAATGCAATCCTCGCGCGCTACCCGGAAGTGAGCACGCGAAGCATCTATAGCGCCGCCGTGCTTGCCAACGAGGCCAGCCTCCGTGACTGGCTGAAGCGCGATCCTTCCCGGGCCACCGCCAAAGGTGGACCTCACAACTGGGATGCACTCACCTACCTCTGCTTCTCGCGTTACCTGCGCATCGACAAGGACCGCTCGGCGTCATTTGTCGCCTGCGCGCGCGTTCTGCTCGAGTCCGGAGCGAGTGCTAATACAGGCTGGGTCGACCACATCGACAACCCGCCCCGGCCGGTCTCTGAACCGGCGATTTATGGCGCCGCGGCTCTGGCGCGGAATCCCGAACTCACGCAGTTGCTGCTCGATCATGGCGCCGACCCCAATGATGAAGAAACGCCCTACCACGTCGCCGAGACCTACGAAAACACGGTGCTTGCAATTCTCCTCGGCTCCGGGCGCTTCAATGAGCGCAGCCTCGCCACTGTCGCCGTCCGCAAGTGCGACTGGCACGACGACAAGGGCCTGAAACTTGCGCTTCAACACGGTGCCAATCCCAACTATCTGACCGCCTGGAATTACACGCCGCTACATCAATCGATCCGTCGCGACAACGGTCTCATCATGATCGAGGACCTACTCGACCACGGCGCCGATCCGCTGCTTCCCAATCGCTCGGATGGCCGCAACGCGATCCAAATGGCCGCGTATCACGGCCGCGGCGACATTCTCGATTCACTTGCCCCGCGCGGCTTCAAAACCCAACTCGATGGGCTCGATGAATTGGTAGCCGCCTGCGCCCGAGCGCAACTGGACGCGGCGCAGTCCATCTCCCGGCGCTTCCCCAATCTGCTTGCGCAGCTTCACGGTGTCGGCGGCGCTCTGCTCGCGCGCTTTGCCGGCGTGGGCAACGATGCAGGCATCGGCACCTTGCTTGCCCTGGGCGTCTCACCGAATGCAATCTGGCCCGAAGGAGATGCGTATTGGGACCTCGCACCTGGATCGACCGCTCTGCATCTCGCCGCCTGGCGTGCGAATCACCAGACCGTGCACACGCTTATTGCCGCCGGCACCGACGTCAATGCCCGCGACGCCCGCAACCGCACCGCGATCCAACTCGCAGTTAATGCCTGCATCGACTCCTACTGGAAATACCGCCGGCAACCCGATTCTGTTGCAGCTTTGCTCGCCGCGGGAGCAACCCTGGAGGGCATTGAACTTCCCACAGGTTACGAGGCAATTGACGATTTGCTGCTTCCCCGGGCAGAAGCAAACTCGCAAGAGGCTTGAATTAGCCGCGTGTCCCGGGCCCTCTGCCCCAGCCGGGTGCCCAAGGTCCCGATTTTGGGTCCTGGGAAACCTCCAAAGTCCGCCCTACATCGCCTTCGTCGCCGTCAGCGTCGTACTCCATCCCCCATCATCGGTTCCGAAATTAAACGCGATCTTCTCCGCGCTCACCTTTCCCGTGTAGACCAGTTTGTACGTCTGCCCCTGGTAATCCGTCAGCACCCAGAACGTCACCGTGTCGCCATCCAGCTTCCCCTCGTGAACCTCCGCCGGTGTCGTCGGCAGTCCCTCCACAGTCCCGGTCACCACGCCGCTTGCCGCGGTCAAATGAAAAGTCAGCACCACATTATTACCGTCATAATCGAACGATCCCTTCCACGTGCCCGTCACATCCGCTGTTTCCGGCGCTGCTGGCGCGGCCTCTGCATTCCGCGTGACCGTCATCGGGGTGCTCCAGCTCCCATCCTCTGTCCCGAACATAAAGGAAATCTGATCCGCACTCACCGTGCCGGTATACGCCAACTTGTAAGTGTTGCCTTCATAATCTGTGTTCAGCCAGAACGTCACTTTGTTTCCACTGATCTTTCCGTCGTGAATCTCCGCTGGAGTGGTCGGCAGCCCTTCAACCGTCCCGGTCAGAGTATTTCCCGCGGCCGTCAGATGCAGGGTCAGTGGATAGCTGTCCCCTCCAAATTCAAACGATCCCTTCCACGTCCCGCTCACATCCACATTCGCTGCCCGCGCCCTTACCGTCAGCGCAAGCAGAACCACTAGCGCAACAACAGCGAGCGTTATCTTCCAGCCCATCTCGAATTCTCCCGAGTCGCCCCGAGTCTACACCTCAGCCACCCGCCAATCAAAGCCTCCGTCTCAACCGCTAAGTCCCTTCGCTCCTCAGTCCCTCAGTCCCTTAGTCCCTTAGTCCGTGTACTCCCCATCACAAGACGCCTCCGCATCCGCCGTGATAGCATCCGGTTCTTGAGCAAGAGGCGCCGCCGGACCCGTTATTTCCTCCGGCCCCGCGGCGCGATTGGCCAAGCTCGACATGGACGAGGAAGACGCCCGGCTGAATCCGGCCCCTCTGACGCCCCCGCGGACGCCCATCCGCAATCCCTGCACCTCGCCTGCGCCGCTTTCCCTGGTCCCTATTCCCTATTCCCTCTCGCCGAAGTTCCCCGAACTCGGCAACCATCTCATTCACAAGGAGACGCACCATGAAAACGTACCAGGGAAGTGAGATCCGCAACGTAGCTGTAGTGGGGCATGCACAAAGCGGCAAAACCTCGCTCATCGCCGCTTTGCTGCATGCCGCAAAAATGACTCCCGCACAGGGCCGGGTCGCCGATGGCTCCGCCGTCACCGCCTACGACGATGAAGAGGTCGCCCGCGGCCTGACCATGCAGAACGCTGTCGCCTTCGCCGAGTGGCAAGGCGTCAAAATCAATTTCGTCGACACACCCGGCTTCCACATGTTCTCCCACGAAGCTCGCGCCGCGCTCCTTCCCGTCGAATCCGCCATCGTACTCGTCAATGCCCAGAACGGCGTCGAGCCCGTCACCGAGCGCGTCTGGCGCAACGCTGAAGAAGCCGCCGTTCCCCGCATCGTCGTCATCAATCAGATGGACCACCCCAAAGCCGGCGGCGCCGACGGGCTCTCCGCTCTCATCGAAGATCTTCATGAACGCTGGGGCCGCACCTGCACGCCTGTCCAGCTCCCCATTGCCGATGCACAGGGCTTCCACGGCGTAGTCGACCTCGTCACCATGACGTCCTACTTCTATACTCCCAACGGCGACGGCCGGGGCAAGACCGGCGAAATGCCCGCCAACCTCGCCGCCCAGGCCAAGGCCGCGCATGAGGCTCTCGTCGAACTCGTCGCCGAAGGCAAAGACGAGCTCATGGAAGAGTTCTTCGAGAAGGGCACCATCCCCGAAGACCACCTTATCGCCGCGCTCCATGAAGCCATTCGCGAAGACCGCATTTTCCCTGTGCTCTTCACCAGCGGCGGCGCCAACGTCGCCACTGACCACCTGCTTGACTTCATCAAAACCTACGCGCCGTCTCCCGTCGAGCGCGCCCCCATTTCTATACATCCTCCCGCTGCCTCGGTGTCCGGCAACGGCTCCTCATCCTCCGCCACTCGTAAAGTCGACGACAACGAGCCCGCTGCGGTGGTCGTCTTCAAAACCATGTCCGATCCATTCGCCGGCCGCATCACCTTCTTCAAAGTGGTAAGCGGCGTGATCCGCAACGATGCTGCTCTGGAAAACTACACCCGTCGCAGCTCGGAAAAATTCTCCCACCTCAGCATCATGCAGGGCCGCAAGGCCGTCGAAGTCTCTGAACTCCACGCGGGCGACATCGGCGCCGTTGCTAAGCTCCGCGACACCCTCACCGGCGACACGCTCGGCCAGAAAGGCGCCGACATCCAGGTCGATCTGCCCGCGCCACCCGAGCCGGCCATGACTTACGCCATCGAGCCCAAGTCCCGCGCCGATGAAGACAAACTCGCCCCCGCCATCCACAAACTCATGGAAGAAGATTTACTCATCCGCTTCTTCCGCGACCCGCAAACCAACGAATTTCTCATCGCCGGCGCCGGACAGCCGCACATTGAAGCCATCGTCAGCCGCCTCAAAAAGCGCTATCACGCCGAGGTCACGCTCAAAGCTCCCAAGGTCCCCTACCGCGAAACCATCCGCGGCAAAGCCGAGGCGCAGGGCCGCCACAAAAAGCAAACCGGTGGCCACGGCCAGTTCGGCGATTGCAAAATCCGCATGGAGCCTCTGCCCCGCGGCACGGGCTTCGAATTCGTCAACGACATCTTCGGCGGTGCCATTCCCAAGGGCTTCATTCCCGCTGTCGAAAAAGGCATTCAGGAATCCGCCGCCCGCGGCTACCTAGCCGGTTACCCGGTCGTCGATTTCAGAGTCGTTCTTTACGACGGCAGCTACCACGAAGTCGATTCCAACGAGCTCTCCTTCAAGATGGCCGGCCGCATCGCCTTCCGTAAATGCATGGAGCAGGCCAAGGCGGTCCTCCTCGAGCCCATCATGAAAGTCGAAATCGAGTCGCCCGACGATTTCGCAGGCACGCTCATGGGCGACCTCAACGGCCGCCGCGGCCGCGTGCAAGGCATGGAAACCAAGGGCCGCACCACCGTCATCAATGCTGAAGTGCCAATGTCCGAAATGCTCACCTACGGCACGCAACTCACTTCCATGACGCAGGGCAAGGGCAGTTACCACATGGAAATGGATCACTACGACGTCGTTCCGCAACCGGTCGCCGAAAAAATCCTCGCCAACGCCAAACGCCCCGTCGAGGAAGAGGAAGAGTAACGATGTAAAGAAGAAACCCGGGTCCGTCCCCGTGGCGGACGGACCCGGGAATCAGCGCATCCCGGACAAAATTTCAGCCCATCAAATCGAGCACGGCTTCCGCCGGCAGTCCTGTCCTCCTGCTCCGCATCCAAGGGTGCTTTGGAGGACAATCCTTTGTTGCGACGCACCTGCTCTTACTTCGCCTCATTCGCTCTCTTAATCCCTCTATTCGCAGTCCTTCTCTCCGGCTGCGCCTCCAACCACAAAGCCGCCACCACGCAGCCACCAGGCTCAGGCGGTGGCGGCGGCACAGGCGGCGGCGGTGGTGGCACCGGCGGTGGCGGTGGCACCGGCGGTGGCGGAGGTACGGGCGGAGGTGGTGGTACGGGTAGCGGCGGCGGTTCCGGCAGCGGTTCGGCAACTTCTGCCGAGTACCTCTACATGGTCGCCGAGCAACAACAGGGTTCCGTCTACGAATTTCAAATCAATCCCAGCACCGGCGCGCTCACGCAAATCTCGGGCTCGCCTTTCAAGGCAGACGTCGGAAACCCGTCCTACGTCTGCACCGTCGGCTGCGGCGCATATCTCTTGGCTGATCCGCTCGGCCGCTTCCTGTTTTATCAGTTCACCTACGCAAGTCCCTCGAACGGCGTCGACTCTCTGAACGTCAGCGCGACAGACGGAACCCTGAGCAGCAACTCCCAAATTGTGCAGGGCGTCTATGAACCCTCCGTCGATCCGCAGGGCCGTTTCATCTACTGGAACAGCTCCACTTCAAACTCCAACGCCGTCGGCGCTATGGACATCGCCAGTTCCGGAAAGCTGACCACCGCGCCCGGCCAGCCCTACCCCTACAATGGCCAGACGAGCTACGGCGCCCCATCCGCGAGCAGCAGTTACGTCTTCGCCACCAATTATCGCGATACGGCGAGCGCCAGCGGCCAGGGTGCTCTGATCGAGTGGGCCATCGATCCGGCCACCGGCACGTTGACACAGACCAGCAACACCCTTCCCCTAACCTATCCGGGAGTGACGGCCATCACGCCCAATGGGAAATTCCTCTATACCTATCAGCAATATCTAAGCAACGGCACCACGGGTACCGTCTACAACGAAATCGTGCCTGTCCAGGTCGGCGCCAACGGCGCGCTCACCGAGCTCACCCAAAATATTCAGCAGACAACCAGCCAAGGTGCCGACATGATCTGGATGTCGCCCAACGGCAATTTCCTCTATATGGGCATCAACGGCAGCGACCTTTGGGATTACCAGATCGACCAGTCCACCGGCGCTTTGACGCTGGTGCAGAAATATACCGGGATCAATGAAGGCGATACGCTGGCCATCGATCCCGCGGTCAAGTACGTCTATACCAACCCCAGCGACGCGAACCACGTTGCCGGCACAGCCATCGCGGTCTACAGCGTCAACCCGACCACCGGCGCGCTCACCCCGCTCCCTAACGACACGCTGGACACCAAGGTGATTCCGATCAGCCTTGCCATCGTAGCGCCGCCGCACTAAAAACGATGCGGGCTGGACCGGCGTCGACCGCTGTCCAGCCCGCTCAGTGCCATCGTTCAAATCTGGATTCCCTCAGCCCTTTAGTCCCTCAGTCCCTTAGTCCCTCAGCCCCTCAGTCCCTTAGTCCCTCAGTCCCTCGCCTCCATTCACCATCACCACATGCGAAAAAACCGCCGCATCCACCGTCGTCGGCAGGTGCGAGCAGAAGCCAATTCCCACATAAAACGGCCCCTCGAGATGCAGATGAATCGGCGGCCCGAATTGGTGCATCGGCTCGCCTTCCACACTCACCCACAGCGTGAAATCATCGCCGTGCTTCTCGATGCCGATGCGCTGCGCGTTGACCGTGACGAGCGAATCCGGAGTCGCGCCACCTGGTCGCCCTCGCCCACCGATGCGGAACTCCGTGTCCTTCACGCGCATGTCGGTCTCGGGACGCTGCGCAAGCTGGATCATGCCCCCGCCGTGAAGCGCCACCAGCGCCTCCTTGACATCATCATCGAGACTCTGGCGGATGATGAGCACGCCCTTGCGATCGCCGTAACCCGCATTGGGAAAGCTGATGTCCGCCGCCAGCGAGACATCGCCCGACATCTTCTTATATAAAAAACGGAACTCATCGCGCGTGTACCAGACGTTGTAACCGGCCGAATGCACCGTGTATTGCCCGGTGGCTGCATCGAACGACGCACTTCCCGGAACCAAGGCGCCACCCACATCCGCCTGTCCGTCGAATATCCCGATGCGCCCGGGATAGTTCCGCGTCGCCCGATGGAAATCCGGCGGCGGCGCCACCTGCGTGTGCGAGGCCGACCCCGGCTGCGCCCACTCCGGAGCCTGCGGCGGAGCAGTGGAAGTTTGCGCGACAAGCAAAACCGGCGCACATGCGAGCACAAAAAACGCCAAGCAACGGCGGTCAAAGTTCATGCCCAAGATCCTCGCAGCCGATTGTACCCTCCCGGCTCAGAATCGGGATGCGCACCACCTGTTGCAAGGCAAGTGCGCTTTCACTCCTCCCGAAGTGTATGGCCGGCGCGAAAACATAGCGGCACAAAAAACCCGCGCCACCCATCCGATGGCGCGGAGCCACTATTCTCTATTCCCTGTTCCCTATTCCCTACTCCCTGTTCCCTGCCTTTTACGGCTGCGTCGGAATCACTCCCGGCTGAAACAGATCCGAGAGATCGTTCGCGTTCTTCGCATCGCCCAGGTACGGCGACGATCCGCCCTGCGCCCGCACGTGGAAGATCTCCTGCATGGTGCGCAGGTCGGATGAATGTGAATAGTCCACCGCGCTCGCATACGGCATTCCGCCCACATTCTCGTGCGCCAGCGGAGAAATCACGATCTCGCCGATAGTGTGGTTCAGATCGTCGCCACTACCACCGGGCTGGCCGTCATTTTCTGTTTCGTCCCACCACAGGATGATCGCGCCGCCATCCCGATAGGCCTGCGAGGCCATAATCATCGGCACCAGCCGGCTCACCGTGTTGTCGCCCGCCCGGATCTGCGAGACGTCGCCGGTCAGCCCGTCGAATGGCGTGCTCAGCCTGCTGTGCATCTCGTTGTACTGGTCCGGCGTGATCCAGTTGTAATCCGCCACCGCATTGTTGGCCAGATCAAATGCCAATTGTTGCATTGGCGCGTAGTGAAACCGCATCGGATTCGCGGTCGTCGCGTCGCCGTTGCCATTCGTGTCCGTAAAGAAGACCATCGGATTATGCTTGGGCGCGTAGTTGTACTGGAGCGTGGCGCTGTATTCATTCAGCATGCTGCCCGCATCGAACAGCCCTGACAAGCTCACCAGCGGCACCGTCCACTGATTTTGCGACAGCGGAAGATTGGTCAGGTTTCCGTTCCCCAATGTGGTCAGGTCCGTGTCTTCCTGGTATGACTTCCACGTCTTCCCCGCCCGCTGCAGCAGTGCGCTCAGATGCTGCGTCGTGGTCTGCACATTGGAAGGGTACGGATCGGCATCGTTCAGAATACCGAAGTTCGTTCCCGCTTCTGCCCATAGATACTGCGGCTCCGAGGGATGAATGTGCGGCCCGTTCGGATCGTCGCTGGCCAGCACGTTGTGGTACGCGGTTGCATATGAGACCTGCTTGCTGATGTTCACCAGCCGCCCATTGATGTATGCCTTTGCCGTTCCATTCACCAGGCTGTTGATGAACGGTGCATTGGGATTCTGGTAGATCTGCTGAATTCCGGTGGTCTGCCCTATGTTGTTGTTAGGTTGCGTCCAGTTGTGGTTTTCCAAAGCGATGACAAACACATGCTTGATCTGCATGTCATTGTCGCGATCCTGATCTTGTGCGCGTGCGCTCGAGCAGCTCAGTGCCGCCACAAGCGCCAGGCCGGCAAAGACGCGAATGCGATTCAATTGCATGAGGGGAACCTCCAGCGTGGGGATTTGTCGCGCGGTGCCGGGCATCGCAGATCGTTTCGCATGGAAATGCCGATGACCGACTCGCCGCATGAAAAGTTCTAGCAATCGAATGTTGCGCAGAGATGACCGCCGCATTAAAGTACGCCAACCGCATTGAACGGCACCCAGCCATGGCAGGAAACGAACCCGCCGAAAGTGTGATCGGGAAGATTTTTCCTCCGCAAGGAGTCAATCCGGCCGTCTCTCTCTCGGAAGCCTCTGGTCTATAACTGATATGGCAGCCGCTTTCATCAAAAGGGGGGCCTTCTGTGATTCGCCTCGAATACTATTTTCCCGTCTTTTTCCATTGGCGCCTCGCGCGCGCTACCCTTATGCTCGCACTGGCCTCAGCCGCGTTCGCGTCACGCCCAGGCTTCGCTCAGAGCCCCGCGACCTCCGATTCGTTTAGCAATTCCCTCATGCCCCAGCCCTCTTCGCTGCATGTCGAATCAGGCCAACTCTTCCTTACCTCCGACTTCTCAGTCGCAACTGACAAGTTCCACGACGAGCGTCTCGATGAATCCATCGTCCGCGCCATGAAACGCCTGGCCAGCCAGATCGGCGTGCAACTGAATGCCGCCCCCGCTTCCGGCGCCCAAGCGCCCTTCACCATTTCCGTTGACGGCCCTGGCGAGCCAATTCAGTCTCCCGATGAAACCGAGTCCTACTCGCTAACCATCACGCCGCAGAGCGTGCATTTGACCGCCGCCACCGACGTGGGAGCCATGCGCGGACTCGCCACGCTGCTGCAACTGGTGCAGAACGACGGCCAGCGCTATTTTCTTCCCGCCGTCTCCATCCAGGATTCTCCGCGTTTCCGCTGGCGCGGACTGATGGTCGACACCAGCCGCCACTTTGAGCCCATCAGCGTCATTGAGCGCACCCTCGATGGCATGGAAGCCGTCAAACTCAACGTTTTTCACTGGCACCTCACCGACGACCAGGGCTTCCGCATCCAGAGCAAGGTCTTCCCTCTGTTGACGCAGGACGGCTCCAACGGCCAGTACTACACCCAGCAGCAGGCGCGTGAAATCGTGGCTTATGCGCGTGCTCGCGGCATCCGCGTAGTCCCGGAATTCGACATGCCCGGCCACACCAGTTCCTGGATGGTTGGTTACCCTCAGCTCGCCAGCGCCGACGGTCCGTTCCACATCCAAACCGGCTTCGGTATCTTCGACCCGGTGATGGACCCAACCCGCGATAGCACCTACCGTTTCCTCGATAAGTTCATCGGCGAGATGGCAGCTATCTTCCCCGACGCTTACATGCACATCGGTGGCGACGAAAACAACGGCGTCGAGTGGCACAACAACCAGCGCATCCAGGCGTTCATGCGCGCGCATCACTTCACCACCACCGCCGAGCTTCAGGCTTACTTCAACCGGAAATTGCTGAAAATTCTCACGAAACATGGCAAACGCATGATCGGCTGGGACGAAGTGCTCACGCCCGATTTACCGAAAGATGTCACCGTACAATCCTGGCGCGGACCTGCCTCTCTGGCGCAGGCTGCGCGCGAAGGGCACGACGGCATACTCTCTTCGGGCTACTATCTCGATCACATGCTCCCGGCGTCGGACCATTACAAAAACGATCCCATTCCCGCCACCAGCAATCTCGATCCCGCCGATCGCGCGCACATTCTCGGCGGGGAAGCATGCATGTGGGCTGAGTACGTCGATCCCCAGGTCATCGATTCGCGCATCTGGCCGCGGACCGCAGCCATTGCCGAGCGGCTCTGGTCCCCGCAAAGCGTAGACGACGTGGACGACATGTACCGCCGACTGCGCATCGAGTCGCTGCGCCTTGAAGCACTCGGGCTCACCCACATTTCGCAGGAAGACTCGAGTCTGCGCACGCTCGCCGGCACCTCGGAAATCGGCTCGCTGCGCGTGCTCGCTCCGGCGCTCGAACCAGTGACTTTTGGCGTGCGCGGTGGCTGGTCGCACCAGCATCAAGTCACCACGGAGACGCCGCTGGACCACGTAATCGATGCGCTTCCGCCCGACCCGTCCTTCCGCCATCAGTTCGAGATGCTTGTCGCAGCCTGCCTCAAGTCACCGCAGGCCCAATCGCCACCTTCCGCCGAGCTCCGCCAGATTTTCGAACAATGGATTGCGGCGCAACCGGGCTTGCAGCGCCTGATGGACCGCTCGCCCTTGCTTGCCGAGGCGAACCCGCGGCCGGCGCAGTTGGCTGAGCTGGGCAGCATCGGCCTCGAATCGCTCTCCTATCTAAACTCGGGACAGGCCGCCCCCGCCGGCTGGCGCGCCGCGCAGTTATCCGCAATCCAGGCCGTCGCCGCGCCAGTCGCGCTCACGCAGTTCGACGTGCTCGACCCCCTACGCACACTGGTGAACGCCGTGAAAGAAAATCCCGCGCCGGCGAAGGCGCCATAAATCTGGTGCGCGCAGATCGCGGCGCGATTCATCAGCACCAAAAGTGAGCACCGTCTCGTCAGCCAGGCGAGATGGTTCCCGAGCACTCACCCAACCCGATCCTCGGCAGCCCCGGGCTTCCACAAAACGCGCGCAGAGTAACGCGATCAGCGTCATGCAGAAATTTTCTGACTTCGCCGTTTGGCAAACAGACAGGCTCGCCGCTGCGCTGCTTTTCCAGCAGGCAGCCCTCCGAGCCCGCATCGGGTCCTGAAACTGTTCCCGTGGCCAGCAGATCGCCCGGACGCAGATTGCATCCATTGCTCGAGTGATGCGCAAGCAATTGCGCCAGCGTCCAGTAAAGATGACGTAGGTTGCTTCTGCCCAACAGACATGGCGCTGTGCCTGTTTCCCGCATTTGCGCGGACTGAAGATAAACCTCCAGGTGAAGATCGATTCCGTCGCGGACCTGCGATGGCGATTGCAGATAATTGAGCGGCGCTGGATCGCCCTCCGGCCTCGCAAACGCCGGCACTCGGTAACGCGCCAGCGCCTCGAGCGGAACCACCCACGGCGAGATCGTAGTAGCAAAGTTCTTGGCGAGGAACGGGCCCAGCGGTTGATATTCCCATGACTGAATGTCGCGCGCAGACCAGTCGTTCACCAGGCATAGCCCGAAGATGTGGCTTTCCGCTTCAGCAACGGGAATGGGATTGCCCAGCTCATTGCCGGGGCCCACAAAGAACCCCACCTCCAGTTCGTAATCCAGCGATTGCGAGGCGCCGAATGCGGGCTCGCCGTCTTTTGGCTTGATCTGCCCGCGCGGCCTGCGAATCTCCGTGCCGCTGACCACGATCGAAGATGCGCGCCCGTGATAGCCGATTGGCACGTACTTGTAGTTGGGCAGTAGCGGATTCTGCGGACGAAACAACTCGCCAACCCTGGTTGCGTGATGGATAGAAGCATAAAAATCGGTGTAATCGCCGATCGCCGCCGGCAGCCGCATCTCCGCATCTTTCATGGGAACCAACACCGCTGAGACACGAGACTGCGCCTCTCTCTCCGCTTGACCCGCATCCAGCAACGCCGTGATTCTGCGACGCAGTTCGCTCCAACTTGCCTGCCCGAGGCCCATCAGCGGATTGAGCACTTCAGCGGAACATGCCTCGATCAAATCATCAGGAATTCCATCCAGCAGGCCCCGCTCCGAGCAGGCACGCAGATCCAAAATCCGGTTGCCGATAGCAACCCCGATACGGTCGCCGTCTCCCGCGTGAAAGACACCATAAGGAAGATTCTCAATTGGAAAATCGCAGCCGGGTTCATTCGCAGACTCAATCCAGCTCTTCAAAGCCATCCCATCACCTCAAGCTCGCGGATTGGCTCTTCAAAGGAACACGATCCGAAGCTGATGAAGAACTCCTTCCTCAATTCCGCAAGCTGGTCAGCGGTCCAGCGGAACCCGCGGCACGCGATGACATCATCGTCAACTCGCCACGCGCCCGCATCCTGCTCTTCCAAAATCTTCAGTGCTTCGCCGGCAGTTCCTCCGAAGTACAGCAGAGCCGCAGCGAAGGCGAGATTGAGAAAGCCGTGCATCATTCCCTCGGGACTGCCAGCCTCGTAAGTCAAGCGATGACGCGAACGAATGGGGTGATGCAGGCCGGCCGTTCCTTTGAACGGAATGCGCCGGCGAGCTAGAGCATCGAGCATCACTGCCACGGCCCTGGCGCTGGGAAATGCCTCGGCCACCACTCCGCCCATGCGAAGTTTCGCGCGCACCCCGCACGTGGCTATCGCATCGAGAATCTCGTCATTCTCGACGCCAATCGGCAGCTCAAAGTAGCGCTCGTACGCCGGGATTTGCGAGTTGATGCGCTGAATCTCCGCCACCTGATTCACTTTGAACTCGAGGGCCACCCGGCCAGCTAGATCCCCAAGCATCTGAGTAAATCTGCTCCAATCCGTTTTCGGAGGTACGATCACGCTCAACCGCATCTCACCCAGGGCATCGCCGGCAACTTCGCGCAATTCGCCCATGCGATCCAGACTGACAACGAATCGGCCGAGGCACGCGGCGTGCGCGCCTTGCTGATACCTCAAGTAATTGCTCACAGCGCTGCGCATGTCGAGCGACGCCGGCGGGTACAGCCCCGCATAATCAATCAGCCCGGTGAGCAAACTCGCGACTGCGTTGGGACGGCCGCTCAATCGACTCATTTCCTGACCTGAACCGCTTCTTCAATCCCTGCCAGCATTCATAATATTCGTGCTGCAGGATGCGCGTGTTCATGGCAAAGGCGGTCGGCCGCACCGCAAACTGCGTCTCGAACATAAACGCGAGAGTATTGCCGAGAAACTGCGGCTCCAGGCTGACCTGGCTGGCGCGCTCGAAAGTCTCCGCGTCGGGGCCGTGCCCGGCCATGCAGTTGTGCAGGCTTGCTCCTCCGGGAACAAATCCCTCTGCCTTCGCATCGTAAGCGCCAAACACCAGTCCCATGAATTCGTTCATCAGGTTGCGATGAAACCACGGCGGCCGGAACGTGTGTTCTGCCACAATCCAGCGCGGCGGGAAAATCGCAAAATCGCAATTCGCGGTCCCCGGAACCACCGAAGGTGCGCTGAGCACCGTATATATCGACGGGTCCGGATGGTCGAACGAAACCGAATTGATGCAGTTGAAGAGCGCCAGGTCGTACTTGTAGGGAGCATAATTCCCATGCCACGCCACCACATCAAGCGGTGAGTGATCGATGGCCGCGCGCCACAACCGGCCCAGAAATTTGCTGACGATGTAGAACTCTCCGTCGCGATCCTCATATGCAGCGACTGGCGATTTGAAGTCGCGCGCATTCGCCAGCCCATTAGCGCCGATTGGCCCCAGCTCCGGCAGCCGGAATGTCATCCCGTAGTTTTCGCAGATGTATCCGCGCGCCTGGTCCGCAAGCAACTCGACGCGGAACTTCACCCCGCGCGGAATCACGCAAATCTCCCCAGGCGCCACTTCCAGAATGCCGAGCTCGGTGTGAAAACTGAGTTCGCCCGTCTGCGGCACGATCAGCATCTCTCCATCCGCATTGGAGAAGAAGCGATCCTGCATTGAAGCATTCGCAGCGTAGAGATGAATCGCCAAACCAGCCTGCATCGCCGGATCACCGCTGCCGCCCATCGTTACCATACCGCCGATGAAGTCCGTCGCCTGCTCGGGCATTGGCAGCGGATCCCAGCGGAGTTGATTCGGCGAGGTCGGCACTTCATTGAATGGCCCGCTGCGAATCATTCCCATGGGAAATTCTTCGTAGGGTTTATGAGTTACCGACGGCCGAATGCGATAGGTCCACGTACGGCGGTTGATCGCACGTGGAGCGGTAAACGGAGTGCCGCTGAATTGCTCTGTGTAGAGCCCCAGCGCATGGTTCTGCGGCGCGTTCTGCCCAACCGGCAGTCCGCCGGGCGCCGCCTCGGTAGCGAATTCATTGCCAAAACCGGTCTGATACCGAATTTCGTCTGTCATGTTCATCCTCACAGGCGGCCGCTCATGGCGCGCCGCTCTGCCTCGTGCATCGCTTCATAAACCTGGTCGAAACTGCTCACCGCAAATAACAGCTTGTGCAACTCGTCCACTTTCACCCGGGTCGCCAGCACTTCATCGAGCGTGAAATCGTGAATCGCGCAGTTGCCGGCCATCACGTTGCGGCATTCGCCGTGAGAGCTGATCAGCCCGCTGCCATAAGCCTTGACCTCGCCATCCTGGCGGATCACGCCGAACTCCACCGTGTACCAGAAAATGCGTCCCAGTTTTTCCAGTATTTCGGCATCCGAAATCCCTGCGCACACGCGCCCGTAGTGCTCCAGAAAATCGGCGAACACCTTGTGCGAGTGCATGGGAACGTGCCCGAAGACGTCGTGAAAAATATCCGGCTCCGGCGTGTACTCCAGCGACTCCCGGCTGCGCAGCCACGTCGTCGTGGGAAAGTTGCGCGAGGCAAGCATTTCAAAGAATGCCGGCGCAGGCAGAAACCCGCTTACCGGCGTCGAACTCCAGCCGGTCCGTGGCGCCAGTCGTGCGCTGATCGCCTTCAGGTCCGGCAGTTTGTCTTTCTGCAATCCGATAATTGCAAAGCCCTCGAGATATTCCCGCGCCGCATGCTGCTCGATCTCCGGCATCATCCGGCCCACCAGCTCGGCCCACACCGCGTGCTGCTCTTCCGTATATGCCGCATAGTCCTGGCGGATGAGATAGGGCGCGGCGAATGAAAGTGTCGCGGTATTCATCGCATTCACCTATAGATTGCCGCGCGCCTGCTGCTCGCGCTCGATCGCTTCAAACAGCGCCTTGAAGTTGCCCTTGCCGAAACTGCGGCTCCCCTTGCGCTGGATGATTTCGTAAAACAGCGTGGGCCGGTCCTCAACCGGTCGCGTGAAAATCTGCAGCATGTATCCTTCATCGTCGCGGTCGACCAGGATCCCCAGATCTTCGAGTTGATCCACCGGCTCGTCGATCTTGCCCACACGTCGCTGCAACTCGGTGTAATAGGTATGCGGCACCCGCAGGAACTCCACGCCCTGATCTCGCAGGCGACTAACGGTGTGCAGAATGTCGTCGGTCGCCAGGGCAATGTGCTGCACGCCCGGCCCGGGATAAAAGTCCAGATATTCCTCGATCTGCGATCTCTTCTTACCCTCGGCCGGCTCATTGATCGGAAACTTCACATACCCGTTGCCGTTCGCCATCACCTTCGACATCAGCGCCGAATACTCCGTCGAAATGTCCTTATCGTCGAAGTGCTGGTACAGCGAAAATCCCATCACCTTGGCGTAGAAGTCCACCCAGCGGTTCATCTCGTGCCAGCCCACGTTGCCGACCATGTGATCGATGTGGAGCAACCCCACCGGCCGCGCAGCTTCGTCGTGAGTGACGGCACGATACCCGGGCAGAAATGGCCCCGAGTATCCGCTGCGCTCCACAAACGTGTGAATGGTGTCGCCATATGCACGAATGCTCGACAGCACCGCCGCGCCGTGCTCATCCGAAATCACGTGCGGCTCTTCCGCGCTCACGGCGCCTCGGCTGGTGGTCTCGTACCAGGCTTGGCGTGCGTCATCCACCCACAGGGCAATCACGCGCACACCGTCGCCGTGCCAGTTGATGTGCCGCGCAATCGGATGCTCGCTGCGCAAGGGCGTCGTCAGCACAAATCGGATCTTGCCCTGTTCTACGACGTACGACGCGCGATCGCGCTGGCCGGTCTCCGGGCCCGCATAGGCCACAAGCCTCATGCCGAACGCCGCCCGGTAAAAATACGCCGCCTGGCGGGCATTGCCTACGTAAAACTCAACGTGATCGGTGCCTTTCAGCGGCAGGAAATCCGTGCCCGGGGAATCGGCAACGGTTCCTGCCGCCGATTGGCTGGCTGCAGACTGGGGAAAGGGAGTCATAGTGGGAATCCTGTTCTGTCCGAACTGTAGGATGCGGGGAAGTCGCACTCCATCTCGCCCACTAGCATAGGCTCGGTTGAAATCACCAGAAAATACAAAATCGAAGGATATTTACCCGCTACTCTTAACGAAATTAAGCATAATAAACCTGTGGCTTAAGAATTGGTGGACCATGCCGCACCGAACCCAGACTGATTCTTTCGAGCTCGACAACGTCTCCTGGAAGATCCTCGAAGCCCTGCAGCACAACGCACGTCTTTCGTTCGCCGAGTTAGGCCGCAAAGTCGGTCTCTCTACGCCTGCTGCCGCCGAGCGCGTGCGTCGCCTCGAAGAAACCGGCGTCATCACCGGCTACCATGCTTCTCTCGATCTGGCCAAACTGGGGATGCCTATCCGCGTGCTCGTGCACCTGACCATCCACGGCGGCGACGTGCAGGTGCAGCGCACCGTGGCTGCGGTCAAAGAGCTCGTCGAGATCGCCCGCTGCCATCGCATCACTGGCGCCGAATCCTTCATCATCGAGGCCAACGTGGTCTCCATCCGCCATCTGGAGGCGTTCATCGACAAGCTTTCCACGCTGGGAGCCACTGCGACTTCCACGGTGCTCTCGTCCCCGGTGCAACGGCGCGAATATCACAGCGCTCACATCGAAGCCTTCAATCGCTATTTATGAATGGACGCGGTCCTTCTCAGCAATCCGGCGCTTCATACGAGCGGCCGAGCCTCGTCGCCGTCCATCACTCAATTCGTAGCGCCTGCTGCGGATCGAGCCGCGCCGCGCGCGTGGCCGGAAACCACACCGCCAGCAGCGCCACCGCTGACAAAACCACAGGAACCGTCGCGAATACCAGCGGGTCCCACGTCTTCACCCCGAAGAGGAAACTGGCCAGGAAACGCGTCAGCCCGAACCCCGCCGCAATCCCGAGCACCACTCCAATGATTGCCAGCCGCATGCCCTGCCACACCACCAGATCGCGAATCCTCCCGCGGTCCGCCCCCAGCGCCATGCGGATGCCCATCTCCTGCGTGCGCTGCTGCACAGAGTACGCCATCAACCCGTAAATTCCAATCGCCGCCAGAATCAAAGCCACCGCTCCGAAAATGGTCAACAGCAGCATGTTGAAGTTCTGCCGCGCGGTCGACTGGATGACAATGTCATCCATGGTCTGCACATGCGCCACCGGGAAGCCGCCGCTGGCCAGCCGGAGTTGTTGAGTAATCGCCGTGATGTACTGGTGTGGATCGCCGTGCGTGCGCACCATCCAGATCATGGGCTGAATGCTCGCGTTCAACTTCGTCAGGCCGTCTGTCACCTGCGCCGAAGGAACAATCATAAGCGGAAATGGATCGCGGTTGAGCCCGCCGTCGTGCACATCGGCCACCACGCCGATCACCTGCCGCGGATTTTCGGTGAACTGCGGCCCCATTCCTTTACCGATAAGCATCTGCTGCCCCAGTGGATTCTGGTTCCCCCAGTATTTCTTTGCAAACGTCTCATTGATAAGCACCACACCCGGCGCGCTGCCGTCATCGTGCTCATTAAAGTCGCGCCCGCGCACAATTGGTATCTTGAAGACCGAAAAATATCCTGGCGACGCACTCATCCAGCTCGACCCGCCGGTCCATGGACTCTTGCCCGTTGGCCTTCCGATGATGTTGAACGGCAGTCCGTAACCCACATTGAGTGGAAGGCAACAACTGAACGCAGACTCTTCCACGCCCGGGATGGCATCCAGCCGTTCCCGCGCGTCGCGAGCCACTTGCGCCACACCGGCAGTCTTCATAAACCGGTCGCCGGTCAGCGACATTTCCAGCGTCAGCACATCGTGCGCGTCGAACCCGGGATTCACGTTGCGAAGTGCGATATACGTTCGGATCAGCAGCGCCGCGCCAATCAGCAGCACCAGCGCCAGCGAAACTTCGCTGATCACAAGCAGTGCGCGCGCCTTGCCCTGCCGGAACCCCGTGCCTGACCGGTTGCTGCTTTCCTTGAGAGTCGTGTTCAAGTCAGGGCGCGAAGCGCCGATGGCAGGAAAGAGACCAAAAAGGATTCCTGTCAGCAGCGAAACACCCAGGGTGAACGCGAGCACGCGCCAGTCAACGCTTACTGCCGCTCCGTGCTCGCCGACTCGCGGCAAGCCGGCGGGGCTCACCGCCAGCAGTCCGCGCACGCCGGCATACCCCAGCACGAGTCCGAGAATGCCTCCCGTCATGGCAAGCACCACGCTTTCAGTCAGCAACTGCCGCATGATGCGCAGCGGTCTCGCTCCCATCGCCGCGCGAATGGCAAATTCGCGCTTGCGTCCCGCGGCTCGCGCCAGCAGCAGGTTGGCGACGTTGGCGCACGCAATCAGCAGCACAAAGCTGACCGCGCCCAGCAACACCAGCAGCGACGTGCGCGCCCCCGCAACTATCGAGTCGCGCAGCGGTTCCACCCCGAAGCCGTCCTTCGGCCCCATATCCTGCGGATACAGCCGGCGGTATTGATCTGCCGCCAGTTTCAATTCAGCGTTGGCCTGGTCGAGAGTCACCCCCGGTTTCAGCCGCCCCGAGACAAAAAAGTAGTGCCCCAGGTTGGTGCTGTTCGCGTCAATCTGAAAAGGCACCCACAGATCCGCGGGTGGATCCGTCACGAATGACTTCCCCAGCACTCCGATAATTGTGTAGTTCTCGTTACTGAGCGAGATCGCGCTTCCCACAACCTTCGGGTTCCCGCCAAATCTCCGCTGCCAGAATCCGTAGCTGATCACCACCACGTGCCCGCCGTCGGGGCTGTCCTCCTGCGGCGTGAATGTTCGCCCCAGCAGCACCGGCGCGCCAAACAAGCGAAAATACCCCTCTGAAACGTGAATGCCGTGCACCTGCTCCGGGACGGTGCCAGTCAGATTGAATCCCGGCCCGCCAAAATCGTAGGCCGCAACATTTTCAAAGACGCTGGTTTGTGCCCGCCACAGATTGAAATTCACTGGCGATGAAGATGCGCCCCTGCCGTTCGGCGACGTATTCATGAAGCGCACAATGCGCTCTGCATCCGGGTAGGTAAGCGGCTTCAGAAGCACGGTGTCCACCACCGTGAAGATCGCCGTGTTGGCTCCAATACCCAATGCCAGTGCCGCAACCGCGGTCAGCGTGAATGCCGGATTCGCCACCAGCATGCGCAGCGAATACTTCAGGTCATTGCGAAAATCGCTCATTATTCCCGCCTCTTCAGCTGAGCTGTCAAACTGGGATTCTTCCGCTTACTTGTGTTACACAGCGTAACAGATACAAACCGCCGCGTCTACCGGTGGTTGTTAGACGAGGGTACGAAGCGGGCGCCTTACATGTTGCATTTATTTTTTCGGCAGGCCCGAACGCTTGCGCCCGCTGCCGCAATTGGGCGCGGTCTCTGCCATTCCGCGTTGTCAGAGCTACGCAGGCGCTCTACTTTTCTCCGAATTGCTTCTTCGCAAATTGGATGAAGTATGGCCAGTTCGGTGCCGGCGTGTGCCCGTACTGGTGCTGCCGGAACGCGATCCGCCCCGAATCGATCAGTGTCCCCATGGGCGGAAACACTGTCGTCCCCAGTCCTTCGTATCCCAGCAACTTCCACGCCGGGCTCGCCGCTGCCGCCGCCATGAACATCCCCTGCGCGTCCTGCCACGCATCCCCGGGCGCATATTCTGGAGTCGTGATCAGCGCGCCGCCTCCGATAAATACCGGCCGCGGCGCAATCAGCGCGATAAATTCGTGGCTGTCCACCGGCATCTCGTTCGCCGAGTGCCCCACCGCGCAGTAGCGCATGAAATTCCCCGCGAACCAGTGGAACTCCTCCACCCCGCACAAATTCCCCATCGTCTCGCCGTAGTTGCGCCGGAACAAATCCGCGCCTCCCGCGCCCGACGATGAAATATATCCGATCGCAAACCGCGGATCGTCGGCCATTGCCACCAGCGCCGCCTTGCCTCCGCGCGAGTGGCCCATCACGCCCACCTTGCTCCCATCCACATCCGGATCCGTCTGCAGATAATCGAGAATCCGGCTGTCCCCCCACGCCCACGCCCGCAGCACGCCCCAGTCGTCCAGCTTGCGCGGCTGCCCATGATTCACGAGACCGATAATTCCCTTGTCCAATCCTGCGCCGTTATCCGCCTGCACCTCACCCGAATTTCGCGCCACAAAGCCCCACCCTGCCTCCAGCAGCAGTTTCGTCGAATCCGGCGGATTCTCCGGCATGGAAAGGCGATGCACAACCTGTCCCGGCCGTGGCGGCGGGAAATGAAACGTGAAAGGATGCAGCGTTCCCCCTCCGATGATCACCGGCACTTTCTTCCCCCGCGTGCTCTCCGGCGTCACCACGTCGGCGTGAAAATCCACCGTGATCGCCGGATATGCCGAATTATCCACGTGCCCGGTAATGTGCTTCACGACAGCCGGCACGCCCGCCACCGTCATCTGCTCCACGCTCTCCACTTTCCAGGTCACCGCCGGAATATCCGCCGGATACTTGCCATAAACATCCTCGGCAAACATCGCCTGAATTTCTATCCGCCGCTTCGCCCACTGCGCCGGCGTCTTCACCGGCTTTCCGTTGTCCATCACCAGCAGCGCCGGCAGCTTCGGATACGGGTTCGCCTTCGCCTCGTCGTAATTCGCATTGCCCGGCTTTCCTATGTCGTATGCCGTAGCCGGCGGCTGCATCGCGGTGATCCCCAGCAGCTTCAGCTCCCGGTCTCGCTCCACAGCCGATGCGGCGTTGATGGCTGCTCGCTCTGCGGGTGTGGGGAAATGAAACTCTCCCGGCTGCGTTGCTGGTTTTGCTGGTGCAGCGGTCTGCCCGCGCCCCTTGGCGCCGATCCCGAGTGTCAGCGAGGCCGCGAATACGAGGCCCAGAATAAGCGATCCCTTCCGCACCAGCATCAGTTCCTCTTTTCGAAATGGATTAAATTGAATCGCGAACGAATTCGATCGCCGACTTTCGCGAGGACTTTCGTCGGATAGCTCTCACCTTACAACTTCCCGCGACCGCGCCACAATGGGAATTGCAAATCGTGCATTGGATTCGCCGCCATCGCCAGCATTTCAGGGTTTTGAATTGTTCAGTGGTCAATTCAGAGGACTCGAATACTATTTTTTAAAACCAGGGTCGCCACCGAGACCAGCACCTCATCTTTCGCGCACTTTGCCTCGCGCTTCGAGCCTGGCCGCCTGCGTTATCAGATAATTCTGCTCCGGAAGACTCGTCGTCTTCGAAGCCGCCGAGCGATAGTACTGCGACGCCTTCTCTAATTCTCCAAGCATCTCGAACAAATGCCCACGCACCGCGTCCAGCCGGTAATGTCCAGCGATGCGCTCGTCTTTGTCCAGCGCCTGCAGGCGCTCCAATCCGCGCGCCGGACCATGCACCATCGCTACGGCTATTGCATGGTTCAAAGTCACCATCGGACTTGGCGCCACGCTCTGCAGCATCTCGTATAACGCCAGAATCTGTTTCCAGTCCGTATCTTCGGCAAGCGCTGCCTCGTCGTGAACCGCGGCAATCGCCGCCTGCAACTGGTAATACCCCACCGCTCCCGCCGACAACACGCGCGTCAGCAAAGCCGTGCCTTCGGCAATTTCGGCCTGGTCCCACAAGCTCCGATCCTGCTTGTCCAGCGGGATCAATTCCCCGTCCGGCCCTGTCCGTGCCGCCCTGCGCGCATCGGTGAGCAGCATCAGCGCCAGCAGGGCGGCAACCTCCGCATCCTCCGGCAACAGCGCCAGCGCGCTGCGCGTCAGCCGGATCGCTTCATGCGCCAGGTCCAGCCGCTGCAAATGCGCTCCGATGCTGCTCGCGTAGCCTTCGCTGAAGATCAGGTAAAGCACATGCAGAACTGCGGGCTGCCTCTCCTTGCGCTCCTTGAGGCTCGGCATGCGAAACGGCGCCTTCGACGCGCGAATGCTCTGTTTTGCCCGGCTGATCCGCTGCGCCATGGTTGCTTCCGGAACCAGGAACGCATTCGCAATCTCCGCCGTGGTCAGCCCGCCTACCGCTCGCAGCGTCAGCGCAATCGCTGAAGACGTACTTAGCGACGGGTGGCAGCACATGAACAGCAAAATCAGCGTGTCATCGGGATCCATATCCGCCTCAATCTCGTCCGCCAACTCCACCACCGGCGCCTCCGCCGCAAGCGCGGTCTCCCGCTGACGGCGCGCGGCATCGCTGCGCACCAGGTCCACCATTCGCCGCGACGCCACTCGAAACAGCCACCCGCGCGGATTCTCCGGCACGCCCTCTCGCGGCCATTGGGTAAACGCCGCAAGCAACGCTTCCTGAACCGCATCTTCGGCCGCGGCAAAGTCACGGAACCGCCGCGCCACCGCCCCAACAACCTGCGGCGCCAGTTCGCGAATCAGGTGCCCGAATGCAACCTCCGGCGCTTCGCCGTTCATGCTTTCTCCAGATACGATTTCAGAGACCCAAATCGCTATGACCGCTTAGCACCCGCCGCACTTCCACAGGCATCTCACCGGTCTTGCCTGCGGGGCCTGGTGCCTGCGAAAGCCGCGCCGCCATCGCGTAGGCCTGCTCCGGGGTTTCCACATCGATAATCCAGTATCCGGCAAGAAACTCCTTGGACTCCGGAAACACGCCGTCAGTGATGGGCTCTCCATTGCTGCCGGCGCGTACGAGCCTGGCCTCGTTGGGCCAACCCAGGCCCTCTGAGGCCACGAATACCCCCGCATCCGTCAGTTCCTTGCTGTATCCGCGCATGAACGCAACATTGGCCTGAAGGTCCTCCTTCGACCACCGCGCATATCCGTCGAAATCCGACTTCTTCCCGTTCATCAACAAAATGTATTTCATCGTTCGCGCTCCTCATCTTGAATCACTGCTTTGCGCGCTCCCAACAAACAGGCTGCCGCACTCAACGCGCGGCAGCCGCCGATTAGCCCCGCCCGTGTTCCGCGAACTGCCGCACTTCCATCGGCATGTTCGTTGGAATTCCGCCAGGTCCGGGCGCCGCGGAAATTCTTCCCGCAATGGCATAAGCGCGCTCGGCACTGGCGACATCGACGATCCAGTACCCCAGCAGGAACTCCTTCGATTCCGGGAATACGCCGTCAGTCACTGGCAGCCCATTCTTCTCGCCGCGCACCAGCTTGGCCTCTTTCGGATCGGCCAGCCCCTGCGTGGCGACGAACTCGCCCTTCTCCATCAGTTCCTTCACCACGTTCCCCAGGGCCTGCATGTGCGCATCGCGTTCGCTCTGCGCCCAAGCTTGGTATCCCTTCACTCCCGTTTGCGTGCCCGACATCAACAAGATGTATTTCATCGTTCCGCTCCTTTTTTGGTTTGGCTGTTGCCTGGTTGCGCGCCCTACGCTTTCTCGCTGGTGTGAAACATCCACCGCACGCCGAACCTGTCGGTCAGTGCTCCATACATCCCGAAAAACATTTGCTGAAGCGATTGCCTCACTTCTCCGCCCTCACTCAGCCGATCGAATGCCGCCTGAACTTCCGCGACGGTTCCACCGTCCAGATACATGGAAACGGTGTTCCCCGGCGCCGGCTTCGCATCCCGCGCCAGCCAGTCCGACGCCGAAATCTCGATCCTGCCGCTCTTCAGATGCGCATTCAGTATCCGCTCTTGCTGGAAATCCGCCATCATCGCCCTCGCCGGCGAATCCTTCACCTGCATCGCCGTCAGTTCGCCTCCAAAACACGCCCGGTAAAATTCCATGGCATCCCGGCAGCATCCATCAAACAAAAGATAAGGTGTCAAACTCGCCATCGTACCTACTCCCGTGTTCTCTTTTGCCATCCCCGCCTGCGCATCTGACTCGATGCCCGGAGCAAGAACCACTGCCACCGCCGCCGAAGCCGCGCTGGCTGCGAAACTCCTCCGGCTCATCCCGTTTCTTTCGCTCATTCCATCCTCCTGCGCGGCCTTCAATCCGCGCTTACATCCCCAAGTCGAAGCCGCAGCCCGTTTCTCTACATCCCTCCTCAAATTTTTTTGAAAAATTCTTTGCCCCCGAAAAATCTGCGTCCCCATGTCGAATTCCCGCTCCCGCAACCGACATATAAGCGGAGGTTGAAAAATGACAACTCACGAAGCCGTAGTGGACGTCAGCCAGGATTGGCTACAGGCCTGTTCGGTTCAGCAGCAGTTCATGCGCGGCCCGGCGGCCAGTGAAAACCTCGTGGACTTCAGCGCCGGCTGCCGGCAACTGCGCGCCCTCGGCGGAGATTGCTACGACTTCACATCCCTCCCCGACGGGCGCCTGACCATGCTCATCGGCGACGCATCGGGAAAGGGTGTTGCCGCCGCTCTCATGATGGCCAGCGTGCAGGCGTCCCTGCGCACTGCGGCCCTGTTCGCGGCAGATAACCTGGCCGCCATGCTGCGAGTCGTGAATCTTCAAGCCTGCGCCTCGTCCCTCGCCGACCGCTACGCAACACTCTTCTACGGCGTCCTCGACCGCGAGTCACTCACCTTGCGGTATATCAATGCCGGTCACAATCCGCCGCTGCTCCTTCATCCCGACGGCTCCTTCACCTGGCTCGAGCCGAGCGGCCCGCCGGTTGGGATTTTTCCCGACGCTTCCTGGTGCGAAGGGCTTATCCGCCTGCAACGCGGCGACCTCGTCGTCGCCTATACCGACGGAGTTACCGAAACCTTTGGCCCCTCTGGCACAGAGTGGGGAGTGGAGGGCCTGGTTGCCGCTGCCGCATCCATCCGCGCCCGCTCCGCCGACACTCTCGTGCAGTCGATCTTCGATTCCATCGACGATTTTTCCGCCGGCAATCAGCACGACGACGCCACCGTCGCCGCACTGCGCATCCTCTGAATATCGTCCCTCTGTCCCTCTGTCCCTCTGTCCCTTAGCCCCTCAGTCCCTCAGTCCCTTAGTCCCTCCGTCCCTTAGCCCCTTAGCCCCCTCTGTCCCTCCGTCCCTCAGTCCCTTAGTCCCTCAGTCCCTGTTCCCTTTTCCCTGTTCCCTTTTCCCTGTTCCCTGTTCCCTGTTTTTCCGCGATGCGAGTACCATAGTGCCGAGGCAAGCTCATGCCTGCGAGCCGTCCCATCCTCACCCGCGACGCCCCAATCGCCCTCGAGCTCGGCAAGATCCTCTCTTTCTTTCTCAGCGTCATGGCGTTGTGGGAAGCCGTGATGAGCGCCTTCTTCATCCCCGGCACCCGCTGGGAAGATCGCCTCGCCGCCTCCGCTCTGCGCATCGCCATCGCCGGCTGCATTTGCTTTGCCAGCGGCCTCTTTTACACCTTGGACGCGCGCGCCCACGGCGTCCGCAATCCAAAACTGCTGTCCACCTTCCCCGTTCGCCTCTTTTTCTGGACGCTGCTCGGCATGGCCATTCTCTTCGCGCTCTCCTGGTATCTCGACGCCTATTACGTTCCGCTGCTCTGGCGCAATCAGCCCTGAACGTCATCGCCGGCCCGGTCTTCTGCCTGTGACAGAGGAACCCGCACCCGCTATCCTTAGCCCATCATGGAGCGTAGCCCGGGCAACATCCTCCGGTGGTTGTTCGACTCGCGACACGGAGCACGCGCCCACCTCATCCCGCGCTGGATCTTCCTGCGCGCCCTGGCACTCATTTATTTCTCTGCTTTTTACGCGCTGCTCTTTCAAATCAACGGCCTCATCGGTCCCGAAGGCATTCTTCCCGCCCGCCATTACCTCGCCGAAGTCAAAGCCTACTTTGGCCCCTTCACTCGCTACTGGTACGCGCCTTCGCTCTTCTGGCTTTCCTCTAGCTCGCACGCCCTGACGACCGTCACCTGGATCGGCATCATCGCCTCTGTTGCCGCATTCCTCAATCTTTGGCCGCGCCTTACCTTTTTCATCTGCTGGGTCTGCTTTCTTTCCTTCGTCACTGCCGCCCAGGACTTCTCCAGCTACCAGTCCGATGGCATGCTTCTTGAGGCCGGGATAATCGCTCTCTTCTTCGCGCCCCGCGGCCTTCTTCCCGGCTGGGGGGCAGACAGCCCGCCTTCCCGCGCCAGCCTCTTCCTCCTGCTTTGGGAATGGTTCCGCATCTACTTCGAATCCGGCATCGTCAAGCTGCTCAGCGGCGATCCCGAATGGCGCCACCTCACCGCAATGGACTACTACTACCAGAACGGCCCGTTGCCCACCTGGATTGGCTGGTACGTGCAGCATTTTCCCCACTGGTTCCAGGTGGCCACCGCCGGCGCAACCCTGGTCATGGAACTCGGGCTGGTCTTCATGCTCTTCTTTCCCCGCCGCCTTCGCATCATCTGCTTCTGCATCGTCACGCCGTGGGAAATCGGCGTGATATTCACCGCCAACTACGCGTTCCTCAACTACCTCGTGCTCTCTCTCGGTTTCCTGTTGCTCGATGACCATTCGCTGCGCTGGCTGCTTCCACAGCGATGGCGACCGCCTGAGCCTCTCCTCGCACCGGAGCCGGAGTTCCGCGAAGAGGCTCCGCTCTCCATCCTCGCCATACCCGAGCCGAGGGCGACCGCTCCCGATCCGGCCCTCGTCGAAGCCGCTCGTGCTCACCTGACCTCGCGGCGCAGGATCGGCCGTCACTTCCGCGCCATCGGGCTCGCCTTCTCCACAATTCTCCTCACCTGGATCGCCTATGACACTACGGCTGAATTGATCGCCATGCCTCTCGGCCGCATCGGCGGAGTCTTCGCAAAACCTGTCGCAGCATTCGATCCCTTCCGCATCGCCAATCAGTACGGTTTGTTTGCCAGGATGACCCGTGGCCGCTATGAGGTCGAATTCCAGGGCTCGAACGACGGCGCCACCTGGACGCCCTATCCCTTCCAGTACAAGCCGCAGGCTCTCAACCAGCCACCTGGCATATATGCGCCGTACCAGCCGCGCTTCGACTGGAATCTCTGGTTCGCCTCACTCGGCGACTGGCAGCAGTATCAATTCGTGGCAGTGACCGAGGAGCATCTGCTGGTGAACGGTCCGGCAGTGCTTTCCCTCTTCCAAAGCAATCCCTTTCCTCAATCTCCGCCGCGCTATGTACGTGCGGTGCTCTGGCAGTATTGGTTCACCACCATGGCGGAAAAACGGCAGACCGGGAACTGGTGGCGGCGCCAGTTCGTCGGGCTGTACTCCCCGGAACTGATGCTGACGCCCGATGGCCGGTTCGCCGTCCTCGAATGGCCGCAGGAATTGCCGCCACACCACGACTGACGATGAAAAGCGGGCAAACGAAACGCGCATACGTGATCGGCTCCGGGCCGAACGGACTCGCTGCGGCCATCGTGCTCGCTGAAGCCGGCCTGCAGGTCGAGGTCTTCGAGGCCGAGGCGGAGCCGGGGGGCGCAGCGCGTTCGCTTCCGCTTACCCTGCCCGGCTTTCTGCACGATTTCGGTTCCGCAGTCCATCCTTTGGCCGCCGGTTCACCCATCTTCTCGGCCTTGCCGCTCAATGACTATGGCCTTGACTGGATTCACGGCGATGCGCCTTTGGCCCACCCGCTCGATGACGGCTCCGCAGTCACGCTTGAGCGCAACCTCGACGACGCCGAGCGCGAACTGGACGATGACGGCCCCGCCTGGCGCAACCTTGTCGAGCCGGCCGCGGCCAACTGGGACCGGTTCGCCCGCGATGCTCTCGGCCCTATGCTGCGAATTCCGAGGCACCCCTTCGGCATGGCGCGTTTTGGCCTGGCGGCCTTCCAGCCGGCGCGCAGGTTGGCGAAATCGCACTTTGCCGGCGAGCGTGCGCGCGCTCTCTTCGCCGGACTCGCCGGTCACTCGTTCTTGAGCTTCAAGGAGCCACTCAGTTCTGCAATCGCGTTGATCCTCGGCGCCGCGGCTGACGCGGTCGGGTGGCCCATTCCCCGCGGAGGAGCGCGCGCCATTCCGCACTCGCTCGTCAACTATCTCGAAACGCGTGGCGGCACGGTTCACACTTCTCGCCGCATCGGCCCCGGTGAATTTGCCAAAATGGCCGCCGAAGGTGCGCTAATTCTTTGCGACCTGGCGCCGCGCGCCTTGGCAACCATAGCCGGCAGCCGTCTCCCGGCGAGCTTTCATCGCGCCGCGGACCGTTTCCGCCACGCACCCGGCGCTTTCAAAATCGACTACGCCCTTTCCGATCCGGTTCCCTGGCGCGCGTCCGCCTGCCGCCGCGCCATCACCGTACACCTGGGCGGCAGCTTCGAAGAGATCGCAGCCTCAGAAGAAGCGGTGACGCAAGGTCGCTGCGCCGAGCGGCCGTTTGTGCTCGCGGCGCAGCCTACGCTCTTCGATCCAGCGCGCGCCCCGCACGGTAAGCACATTTTGTGGGCTTATTGTCACGTCCCTAACGCTTCCACATTCGACATGACCGACCGCATCGAAGCCCAGATCGAGCGCTTCGCCCCCGGGTTCCGCGATTGCGTGCTCGCCCGCCATGTCTCATCGCCAGCGGAACTCGAGCGTATGGACTCCAACCTCGTGGGCGGCGACATCAGCGGCGGCGCACTGAATCTCGGGCAGCTACTCTTTCGTCCCAGCGTTCGCGAGTACGCCACCGGGAGGCCGAATATCTATCTCTGCTCGGCGTCTACGCCTCCGGGCGGCGGCGTGCACGGCATGTGCGGCTACTATGCCGCAAAGCTCGCTTTGCGCCGGATCGGCTAAGACATGATAGGGGAGGACCCAAATGAATGACCGGCTCGGATGGCTTTCCAACCTCGCCGGTCTTCTGTTCCCTGCTCCCTTTTCCCTGTTCCCTGTTCCCTGTATTTACGGCGTTACCGACTGCGTAGCGTGGTTTCCATGCGGTACGACGGCCAGCGCTGCCGGGTGATTGCCGGTGGGATACGGCGTCGCCTGCGTAGCTGTCAGCGCTCCGCTGTTAGGATCAAGCCGGAAACCGGAAATCGAATTGCCCAGGTAATTCGCCGTATAGATGAATCGTCCCAGCGCAGGATCGAGAGCCAGCGCAACCGGCTGCGTGTCGGTGGTGTAGGGCGCGCTGCTGGTCGTGTTGACCACTGCCGATGGAGTTCCTGTGGGCAGGTTGATTGTGTACGCGGAGAGCGAGTTATCAAGCGAATTCGCGAGGTAGATGTAAATCCCTCGCGCGTCCACAGCCACGGAAACAGGCTCATTGCCCGTCCTGAAGGGGCCGTTGAGCATGAAGTTAAGAGCGCCGTTGGTTTGCACCTGGTATCCGACCAGTTGATTCGAGGCAAAGTCGGAGGCGTAAATAAACCGGCCGGTAGGATCGGGCGCAATGGAAGATGGCTTTACGCCGGCCCTGTACGGGCTGTTGCCAGTCGCCGTAAGAGCTCCTCCTGAGCCGACTGTAAAACCGAAAACCCACCCCGGATTGGCAATACTCGTTACCGTTCCGTTGGGGTTATACGCGGATTGATCGTAAGCAGATACGTACACGCCGCTGTTGTTCGGCAGGACGGTCACCCCCGTGGGAAGAATGGTATCGCCAGGATTGCTTGGGAGACTCATCGCTATCTGGGCCGTCGCCGCGCCCATTTTTCCGTGCGTGTCGAGAGGGTATTCCGTAAGAGTGGCCGATGTGGTTCCGGTGACCACATACAGATACGTATTCGCCTGGTTGACGGCGAGCGCCACTGGCGGCTGCGCCGTATTCACCGTATCCAGGGGACTGATAACACCCGTATCGGCAACGCCGAAGTGAACCACGCTGTTATTTCCCTGGTTGGCCACGTAGAGACTGTAGTAATTGGACGTCGTGGCCATCGCCACCGGATTGGGACCGCCTGAGGATACGGGCTTGTTGATTGGACGAAGCGCCCCAGATTGAGAATCGGCGGCATACGTCTCGATTTCGCCGGCGCTGCCGGTGCCGGTACCCCCCGAAGAGGCAACAAATACATAATCGATGGTCACAAGCTGGCACCCGGCCAGGAGGCTGGCCGCGGCCAGGCCAATCGCGGAGACCAGGGCGAGCTGGCTCGTTTTGCTGAACTTCATGCGCTTCCTTCGTCGCGGGCCAATTTGACTCCAGCCCTCCGGTATTCTGGTTTCAGGTTTCTTCGCAGTCCATTGTAAAAGCCGCCTGCGAAGGGCCGCCACCGGCTCACTCGCCGGCCGGCCGGATTTCATTTTTTGATTCCCGCGCCGGTGCCGTTGTGCGGGATAGCCGCCACCGCAGTGGGATTCGGATGTGCGCCGTACGGAGAATATTGTGCGTTCTGCAGTGAACCGTCGTTCGTAGTCAGCACGTAATTGTTCACGTTGTTGCCCAGAAAATTGGCGGTGTAAAGAAACCGGTTGGTCGAGGGATCAATACCAATCGCTACCGGATCGAGTCCTGTGCTGAAAGACCCCAGCCGGGTGAGCGCACCATTGCTTTCCGAATACGCCGTCACCGTGCCATCGAGCGAGTTAGTCACGTACAGGTAAGGGTAAGTAGGGTTGACGGCGATGGCCGAAGGCTGGTTCCCTGACGGGAACGGGCTGCCGCTGAGCGGGGTCAGCGCCCCCGACGAAATCGAATAGCCAAGCACCCCCCCGTTTCCGAAGTCGGTCACATACAGATACGATCCCGTGGGATCGGAAGCAACAGCCGAAGGCTGCCGTCCTGCCGCCCACGGCGAACCGCTCACCGCTGTGAGAACACCGTTGGAGCCCACGGAAAATCCAAAAACATAACCCGTGCTGGGCACTGCGGTGGAGTCGTAGGCGCTGACATACACATAGGAGCCGGAGCCAAGCACTGCGACTCCGGTCGGCACCATGACATCTGCCGGCGCGCCCGGAAGCAGCAGCGGCCAGTAATTGGAATTGTTCGCCGGGTTGATAGCCGGTGATCCCATAGCGACCGGGGTCGACTTGGTGGCCGCCGTTAGCGGGTAGACGGCTATCGATCCGGAACACGGCGCCGCGGAATTGCATGTGGGCAGCGGCTGATAACTATCGAGAACGAACAGGTTGGAAGCGTCAGCCACTGTCGCCAGCGGAAAAACACCCGGCGTATTCACGGTGTTGTAGGGGTAGAGCTTGCCGTCACTGCCAATGACGAACTGAACCACGGTGTTGTCGTCCTGGTTGACAACGAAAAGACTGGAGTAATCAGCCGACACCGCCTCCGCCACAGGATTGCGGCCCTGCGAGGGGAACGGCGAGTCGGGAATCCGGCGCAAGAAGCCCGATTCGGAGTTGATCTCTAAAACATCGATCTCCCCGTAGTTGTTCGGGCCCGCGGCCTTCGCACTGGCAACATAGACAAAATCGACCGTCAGGGTCTGGGTGAACTGCTGGCAGGCGGTCACTAGCGACGCCAGCAGCAGGCCGGCGGCGGAGACCAGCACAAGCTGGCTCGGTTTGTTCAACTTCATTCGCATCTTTCGTTAGCGGCTCGCACCCGCGGCCCCGAATCTCGTGTTGCCTTCCAATGGCGCGCTATGGGCAAGCCGCGCCGGGCTCAAAGCCATTCTCCTCGGTTCTTTGCAAACTCCCCATGCGCAACGGCGAGACGGATCGCCGCCGCACCCCTGATTACCCGTCAGTCGGTGCGCCCGTTGATCACGCACCAGGTGGGCGGGCCGGAGAGATTGAACTTGCTTCCCCGCGTGAGGGTGTTGAGCACGCCTGCATTCGGATCGACCAGCCGCCCCGTCACCGACGAGTCATTCATGTTGGCCGTGTATAAGTACTGGTCCGAGGGATCTTCTACCAGGCACTGCGGACCGGAACCCATGGACCACGAGGACGGCGACGTCGGGGTAAGCTGCAGCGTCGGTGAACTGACTAGGTTGTATCCGGCGATGCCGCCTCCCGGGAACGTCGGAACTGCGGGATTACCCGCGGCGTTGGCCACATACACAAACTTCGACTTGGACTCCTGAACCACCCAGATCGGATCGGCCAGCAACGGATCGTCCGGTATGATACCCGTGGTCTGCGCCTGAAGCGCCCCCCCGGTGCCTACGCTGAAGAGCAGAATCTGCGCCACCGACTGGTTGGGATTGGGGTTGGGTGGCTCGTTGTCCGGTACGTAAATGTTTCCTCCGGCATTCACAATCGTCGTGGCCTGGAAAATGCCCAGCGGCTGCGATGTGTTCTGGTTCAGCGTCAATTGCCCGTTGGTTCCGTTAGTGTAGGGGAATACGGAATCGCCGCTGGTGGGCGTGCCGCTCAGCGTCAGCACGAATCCGGGCGCCATCACGAAGTCGATAGGATTCGAAGGTACCGGAAAGTAGGTAAGCTGTGTTCCGCTGGCCGAAGTCACCTGCGCGTTTGTCACCAGCGAAAGCCTCCCGGTTGTCGAATCAATCTTGAAAACGGTGATGTCGGCGCATGCCGTCACCTTCGGGCCCAGTGCCAGTGAACAGGCCGGATTTGGGTTGGTCGCGCTCGACGGCTGGCCATTGGGGGCGGTCGAATCGGCATCCAGCACGAGAAGGAATGAACCGGTGCTGTCGGACATCAGACGGAATGGATTCACGCCTTGGGTGAAAAATGTCTGCTGAGGCGTCAGAATGCCGTTGCCGCCCACCGCGAACTGGGTGATGTTGGCGCTCTTGCACGGATCGTCTGTGGTGCAGTTGGAATTGCCCGCTGAGTTTACGCCGCGATTGAGCACATAAAGAAAACGGCTTCCTGAAAGAAGTACGGCGCGGACAGGATTGGAGCCTCCGGATGCAACCGGAAATTGGTTGATCGGCCGCAGGTAACCGGTGTTGTGATCGATCCGGAAGCCGCTGATGATGCCGTTATTGCCCGATTGGGCTGTCACTGTGCCTGTCACATACAAATAACCGACCGTGTAGCTCTGAACGCAAGACGAAATTCCCAGGATGAGGCCAGCCGAGAGGGCGCTCATCATTAGTGCCTTGCCCAATTTCGTAAACTTCATGCGAATCCTTCGTCCTGGTCCGGCATGCGCCGCCAAGTTTGTTCTTCCACAGCAGAGCTGGGTTGGGATGGGTCCCTGATGCATTGTAAAAGGCAAGGGCGGCTTGTGCCTAGTTTCTAAAGCCGACACCACTCGCGTCGAATGAACCCACCTCGCCTTCATTCGTCTTGCCGGTCCTATCCGTTTTCTTTACTCTTCCGACTGAAATCGTTGTTGCCGTTTGGACGCCGTGACACGGTGAAAAGTATCGCGCACAACACCAATAATTCTCTCTACTTCCCACACCACTCCGAATCAGCGATCACCTTCCCCTGTTCCCTGTTCCCTGTTCCCTGTTCCCTGTTCCCTGTTCCCTGTTCCCTGATCCCTGATCCCTCTTCCCTGTTCCCTGTTCCCTGTTCCCTCTTCCCTGTTCCCTGATCCCTGTCTTCTTCACCACACGCGGCAGGAGTTCACCGGGTACATCGGCTGTCCCTTCTTGCACCCGAATGCCTTCGCAAACGCGCCGAAGTTCTGTACTGTGCCATTTACCCGCCACTTGCCCGGCGAATGAGGATCCACGAGCACGGACTGCCTCGCAATGGCGTCCGTCTCGTTCTCGCACCAGACCTGCGCAAATCCAAGGAAGTAGCGCTGCGCTTCGCTGTAGCCGTCGGCCTTCTCGTCCATCGATTTCCCTTCCGCCGCCAGCGTGTCTTCAAGCGCCATGTATGCGATACGCAGTCCGCCGTTATCGGCAGTGTTTTCGCCCAGCGTAAGCTTGCCGTTCAGGTACGCTGCCGGAGTTGAGTCATGCGCTGGGGCAGCCTCAAAATGGCTGTACTCGTTGGCCACGCATTCCGTTTTGGCCTGGAAGGCTTTGTGATCGGCAGCCGTCCACCAGTCGTTCAGGTTGCCTTTGCCGTCGTACTGTGCGCCTTCATCGTCGAAGCCGTGCGTCATCTCATGTCCAATCACCATTCCAATGCCGCCATAGTTGAACGCCGGGTCCGCCTTGAAATCGAAAAACGGCGGCTGCAGGATTCCTGCAGGGAAATTGATGTCGTTGAACGAGGGATCGTAGTACGCATTCACCGTCGGCGGCGTCATGCCCCACTCTTTTTCGTCCACCGGCTTGCCCAGCTTGTTGAAGTTGTAATCCCGCTCGTACACCGCGCTGTGGTGCTGGTCTTCGATCCACCCGTCGCGGCTCACCTTCACGCTGGAGTAGTCGCGCCACTTATCCGGGTAGCCGATCTTGCGGCGTATCATGTCGAGCTTTTGCTGGGCCGCCTGCTTCGTCGCCTCGCTCATCCACGGCAGCGTCTTGATGTCGTCGCCTAGAGCCTTCTCCAGCGCCGTCACCAGCTTTTCCGTGCTCTCCTTCGCCGCCGGCGGAAAGTTCTGCTTCACCCAGTCCTGGCCCACCGCTTCACCCAACGCCGCATCCGTCTTCGAAGTGCATGTCTTCCACCGCGGCGGCGGTTCCTTCATGCCGGCCAGCGTATGCAGGAAGAACTGGAAATTTTCATCGTAGAAGGCCTTGGGCAGGTCTGAGGCCTGGCCGTGCAGTACCTGCCAGCGCAGATAGCTTTTCCACGATTGCAGCGGCTCGCTGGTAATCAGCGTGTTCAGTCCCTTGAAGAAATCCGGCGTGCCTACGTTCAGCGTGTCGAACGGCCGGATTCCCGAGTGCCAGAAATACGTCGTCCAGTCAAAATTTGGAGTTAGCTGGTCGAGTTGGACGAGCGTGTAAATGTGATAGCGCTTTTGCGGATCGCGCAAATCCGTTCGGCTCAGCGACGCCTTGGCCATGGCCGTCTCGATTTCCATCACCGCCGCGGCTTCCTTCGCTGCATCTTCGGGCGTATCCCCGGCCAGCGTGAACATCTTTGTAACGTGCGCTACGTATTCCTTGCGGATGGTTTCGAAATGCGCCGAGGGGTCCAGGTAATAATCGCGGTCGGGCAGCGAAATACCGCCCTGATAGAGTTGCGCAATCTGTTTGCTCGAGTCCTTATCATCCTGGCCCACGCCAAATTCGAAAAACCCATCCGGCGTGCCGTGGTTTTCAAGATCGCTGAGCAAAGCCGCAATCTGATGAGCATCCGTGAGCGCCGCAATTTTGTTCCACGCCGGTTGGATCGGCTTCAGCCCCAGGTTTTCGATGGTCGAAGTGTCCATGCAGGCGGCATAGAAATCGCCGTATTGCTTCTGCAGCGGGCTCTTCGGGTCTTTCGCCGCCGCATCCAGATCCTGCCACAGCAGGTACCTGTCCCGTTCCCGCAACTGCGAGAATGACCGCGCCCAGACTACCTGGTCGGCCGGTACAGGATTGTTCTTGACCCAATTGCCACAGGCGTACTGGTAAAAATCCGCGCAGGGATCCACGCTTTTATCGATCGCGGAAGGATCGAAGCTGGGGATCGGCGCCACTGCTTTAGGAGTCGAGTCACTGGCCTGCGTCCCAGCCGGCGATTGCGCAAACAAGCTGCCGGCGGCGAACAGCAAAAAGGACGTGAGATAAATAGATTTCATACCAGAATCCTCTTGGAATAACGGCTCGCGCGCGTTTCATCGCATTGCCGATGCGGCCGAGCCTGGCGGCAGTTTCTGCCGTGATTTCTGCGTTGTCTAGCAGACTAACATGTCAGGGCGTCCATCTGTGCCCATCCACCTCCGCGCTATCATGGCAACTGCCCCCATCCCCGGGGAATGGAGTTGCCCGCCTCATGCGCCTGTCCCTGATTGCTCTGATTGCCACTTTGTTCCTCAACATTTTGGGCTCTCCGCCGGCAATTCACGCGCAGGATGTTTACGTTCGCGTCTCGCCCGACGTGAAGACCGGCACCGAAGGCAAAACCGAATTTCCCACCATCCAGATGGCCATGGATCATCACCCCTTCGCCGGCATCGGCCCCGACGGCAAGCCCGGCCGCGTCTTCATTCAGATCGCCCCCGGCGTCTATCACGAACGCGTAATCGTCACCCAGAACCATCAGAACATCACCCTCATCGGCACCGGTAAATCCCCCTCCGACGTGGTCATCACCAACGGCCTCAACGCAAAGCAAGCCGGCGGAACCTTCTTCACCGAGACAGTCGAGATCAACGGCGACGGCTTCGAAGCCGACAACATCACCTTCGAGAACGCCGCCGGCAACACCGGCCAGGCCGTCGCCGTCGCCGATCGCGCCGACCGCTCCGTTTTCAAGCATTGCCGCTTCCTCGGCCACCAGGACACCCTCTTTGCCGATTACGGCCGCCAATATTATGCCGATTCCTACATCGAAGGCGGTGTCGATTTCATCTTCGGCAACGCCACCGCCGTCTTCGACCGCGACGAAATTCACGCCAACGGCCCCGGCTTCCTCACCGCGCAATCGCGCACTTCACCCCAGCAATCCACCGGCTACGTCATCGTCGACAGCAAAGTGACTAGCGGCGTCGCCAAGGCGCTGGCAGCCGAGCCCGGCTCAGCCCATCATCGCCGCGACACCATCAGCCTCGGCCGCCCCTGGCGTCCCTATGCACGCGTCATATTTATGCGCACTTACCTTCCCGCCGACATCATTCCCGGCGGCTGGAGCGCCTGGGGCCGCACTCCCGGCACGCCCCTCGCCTACTATGCCGAGTACAACGACCTCGGCCCCGGCGCCAATCCCTCCAAGCGCGTGCCCTGGTCCCACCAGCTATCCGACGCCGAAGCCGCCCAGTACATGCCCAGCGCATTCCTCGCCGGCGACGACCACTGGGACCCCATAGCCGCAGCCAACGCGCTGCCGTAGCCACGCCTTTATTGACATACGTACAGGAACACTGTACTCTTATGTGAGAGGCAATTCGATGGCTACTGAAACCACCTACACTGCGCTGCGCGAGAACCTCGCATCATTCCTCGACCGCGTTGTCGACGACCGCGAAGTCGTTGTGGTGAAGCGGCGCGGCGATCGAGACGTTGCCATCATCTCCGCCGACGAACTGGCTAGCATCATGGAGACGGCGCACCTGCTTCGCTCACCCAAAAACGCCCAGCGACTTCGCGAGGCTTTGCGGGACCTCGATCAGGGAAAGGGAAAAGTCGTGACTGTTGAGGAACTCCGCCGTTCGGTGGGCTTGGAAAAGGCAAGCTGAACGCGCCCGATGAATAAGCCGCCTGATCGCGTTGCGGTAATTTCCAGGCAATTTCGCGAAGATCTTCGAAATTGGATCGAGACGGATCGCAAGTCTGCGCTCCGCGTTCTTGAACTCATGGACGCTATTCTCTCCGATCCGTTTGTTGGCATCGGAAAGCCGGAGCCTCTCAAGCATGAGCTTGCCGGCTGCTGGAGCCGCCGTATCTCCCACGAGCATCGGCTCGTCTATCGCGTCAAGGCCGACCGTATCGAGTTCGTACAGGCGAGATTTCATTACGAATAGCCCAATGCGTTACGAATGGATGACAGCGAAGCCACTTCTTTACATCCCACCCGCCCCCCTGCCACACTAAAACGTGGACACCCAGACAATCGTCATCCTCGACTTCGGGTCGCAGTATACCCAGCTCATCGCCCGTCGCGTGCGCGAGCAGAATGTCTTCTCCATCGTCCTTCCCTGCACCGCGCCGCTCAGCGAAATCCAGTCCCACAATCCCATCGGCCTGATTCTTTCCGGCGGCCCTTCGTCGGTCTATGATGCCGACGCGCCCGCCGCCGACCCGCGCCTGCTCGAAACCGGCGCGCCCATCCTCGGCATCTGCTACGGCCTCCAATTCATCGTCCATCATCTCGGCGGCAAAGTGCGCTCCGCCACCCGGCGCGAATACGGACACGCGGAAGTCACGGTCGAAGATGCAGCCACGCCGCTCTTCGCCGGCCTGCCCTCCAATCTCGCCGTATGGATGAGCCACGGCGACGAAGCTCTCGAGCTCCCTCCCGGCTTTCATCGCACCGCCATCACCGCCAACGCCCTCGCTGGAATCGCCAGCGAAGAGCGGCGCATCTGGGCGGTGCAGTTCCATCCTGAAGTGCACCACACCCCGCTGGGCCCGCAACTGCTCAAAAACTTCCTCTTCAGCATCTGCGGCGCGCGCGGCGACTGGACCCCTGCCCATTTCATCGAGAGCACCGTCGCCTCCATCCGCCAGAAAGTCGCCTCCGGTCACGTCATCTGCGGCCTCTCCGGCGGCGTCGACTCCTCCGTCGCAGCCATGCTCGTCCACAAAGCCATCGGCCCTCAGCTCACCTGCATCTTCGTCAACAACGGCGTGCTGCGCAAAAACGAATTTCAAAACGTGCAGAAAAATCTGCGCGATAAGCTGGGCCTCAACATCGTCGCCGTGGATGCCACCGCGCGCTTTCTCGAGCGGCTGGCTGGCATCTCCGACCCCGAAGTGAAACGCAAGCGCATCGGCCAGGAATTCATCTCCGTCTTCGAAGAGGAAGCCAGTCGCATCGCGCGCGAAACCGGCGGTCCCAACGGCAAACTTGACTGGCTGGTCCAGGGCACGCTCTATCCCGACGTCATCGAGTCCTCCAGCGTCAAAGGCCCGAGCCAGACCATCAAGAGCCACCACAATGTCGGCGGTCTTCCCGAGCGCATGAAGCTCAAGCTCATCGAGCCGCTGCGCGATCTCTTCAAAGACGAAGTCCGCCGCATCGGCCGCGACCTCGGCATGCCCGAAGACATCCTCGGCCGCCAGCCCTTTCCCGGCCCCGGCCTGGCCGTGCGCATCCTCGGCGAAGTCACACCCGAGCGCGTCGCCCTCCTTCAGGAAGCCGACGATATCGTCGTCTCGGAAATCAAAGCCGCCGGTCTTTACTCAAAAATCTGGCAAAGCTTCGCCGTGCTGCTTCCCGTCATGAGCGTCGGCGTAATGGGCGACCAGCGTACCTACGCCTACACGGCTGCCGTCCGCGCCGTGCACTCTGAAGACGGCATGACCGCCGACTGGACGCCCCTGCCTTACGACTTGATGAAGCGCATCTCCAACCGCATCGTCAATGAAGTGCGCGGCATCAACCGCGTCGTCTACGACATCACCTCGAAGCCGCCCGGCACTATTGAGTGGGAATAGACCTACTGCCCTTCAGCGAGCGGCCCGCGCAACGCCGCCATTTCGCGGCTCAACGCGTCCAGGCGCGCCATCACTTCCTTGTGCCGCTTGTCCTCGGCCGTCGGCTCATACGGCTCCACATAGAAGGTGCCGTTAGGCTCCAGCTCGCACTTGCGCACATGATGGAAACCTTCGAATCCCTGTCGGTGAATGACAGCCAGAAGTTCTTCGCGCGTCATGGATTCGCGCTTCAGGGCCTTCCGATCCAGCTGTCCGTTGCGAATGAGCACGGTCGCGCGTCCTTCCAGCAGAAAGTCCAGCCGCCGCGAGCGAAAGGCTGCCTTCACCACCAGCCAGTTAATGGCCAGCAGCGCGCACGCTCCGATCACGCCGCCGGTAACGGAGTTGTCGTCGCCGATAATGGAGTTCTGCACCGCGTTCGATAGCGAAAGCAGCACCACCAGGTCGAATGGATTGAGCTGCGCCAGCTCGCGCTTCCCAAAAATGCGCAGCAACGCAACCAGCGCCAGGTAGACGACGATAGGACGAAGCAGCTTCTCGATCACCGGAAGCGGCAGTTGAAACATGTGCTGAAAAACGATCGAGTGTGGCATGAAAATGAGCATAGGGGCGTTCGGCTCCCGTTTCCAGCCAAATCACTGTGGATTTTGCGGCCCACATCCGCGCCGGATCAAAACCCCGCTCAGGCCGCCGCCTCCAGCTTGCTCCTGAAATAACTGAGCGACTTTGCCAGCCCTTCCTTAAGAGCAATGTGCGGCTCCCACCCCAGCACCCTGCGGGCTTTGCTGATATCCGGGCAGCGCCGCGTCGGATCATCCACCGGCAGCGGCTCGAATTTTATCTGGCTTGTCGAGCCGGTCACTTCCAGTACCGCGCGCGCGCATTCCAGGATCGTGAACTCGGCCGGATTGCCGATATTCACCGGCAGATGCTCATCGCAGCGCGACAGGCGAACCAGGCCATCGATCAGATCATCGACGTAACAGAAGCTCCGCGTCTGGCTGCCGTCCCCATATACGGTGAGTGGCTCGCCGCGCAGCGCCTGCATCAGGAAATTGGAAATGACGCGGCCGTCCGCAGGATGCAGCCGCGGGCCGTAAGTGTTGAAGATGCGGGCAAGGCGCGTGTTCACCCCGCGGGCGCGGTGATAAGCCATCACCAGCGCCTCCGAAAAGCGCTTCGATTCGTCGTACACTGATCGCGGCCCGATGGGATTCACGTGCCCCCAGTACTCCTCTTTCTGCGGATGTTCCAGCGGATCGCCGTAGCACTCCGACGTGGAGGCATGCAGAAAGCCCGCGCCAGTTCCTGCTGCAAGCTCGAGCATGTTCTGCGTTCCCGCCGAACCAACCCGCAACGTCTCGATGGGCAGGCGCAAATACTCCGGAGGACTGGCCGGCGAAGCCAGATTGAAAACGTAATCCACCGGCCCCGGATCATATCCTCCATCAGATGCGGATCCCATCGGCCGGCAGATATCCCATTCCTTGAACTCGAAGCAGGTTTCCCCCGCCAGGTGCGCAATGTTTTCCCGCGAACCGGTGGCAAAATTGTCCACCCCGATCACCTTATGGCCTTCGGCCAGCATGCGATCTGTCAGATGAGAGCCAAGAAATCCGGCCGCGCCGGTAATGAGTACTCGCATACAGATGAGTTCAATCCTTTGGTCCGCCCCGTGCCTCTCGGCCGCTCATCAGGCCACTACATTCACTTCGCCGCGCGGCTTTCCCTGCTGCGCGTGATAGCTTGCCGGCCGGCCCATACTTACATAAGTAAACCCGTGCTCGGCCATCTGCTGCGACTTGTAAAGGTTGCGGCCATCAACCACGATCGGGAAACGCACCGCCTGGTTCAGCTTTACCAGGTCCAGCCGGCCGAACTCCTTCCAGTCGGTCAGAATCAGCACCGCATCCGCGCCCTTGGCCGCTTCGTACACACTATCGGCGTAAATTAGATTTCCGCTTGGCGGCATCACCGCTTTCGCACGTTCCATCGCCGCCGGATCGTACGCCGCTACAATCGCTCCAGCGTCCAGCAGCTTCTTGATGATCTCCAGCGCAGGCGACTCGCGGATATCGTCGGTATCCCCCTTGAATGCCAGCCCCAGCGCCGCCAGCCGCTTACCGCGCAGCGTCCACAACGCCGAAAGCACCTTGTTGAAAAAGATCTCCCGCTGCGTGTCGTTGATCTTCCTGATCTCCTGCAGAAGCTGGAATTCGACGCCCCTTTGCTGCGCCACCCAGTGAAACGCAGCCACGTCCTTGGGGAAGCAGGACCCGCCGTAGCCCAATCCCGCGCGCAGAAATTTGGGACCGATGCGGCTGTCTGCGCCCATCCCCGCGGCAATATCCTCGATGTCCGCGTCGACCGCCTCAGCCAGGTTCGCAACCGCGTTGATGAACGAAATCTTCAGTGCCAGAAACGCATTCGACGCGTGCTTGATGATCTCCGCGCTTTGCGCCGAAGTTACCACCAGTGTTGCCGGCCGCGCGGCGCTGCACTGGCCCGGCAATGCGTCCGCCTGGGAATAATAACTGCCGCTGGTCAGCGGTTCGTAGATGCGCCGCATCATCACCGCCGATCGCTCATCGCCCACTCCCACCACGATGCGGTCGGGATGCATGAAATCGCAAACCGCCGTCCCCTCGCGCAGAAACTCCGGATTCGACACCACGTGGAAGCTGCTCGGATCCACTCCATGCCGGTGCAGCACGCGCCGGATCCACTCGTTGGTGTACACCGGCACCGTGCTCTTCTCCACAATCACCTTGTAGCCCCGGATCGAACGCGCGATCTCGGAGACCACTGCCTCAACGTAAGAAAGATCGGCTGCGCCGCTTTCGCCTTGGGGCGTGCCCACGGCGATGAAGATCGCTTCGCTGCTCTCCACCGCCCCGCCCAGATCGCTGGTGAAGACCACGCCCTTGTCGCGATGCCGGGCCAGCAGCTCGGGCAGGTGCTCCTCGAAAATCGGCACTCCGCCCTCCTGCAGCAGTTTCACCCGCGCCTCGTCGTTATCTACGCAAATCACGCGATGCCCCATCTCCGCGAAACACGCGGCCGCGACGAGGCCCACATACCCCGATCCGATTACACAAATGGAAACTGAATCTGACATCGTCCGGCCGGCTCCTTTAAGCTTTCCTCGATCGTTGTCCGCGGTACCGGCAGCCCCACGCGCCGTTTATGACATTCGAATAGGATTCGAGCAATTAACACTCACTCGCGGCCGTTTTGGAGCTTCCATCCGCAGCGATTCCCGGGGGGGGAACGACCGGCAAGTGAGATGAAATCCGCAGGTACGCCTCTAGGCTACCTGCAACTGGCGGAGCTAAGCAACCATCATGCCGCCGCGCCCAGCGCGCGCGAAGCGCACTTTCGTTTGCAAATCAAAGCTGCTATGCTGCGGGCGCAGCGAAAAACCGATTTATCGGCTCAGCCGCCTGGCGGAGTTCCGCCGGAAAAGGAGTGAGGCATGCATTTTCTGGGCATGGACGTGGGGACCGGCGGCACACGCGCCGTCATAGTGGATGCGAACGGCAAATTAGTCGGCGCCGCATCGAGTTCACATGCGCCCTTTCGTGCCGAACATCCCGGCTGGGCGGAGCAGGATCCCGAAGATTGGTGGCGCGCCGCCCAGGAGGCCATTCGCGACGCGCTTGCCGCCGTTCCCGAACCTCATGAGCCCATCGCCGCACTCGCACTCACCGGCCAGATGCACGGCGCCGTCATGCTCGATGAGCGCGGCCAGGTCCTGCGCCCCTCTCTCATCTGGTGCGACACCCGCACCCAGGCCGAGTGCGACTGGCTCACCGAAAAAATCGGCCGCGAGCGCCTCATCGAGCTCACCTGCAACCCCGTCCTGCCCAACTTCACTCTCACCAAGCTCCTCTGGGTCAAAAAACACCAGCCGGAAATCTTCGCCAAAATCCGCCATGTCATGTGCCCCAAGGACTACGTCCGCTTTCGCCTCACCGGCGAGTTCGCCATCGACGTGCAGGAGGCCTCCGGCACGCTGCTTCTCGACGTTACCCATCGCCGCTGGTCGCGCGAAGTGGCCGCAGCCGCCGGCATTCCCGAAAGCTGGCTGCCGCGCGTCTTCGAGTCACCAGAAGTCTGCGCCCGCATCAGCGAAGAAGCCGCATCGCTCACCGGCCTCAAAGCCGGCACGCCCGTAGCCGCCGGCGCCGGCGATCAGGGCGCAGGAGCCGTCGGCATGGGCATTCTCCAGCCCGGCTCGGTCTCCGCCACCATCGGCACCTCCGGTGTTGTCTTCGCAGCCACTGCCGAGCCCACCAAAGACCCGCAAGGCCGCCTGCATACCTTCTGCCACGCCGTTCCCGGCCTCTGGCACGTCATGGGCGTTACCCAGAGCGCCGGCCTCAGCCTGAGCTGGCTCAAGGAAACGTTCTTCGCCGGCCAGAATTACGACGCCCTCAACGCGCAGGCAGAAAAAATTCCCGCCGGCAGCCAAGGCCTCATGTGGGCGCCCTACCTGCTTGGCGAGCGCACGCCTCACCTCGACCCATACGTTCGCGCATCCTTTGCGGGCATCGACGCCAGCCATACCGCCGGCCACTTCGTCCGCGCTGTGCTCGAAGGCGTCGCCTACTCGCTCAAAGACTCCTTCACCCTCTTTGCCGAGCTCGGCATTCCCGTCAGCGATGTCCGCCTCGGCGGCGGCGGCGCGCGCGGCGAATTGTGGCGGCGCATCCAGGCCGGCATCTACGGTCTTCCCGTCGAAGTACTCGTCGCCGAAGAAGGCGGCGCCTTCGGCTGCGCGCTGATGGCTGGCGTAGCCGCCGGTCACTGGCCCAACCTCGACCAGGCCTGCGCGCAAGCCATCGAGGTCGCCCAGCGCATCGAGCCCGACCCGGGCGACCTCGCCGCCTACAAGTCGGCCTATGCCCACTGGCGCAGGCTCTATCCCGCGCTGCGAACGCTCCGCTGAGTTCCGATGCCCGAAAACGTATCAATGCAGAAGAGGACCACAGCCGCCCCGCGCGCCTCTTCTCCGGCAAATTGAAACCCTATTCCTCGTCAACAAACTTCCAATTGAGTTTTTGCTTTAATTTGTTTCCTTGATGCGGCTTGAGTATGCCGTCGTGCTGCAACCGCCCCACAACAATCCCGGGCCCCACTCCTATCAACTCCGCAAAACTGTGTATCGACTCGTTTGTGAACGAATTCTCTTTAATGAATTTTCCCAACATTTCCGGGGCAATAAGACTATCTGCAGCAAACTGATTCGCTTCCACCTCGAACTTGCGCATCTCTGGGTCAATTACTGGGTCTGTCAGATCCTCGGCAGCATTGTCTATAACAAATCGTTTTTGACTTCGATGAAGTACCAAGTGGCCGATCTCGTGAAATAGAGTGAACCACATTTGGTCATCCCATTTGTACCGAAGAGTCAGGCCAACTAGCGCCCATTTATCGTTAAGCCAGCGCGCACAGCCACTTATTCCCGTGTTTCGAAGCTCCGGAACCCAAACAACTGCGACTCCTGCCGCCGCGCAAAGCTTTTGGACGGGCTCAATGATTTCCTCTCCGCTCCTGCGGGTCAACTGACGTAGTTCGGGAAGCATTTCGGTCAACAACCTTTCGCTAAACTCGGCGAGATCAAACTGGAATGCCAATAGTTCAGCTTCTCGGACCCATGCGGCGACCGATTGTTCGTGTACGGAAAATGACCGAGTTTGCCGATATGCAACAGGAGCTGCTTTCCACACAGACTCCCAGCTTCTCGGAGAGGAAACCCCAAAGAAACTCAAGAGCGTCTCCGCCTCAGAATGCCCCTCCGGTAACGAAAATTGCTTATCTCTCATCTCTTTCAGAGGGAAGCTTCGCGCCCAGTCTAACCAATCGGAAGCTTTAAGCAGCCGTCGCTCCCGTTCGTGAGCTTCATCGAACTGCCTCTGAAGGTTCAACCAAAAGCGAGCAGGACGCTGAAGCACCTTCTCGAACAAAAGAGCAGTTTGAGGCGAGACAGAGGTTTTCCCATTGCAGAGCTCGCTTATGGTTTTCGGCGTCAATTCTGTCCTACGTGCGAGATCTTGCTGTGTCCACCCGTTGGCGGCGAGATACTCAAGCACCAGTTCACCGGGGTGCGGAGTGGCATCCAGATCAAGAGCGAATTTGTTGCCGCTATCCATGAGTGTCCTCGATCGATATGATTTCAATTTCCGTGATACAGCTCCACCATTGTTGTTCGTCGGTTTGTTCCTTTGTCCTTGCTTTCATTGGCCGGAGTATGAGTCGAAATGGATGCTTGAGGTCAATTGAGAAGGTCCCTTTGCGTTGACCTTCGAGCTCATGGCACCGCTCGGGGAGACTCTTTGGGGGCCAAAAATCTACTAGCGATTCGGCGGCCTTCAGAGCAGCAAGTCGCAATCGCAGTTTGCCCGCAATGTCCGTGCCGAATGCGCGTTTTTGAGCGCTCTCTGTTTCGAGAGTTCGTCGCAGTTTGTTGTCACTGACGATAATGTCCATGCATACCTGCAAAGGTAATCCATAACGTCTATCTCTAAATTACCTGAATGGTAATCCGTTGTCAATTGGCGACATTAAGCATAGGGTAAGTTCGTAGTACGGTCCTGGAATTGCGGGAGTCCTGTTGGCTGATCGGTACCGAAAGTTGGTGTCTCCTGACCATTCCGCGACCCCCTCGAACCCCCGAAATGATGCCGAATCTCTCATCGAGAACGTTCAGTCCGCGCCGTCGTCAATCAGGTGATCCAGGCGAGAACTGCACGATGTGCCGAACGGCCTCCGCATCCCCCGCTGGTCATGGGACCGGCGCCAGACCCATACGCCCTGCTCCCATCAGATCTACCAGGACCATCGCGCTCACATCCGCTGGCGGCTCCTCTTTGCTACGCTCCTTGCATGAGGCTTCTCCGCGCCCTCGTGCTGCCGCTTCTTTGCGCGGCGCTCGTCCTACCGTGCATCCGCGCATTCGCCGCCGGTGCGGACAGCAAACCTTCTATCGTCGGCTACGTCTTTCCTGACGGAACGTCGCTCTCGTCCTGCCAGGTCGACGCCCGCGCCCTCACCCGCATCAATTATGCCTTCGCCAATATCAGGAACGGCGCGGTCGTCCTCGGCGATCCCCACGATGCAGCCAACCTCGCCCTGCTCACCGGGCTTCGCCGGCAGAATCCCGCCCTCACCATCCTGCTCTCCGTCGGCGGTTGGAGCTGGTCGGGCAATTTTTCCGATGCCGCGCTTACCCGGGAATCCCGCCAGGCCTTCATCGCCAGCGCCCTTGACCTCATCCAGCGCTACCGTCTCGACGGCCTCGACGTCGACTGGGAATATCCCGACCAGTCCGGCGCGGGCAACGTCCACCGCCGCGAAGATAAGCAGAACTTTACCCTGCTGCTGAAGGCATTGCGCGAGCAGTTCGACGCCGCCGGCAAAACCCTGCACCGCCGCCTCTACCTGACCATTGCCGCGGAAGCTTCCGATGAATACCTCCAGAAGACCGAGATGGACAAGGTGCAGAGCTACGTCGACGCGGTGAACCTGATGGCCTATGACTTCTACATGCCCGGCCCCGACCACATCACCGGAAACTCCGCGCCTTTGTTCACATCGCCTGCGGATCCCAAGCATGCCTCGGCGGACACGAGCATCCAGGCCTACGAAAAGGCCGGTGTGCCGGCGGCAAAGATCGTGCTCGGCGTTCCCTTTTACGGATACGCCTGGCGCGATGTCGCCGACGTGAATCACGGCTTGTTCCAGCACGGCAAAAGCGCCCCCGATGCGCACCTCTCCTGGGACACCATCGCCACCACCATGCTCAACCATGGCTTCACCCGCTACTGGGACGCCGCCTCATCGGTTCCTTACCTCTATAGCCCCGAACAGCGCGTTTTCTTGAGCTACGAAGACCCGCAGTCGCTCGCCGCCAAATCCCAGTACGTGCTAAAAAACAAGCTCGCCGGCATCATGTTCTGGCATTACTCCAGCGATCCCTCCGGCACGCTCTTACGCGCAATCAACGACAACCTGCATTCCCCACATCAATAGGCCTCTGTTCCCCTGTTCCCTGTTCCCTGTTCCCTGTTCCCTATTCCCTATTCCCTATTCCCTGTTCCCTGTTCCCTGCTTTTTTGTCAAGTGGAAAACTTCACAACTCCTTTGCAATCAGCCACTTCCATTTTGCCGATAATTATTCGATTGTGCTCATAATAGATACATATGGATTTGCTCCTGCCGTCAGCGGCTCTCCGCTGCCGGCAAGTGGCTCATCACGGCGATGTCGCCAGCAAGAGCACAATCCTTCAGAAGCGGCTTCGAAATCGGCGAAGAGTTAATTTGCAACACACGGGGATTCAATGAACGCGACGCCAAACAAAACGGCAGAATCGAAATTCGCCAGCAAACATGCGGCGATTTCGAGTAGTGGCCTGGCGAAAACCGCGTTTTCGGGGCAAATTGATTTTTGAAAGTAAAACTGTAAAACTTTAAATCTGTAAAAACCAGAAACCTCAAAAACCGTAATCCTGTATTCCCCCCGCTCTCCTCCCCGCCCTCCCGCCGTCAGATGACATGAGCACCGCCAGCCTCATCGCACCCCGGCCCCTTCATCGAACCGGGGGTCAGACGATAGTCTATGAGCGTACCGGAACAGCCATCGCAGCGCACGCCCGGCAGCGCGTCCGGAAAGCGTGAGGCGCGCCAAAGCACGGCATTGAGGAGAGTCCGCATTTTGAAGAGATCGTTCTTGCTTACCATCGTCGCCGCAACCGTCGCCGGCCTGCTGGCGCCGGCAGCTCGCGCGCAGGTCACGAGCACACCTGAAAACACGCCTCCGCCCGCCGCCGCGTCTCCTCTCCGCTACGAAGTCACCGCCGGCTTTGGCTACTCCACTCTCAACCAGGTCAATCAGTCGCGCTACGGATTGCAGGGCATTGAAGCCTCCGCCGCGCGCTACTGGGGCAGGCACTTCGCCATGGTGGTGCTCGGCGATCAGTACAAGTGGGCGACGTCGCAGGGCAATCCCGGCAAGCCGTCGATTTTTTCTCTCCTCGTCGGCCCCCAATTCCGCATGGACATCGTCGGTCCTGTCGACGGTTTCTTCCGCGGAACCATGGGCGCGGAACACACCGGCGGCGAAAACGAAACACCCGATTTTTCCTTCGCCGGCGGCATCGGCGGCGGACTTGATATCGGCCTGAATCGGCGTCTTGCCGTGCGCATCTCCGGCGATCGAATTGGGGCGTCGTTTTCCTTCACCAACAACTTGCCCCCATCCACCAACTCGCCGCACCTGACCTGGAACACGCGCGCCGCCGTAGGAGTGGTGTATCGTTTCTGATCCGTTCATTGCCAGCGTTTCAGCTGCGGCCAGAACGTCTGTAGATTCCACTTGAATCCGCGGCAATAGTAGATCGGCTCCCATTCATCTGGCCGCGACAACGGAAACTGCGTCGTTCCCACCACGGAATAACTCGAGCAATATCTCTCCATATTGCGCACATCGCTTTCTCCGAGCACGATGAGGCTGGCGCCGGTATAGTTGCGCGGTCCCCATATCCAGAAATTCTGGTGGCCGCCGATGGCCTGCGGCAATCCATACCGAGGTCCGAAGAAGTCGATCGCGCCACCCTCACCATAATTGCCGGCAAAAATGGCGGTTTCGCGCTGCTCCTGGGGAGTAAGCGTGCGGTAAAACGCAGCTACGCGCTCGGCCATTTCAGGCCAGCCGAACATGTCGGCATAGATCTGCGGTAAAACAGCCGGTCGGTTATGCTCGAAGCGTTGCGCATGAATTCCCAGCCTGTGCTCGTACGCAAGAAAAGACGGCACGCTAAGCACCGGCAGTGACATCGGCAGATAGATTCCGCTTATAGCAATGATGGCCAGCGTCAAGGCCGGTTGGGCCCACTTCCACTTTTTCTCGCGGGTAGCGCTCTCCATCCACACAGCTCCGGCCGCAAACATCATGGGGTAGACGGCCGTGAGGTAGTACATCTTTCCGTGAAGCGCCATCATGATCCCGACAAAAATGAGATAGGCCCAACCCAAGGCGCGATACGGCCGGCCCGCTTTCGAGAAGAAAAAGAGCAGAGCGAAGAGCACGAGAATTGCGGCGACGTAACCGAGCATCTGCGCCTGCGCTTCGAGAAAAGGAAGTGGCGGCAGGGAAATGTCGCGGCCTTCCATGCGGATGTTATGCATCAACTGCAGGAAAGGAAATTGATGTGACCACTGCCATAGAAAATTCGGCAGCGCAATAAGCGCTCCAAGCGTTGCGCCGATCCAAAACCCGGGCCGCCGGAAGCTGGCGCGCAGCGGCGTAAAGAGCATACCGACGATCAAGCCCGCAAACCAGAACACAACTCCATATTTGTTGAGGATGGTGACACCGGACAGAATGCCGACGGCGACCCAGAGGTGCTCGTTGCCGGTCTTCACGACACGCACGATGAGATAGGCGATCGCTGTCCAGAGCAGCGGATCAAAAGCGTTCATCGTGAAAAGGTGGGACAGAATAAGCATGATCGGCGCTGCCAGTGTCGCAAGCGCAGCAAGAAACATTTCCCACGTGCGGCCACCAAGCTCACGCGCAAGCAGGCCGGCAAGGATCACCGCGCCAACATCAGCCAGGGCAGGCAGCAGACGAAGCGCCCAAAGCGATGTCCCGATGGTGTGTTCAAGGACCCAGGTCACCCAGGCAATGAGCGGCGGTTGATCGACATATCCCCACGCGGGATGCCTGCCACAGGCGAGATAGTAGAGTTCGTCACGAAAATAACCGTAGTGCGGCGCGGAAAAAAAGTACAGAACGATCCGAACCAGAGCGACGAACACGACCATCATCGTGCCTGAATCGAAAAACCTGCTTCTGCGGATGGTAATCTGACGGTCTGCGTTTTCAACTTCGGCCATGATTTCTCTTACGAATACGCGCGCGGAATGTTCCATGTGTAAACGGGGATAGTTTGCGCGTCAAGTCTGCTGGCGGACTGCGAAGCGAGCCCTCGTTGCCCGGCACATTGCATTGGGGTTGGTCGCGCGATGGAGTGCACTTTCCTGTTCTGATTATCCCTGAGGGGAACCATACTTGCGTCAAGCTCCGCGACGTTACCCAGGCACAATTTGCAGTGCCAAGCTCTGTCTGGGACGCCAAAGACCCGCTTGGCAACGGGTGACAAGACTCCGGGGAAAAAAGTGGTGCAAAATAGAGGTCTGGAAAGGTTAGTGATTCTATGAATCCCGGCGTTCTGTCCGCGAGGGGTTCTCTGCACCCGGACGTGCACTCGAAATCGCATTTGAGCATGGAAGAATGGCGAAGATTGTTGGCGCGCTGCGGCCGAAAGCCCGGCCGAAAGTACGTCCATTCTTTGCGTGTCGCCACGTTGCGGCTCGAAGCCACTCTTGAATACTGCACGAGCCGGCAGCAGGCAGACGCCTCCGAAACAGATTCGGTGCAGCGCTGGCGGCGACAGGGGAAGAAACTTCGCCAGGCACTGGGACCGGTGCGGCAGGCCGACGTTTCCCTGGATAAGCTGGCGAGGGTGCGGAGCTGGGCGCACACCGACAGCGACGGTCATCCTGTTTTGCCGAAGGAGTGCATGGGCGGGATTGAGGAGATCGAGCGCAGCATAAAACAAAGTCGCGAGGCAGCGGCCAAAAAGCTCGTGGCTGTGGTCAATCGGCGGCGAAAGCGCCTGAATCGGTTGAGTCGCAAGGTAGAAAGCGCCTTCGGAGGCTTCGCGCCCTCGCTGGAGAGTGGCGCCGAAGAGAGAATTCGCGCCCAGATTGCTTCCGTGGCAGCGGACTTTCCTGCCCTTCACAGCGAAAACCTGCACGAGTTTCGCAAACGGGTCAAAAAGATCCGATATCTTGCGGAAGTATTCGCGCCGCATGACGTTGCCGCCGCGCACCAGGCCGCGTTGCTCAAACGTATGACCGGGGCGGTAGGTGAGTGGCACGATTGGCAGGGGCTAACCCAAGAAGCCGCGCGAGCTGAACATGGCAACGCCAGCATGGCAGCAGCCGCGGAATTCCTGCAAGCGCAGGCTGGCCGCTCTCTGGAATCCGCGCGAAAGCTGTGCAGGCAATTGATGACCCGGTTGCTGAAACCAGCGGCAAACGGCAACCTCCTTCACCCCGAGTCCGAACGGGAAGCGGCTGATCCAGTACCGCGCAAACCGGTGGTAAGTGTACCTTCGACTCTTCGTCGCGCGGCTGCAGGACGATCAGCTCGTGTCTCATAAGTTCTCAAATCAGAATCTGCAGAACCGCTGGGCGGCACGTGGAACTTTGCCGTGACAACGGCATTTCATTCCGGTGCGCTAATCTTGAGCAGGGGCTCTTGTGATGCGATTTGAAGCGTGGCGCGGGCCCGCTCTCGCCTTTGTTCTGCTGGCTCTTGGGGTAGCGCCGCCATCGTTGGATGGGCAGTCCGGAACGCCCGCCCCACCGCATCAAGAATCGCCCGGAGAAAGCGGCCCCAACTCCTCGCAAGCTCAGGCACAACATTACGTGGTGCTTGTTTCGCTGGATGGTTTCAGGTGGGATTACGCAGAACGCGATGGCGCTGCCCATTTACTCGCACTCGGTAAAGGAGGCGCGTGGGCGCCGGAGGGAATGCTTCCCAGCTTTCCCGCACTCGGCCTTCCCAATCAGTTCACGGTGGTGACCGGGCTTTACCCGGGACATCACGGGCTCGTGGCGGAGAGCTTCTACGGTCCGAAGCGTATGACTCACTTTTCTGCCGAAGTTGAGAAGGAGTCGGTCGAGGCGTATGGCGGCGTTCCGCTCTGGAGCCTCGCTGAAGATCAGCGAATGCGCTCGGCCGTGATGGGTTGGCCCGGATCGGATTCTGTAATTGCCGGGTATCCTCCCAGCTATACTGCCGAGCCCTGCAATGATGTTCAAGCGCGAAAATGCGTGGACATGGTGCTCCGCTGGGTACACCTAGCGGCCCCGGAACGGCCCCATTTTATCGCTATCGAGTTCTTCGGGGTAGACAAAAAAGCCGGCCGCTTTGGTCCGGACTCTCCCGAGGTCAGAACAGCCGTTTTGCATGCCGATGATTTCGTCGGCCGTCTCAAAGCTGCCTTGGACGCCTCCGGCCTACCTGTTGACCTGGTGGTGGTCAGCGATCGCGGGCTGGCAAAAACCGAAGCTGGCTGGATCACGCTTGATCAGTTCACCAGCCTCAATGGTTTTAAGACCGATGGTGCACTGCTCTACGGACATACCGAGCAGGAACGCGAGCGCGTCTATAGACAGCTCAACCATGTCTCATCCCTCTTCGTCGTCTACCGCCGTAAAGATCTGCCGCCGGACCTGCACATGAGCATGAATTCTCGAATCGGTGACCCCGTTGCGATTGCCACCGGTCCTTACGCGATTCGCGCCCATGCGCCCGCTGCAGGCCAGCCGGATCCGCCGCCCCCGCCGGGTGTCGACGATTTGGATCCGCAGTCTCAACGCGAAATGAAGGCCATTTTCTTCGCAGCCGGCCCGGACATTGCGCCGGGAAAAACCGTAGCGCCGTTTGAAAATGTCAATCTTTATCCCTGGATGGCGCACATCCTGGGCCTGAGGCCGCCGAAATCGGACGGCAGTCTGTACATCCTTGCCGGCACCCTTCGCGATGACGGCAGGGATCCGCAAGACGAAGCAGAGCAATAAAAGGAGCGAGAAAGGATGGATGCAATTCTCGGAATTGATGGCGGAGGAACGCGCACGCGTGCTTCGCTTGTAGCCGGTGACAAAGTGCTCGCTTACGCGGAAAGCGGCTCCATCAAGCGCCTGCGCGTGGGCACTGAAACAGCAGAGGCGAACCTGCGCGCGCTGCTCAAGGACATCTTCGATCAAGCCGGCCCGACTAGGGTGGTGGCAGCTTCGTGCGGGGTGGCAAGTGCCGCCATGCCAGGCATCAGCGAGTGGATCACTGCCGTATTCAACGGCTTCGGCGTGGAGCGAAGCGAAATCGTCGGCGATGAAGTGATTGCGCTGGATGCGGCATTTCAGGGCGGTCCGGGCATTTTGCAGATTGCGGGAACAGGGTCAAACACCATAGGCCGCGCACCCGATGGCAGCCGGGAGACTGCCGGTGGATGGAGCTCGCGCCTGGGAGACGAAGGCTCCGGCTATTGGATCGGCATCAATGCCGTGCGCCGCGCGCTGATCGCTTACGATCGCGAGCAGCCTTCCGATGTACTGAAGAAGGTCGGAGAAATCTGGGGCACCCCCACAATCGACGAATTGATCAATGTAGGTGACGGAACACCGGCACCGGATTTCGCCGCCCTGGCTCCGACGATTAACGATCTCGCCGAGGCGGGCGATCCTGTGGCGGTCGAGGTCGTGGGGCAGGCTGCGGTCGATCTGGTAGCTTTCGTGCTGCTGGTGCGCGATAAGCTGCGACGCAAGCACAATCTCCCCGGGGAGGTTCCCGTAGCATGGACCGGTAGTGTGATCGAAAAAATGGCGCTGGTGCGAGAACCCTTTTTTGCCGGCCTTCGTAAGGCAGCACCCGAAATGCCCGTGCTTAAGGAACCAGTGGTTTCGCTGGACGGCGCACTGTGGCGGGCACGGCGGCTGGCAGGATGAGCGTTCCGGGCTCTGTCATCAGGCTTTCAGATTTTTCAGAATCTCCATTGCCGTGTTGTACTGCTGGGCATGCATCCTAGCAATCGTTCCCACGGCAGATTGATATGCCGCCAGGTCCGCGTCGATGTCCCGCCGCACACGGTTTCCGCCTTGAGTCCCATCGGCTCTTGACACCAGGCTTCCGCCGGTTCCGCCAAGTTTTGCGATCAGGCCCCCGCCGGCGCCGTCGGGTCTCTTTGCCAGGCTCGCTTCCGTAAGTATTTCGAGCATCAGAACCTGGTTCAGGATCGCCGCAATTTTGGGGTTTAAACTCGCGAGCTTCTGCTGGACACCGCGCTCTACCACCTGTCTCTCCATCGGGCCAAATTGCACCTTCGCGGCAACCTGCCTCGCCTGAAGGAGAACCCAGGCCCTCAGCGTAGGGGTGAGTTGAGCAAGGAGCCGCTCAATCTCGGCCGTATTCGCCAAAGCTGTCATGATGGCAAACCTCCTCGATTTTTCCGGGTGACCGGGCCGTATTTTATGATGGGTCGGGGGAGAATGCTGTGATGGCCGTCAATGCGCTCTGGCTGCAAAACCCTCCGAAACGGTATAGCCTGTAGATGCAGATGGCCGTTACTTCCCTTTCCGTTCCCGCTGTGTCCAGCCCCACGCCGGGCCTGAAAGATAGCCATGGCCGGACGATTCACGACCTGCGTGTCTCCATTACCGACCGCTGCAATTACAAGTGCGTCTATTGCCGCACCGGTGAGCTGGGCGCGCAGTACCCCGAGCTGGCCATTGACGAATATTTGCGTCTTATTCGCCTTTTCGTAGATCTTGGCATCACCAAGGTCCGCTTAACCGGTGGCGAACCCCTGTTGCGCCGCGGTTTGCTGGACCTGGTCCGTGAGCTTGCTCGCCTGCGCACGCCGACGGGCGAGCCACTGGACCTCGCCCTCACCACCAACGGCCACCTCCTCGAAGGGCTCGCTCAGCCGCTGAAGGATACGGGCCTGAATCGGGTCACGGTAAGCATGGATGCGGTCGACGCGACTGTCTTCGAGCGCATCACGCGGGTTCCGGGCAGCTACACCGCGGTGCTCAATGGCGTGCGTGCCGCGCGTGACGCCGGCCTGACCCCGCTCAAAATTAACTGCGTGCTCCTGCGCGGCTTCAACGATGAGCAGGTCGAAGGATTCGCCCAATTCGCGCGTGATGAGGATGTTGCTGTGCGCTTCATCGAATTCATGCCGTTGGAAGAAGGCCGGCTTTGGTCACCGGAGATTGTGGTGCCGCTGCGCGAAATCGTCGATCGCATCGGGCGCATCCTGCCCCTGGTCGAGCTTCCGGCTCGCGATCCGAGCGAAACCGCTCGCCGTTTTACCTTTTCAGACGGTATAGGCGAGATCGGCATCATTGCCCCCGTTACCCAGGCTTTTTGCGGAGCGTGCAGCCGCGTCCGGCTCACCTCCGACGGCAAGATTCGCACTTGCCTCTTTTCGCAGGTCGAACACGACCTGTACGGACGCATGAGGGCGGGCGAAAGCGACGAAGAGCTGCGCGCCTACATTTTCCATACCGTTCAGGGCAAAGAAGCCAGGCATCACATCGGCGAGCCTGGTTTCCTGAAGCCTTCGCGATCGATGGTACACATTGGCGGCTGAACGCAGGTTCTTACAGCGCCCTCTCGGAGAGGGGTGGGCGCCAAAGTTGACTTGGTTTACCGCACAACCTGCCGCGGAAGCCGAATCCGGCTGGCCGGACGTGCAATAATCCCATGGCCCTGACGATGAAAAACGGTGCGGAAGAGCGCATCCCGCTTGATGATCTACTTGTTTTCCACCAGCTTGCCCGCTCGCTCACCTCGAGCTTCGACCTCGACGCAATTCTGCGCACGATTCTGGAACACATGGAGCGCTTCATCCAGGCGGAGCTTTGGACACTGCTCATGCTGGATGAGGAGCGCAACGAGCTCTATTACGCCATCGCTTCCGGAGGTGGGCAGGAGGCGCTGCGCGACCTGCGAGTGAAGGTGGGCGAGGGCGTCGCCGGCTGGGTCGTGCAACACGGAGAGACCCTCATCGTCCCCGAGACCGCATTCGATCCGCGCTTGCAGGCGGAATCTGCTCCGCGGCGCGTGGTCCGTTCCGTGATCGCGCTGCCGTTGCGCGGCCGCAAAGGCACGCAGGGCGCCATCGAAATTCTGAACCCACGTTCGGACCAGATGAACGACTACACGGTGGCTTTTCTCCATATTCTCGCCGACCATGCCGCAATCGCCATTGAAAACGCGCGTGACGTAGCACGTATCCAGCAGTTGACCATCACCGACGACACCACCGGGCTGTACAACGTACGTCACCTTTACGACATTCTTGGACGCGAACTGGAGCGATGCCGCAGAAAGAGCGTGCCGGTCAGTCTGGCTTTCCTCGATCTCGATCGCTTCAAGCTGGTGAATGACGCGCACGGCCACCTGGTAGGAAGCGAATTGCTCGCGCATACTGGACGGCGACTTCAGGAGCTGAGCCGCCCCTGCGATGACTGTTTCCGATATGGGGGCGATGAATTTGTGGTACTGATGCGCAATACGGACGCGAGGGCTGCTATGGCGCAAGCCGCGATGCTGCACCGCGCGCTCACCGAGACTGAGTTTCAGATGAAGAGCGGACTGAAGCTCAAGGTAAGCGCCAGTGTAGGTCTGTCATCGGCGCCCATCGACGGAATCTCGCTCCATACCATTATCCGCGCCGCTGATGCGCGCATGTACGCCGTGAAGAACGACGGACGAGGCAGCATTCGAGGTAGGTAGATCGCAGCCCGGGCGAAACACCTCTCCGCACTCGGTTTGTTTTATGTTGCTGCCGTTTTGAGCCATCTTCGCAAAAATTCAACGAGCTCGCGCGGCGGCCGCAGCCATACATCAGCGGCGGTTTCGCGCACTTCGCGACGGACCAGCGCGGTGAAGTGCGAGCCGTTGAGCGCGTTCACAGTGCGGAAAGCAGATTCGTCCGTGAAGTCGTCGCCAAGAAAGGCAACCGGCGCCCACAGGGGCTCTCCTCCACCAGCTTCGTCCAGAATCGCTTTTGCCGCGGCACCTTTGTCGCGTCCGGCCCGCAATTCCAGTCCCGCTTCGAACTTCAAAAGGCTCAGCCCATCCACATTCGCCAGAGGTTCGAAAAGCGCCCTCGCGCGTTTTTCGATTTCCGCCGCTCTGCGCGGCGAAGCACCACGCCAGTGCATCACTACGGCGTTGGCCTTTTCTTCGACGAGTCCGCCGAAACTATCACGCCTCAACTGCTCTCGCAGCCCATCGAGCCTGGCCTCAGTTTCCACAGGCAGCCGCTGCAGTTCACGTCTGCCGTCGGTGTGCAGCCGCTCTGCTCCGTGAAGACCCCAGATTTCCGGTGCGGGAAGCAGGCCAAGAAGCTGCGCCACCTCACCCGCAGGGCGTCCGCTGATCACTGTAATGCGCGTGCGAGCTCTACGCTGGATCTCGGCAATGAGTTCGCTTACGCCTGCCCAGGGGCGCGCCTTGAAGCGGTCCAGGCGAAATGGCGCCAGGGTGCCATCGTAGTCGAGGAGCAGCAGCGGTGATTGGTCGCTCGAAAACGCGGCAAAGAATGTTTTGAGCTTTTCCTCGGATTCAGGAGTCATCTCCGCCTGCGCCCTAAGCCAGTCTCTCTTCGGGAATTTCAGGCGCGCCCACCGAACCTGGTTCGGCGCGGGGCGGTTGTTCTGCTTCCTGGTACTCGATCCGCAGCTCGCGAAGATCGCCGAGAACCTTCGCCGCCCAAAGGTAGATATTATGCTCCATCACGTGGCGGCGCATCCGCCTCATGCGCTGGCGTCGATCTGCTCGATTCATTTCAAGACCCGTATGTACCGCTTCGGCAACGCCGGCAATATCGTACGGATTCACGATCAGCGCATCGTGCAGTTCCACCGCGGCGCCGGTGAACTTGCTCAGTACGAGAATGCCGTCGCAATCATCACGCGCGGCTACATATTCCTTGGCCACCAGATTCATGCCGTCATGCAGCGACGTCACCAGGCAGACATCAGCGGCGCTGTACCAGCGGTTGACTTCTTCATGACTGCATTGACGCTCGACGAGCACGATGGGCTTCCACTTCGCCGTCTGGTAAGTCTGGTTGATGCGCGCCACCGTCTCTTCCACGCGGGTCTTCAGTTCAGCGTAACTGCGGATGCGGGTGCGGCTCGGCGCCGCAATCTGAACCATGGTGAGCCGGCCGCGATAGCGCGGATGGTCGTCGAGCAATTGCTCCACGGCGAGCAGCCTCTCGACAATGCCTTTGGTGTAATCGAGCCGGTCAACGCCCAGCAGCAGGTAATCAGCACGCACCCCGAACTCAGCCAGCAGTTCGTTCTTGCGGTCAGTGCGCTCTTCGGCGTCGGCTTCAGCCTCGACTTCTTCCGCGGCTTCGGCAAGCTCCACATCGTCGCGCGGAGTTCCCGCAAAAGCCACGCTCACCGGATAGGGTCGCACATAGCTGGTATGACCGTGGCGCCTCACTGTCATGTGTTCGCGACTGGTCCGCGACTCGAGCGCCCGATCTACGGTCGCCAGAAAGTTATTGCAGTGAAGAGGGATGTGGAAGCCAATCAGATCGGCGCCAAGGAGCCCGTCGAGCAGTTCCGCTTGCCACGGGCAGATACCGAATGCCTCCGGATTAGGCCAGGGAATATGCCAGAAAATCGCCACCCGCGCATCGGGGCGCGCTTCCTTTACCATCCGAGGCAGCAGGGCAAAGTGATAATCCTGCACGAACACCACGGGATCATCGCAGCCCTGCATTTCTTCCAGCAATGCCGCTGCGAATCGCGCGTTGACCCGTCGGTAGCAGTCCCAGTCGGCGGGCCGAAAGATAGGCCGCGTATGCGCGATGTGACAAAGCGGCCATAAGCCTTCATTGGCGAAGCCATCGTAGTATTGGGCCTCTTCTTCTTCAGTGAGCCAGACGCGGCGGAGCGTATAGCGCGGATCGTCCGGCGGCACGCGCAGGCGATCGAATGAATCCACCGTGTCGGCATCGGCATTGCCACTTCCATATGCTACCCATACGCCATCGCAGGCTCGCAGCACGGGCTCCAGCGCAGTCACCAGTCCGCTCGGAGGAACGACGCACTGAGTGGCCCAGCCCTGCCGGACGTGCATGTATGGCTCACGGTTGGAGACAACAAATATGCGGCTCGATCCGTGACGATCGCGAATGTGCACGGCCAACCGTTCCGAGGTCCACAAATGCTCGCCAGCCTCGCGAAGCCGCGCCTCGGTAGCGGCCGCGGCTCGCGCGGCCATCAAGCTTTTGGCCATCGTTTCCACTTCGCGCGCCAACGGCCTGAAGAGGCTAAGTTCCTTCACCCCCAGGTCGACGGACACGACCTGGCCCGACGATTTCTCAGTATGTGCAGTCCTCAGGCGCAACCGGCGAAGCCGCTCCACTACCTGGGTCATGGGCCTTAAGAGAAACCACCGCACCATTCCCAGGGTGATGGCTACGATCAGGATCATGATGGCCACGATGCGCCAGAAGTTCCGCCGCCACATATCGTTTCCAGCCGTGCGGATGTAGTTGGCGTCGGCGACGATCACCAGTGCCCCGTCGCCCTGAAGGCCATCATGGAGAGGAAACGCTTCCTCCAGCCACTCCTGGCCGCCGGTGTGGCCGAAACGGCTTATCTGAGCACCCTTTCCAATGGCTCTTGTGACCGCCTGCTGTGGCAGGGCGTGCAATACTGCCGCCGGGCCAGCCGAAGAAAGCATGTGCCCATGCAGGTCGAAGACCGCCAGCGCCAGCGCGCCCGTGCCGGATTTCAGAAGCTGAGTGAGTCCCGAAAGAGAGGAAGGATCGCCCGTTCCCAGCGCCCCCTGGATATCAGGCAGAAGGCTTACCCCCATCCATTGCGTCCGGCGCTCCAGTTCGCCGCGCAAAATGTGCCGGTGAGCCAGCACGTCGAAGTAGGTGAAGGCCAGGGATACGACTGTCACGCTCAGAATTAACGCAAGGATCAGCCGTATGCGAAACAGGTGCATTCATTTCCCCCGTAGATAGTTAGATGCCGCTGCGGCAAAGCGAGGATTGGGGTGTTCGGTATACGTTTGATGCCTTTGCACCAAGGCAGCAAAACTGACCCGCCGGGAGAGCCGCTTTTTCATTCTAGCACTGCCGGTAACATCCACGGTTTTCAGCTACATACACCGGCAGGCGCCGTATTTCCAGGAACGCGAAAATCCGCGTCAGGCACGGCTCGATGCGCTATCCTGTCGAAGACAGTGCCGCACCATCCCTGAGTCCAAGGCCGGATTAGCCGATGGCGACAACTACGATCGACCGCAACGCCAAACAATTCGTGCTCACGATCCAGGATTACTCGCTGTTCAGCGGACGCGCCTTTCTTAACCTCTTTACTCCGCCCGTCTACTGGACGGATTTTCTCATACAGGCGGATGTGATTGGATGGGGCTCGCTGGTCATAGTCATGCTCGTGGGCTTCTTCACTGGGGGTGTGCTGGCCCTTCAGTCGTCTGCGACTCTGGAGTCTTTCGGCGCTACCAGTGTCACGGGGCGATTTGTGGCGCTGAGCATGATTCGCGAACTGGGCGCGGTGCTCACCGGCATCATGGTCTCGGGTCGCAACGCATCGTCGATCGCCAGTGAACTGGGCTCGATGGTTGTGACCGAGCAGATTGACGCCATGCGAGCACTGGGCGTCGACCCCATGCGCAAGTTAGTTACGCCGCGTATTTTTGCCGCCATCACCATGCTCTTTTTTCTCACCATCGTGGCCAATGGATGCGGAATTCTGGGCGGCGCGGCGGTGACAATTTTTATGAATCACCAGAATGGGACGCAATACTTTTCCATGGCCTGGCAGGGTCTGGAATTTCGCGATATTCTGCAAGGCCTGGTGAAGCCGCTCTTCTTCGGCTACATCATCTCGTCGGTCGCCTGCTACAGCGGCCTGAGGACGACCGGCGGGACCGAGGGTGTGGGGCGATCCACGATTGCGGCGGTGGTCTGGTCTTCGGTACTCATCATCATCGCCGACTATCTCATCAGCCAGGTGATGCTTTCGATATTCCGATGAGCCGAATGGTCGTTCCCGCGCAGAAAGAGGCCGTTGCTCCGCCGCCCAACGGCAGCCCCGTGGTGGAGATGCGCGGCGTTTCCATCGCCTTCGACGGCCCGCCCATCCTTCAAGACGTAAACTTCACCATCGAGCCCGGGGAAACGCGCATACTGCTGGGACCGGCGGGGATCGGCAAGAGCGTGCTGCTCAAGCTGGTCAACGGCCTTCTCCGCCCCGATAGCGGAAGCATCCGCCTCTTCGGCGAAGAGATCACGCGCCGGCGAGAAGATCTGCTCTTCCCATTGCGCGCGCGCACCGGCATGGTCTTTCAGGAGGGCGCGTTATTCGATTCCCTTACCGTGCGCGATAATGTAGCCTACCAGCTCATTCAGGAGCAAGTTTCCGACGACGAGATCGACAGCCGGGTTCGCGAAGCGCTGAGTTTCGTCGGTCTCGAACAGACATTCGATCTCTATCCCTCAAGCCTCTCCGGCGGGATGCGGCGACGGGTAGCCATCGCCCGTGCCCTCATCCATCAACCGGAGCTGCTGCTCTACGACTCACCAACCGGCGGTCTGGATCCGGTCACGTCCTACACCATCATCGAACTGATCGGCAAGCAGCGCGACGTCTACCGCACACCTTCGTTAATGGTCACGCACCGACTGCAGGATGCGTTTATGCTGTGCACCAACCGCTTCGATCCCGCAGCGGGCCGCATGGTCCCTTTGGCCAAAGGCCAGACAGACCCCCGCACCACGTTCCTGATGCTGAGCGACGGCCGACTGATCTTTGACGGCTCGCTGCATGAGCTGCTGCACACTGAGGACCCGTTTGTTCGTGAGTTTCTGGCTTAATCCGGAAACTGAAGCACCGTGCGCCGCGCATGGTCGAGGTGGTTTCGCCTGCGGCTTCTCAATGATGCCAAGGCAACCTAAACTGACCTCGTTCCATCTCTCCTTAGGCCGTATGGGCTCACATGGACACGCGCATGGGTTAATTGGAATCCACGAAAGATGATCTTGCGGCAATTGCGGAATGTGGTAGCGACTTTGCTGGCGCTGTTTCTCTCCGGAACTCGGCCCGCAGCCGCCTATTCGCTGTTGACGCACGAACAACTGGTCGATCTTACCTGGCAAGATTCCGTCGTTCCGCTTCTGCTCAGCCGTTACCCTGGGTTGACACCGGCGCAGTTGAATGAAGCCCGCGCTTACGCCTACGGCGGCTGTGTCATTCAGGACATCGGATATTACCCTTTCGGTGACCCGCCATTCTCTGATCTGACTCACTATGTCCGCACCGGTGATTTCGTAGTAAACCTTTTTCGCAATGCAAGAAATGCAGATGAACTGGCGTTCGCCGTCGGCGCGCTTTCCCATTACATCGGCGATTCGATCGGCCATCCCCTGGCAACTAATGCCGCCGTGCCGGAGGAATTTCCCAAGTTGCGGCGGAAATATGGCAACCTCGTCAACTATGCCGAAGGCAAACATCAGCACGTCCAGGTGGAGTTTGGATTCGATATCGACGAGATCAGCCATCATCACATGGCGCCGCTTCAGTACCTTCGCCATATCGGCTTGAAGGTGCCGGTAAAGCAGCTCGCGCTGGCTTACTACCAGACTTACGGCCTGACTGACGATTTCGCCGGTCCGCGCCACCGCTTCAACGTTCGTGAATATCGCTTTGCCACGCGTACCTTCATTCCGCGCATTGCTTACGCCGTTACGCTGTTGCATCGCCGCCATGAACCGCCTGAGCCGGATTCGCCCGAGGCAGCGGCTGTGGCCAAAGAGATTGCTGCGGCGAACGCTGAGTACGATTGGCAATTCTACCGCCGCAAAGCTGGATTCGAGACCTATTTGCTTGCCGGTGTGCTCTTCGTCCTGCCCAGAATCGGGCCACTTCGAATGGCTGCCGTGAAGAATCCCACTCCGGCAACGGATGCCGATTACATACACAGCGTGGCTGTCTCGCTGGCTGCGTTGCGCCGTGATCTTGCGCGATTCACTCCGCCTGAAGCGCAACGTGCGCACTCTGCGACTCGCGCCGTGATCAAGGCTGTCCAACCTGCAGACATTCCATCTATGGCACTCGCCCATGGCTCCATCGCGCCACGCCGGCCACCGGATGGCCGTCACCCGCTTCCCAATCTCGATCTCGATACCGGAAAAGTCGTGCGGCCTGGCGGCTATCCGTTGACGGACATCACATACGCCCGTCTTCTGCACAAACTCGTGCGGCATCCGTCGCGAAAGATTCCGCCCGGAATCAAACAGGACATCCTTTCCTACTACGCAAACCCTGACGCACCCGTTTCGACAAAGAAGAATGCGAAGAAATGGGCGCGTGTGCAGGCTGACCTCGCTGTTCTGGCCAAAATGCCCACCAGCATGGCCCTCGAACCTTACCCCACCTACGGTGAAGACGCAGCCAGTGGCGCCCAATGACCGCAACAAGCGCGCACAAGTCGTGCGCTTCAGCCAGCGTTAAGGTGACGTTGTTAACATAATTCAAAGGGCGGAAGCGATCCCCCATCATTTTGTCGCCCGGAGGCCGACGGAGCGAATTGCATGTCCAGTCGCATCCACGCTTCGACTAAAGAACGGCAAGCGCGACCCATCGTTTTCAACCCATCCGGATGTATAGTGAAGCGCATCTTGCTCTGCCTTTTTGCATTGGCCATGATGCTCTGCGCGAGCAGGTCCGCGTCTTCGCAGCAGACCGGCGCTTTGCAGGGGCGGGTCATGGACCCCACGGGAGCGGTCATCCCAGGCGCTTCGATCTCGCTTCAGCGACTGCCCAGTGCTTCCGCCGAAAAGATAAAGACCGACGGCGCAGGTCACTACCACATTGACGGGCTGGCGCCGGGCGAGTATCGACTGACAAGCTCCGCTCCCGGCTTTCAGACCGCCGTCAATCAAGTCACGATCGCTGCCGCCGGACGCCTGCAAACGCTGGACCTCCATCTCGCGATCGCCATTCAGTCGCAGCGGGTTGTAGTCCAGGGGACCGCGCCACGGCTTGAGATCTCTCCGCAGTCGAATGCTTCAGCTGTCATCGTTTCAGGCAAGAACCTGGACGCGCTTTCCAGCGACCCGGACGAATTGCAAAGCCAACTTCAGGAGCTCGCCGGCCCCTCAGTGGGACCAAACGGAGGCGAGATTTACATCGACGGCTTCACCGGCGGAGATTTGCCTCCCAAATCGGCGATCCGATCCATTCGCGTAAATTCAAATCCCTTTTCCGTGCAAAACGACCAGCTCGGCTACGGACGCATCGACATTCTTACCAAGCCGGGAGCGACCAGTTACCATGGCAGTGCGTCGGCTCAATATAACGATGCAAGCATGAACGCGATGAGCAAATTCCTCGCCGAGTCAAGCCAACCGCCGCCTGCCTATCACACCTGGTTAATGGACGCCAACCTCGGTGGTCCCCTTGGCAAAAATGCTTCGTTCTATTTCTCGTTTCAGCGCCGTAATATCAACCGGGCAAACCTGGTCAACACCGATGTACTCGACTCAAGCCTGAACATCGTGCCCTATGTAGCCTCGGTAAACAATCCGCGAACGCTCACCAATGTGAATCCGCGCGTCGACTTCGCCTTCGGCGCCAAAAACACACTTACGGTTAATTACGAGTACTTCGACATCGCGGAAAACAACGACGACGTGGATACGCAATCTTTACCTTCCACCGCATACGACGCTGCGCGCCACCATCACAACCTGCAGATCATGGAAAACCAGATCCTGAGCGCGAATGCGGTGAACCAGGTCAACTTTCAGTACCTGCATTTTCACAACTCACAGACGCCCCTGAACACCGCGCCGACCATTGACGTTATCGGGGCTTTTCTGGGAGGCGGCAGCGATGAGGGAATGGATGAGCGCTATGAGTCACATTATGAATTTCAGGATTACGCCACGCTGACGCGCGGAAAGCACCTGTTCCAATTCGGAGGATTTTTCCGCGACATCCGCCGCAGCGAAGATGCCAACGCAAATTTCAACGGAACTTTCACCTTCAACTTGCTTTCCGATTACCAGAAAACTCAGCAGGCGCTGCAAAGTGGCCAGACCATGACGCAGATTCAGGCAGAGGGCTACGGGCCGAGCCAGTTCAATATCACCGTGGGGAACCTCGGCGCTTTTGTGAGCCGGCTCGACGGCGCTCTATTTCTGGGCGATGATTGGAAGCTCTCATCCCGTGTTACTGCCAGCTACGGCTTGCGTTTTGAATCGGAAAACATAATCAGTGATCATGCCGACTGGGCGCCGCGGCTAGGCCTCGCCTGGGCGCTGGGGAAAGGCGTCAATCCGAAGACTGTGGTGCGAGCCGGATGGGGCATGTTCTACCAGCGATTCGACGATGACCAGATGATCATCGCGAATCGCCTGAATGGCACCAACCAAGCCACCTATATCGTCAATAATCCCGTCTTCTATCCCAATGCGCCTGCGCCTTCCTCATTGGCATCCGATATTCAGTCCCTGCCCACCGTCTACCGCATCTCGCCGCATCTGCGCTCGCCTTACGACATGGATTTGGCGGCGAGCCTAGAGCGCCAGTTGACTCACGACGCGACAGCCTCCGTCACCTACGTGTATGCGCGCGGCAATCGCCGCCTGCTTACGAATGACGTGAATGCTCCGCTGCCTGGCACATATAATCCCAGTGACCCCGCCAGCGGAGTGCGACCTCAGAGCAACGAAGGGGATGTATATCAATATCAGTCGGCGGGAATCTTCCGGCAAGATCAGCTCATTGCCAACGTCCACATTAGCGTGGGTGACCGGCTTTCCCTCTTCGGCTATTACGTGCTGAATCACTCGAAAAGCAATGCCAGCGGCGTAGATAATTTTGCCTCGAATCCCTGGAACCTGATGGAGGATTATGGGCGCGCCGCTTTCGACATCCGCAATCGTGGCACGGTCGGCAGCACTATGGCGCTGCCGTTCGAACTTCGAGTGAGTTCCATGCTGATGGCAAGTTCGGGCAAGCCATTCAGCATCTACCTGCCGCAAGATCTCTATGGCACTGGCATTCACAATGCACGCCCATCGTTGGCAACTTCGTCAACGCCCGCGCCCGACGTGATGACTACTGCTTACGGAACTTTCGATCTCGCGTCATCGCCCACAGCAACTCCCATCCCTCCCAACACAGTCAGTGGCCCAGCGAACATTATGCTGAACCTTCAGGCCAGCCGCACCTTCGGCTTTGGCGGCGAAGGCAGCAAAGCCCATGGCGGCGAAGGCACCGCCGACAACGCTCCCCAAGGTCCTTACCATCACGGTCCCCGCGGGCTGGGTGGGCGCGGGTTGGGTGGTGGCGGAGGCTTTAGCCTGGGAGGCGCAACCAGTCGCCGCTATGCGCTGACAATCAGCGCTTCCGCTCTGAATGCTCTCAATACGGTCAACCTTGCGCCGCCAATTTTCACATTGGGATCTCCGAATTTCGGCCGGTCCATGAGCCTTGCCGGCGGACCTTTCTCGGCCCAGGTCGGCAATCCCGTGGCCAATCGGCTGGTGAACGCCGGCCTCGCACTGAGCTTCTGAAGCGTTCGCGCAAAGGTCGATCCTTCTGCTACTCTCGGGTGTCGCGATCTGCGGCGCAAGGCGGGTCTGTATGTCCACAAAGTTCCAGGGATTTGATTTTCTACATCTCGACTCCGGTTTTTCCGAAGACGAGCTTCTCGTGCGCCGCACCGCGCGCGAATTCGTCGAAGACAATCTCGTCCCCATCATCGAAGACTGCTTTCGTGATGGGCGTTTTCCAAGCAAATTGGTGCGACCGATGGGGGAACTTGGCTTCTATGGCGCGAATCTGACCGGCTACGGCTGTGCGGAAATGTCGAACGTCGAGTACGGCCTGGTGATGCAGGAACTGGAACGCGGCGATTCCGGGCTGCGCAGCTTCGTCAGCGTGCAATCGGCGCTAGTGATGTACCCGATCTTCACCTTCGGGTCGGACGCGCAGAAAAGCAAATGGCTGCCGGCGCTAGCCGCCGGCGAGAAAATCGGTTGCTTCGGCCTGACCGAGCCCGGCTTCGGATCGAATCCCGGCGGAATGACCACGCGCGCGCGACGCGCCGGAGACGGGTATGTCCTCAACGGCGAAAAGATGTGGATCACCTCCGGCTCGATCGCCGACGTCGCCGTAGTCTGGGCCAAGCTCGAAGACGCGCAACAATCCGGCAAACCTGAAAACAGCGGCGACAGCAACAGCGTTCGCGGCTTTCTGGTGGAAACGGATCGGCCGGGTTTTACCGCCCGCGATATTCATGGCAAATGGTCGCTGCGCGCTTCTGTCACCAGCAGTCTTTCACTTCAGGATGTACGCGTGCCCGCAGCCAACATGCTGCCCGGAGCAGCCGGACTGAAGAGCCCGCTCATGTGCCTGAACCAGGCGCGCTACGGTATCGCGTGGGGAGCGATCGGCGCGGCCATGTCCTGCTACGATGCGGCGCTCGAATATGCCAAGACGAGGAAACAGTTTCGCAACGAGCCTATCGCCGGCCATCAGCTAGTGCAGGAAAAGCTGGTATGGATGGCTACGGAGATTTCCAAGGCGCAGTTGCTGGTGCTGCATGTGGGCCGGCTGAAGGATGCCGGCAAAGCGGGCCATCAACATATCTCCATGGCCAAGCGCAACAACGTATGGATGGCGCTGGAGTGCGCCCGCCTGGCGCGCGACATTCTCGGCGCCAACGGGATCACAGAAGACTTTCCCATCATGCGTCATATGATGAATCTCGAATCGGTAAAAACGTACGAGGGCACACACGATATACACGCGCTAATTCTGGGACATCACCTCACCGGGATTGCGAGCTATTGACCGCGGCATTGAACGGACGCGGAGCTTCGGACCCCGAAGATATTCATCGACAATTCCTGTCAACGGCGGCATAGTCTTATGCATGCGGAACATGAGAAATCTTTGTTGTGCATCGTGCCTTTCTGCTTGTATTGCTGCCGGCCCGCTCTTGCTGAGTGCTTCTGCGCTCGCTCAAAATCCTGCTGCCGCGCCTATCGTCGTCCGTGCCGCACGGCTGTTACAGGTTGATACTGGCGCCGTGCTCCAGCCTGGGGAGATTCTCGTCGAAGGCGAGCGCATTCGCGCAGTGGGCAAAACAGTCGAGCATCCTGCCGGCGCCAAAATCATCGATTTGGGCGAAACTACGCTGTTGCCTGGCTTGGTCGATGCCCACGTACACCTGTTTCTGCATCCCGGCGCGGAAGATATGCAGACCATCGACGAATCCGTCCCGTGGCGCACAATTCTGGCCGTGCAGGCAGCCAAAGCTGACCTGATGGCGGGCTTCACTGCGGAGCGCGACATGGGCACGGAGGGCGCTGGCTCGGCGAGCACAGCCGTGCGCAATGCTATCGATGCAGGCCTCATTCCCGGCCCGCGGTTGCGCGTTTGCGCCAATGCCATCGACATTCTCGGCGGGCACGAAGACGCTAACCGATTCAATCCCGCGCAGCACGTGCTCTCCAACGCGGACTACGCCAACGACACCGAGCAACTCGTAGAAGTGATACGCGAACAGCACAAGGAGGGAGCAGATTTCGTCAAAATTTACCAGACCGGGAAGGACCGCATGGTTGAAGGCGTGCTGCACACGCCTTACCAGTACACGGAATCGCAATTGGCTGCGGCTGTAGCCGAGGCCCACCGCCTGGGCACGGTCATCGGAGTGCATGCCATGGGCGAGCCGGGCGCGCTGTTTGCAGCAGAGGCCGGTGTAGCCTCCATCGATCACGGAACGCAGCTCAGCGATGAGACCATGCGGTTGATGAAGCAGAAGGGCATCTTCGCCGTGCCTACCTTCGCCATCTTCGAATACTTCGCACACCATGCCACCGACGCCGCCGAGGCCGCAAGCGAATCGGCTGAGCTGGATTACAAGATCAGCGAATATAAAAAGCAAATCGCCGCCGGCATCCCGTTCGCGGTGGGCTCAGATGTAGGGCCGTTCCCGCATGGAACCCAGGCACATGAGCTTACGCTTATGGTTCAATATGGAATGAAGCCGCTCGCGGTGTTGCAGGCCGACATGATCAACGGAGCAAAGCTGCTGGGCTGGGCCGGCCAGATAGGCGAGCTCAAGCAGGGTTACTACGCTGACATCATTGCCGTCCCGGGCAATCCGCTCGATGATATTTCAGTCGTGGAGCACGTCAGGTTTGTGATGAAAAATGGCGAGGTGGTGCGGCGGTAATCACACTGCAACCACAAAGCTGTCCTCGGTACGGGTCACTGCGTGATAAAGCGTGTCCCGCTCCACCGGTACGCGCCCTGCCTCGGTGATCAGGCGGCATAGCTCCTTGCGCGTCATGCCCTGCGGCGTCGTGGCTCCGGCATCGTGATAAATCTTCTCCTCAATGACCGTGCCGTCAATGTCGTCCGCGCCGAAGCGAAGCGAGATTTGCGCGATCTTGGGCGTCATCATCTGCCAGTAGGCCTTAATATGGGGAAAATTATCCAGCATCAGCCGGCTCACCGCGATCTGGCGAATATCGGTCAAACCTGTCGTGACCGGGAGGTGATCGAGCGGGGTGTTGGCGGGATGAAATGCCAGCGGAATAAATGTCTGGAAGCCCCCAGTCTCGTGCTGGAGCGCTCGCAGTTTTACCAGATGATCGACACGGTCGGCATCGTTCTCGATATGGCCATATAGCATTGTCGCGTTGCTCTTAAAGCCCATTTTGTGGGCCAGGCGTGCCGTCTCAAGCCACTCTTCGCCGTCAATTTTGTGATCGCAGATGATCGATCGCACGCGCGCGGCAAAAATCTCCGCGCCGCCACCAGGCATCGAGTCCACACCGGCTTCGCGCAATTTCGCCAGCGTCTGCTCGATCGTGAGTTTTGCCCGCCTCGCCAGGTAGGCAACCTCCACCATGGTGAAGGCCTTGATATGAACCTTGGGAAAGCGCTCTTTGAGGCCACGAATCAGATCGAGGAAAAACTCTAACGGCAGATCCGGATGCAGGCCGCCAACAATGTGGAACTCTGTGACCGCCTCGGAGTAGCCGGAAGCAGCAGTTTGCCAGGCCTCTTCGAGAGCCATAGTGTATCCGGCGGAGTCGCCCTTTTTGCGGCCGAAAGCGCACAACCTGCAAGCCGCCACGCACACGTTGGTCGGATTGATGTGGCGATTGACGTTGAAGTAGGTCACATCTCCGTGCATCCGTTCGCGCACGTGATTGGCCAGCCACCCCACCGCCAGCACATCAGGTGAACCGTATAGCACGAGGCCATCTTCGAAGCTGAGGCGTTCGCCGGCCATGACGCGAGCCGCAATCGGCTCTAGCCGCTGATCGAAAGTGCGAAATGGACGAGCCCCGGATGCGTCAGGCGGACGGGAAGCCGCCGTCTCGGTCTGCATGATTCGATGATACCGAAATCGGCGGCGACTGACTCACTTCTTGCTGCTTTCCATCCCTGCCGGTCGCGGTTCCACCACTACACCGTCATCCATTGAGGCTGCTACCAGGCGGTCGCCGGCGGCCCGGATGAGCGAGATGTTGTAGCCTGTCTGCCACCAGTTCCACGTGATCTTCTTCGGATCGATAGCGAAGACCTGGTCGCTCGAATTTGAACTCACGAGTATCTTGTGTATGGCCGCGTCATAACTAAGGTCATTGACGTTGCGGAACGGGAGCCGCTGCAGCCATTTCCAGCTCTTCCCCATGTCGGGCGTAAAGAAAACACCCTCGCGCGCCGCCACCCAGAGCGTTCCGTCCGGCGTGAATGCAATGCAATGGATCCGCGTCAGCATCTGCGGAAAATTGATGGGCATCCAGGTCTGCCCACCGTCGGTGGATTCCACCATGCCGCCAGGGCGCGATGCTGCCAGAATGCCGTCATGCACGGCAACGGAGCCATAATCGCCAGAACCCATGACGGGGCCGCCCTGCCACGTGGCACCTTTGTCCTTGCTGGTGAAGACGCCCAGGCTAGTGGTAGCGATCCAGACATCCCCGGAAGCGTCCAGCGCCGTAACGCGCGCATCCAGATTCGTCACTGGATCTTTCACTTTCTCTTCCACGTTTACGCGAACGCCTTTGACCTTCTTTGTGGCTGCCTTCAGGTCGGTGTTGGCCAGCGTATTGACTGGCTTCCAACTCAAAGCAGTAGCAGGAGGGTCCCCGCCGGGGTCCGGCACGGCTGAAATCGTGTCGTCGTTTGCGGGCAAAGCGAAGATGCCGTGTTCGGTGCCGGCCAGTATGGTGCCGTCATTAGCCTGGGCCAGCGCAAACACATCCAGACCTTCCAGGCCGTGACCGATCTGGGTCCAGCTTGTTCCACCGTCAAACGAAACAAAGACTCCACCATAACTCTTGTCGTTGACTACACCGGCGTACATTTGTTCGGGATTTTTGCGATCCACCAGCAGAGCCTCGACTTTGCGGCCAGAGATTCCCTCATTGGATTCCGCAAAGCTCTCGCCGCCATTTTCGCTCACCATCACGCCGCCGCGATCCGTGGCCAGCAGCACATGCTTGGAATTACTCGGATCCACGTAAACGTCATTCACGATCACATCTGCGTCTGTCATGCGATGGAAGGTGCGGCCTGCGTCCATCGTTTTGTAAAGACCTTCGGTGGTGCCGGCATAAACAGTGGCCCGATTAGCAGGATCCTGCGTGAGCACCCGCGTGCGGCGGGCGCTGGATGGAATGCCATTGATTTTGTGAAAAAGCAAGCCAGCGTTTTCGCTCTTGTAAATGCCGCTGCACGCGCTCAGATACACGGTCTTGGTGTGTTCCGGATCGAGGATGATCGAAAAGACATCGGAGTCGACGATGAGGCCACGCTTGATGCTGTGCCACTTCTTGCCGCCATCGGTGGTTTTCCAGGGCAGGTGCCATGTGCCCGCATAGACGATCTCCGGATTCTGCGGATCCACCGCAAGCGATTCGATTTCGTGAATCTCGCGGTCTCCCACCGGGCTGATCTGCCTCCATGTTGCACCGGCGTCATCGCTGCGAAAAACACCCTGCAGCGTGCCTGCGATGAAGGTTCGCGGAGCGGAGGGCGACTGCACCAACGCGCGAATCGACTGGCCACGGAGATCGGGCACTTCGCTCCATATATTTCCCGCATCGTGACTGATCCATAAGCCGCCGCCGTCGCGATCTGGCCACCAGCCGGCAGCATACATCGTATGCGAATCCACGCTGTCCACGATGATGTGATCGATGATGAGATCGTTTGAGGAACCGAGTCTGGCCAGGTGATGCCAGGACGAGCCACCATCTCGCGACTCGTAAATCCATCCTGTCGTGGTACCTAGATAAAGATGGTTCGGATTGCCAGGTTCTGCCGCAAAAGCACGCGCTGCTCCGCCGGCGGGACCAACCGCATTCCATGCTGCTTCCGCTGGGGCACCGGCCGAGCAACACAAAGGAATCAGGGCAACCAGGGCGCACTTCAGCATTGCACCCCGAGGAGAAACATTAAAAAGTTGCGATAAATATCTCATTCAGACGACGAGAACGGTTCCAAAGTTGGAGTGCCCTGCTTTCAGGCGAATATCACGATGGCTCTTTCCTAAGGAAAAAGCCCCGAAGCACCAGAGGCTCCGAAACACAGTAGATGTGGAACCGCTGTAACTCCAAGATACCAGTACCGACTCTATTAAAAGCATAAATAATCAAGAGGGAACCTACTCTCGTAATCAAAAAACGGCTGACCGGGGATGCCGGTCAGCCTTTAAATGCGTTGCGGAAGGATCTTTGCGTTGTGCTTCCCGCCGGTCTTCTGCCACAGTGTGGAAGAAAACCGGCGGAGGCGAGGCGGCGCGTGAGGCCGTGTGGCCGCTCGCGGTTAGTGGGTTGCCGGGGCCCTGCGGGCGCGGCGGTGATGCCGCTGCGGCAGGGGAACCCGCTTCTGCGGCTTGATCTGGGATTCATCCACCGGCGTGGTTCCAGGCACGTCGGTGTTGAAATCCGCTCCGTTGGGCACCAGGTAATCCTGCACCGTCTGCCCAT
>DASYWU010000004.1:0-1505 GCA_035935755.1 Occallatibacter sp. | reverse complement strand
GGCGTGCGTATTGATCAGGATCACCGTGTCCAGCTGATCGAGCGGCACGTCGTGGAACCGTATGTAATCCACCACTTCGCCGCGCGTCGCGTCTTCGCCCACCTGCACCACTTCCGTCGTCATCATCCCGCCCGCCGTGTGACCCTCGAATTGCAACAGGCCCTTGACTTCCTCGGCCTCGCGCTTCGGCATTTCCCGCAGCAATTCGCGAGATCTCTCTGGCGGCAAGTCCGCCAGCAAATCAGCCGCATCGTCCGGGGGCATTTCCTCCAGAATATCCGCCGCCCTGCCCGGTTCGAGCGTCTCCACCAACTGCGTCTTCAGCCTCTTATCCAATTCCGCAATCACTTCCGCCGCCGCCGTTTCGTCCAGCGTCGCAATCACCGAGCTTCTCTCATCCGGCGAAAGCTCCTCCATCAATTCGGCCAAATCCGCCGGATGCATGTGCGCCAGCTTCGAGCTCGTCAGCCGCAGCTTCACCCGTCGCAAGGGGTCCGGCTCGATCAGATTGACGAACTCCCACGGGATCATCCGCGGCGGCAGCTTCTCCTGAATTCGCCGGATCAGCGCTGCTGACGCGACTCCCTGCAGCAATCGACCTACCGCGCCGGTCAACCCCACATCCACTCGCGTGACGCGCAGCTCCACGTTCCCGTTTACTCGCTGCTCCGTCAGATCCACATCATTGACGCGCACCACCTTCCGCCCGTGCGTGTCGATGATTTGTTGATCGAGCAAGTCCTTCCTCACGGCCAGCCATGATTCGTTTGGCCGGTAATGTTCCAGGTCCTTTTCTTCCACGGTCAGTCGCATCGTCCCAGGCGCCACGAACCCAATCTGGTCATGCCGCGCCAGCAAAGGCTGATATTTGCCGCGCGTCAGCAGCACCCGGCTCACGCGGTTCCCTTGCTCCGCCGGTTCCAGGTAGAACTCCTTCACCCGCCCAACGAAGTTCCCCTGTGCGTCATAGGCTTCAGACCCCAACAGCTCCGTCGCGTGCAGCATGGCTCACTCCCTCTTCAGCCGCGCAGGCAAAAAAATACCCGCGGCCGGACTCGCTTCCGACCACGGGCGGAAATCACTCCCGCTCAATTACCCCTGGTCGGCCTCCGCCTCCTTGGCCTCAAGCCGCGCCACCGGCCATTCGCCGGACACGCCGCGCTTGGCGACCCCCGCCCAAGCCTTCCTTCTTGGCTCAGGCAGGCATCGACTCCCCGGATCCTGATTGGACGAACGCTCCAACTCGGTGCGCTTCATCTCGATTCCTTGTTAAATTCACTTGCAGACTTTGTCAAGCGAAGACTGCTCTAACTTTCAATTATTTTTACTTTTAAACACCATGTTCCCCGGTTTCTTGCCCTGCCGCTCGCACTCCGCCAAATACAACTCCAGATACGAAACCGCAATGTAGTCCTTTTCCGTGTATCCAAGCGCCCGCGCCACGCCATCAATCGCGCGCCGCGAGCCTTCCAACTCCAAAAACGTCCCTATCGGCGTCTCATCCA
>DASYWU010000003.1:0-271263 GCA_035935755.1 Occallatibacter sp. | reverse complement strand
AAGACGGTGGAGCTCCCCGCGGTTCATTAGGCATTCCGGACTGGCGGACACGGCACACAGAACCGATTGTCGAGTCGAGCCCCTGTTCAATGAATGTAGGTTCAACCAGCTTTTATCACCCACCTGCTTTGCAGGCCGGTTTCCTATTGCGGATAGTAGGGCGTTTGCCGCGGAATTACAAGTCTTGTGTAAAGAAGGCGGAATGTGCTAACGTCTTCGACTCCAGTTTTCGAGGGCGGCCAAAATTCTTGCTGAACCTGGGCAACTATGAAGCCGTCTTGCGCTTCTCGTCAAGCACTTCGTCCAGCAGTCCGCGCAGGCTCAACGCGCGCGCATGACCCAGCTTCGTATCCGGCGCGCCGGCCATCGACAGCTCATCGGCCAGATTCAGCGCGGCCAGCACTGCGACCCGCAGCGAATCGACTGTGCGACCTTCTGATGCAACGGCACGCATCTTTCCATCGACGGTCGCGGCAAGCTCGCGGATGTGGTCTGGGTCCTGACCGTAGAGATGATACGTCTGGTCGTAAATCTCCACGGTCACGTATTCCATCGGCTTGCCTTGCTGCACTTCTGCCATTTACTTCTTTAGACCTCGATCGTGTCAAGCTGGGCAAGCAGCCGCTCCACGCGCTTGCGCACGTGATCGCGCTCCGTCCGCAGCGCATCCAGCTCTTTGTGCAGTTGCTCGGTGGCGTCTTTTTCTTCGCGTAGCTGCGCCTCAGTCCTGGCGGCGCGATCTTCTGCTGCTGCCCGAGCGGAACGTTCCCGCTTCACCAGTTCCACTGTCCGCAGGATCCGCTCTTCCAATGCGGAAAAGTCATTCGCACTTACCGTCAGCGCGGCTCCCTCTCCATGTGACTGAGACTGCTGATCTGCCTGCGCCTCTGCTACCGTTTCAAATTCAGGAAATGATTGCGACATGTATAAATAATCCTCCGAGCACACACGCTCTGCCGGTCAGTATAGCGCCTACCGCCATTGCAAATCCGCTAAGTCCGCAACCTTGCACCAGCTTTGCCAACTGCCGCGGCCACTCGCGACTGAAACTCCTGCAGCTCCTCTTCGCGAAGCGTACGGTCCGCGGCCTGGAAGGTCGTTCCAAGCAGCAGCGAATATTCCCGATCGCCGAGCCGCGCGTCATGAAATACCTCTCGCACGCGCCACTCCACCAATTCGGGAATTTCGAGTTCGGCCAGCGCTTCATCGATGGTCTTCCACTGGATCCTACGATCAAGCACAAGAGAGAAATCGCGCCGCACCGGCTGATAGCGCGAAATCTCTCGCGCCGCGGGCTTGCGCAACGGCAGCTTATAGAGCCGATCGAGATACAGCTCCCCAAGCAGCACTGGTTGCTTTACTTTGCGGGCCGCCGCCTCGCGCGGATGCAATTGCCCAAACCAACCCACCGTCATGCCATCAACTACCACGCGCGCCGACCGGTACGGATGCAACCACGCTGGCGTCAGTCCCGCTTCAGGCGGAAAGCGGTCAAAGTAAATCGCCGCGGCTTCAAACCGCCCCACAATCTGTTCCACGAGGCCCTTCACATCGTGAAATTCGATCTCGCGCGCTGGGTGCAGCGCACTCAGCTCGGGGAGCGTTCCCGCCGCACCGAACGAAACCGCGGGGCGTTCCGTGACTCTATCAGGTATTCCACTGAAGACCGTCCCCAACTCGAACAGCCGCACATCACTCACGTCGCGATTCAGGTTGCCCGCAACCATGCTCAGCATGCCCGGCACCAGTGACGGCCGCATCACCCCGGCCTCTTCGCTTAGCGGATTGCCGAGCGGCACAACCTGGGTCGGCTGCGGGGCCGTCAGCGCGGCTTCGTCCGCCGAGCAGAACGTGCTTGAAATCGCCTCATGAAATCCCGCAGCGAGCATCGTACTACGTACGACTTTTTCCCGATCTGCCCATGGCAACGCCCGCACGCCCTCGCCGTAAGCCGGCAGCGTATTGGCAAAGCGGTTGTAGCCGTAGACGCGAGCAACCTCCTCGATGAGATCGATCTCGCGTTCCAGATCGAGACGCCAGCTTGGCAGCGTGACCAGCCAGGGAGCATCTTTGCCTGCGTCAGGTGGTTTGCTGACTCGCTGACCTGCAGACCCGTTGACTTGCTGAAGGCAGCATCCCAACGCCGCCAGGACGCCTTCAACCATCGCCGCCGTGATCCCTTCCTCATCCACCGTCGTACCCAGAATTCGCTGAACTTCGCCGAGCGCGAGCGCCACCGGCCTGCGATCGGCAGTACGCTCCTCAATGGCGGCCACGCGCACATCCACTAGATCGCCCTCGATCCAGCCACCATTTGCCAGCAGAATCCGGCTCACCAGCGCCGATGCGACCGGCGCCGCATTGAAATCCGCGCCGCGCTCGAAGCGGTGGCTGGCGTCGGTGTGCAATCCGTGGCGGCGCGCGGTCTGACGCACGGCCATCGGGTCAAACCACGCCGCTTCCACCAGCACATTCTTCGTTTCGGCGGTAATCATCGTGTCCCATCCGCCCATCACGCCGGCCAGCGCCAGCGCTTTCGCATGGTCGGCGACGACGAGATCTTCGGGGTCGAGCACGCGATCCATGCCATCGAGCGTCTTCAGCTTTTCGCCCTTGTGCGCGCGGCGCACCACAATGCCACCTTCGATCTTGTCCAGATCGAAGGCATGCGTAGGCTGACCCATGGCCAGCCAGGCGAAGTTTGTCGCGTCCACGGCATTCGAAATGAACTTCTGCTCCAGCAACTTGAAATAGGTCGCCACCTCCGCGCCAGCAAACCAGTCGCGCGATTCGCCGATGGAGATGTCGCGCAGCACTCGCGCCGTGAACCGGCCGCAGGCGTCCTCTGCCTCGATACGCACGGAAAACGGCTCAGTTGCTTTTCGCGCTTCGGGCAGGGCGATGTCAAGCGGCTTCAGTTGCACTCCGTAGATAGCCGCCGCCTCGCGCGCCACCCCATAGTGATTCATAGCGTCGACGCGATTGGTAGTGATGTCCATCTCGTAGAGCGAGCCATTGCCGGCACCGAGGTCATAGATGCCTTCGACGGCAATTCCGCGGAGGGTGAGGTCCTCGGCGAGCTGGGCATCGCTCACAGCCAATTCCGGCAGATACGCGCGAAGCCATTTGGTGAGAATCTTCATTGAGAGCTTTCCTGCGTGACGAAGCTGGTGGAGTTAGCTGCGCTGCTCACGCAAACTGCCCCAGGAATCGCATATCCCCGGCAAAGAATTGCCCAATCTCACTCACGCCGTACTTCATCATGGCGATCCGCTCCACGCCCATGCCAAAAGCGAATCCGGAAATCTTCTTCGGATCGTAGGCCGGCTGTTTTTCCGCAGCGAACGCGAACACTGCGGGATCAACCATGCCGCAACCAAGCAGTTCGATCCAGCCCGATTGCTTGCACTTGCGGCAGCCTTTGCCGCCGCAGAAAATGCAACTGATCTGCACGTCGGCGCTGGGCTCGGTGAACGGAAAGAACGATGGAAAGAACCGTGTCTTCACCGACGAGCCGAACAGCGACTTCATGGCGTGATCGAGCGTCCCTTTGAGATCGCTGAAGGTGATGTTCGTGTCCACGCACAGCCCCTCCACCTGGTGAAAGATGGGCGAGTGCGTGGCGTCCTGGGCATCGTTGCGGTGTACCTTGCCGGGAATCACGATGCGCACCGGCGGTGGTTGCTGCTCCATGGTCCGCATCTGCACCGGCGAGGTGTGCGTACGCAGCAGCAGCCGCTCGCGCAGCGGGCGGCGATCCTGCCCGGCGATCACCAGCGTGTCCTGCGTGTCGCGCGCCGGATGCCCGGGCGGAAAATTCATGCTCTCGAAGTTGTAGTAGTCGGTCTCGACCTCCGGCCCAACGCCCACCGAATAGCCGAGCGCCGCGAAGACCTGCACAATCTCGTTCATCGTGCGTGTGATCGGATGCTCGGCGCCCGTGAGCCGCCGCGTGCCCGGCAGCGTAATGTCGATGGCCTCTGCCGCCAGCGCGGCATCGCCCGGCCCCGAGCCGCTGGCCTCGTCCAGCAGCGCCTCAACTACCGCCTTGAATGCATTGAAGCGCTGGCCCAGTGCCTTTTTCGTCTCCGGCGGCGCGGCCTTGAGCCAGCGCGAGGAGACCTCGTTGAGCCGCCCCTGCTTGCGCCCCAGCCAGCGCAACCGGAACGCCTCGACCGCGTCGGGAGTGGAGAGCGCAGCGGCTTCGTCGCGGGCCTGCGATTCCAGCGCAGCGAAAGCATTCTCGAGACTGGCCTCGTCAAATGCCGTCAGATTGGGTATTGCTTCGTTGGTCATGCGTAAATTGCAGGATAAATCACGGAGCATACATCAAGTGGTAGTGCGCCAGTCCGAGCGATCGATTCAGTGGTAGGATGCCAACATGAAACCGGCAGCTCGATCCGCCTGTTTACTATTCGCGTTCGCCACGCCCAGCTTAGCCTTCGCGCAGTCAGGATCACGCGTCATTCCTCCCGTAGCGCAACACTTCGGCCCGCTCGCGGTTGTCGCGTTTAATGAAGAATCACCCGACCCGGTGACGCTTCGCGACGATCTCCTCGCAGGAGACAGGAGCAGGCGAATGCGCGCGCTTCGAGCGATGGGAGTTGAGTCTAATCCCGAACTGCAGGCACTATGGACAGCTTTCCTTCAAGCACACGTTGGCGAAAGCGACAGCAAGGGTGTAATGCAGTTCATCTCGGGGGGAATGGTGGAGTCGAACTTCGGAGATCCAGGATCCAAGCAGTACGTTTTGAACGCCGGTTTCGACGAGGGAACCGAGCATCCTCTTGAGCTACGTGGCGTCTTCGAGCGGCTCAACGGGCAGTGGCACCACACTGCGACGATTGCCTGTCGATGCTCGATGTATGACACCACCGAACCTTTAAGGGACCCCGCACGACCGAATCAGCTTCAGGAGTGGGCAATTTCTCTTCCGCGGCGCGTGATCGGCACTGCCAACGAATCCCGTACATCTGAGATCCGATTTCGAATGCGCGATGGACGCTTGTGGCGGCTTATTCAATTCGAAAGCTCCTCGGAGACTTGCCCGAATGACACTCCGTCCTCAGCCCATTGCAGGTTTCTCCGAAGCTTTTTGCAGAGGGCCACACTACTCGGTGAAAAGGGAAATCAAGTACCGGGTTTTGTGGTGATTACTTGAGCCGGCGAGGAGAATCCAAGATTAAAGGTTCAGCAAGTTCGCGATCCGCGCTGTTCGGCTTTGGTATGGGATGAACGCTCATTTGAATACGTTCCCTCGTCGCTCAAACCGAAGACCTGTGGGTCATCACCGCCTCAGGGAGAGAACCCAACAGACTCGCAGCGTGCTCACCGGGCAATGCACTGAGGTCCAAGCACAAGACGGCCCGGAATCCACCTGCAATTCCGGGCCGCCTCTTCCGCCAGTCACATCTCGATCGATTTTGGCTACGCCGCCTTTGCCGCCAGCGCCGTCTTGGCCTGCTCCACCAGCCGGGTAAAGCCCTCGGCGTCGTGCACGGCGATATCGGCCAGAATTTTGCGGTCCAGTTCCACGCCCGCCTTCTTCAGCCCGCTGATGAACTGCGAGTAGCTGGTCCCGTTCAGTTTGCAGGCTGCGGCAATGCGCACAATCCACAGCGAACGGAACTGGCGCTTCTTCTCGCGCCGGCCACGGTAGCCGAACTTCAGGCCGCGCTCGACGGCTTCCTGCGCCGCCTGGTAGAGTTTCGATTTCGTCAGGAAATAACCGCTGGCGCGGTCAAGAATCTTCTTGCGCCGGTCACTCCGCTTGGTGCTGCGTTTTACGCGGGGCATTGCTTGCTCCTTTGGGCGTTCCTGGGTTACGCGGCTGGAGGCAGGTCTACCTCTTCACTCGCTCGATTCAAGCCTGATCTCGCGCCGGGTGCGAACGCATTTGCTTTTCCCGGCGGGGGCCAGTTTCCGGCCCAAACGGAGCTCATGCAAAAAGCTCCTGCACGGAGTGCTTCAGGCGTAGGGGATCATGCGCGATACCTTCGCGTGGTCACCGTCTGAAACGAAACTGCTCTTGCCGAGCTTCCGCTTCGTCTTTGGCGCCTTCGACGTAAGGATGTGCCGCGTCTTCGTGTGGCCCCGCTTGATCTTGCCGGTGCCGGTCTTGCTGAAGCGCTTGGCCGCGCCCGAATGGGTCTTCAACTTGGGCATTGTTTTTCTCGGTTTTCTGCAGGAGCGTAATTGCTCCGTCCGTTTTGGCCCGTCAGACAGGGCTTTCCCCCGCCAATTCAGGCTCTTCAGAGTATACAGGAAGTCCGAGTCATGGACCAAATTCCCGCGACTGGTCAGCTTTCCGAGCTTTTCGGACGTCAACGACTACTAGAAAAACAGAAGCTAAGAACATGATCAAACTAGGCACCAGACAATAAACAATCGGCGCAAGCCCAGCACCCATGTACTGATCGTCCCTAATCCAATGATCCTGCGACGGGGTTCCGACGAGGTAGCTTTGGCCGGCGGACGAGCTGCCAAGCAGGTACAGCACGAAAAACAATATCGCTATACCCAAGCAAAGCTTCGTGCGCAATCGCATACCGTCTCCAGCTCCGCTTACACCGAAAACCCCGCAAGCTCCGCTACTTCGCCGGATCCGCAGCCGTAAACGGCGAGCAACACGGCTTCTCGCTGGCGTGGAAGTTCATCAGCTCAATCCGTATGCCGTCCGGATCATACAGATTGAACTGGTATTTTCCGTCGCGCCCGATCTTGGGCGCCGCATCGTGGCGGCCCGTCAGCCGATTCCCCGCCTCGAGTACCTTGTATGCGTCCGGAACTGAAACTTCGCCAATGGAGAAATGATCCATTACCCCCAGGTGCTGTTGCGTCATCCCCTCCGGAATTCCTGAGGTACCCGGCGTCATCATGTACTCCAGCCAGTCATGCCCGTCGGGAACCTGCTGGCTTACCCAGTCGGTCTGGCCCTCATGCATCCCGCCGAACCAGTAAGGACGGAACCCAAGCAGGTCACGGTAGAACTTGTCCTCGTTGGCGCGGTCGTGCACCATGAACCCCGCATGGATCATGTGGTGCCCGATGGCATCCGGAGCCGAAACTTTCTGTGTCCCCGGCTGCACAAACTGCACCTTGTTGCCTTCCGGGTCGACCACTTCGAACCACCGGCTCCCGTCCGAGCCGTGCTCCACCTCGTCCGGAGTCTTCCATCCTTTCGCGGCAAGATACTTCCGCATCGCCTCAACATTCGTTGTATTCCACGCCGTGTGGTCCAGCCGGTTGATGCCGGCGCCTGACGGCAAGGGCAGCACTTCGACAAACTGAGTCGCGCTCAAGGCATACCGTACGCCGTTGGGATTTTCCGGATCAGCCTCTTTCACGGCACCGACGGTACTCACGTAAAAGTGTTCCGTCGCCGCCGCATCCGACGTATAAACCGCAATGTGCGAAATTCCGGTGATCTTTGGCCGGGAAGACGCCGCCAGGGCCGCCGCAGCAGATAGAAAGGTCACCACCATCGCACCGCTAACCAGCTTCAGTCGCATAGAGCACCTCGCTTATCAGGCGAAATAACCATACCAGAATTCAGGCCGGAATCGCTTACCATTGCGGCAACCCGATCCGTGCATCAAGCGCCATCACACGCGCTCGCCCGGCCGCGGCGTTATGATGAGGCTTCGGAATCCGCAGACTCACAGGAGACACGCCGTGCCGGGCAAGCTCGAACTGCTCATGGGACCGATGCGCAGCAACAAAACTGCCGAGATGCTGCGCCGCGCCGAGATGCGTCGCCAGTACGCCCGCCAGGACGTGATGGTGCTCAAACCCAGCGACGACACCAAGGGTGGCCCTGGCGTAGTGGAAAGCCGAAATCCCAATGGCCATGCCAAAATGCCCGCCATCGAATTCAGTTCCAGCAATCCTTGGGAAGTCCTCGGCGAAATCGCAGAGCGAGAGCAGCTAATCGGTAAGCGCATCGAATGCATCGCCATCGACGAAGGCCAGTTCGTCGACGGCCTCTTCTTGTTCGTCAAGAATCTGCTCGATGCCGGGCACGACGTGCTGGTCGCCGGCCTTGACCTCGACTTCCGCGCCATGCCCTTCGGCGAGATGCTCAATCTCACCTGGCTGGTCAACGCCTATGGCGGCAGCATCACCGAGTGCATGGCCTACTGCAGTTGCGGCGCCCGCGCCCTCTACTCGCAGCGCCTGATTGAAGGCAAGCCCGCCCCATGGGACAGCCCCATCAAGGTGCCCGGCGATGCCTACGAGCCCCGCTGCGCCGAGCACTTCGTCCTCCCCGGCCGCCCGCACTGAGCCGGTCACTCCCTTCCGGCGTACTCCCACAGCCGACAGATCGCTATTTTGCAGGACTTAGCCCGGAAACCCCTTCGCTTCCCTTCAGTCAATTCCAAGAAATCGAACGTGTTCAAAATTGTCTTGACATCCAGCCTGCTTGCGCGCATCCTATTTTTGAACATGTTCAATAACGGTTCCATGACCGTGTTCCTCCTGCTCAAGCGTCACCCCATCCCCATGGCCGCCTTCTTCCGCCACTCGCTGGTGTTGACCTATGCCTTTCCTTCGCAGGTCCTCGCCCCGATGTTGCCGCCGGGGCTCGTTCTCGACACCCTGCGCGGTCACGCCTTCCTGGCCATCGCCCTCGTCCAGACCCGCGACATGCGCGCTGCGTTCCTGCCTGCAGCATGCGGCGGCGATTTTTTCCTCAGTGGCTATCGGATCTTCACCCGGCTCGCCGGCGGCGCTCACTCGAAACGCGGCCTTCGCATCCTGCGTAGCGACACTGACAGCATCTGGATGGTTCGCGCAGGCAATCTTCTCACCCATTACAACTACCGCCTCTGCCGCGTGGCGCTTGAAGATCACACCGATCTCCTGCACTGGACCATCCGCACGCCTGGGGCCGAAGCCGATCTCGAAGTGAAGGCGCGAATCGCCGACGGACCGGCCCCGCTGCCCGCCAGTTCGCCTTTCCGCACTCTCGCCGAGGCACGCCGCTTCGCCGGGCCGCTCCCCTACACTTTCGACTACGAGCCGCCGACGCGCTCGATCATCGGCATTCGCGCCGTACGCCAGAACTGGAACCCGCAGCCGATCGCTGTAGAGGTTCTCCAAAACACCTTCCTCGAACATGAGCCATTCTGTAGCGCCTCACCGTTGCTGGCCAACGCATTCCACGTCAGCGATGTTCCTTACCAATGGCAGCGCGGGAGGCGAATGCCATGACGGCAGTTCCACAACGCGATCCATTCCAGGGCGTGCGCCAAATCCTGCGCTTCAACTGGCCAAAGTACGCGGCCGCTGCTGCAATCACTGGCGCAGTAACGTTTGTCGCGCCGCTACTCCCGATGTCGGCCGGCTTCGTTCTGCTCGCCGCATCTCTGCCGGTCGTTTTCTGGACGGCCTCTTCTCTACTCATCTCCCACTACGTCTATGACCGCTCGCATCTTTACGACTTCTCCTGGCTGCCCCTTGTCCTTAAGATCAGCCCAAAGCATTGGCTCAATGTCCACTGTGGTCTCGACGAAACCAGCGCACTGCTGGCAGCGAGATTCCCCGATGCAGCCGGTGAGATTGTCGACATTTTCGATCCCTGCGCGATGACGGAAAACTCGATCCGCCAAGCCCGCGCGGCACAGCACAACGCGACCCGCTCCACGCCCGCTCGCTTTCACGCATTGCCATTTCCCGCCGGCGCTTTCGACGCGGTCTTCTGCATCTTCACCGCCCACGAGCTGCGCCGCCATGCCGACCGCGTCCGCCTCTTCGCCGAGATCGCGCGCCTGCTTGCTCCAGGCGGCACTTTCGTACTGGTCGAACACCTTCGCGACTGGCCGAATTTCCCCGCCTTTGGTCCCGGCTTTCTTCACTTCCATACATGGCGAGCGTGGCAGCAAGCCGCCCACGAAGCCGACCTCGTTGGCCGCACCGATTTCCCATTCACGCCCTTTGTGCGGATCGCCGCTTTCCGGAGGCGGATATGAATCTGGCATTTCATCTTCAAATTGTTGGCGTGCTGCTCCTGCTGCTCGCCATTTCTCATGCCTTCTTCAACCGTTATTTCGGATGGAGCAGAGAACTGGAAGGTGTCTCGCTCTTCACGCGCCGCGTCTTCTTCGTGCATTGCTTTTTCATTGCACTGATGGTCGCCCTGGCGGGCGCTGGATCCATCCTCTATTCGAGGGCACTACTTCAACCCGATCCGATGAGCCGCGGAATTCTGGCCGCCCTCGTCGCCTTCTGGCTCTGCCGCTTGTTCGCACAATTCTTCGCCTACGATGCCGCCATCTGGCGCGGAAGCCGCTTTCGCACCTCCATGCACGTGTTTTTCTCTCTGCTCTGGGGCTACGTGACTGCTGTCTATGGTCTTGCCCTGCTTCACGTTTGGCGCGCATGACAATTGCAGTGCTCAGGCGCCGCCGGGAACCTTCACCATCTTCGCCGCGTAAATTCGATTAACAGCAACACTGCCCTACCTCAGCCCGCGCTTTCGTCACAAGCCCGCGACGCCGCGACGCAAGGAGTACGCAATGGCTCACCGTGTTTGTCCCTGGTGGATTGGTTACCTGCTCGCTAGCCCGATTCGCAGGTGGCTGAGCGAAACTCCCGAGGCCCTTCTCGCACCCTATATCCGTCCGGGAATGACTGTCCTCGAACCCGGTCCCGGCATGGGCTATTTCACTCTGCCGATGGCGCGTATGGTCGGCCCTTCGGGCCAAATCGTGGCTGTCGATATCCAAGCTAGAATGCTCGCTGTGCTCCGCAAGCGGGCGCGCAAATCTGGGCTGCTCGATCGCATCGAAACCCGCCTCGCCCAGCCTGATCGCATGGGCCTCGACGATCTCCGCGGCGCTGCCGATTTTGTGCTCGCCTTCGCCGTTGTCCATGAAATGCCCTCGTCCGCAGCCTTCTTCTTGGAAGCGGCGGCCGCGCTCAGGCCCGGCGGCTTGCTCCTTTTCGCCGAGCCTGCCGGACACGTGGATCGACACGCCTTCGCAGCCGAACTCAAGGACGCGCAGTCCGCTGGTCTGGTTGAGGTGAGTCGCCCTCCCATCCGCAGAAGCATCGCTGCAGTTTTGAAAAAGGTGTAAGGCACGAAAATGCAAACGCTCTTTTGAGAATGCCGAAACCGCGTAGTTCATGCCTGGAGCACGACGCACCAGCCCTCGCTTCCGCTGCTAAACTGAAATCTGATGATCCTCCCGTTCGTCCGCGAGATTTTCGCGGAGCTGGAGCAGCCTCCGGGATTCGAACGCGTTCGCAGGCATTTAAGCCTCGCTTCGGGACGGCGGCGTGTATCAGGAATGAGTTCCACTGCGGAGGCGCTCTACCTGCCTTTCATGGCGCGCGCCGCTGGGCAGCCTGTCATTCTTATCGTCCCCGACAACAAAGCCGCTGAAGCATTTGAGCCCATGCTTCGCAGTGGCTGCGAACTGACCGGCGCTATTGATTCCGATCGCGTCGTCCGCTTCCCTGCCCACGACGTGCTCCCCTTTGAAAACCTCTCCCCCCACCCCGACATTCAGGAGCAGCGCGCCGCGGCACTGTGGAAACTCGCCACCGGCGCTGTCTCCATCCTCATCGCTCCCGTAGAAGCCGCCGCGCTCAAGCTCTTCGACCGCGAATACTATTCGAGCCTCGCCGTCACGCTGCGCCGCGGCGAGGAAGTTGACGTTGAAGTCCTCACCGGCCATCTGGCAAGCGTTGGTTACACGCAAATGGACCTGGTCGAAATGCCTGGTCAATTCACGCGGCGCGGCGGTATCCTCGATGTCTATTCACCCGAAGCAGATCGCCCGGTTCGCATCGAGTTCTTCGGCGATGAAATCGAAACCATCCGCAAATTCGATCCTGAAACCCAGCGGTCGCAAAGCGGACTTGACGAAGCCCAACTCCTCCCGCTTACTGAAACCCCACTCACCGAGCACCTTCTCGCCGCCGTCCACGCCCGCCTAACTCGCCAGCGCGTCGACTCGGAAGGCCAGGACGAAGAAATGGCCGCCGAGACCGCCGCGGCCGGTGGCGTCAGCGTCTTTCCCGGCTGGGAGTTTTTTTCCACTGTCGCCGGCGCCGGCCGCTCTCTCCTATCACTTCTGCCCTGCTGCGCCCTTTTTGTCGACGAGCCGGCAATGGTCCGCAACCAGATCGATCGATGGTGGAACAAAGTCGAGCAGCGCCACGAGCGCTCCGGCATTGGCTCCCTCATCCGCCCCGAGGACATCTACCTGCGTCCTGAAATCCTTCAGGCCACGCTCGAATCGCACATGGGTCTCGATCTTGATCGCCTCGGAGCCGTCGACGTCCTCGAGCACGACCCAACCCTTGGAGAAATCGAGCTGAACTCGCGCCCGACACTGCGCTTTCACGGCTCCATCCCCGCACTCGTCGAGCAGCTTAAGAACCTCATGGCTGCAGAAACTCACATCGTCCTGGCTGCTCCAAACCAGGGTGACGTCGAACGCCTGGCCACCGTCCTGCGCGAGTACCAGGTCCCTTACCGCCTCGGCAGCCGCATCGCCCACCCTGGCGGCGAAATGATTCTCGAGGAATCCAGTTATCTCGCCGGCGATCTCCGCGTCCCGGTCATCGTCCGCACCCAGTTATCCTCGGGAGTCAGTTTCGCTGACACCAACTTAGTCATCTTCGGCGCCAATGACTTATCCGACGAAGCGGATATCGCCGCACGCCCCGAGCCCAAACGCTCCAAGACCGCAGCCTTCGTCTCCGATTTTCGCGATCTCAGCATCGGCGATTATGTCGTCCACGTGGAACACGGGATCGCACAATATCAGGGTCTCAAAGAAATCGTGCAGGACGGCCTTGCGGTCGAGTTCATGATCCTCGAATTCGCTGAGCAGGCCAAGTTGTACGTCCCGCTGACTCGGCTCGACCTCATTCAAAAATATCGCTCCACTGAAACCGGCCCGGCGCCGGTGCTCAACAAGTTAGGCTCGCAGCAATGGGCCAAAACCAAGGCGCGTGTCCGCAAGGCGATGCAGGACATGACCGCCGAGTTACTCAAGCTCTATGCCGAGCGGCAAACGGCGCAGGGCACGGCCTTCACCCCGGATAACCAGTTCCAGCGCGAGTTTGAAGATGCATTCGATTACAGCGAAACCGACGACCAGTTAACTGCAATCAAGGCCATTAAGCAGGACATGGAATCCACCACTCCCATGGATCGCCTGCTCTGCGGTGACGTCGGCTACGGCAAAACCGAGGTCGCCATGCGCGCCGCCTTCAAGGCCGTGCAGGACGGCAAGCAGGTCGCAGTGCTTACGCCCACCACCGTTCTCAGCTTCCAGCACTTCGAAACCTTCAAGCGTCGCTTCTCACAATTCCCCATCAACGTCGAGATGATCTCGCGCTTCCGCACGCCTAAAGAGCAGAAGCTGATTGTCGAGCGCACCGAAACCGGCAAAGTCGACATCCTCATCGGTACCCACCGCCTGCTCTCCCGCGACATCAAATTCCAGGATCTCGGCCTGCTCATCGTCGACGAGGAACAGCGTTTTGGCGTCCGCCACAAAGAGCGGCTCAAGCAGATGCGCAAGGAAATCGACGTCCTCGCCATGAGCGCCACGCCCATTCCGCGCACCCTGCACATGTCGCTGGTGGGCCTGCGCGACATGAGCGTCATTGAAACGCCGCCCAAAGACCGCATGGCCATCCAGACCGTCGTTGCCAAATACGACGAAAAGATCATTCGCTCCGCCATCGAAGTGGAACTGGAGCGCGGTGGCCAGATCTACTTTGTCCACAACCGGGTCGAATCTATCTACGAAATCGCCGCGCGCATTCAGGAGCTGGTCCCTGCCGCGCGGGTCGCCGTCGGCCACGGCCAGATGAGCGAAGGCGAGCTTGAAAAGGTGATGCTCGCTTTCATGCATCACGAGTTCGACGTGCTCGTGGCCACCACCATTATCGAAAACGGCCTCGATATCCCTCTCGCGAACACCATTATCATCAGCCGCGCCGATCGCCACGGCTTGAGCGAGCTATACCAGTTGCGCGGCCGCGTTGGCCGCTCCAACCGCCGCGCCTATGCCTATTTACTGGTGCCGGCCGAAGACCAGCTTACTGACATTGCCCGCCGCCGCCTGGCCGCCCTCAAGGAGTTCAGCGACCTCGGCGCCGGCTTCAAAATTGCTGCCCTTGATCTGGAGCTACGTGGCGCCGGTAACATGCTCGGTGGTGAGCAGAGCGGCCACATTGAAGCCGTAGGCTTCGAGCTCTATACGTCCATGCTCGAAGCCGCCGTTAAGGAGATGAAGGGCGAAAGCGCCGAAGAGCGTCCCACCGCGCAACTCAACCTCGGCATTGCCCTGCGCATCGACGAGAGCTACGTGCCCGAAGAAAACCAGCGTCTGCGACTCTACAAGAAGATCGCCGGCGCCGCCAGCCAGAAGGCCGTCAACGAAGTCCGCGCCGAAATGGAAGACCGCTACGGCGCCCCACCTGACGCCACCGTCTACCTGCTCGAAGCCGCGAGTATCCGCCTTGAATGCGAGCGCATCGGCATCGCCCAGATCGACCGCAAGCGCGGCGAGCTGCAGATTCGCTTCACTGAAAACGCTTCTGTCGACCCGCAGCATCTTATGCAGTTGGTGTCGCGCAACGCCAAACGCGGCGCGCAATTCACGCCGCAGGGGTTGCTGAAGTATCCTTTGGCTGCGTCGCGGCCCGACGAGGTCCTGCTTGAGATTCACGAATTGCTCGAGAGGCTGGCGCCGGCGCCCGTGAACGCCTGAAGTGTCGCATCCTGAAAGAGAACGCCGATGAAGAACGCAATACGGTTGCTCGCAATTGGAGTTTGCATGACCACAGCCTTGACGGCGCACGCCGCGAATCAGACCTGGCAACAGCAGTTCCAGAGAGTCTCCGACGAATACTTCGACCAGGTCTACTTTCACTACGGGCCATCGAGCGCCACCGCAATCGGCTTCCACCAGTACGACGGCCAGTTGGAAGATTACTCGCGCAAGACCATCGATGCTCAAGTCGCCGCGCTCAAGAGTTTCGAAGCACGCATCGAAGCAATCCAACCCGATAATTTGCCCACAGGCTTCGTCCCACGAAGCGATCGCGAGATCGTGCTTGCGACTATTCGGTCACAGTTGCTGACGCTCGGAACCATCCGCCCCTGGGCCAAGAATGCCGATAATTTCTCCAGCACCTGCGCCGGCGCCGCCTTCGTCCTCATGGAGCGCAAATTCGCTCCTCCTGGCGATCGCCTCCGCTCTCTGGTCGCACGCGAAAAGCAAATGCCCGGACTTCTCGCCGAAGCTCGCGAAAATCTGGACAATCCTCCGCGCATCTTCACCGAAATCGCCATCGAGCAGTTGCCCGGAATTATCAGCTTCTTCCAGCACGACGTTCCCGCGGCCTTTGCCGATGCTCAGGACCCGGCGCTCAAAGCTGAATTTGGCCAAACAAACGCGGCCGTCATTTCCGCGTTGCAGAGCTATCTAACCTGGCTTAAATCGGACCTCCTTCCACGATCCAACGGTGACTTCCGAATCGGTGCGGATGCGTTCCGGAAGAAACTCGAATATGACGAGATGGTTGACACGCCTCTCGACAAACTCCTGGAAGTCGCCTGGGCCGACCTGCACAAAAATCAGGCACACTTCAAACAAGTGGCAGCCGAGCTCGAACCGGAGAAAACCCCGCAACAGGTGCTCGAGGAGCTGGGCGAAAATCATCCCGATCCCGGCCAGTTACTCGACGCTTTCCGTGCCACCTTTAACACGCTCATCGCTTTCATTCGCTCGCACCACATTGTTACCATCCCGTCCAACATTCAGCCCATCGTTGAAGAGACGCCGCCGTTCATGCGCGCCACCACCACGGCCAGCATGGATACTCCGGGTCCGTACGAAACTCATGCCACCGAAGCCTATTTCAACGTCACGCTGCCCGCCCCCTCCATGACCCGCGCCGAAGTAGAAGGATACATGCATTCCTTCAACATTGGCACAGTGATTTCCACGGCAGTGCACGAAGCATACCCAGGCCACTACGTGCAATTCCTCTGGGTTCCCCAGGCGCCCAGCAAGGTGCGCAAGATCCTCGGCGCCAACACAAATGTTGAAGGATGGGCGCATTACTGCGAGCAGATGATGCTCGATGAAGGCTACGGCCAGCCCGGAACAGGAGCAAAAGACAAGCGCGAATCCGAATTTCTGCGACTCGGCCAGTTACAGGATGCATTGCTGCGCGATGCGCGGTTCATCGTCGGTATTCAGATGCACACCGGCACCATGACCATCGAACAGGCGGAGGAATTCTTTCAGAAGGAAGGTTATCAGTCCCGCGAATCGGCCATCGTAGAAACCAAGCGCGGCGCTGGCGATCCTACTTATCTCTATTACACCCTGGGAAAGCTTGAAATCATGAAATTGCGCGCCGACATGATGAAGAAGGAGGGCGCGGCTTTTTCGCTCGAAAAGTTTCACGACGATTTTCTACGCCAGGGCTTCCCGCCGGTCAAAATTGTCCGCGAAGCTATGTTGGGCGATAATTCGCCCGCACTCTAACGCTCCCCAGGTTACCGATAACGACGAGGAAATAGAAATGAATCAAGAGGTACGCAAGGCAGTTTTCCCCGCGGCAGGTTTGGGCACCCGCTTCTTGCCCGCCACAAAAGTAGTTCCCAAGGAAATGCTGGCCCTGGTTGACAAGCCCATCATCCAGTACGGCGTTGAAGAAGCTCTTGCTTCAGGCATCGAGCACATTATTATTGTGACCGGCCGCGGCAAATCCGCCATGGAAGATCACTTTGACTTCAGCCCCGAACTCGATGCAACCCTCGAGCGCCGTGGTAAGCACGAGTTGCTTGAACTTTCACGAAGCGTCGCGAACATGGCCCGCATTAGCTATGTCCGTCAGAAAGAACCGCTCGGCCTTGGCCACGCGGTGCTGTGCGCTAAAGACCTGGTTGGTGACGAGCCATTCGCCGTAATTCTCCCCGATGACGTGATCGACGCCAAGCCGCCCTGTCTTAAACAAATGATCAATGTCTTCGATGAAAAGCAGGGCTCCGTGCTCGCGACCATGACGATCGAAGGACCCGGCATCAGCGCCTACGGCGTCCTCGCCGGCTCACCTGATAAAGCCAATGCGAGGATTTATAACTGCACCGGCATGGTGGAGAAGCCAAAGCTCGAAGATGCCCCGTCCAAGCAGGCCATCATCGGCCGCTACGTGCTGACGCCGCGGATTTTTTCTTTGCTCGAGAAAACCAATCCCGGCGCCGGTGGTGAAATTCAGCTTACTGACGGAATCAAAGCGCTGCTCAAGGAAGAGAAAGTCTTCGGGTACACGTTCGAGGGCAAACGCTACGACGCCGGCGACAAGTTCGGCATGTTGCAAGCGACGGTGGAATTTGCCCTCAAGCGCCCGGAAGTTTCCGAAAAATTCCGTGCATATCTGAAATCATTAACTCTATAGCAACTCAGCACGTCAGCCAATCCGCGATAAGATGTCATACTCGCTGACTCGCTAACTTGGCTTCTTACTCTTTCCACTTGATATTGCACCCGATGGAGGGACGCTGCTTGGTCGGCACTGGCCTGCCATCCAGCACCAGGTCGATGGCGGCACGCAAATCCACGCCGGTCACAGGCATCTCATTTCCCGGCCGGCTTGAGTCATATTGTCCGCGGTATACCAGCTTGAAATCCCTGTCGAAGAGAAAGAAATCCGGCGTACAAGCGGCCTTGTACGCATGCGCTACTGCTTGGCTCTCGTCATATAGATAGGGAAACGTAAAACCATTGGCTTGAGCCTGCCTCTTGAGTCCCTCGGGGCTGTCTGCTGGATGCGTCGCCACGTCATTGCTGCTGATCGCTACGATCCCGAGTGGTTGTGATTTGTAATCCGCACCAAGCGGTCCGAGCGTCTTTTCAATGTGCTTCACATAGGGGCAATGGGCGCAGATGAACATAACCAGGAGCCCATTCTTGCCGCGAAAATTGTCCCGGCATACGGTATTGCCGCTCAAAACATCAGGAAGCGCAAAATCAGGCGCAGTCGTTCCCAGTTCCAGCATGGTGGATTCAGTAAGTGCCATGATAACTCTCCTTGTTATAAGTGCGGATTCTGGAGTCTGCTAACTCGGAGCCCAATAACTTCATAACTAGAACAGGCCCGGCTGCCGGCCCGGCATGGTAAGTCCGAAATGTTCGTAGGCCAGCCGGGTCGCCATTCGTCCGCGCGGCGTGCGATCCAGAAATCCAATCTGAATCAGAAACGGCTCATAGACTTCCTCGAGCGCATCCTCTTCCTCGGCCAACGTCGCGGCCAGCGTCCCGAGTCCTACTGGCCCGCCATCGTATTTCTGCATGATCGTGAGCAACAAGCGCCGGTCGATCTCGTCAAACCCGTGCGCATCCACTTCCAGCATGGTGAGCGCAGCATTCGCCGTGGGCCGATCGATCATTCCCGACCCGCGCACCTGCGCATAATCGCGCACTCTGCGCAGCAGCCGGTTGGCTATGCGCGGCGTTCCCCGCGAGCGCAGAGCGATCTCCGCCGCACCGTCGGCGTCGATAGGCACCTGCAGCACCTCGGCCGACCGCTCCACGATCACGCGCAATTCCTCTTCGGTATAAAACTCCAGTCGCAGAAGAATCCCAAATCGCGAGCGCAGCGGTGAACTCAACAAGCCGGGCCGCGTGGTCGCACCAACGAAGGTGAACGGCTTGATCTCCATCACATGGGTGCGCGCAGCCGGCCCCTGCCCGATGATGATATCCAGCTTGTAATCCTCGAGCGCCGTATATAGCTTTTCTTCGAGCACCGGCTGCAGGCGGTGAATCTCGTCCAAAAAAAGCACCTGCCGCTCGCGCAGATTGGTCAGGATGGCCGTCAGGTCGCCCTGGATCTGCAGTGCCGGCCCAGAAGTCTGCTGAAAGCCCACGTCCAGTTCATTGGCGATGATCGTGGCCAGTGTCGTCTTTCCCAGTCCCGGCGGCCCGAAGAGCAGCACGTGGTCCAGCGCCTCGCCGCGCGATTTCGCGGCCTCCAGCGCAATGGCGAGCTGTTCCTTGGCCTTCGATTGCCCGATAAACTCGCGCAGCCACCGCGGCCGCAGCTTCAGTTCAAAGCTCTGCTCTTCCTCTGCGCGCGCTGCGCTCACCAGCCGTTCCGGCGCGTTGTCCCGTGCAATCGCCATACTGAGCAGAATAGTAGCGGGTGCGCCCACGGGAGGCAAAGCGCGGACGCCATTTAGACTGGAAGAGTTCTCAGCCCGATGACTCACCGGTTTGGAATCCTCCGCCGCTTTCGATTCAATTTGCCCCAGCGCATCGCCGCGGGGCTACTCTTGCTCTTTCTCCTCCAGGGCTTGTGGGTTGTCGGCCATCAAAATCTCTCCGACCTTGATTATCAGTACGCCCGCTGCGGACGCGAGACATGGGAGAGCCCCTCTTCGCTGACCGGCTATTACACCACCTGCGGCAATATCCGCGATGGCATCCTGGCCTACCGCCTCGCCGGCCTGCCTCTTACCCTCAACATGCTTGCGGAGCGTGGGCTCGATGTCTTTCGCGCACCCGAAGACCGCGTGCTGCCGACCAGCGGCCGCATCAGCACCTGGGAATTGCGCCATCAGATGACCCACGTGCTGCTGCTCCTCCGCTTGCCATTTCTGCTCGCCGGCTGCGTGCTTGGTGCGGGCTTATGGTGGGTCACCCGGCGCCTCTATGGCGACCTCGGTGGCTACACCGCCCTCGCCCTTTATTGCTTCTCCCCCGCCGTAATCCGGGCATGTCTCTCTCCGAACACTGAAATCCTAGCCGCGCTCGGCGTCTACGGCGGCGTATACACCTGCATCGGCGTCGCTCATGCCATGCAGGGGCCGCGGCGCAAGTGGCGCCCCCGCATCATCCTGCTCACTGTCATCTTCGGCATGGCGGCGGCCGCGCACATCGTTGCCCTGCCCATGGCCGCAGTGCTCGGTCTTGTGCTTATGCTATGGATTGCCGAGGGCCGCCGCAGCCAGACATTGCCCCTGGTGTTGCTCGCGTCAGGCGGTGCTTTGGTTCTGGTCTTCGCCTGCTACAGTTTCTCGCCGGACGCCTTCAGTTACGTCTTCCGCTCGAGCGCCGGGCTCCTGTGGATCTCAATCGAACCCGCTCGCCGCTTCTTTAGCACGCTGGGCAACGCGGGAATCAGTATCGCCGCCGGCGCCGCACTTGTCCTCTATTTCGGCCTGCGCAAATCACGCTATTTCGGCAACACCGCGCCTCTACTCTGCACTGTCGTTCTGCTTCTCCTCGTCATGACAGGAGCTCCAGGCAGCCCTTGGATCTGGGCACAACCTTTTTTGCTCACGTTTATTGGCGGAGTCTTTGCTGACGCCTATGAAAGTGAGCGCGGCCGCATGGCCCTCGTTTCCGCCGCCGCCATTGTCGCTCTCCAGGTAGTGCTCTGCCTGGCCAATCTGCCGGGCATGGTATAGCTCCATCGAGCGCGGACGCGCGGATCGCCATTAAGGCATCTCGACTTCCTATTCGCCCCCTTTCCGTGCCCGTCAGGTTCGTGAAAAGGGTCGAAGAATCGCCTAAGATGAAGGCCACGAGGACCTGCAGATAGAAATCCCTCGGCCGAGCCGAAACACTCCTCTAAATTATTGTACGTCAACGACTTATTTATCGCTTTCCGCCTTGCTTAACGGCCCTCCCAACCGGTAAAATGGACATATTGCCCGCGGATTCGGCGCGCTCTTTTGCGGCTCTTTTTGCCGTTCCCCGCAGGCCCCTGACCTATGGCAGACGATCAGAATCCTCAACTCCCCCTCGACGGCGGCACCCCGCCCGGCGCCTCTAATCTCATCCCCATCAACATTGAAGAGGAGATGCGGCGCTCCTATCTCGATTACTCCATGAGCGTGATCATCGGGCGCGCGCTGCCCGATGCGCGTGACGGGCTCAAGCCCGTCCATCGCCGCATTCTCACCGCCATGGACCGCGAGGGACTGCAGCACAACAAGAAATATTCCAAGTGCGCCGGCGTGGTGGGCGAGTGCCTGAAGAAATATCACCCGCATGGCGACTCCGCGGTGTATGACGCCTTGGTCCGCATGGCGCAACCTTGGTCCCTCCGCTATCCGCTCATCGACGGCCAGGGCAACTTCGGCTCCGTCGACGGCGATCCCCCGGCCGCTTACCGCTACACTGAGTGCCGCCTCGAGCGCATCGCCGAAGAGATGATGGCCGACATCGAGATGGAAACCGTCGACATGGCGCCCAACTTCGACGAGACCACCACCGAGCCGGTCGTCCTGCCCACGCGCGTTCCCACGCTGATCGTCAACGGCTCCAACGGCATTGCCGTGGGCATGGCCACCAACATTCCGCCCCACAACCTCACTGAAGTTGTGAACGCCGCCATTGCGCTGGTCAAGAACCCCAGCGCCGGCCTCGCGGAAGTGCTCAAGCACGTCCACGGCCCTGATTTCCCCACCGGCGCCATTCTCTACGGCCGCGGCGGCATCGTCGAAACCTACCGCACCGGCCGCGGACGTTTCCTGATGCGCGCCCGCGTGGCCACCGAGAACCTGGGCAAAGACAAGCAGGCGCTCATCGTCACTGAGCTGCCCTACCAGGTCAACAAGGCCAACCTCTTCAAGCGCATCGCCGAGCTGGTCGATAACAAAGTCATCAGCGACATCGACGTGGAGAACACGCGCGACGAGAGCGACCGCGACGGCATGCGCATGGTCATCGGACTCAAGCGCGGCGCGCAGCCCGAGATCGTGCTCAATCAGCTCTATAAGCACACGCAGTTGCAGGAGAGCTTCTCCATGATCTTTCTCGCGGTGGTCAACAGCCAGCCGCGGGAAATGGGCCTCGACGACGCCATCCGCGTCTTCATCGACCATCGCATCGACGTGGTGCAGCGCCGCACCGTCTACCTGCTGCGCAAGGCAAGGGAGTTCGAGCACATCCGGGAAGGTTACAAGATTGCCCTGGACAATCTCGACACCGTGATCCGGATCATTCGCGCATCCGCATCGCGCGTTGACGCGCGCGAAAATTTGTACGCCTGGGGCAAAGGCACGGACATCGTCATCAATCTTGGCCGCGAACGGCTGTCCAGCGAAGAGCGCGGCCTCACGCTGAAGCAGGTTGATGCAATCCTCGAATTGCAGCTCTACCGGCTTACGCAGCTCTCTGTGGATGAGATTCTCAACGAGCTCAGAGACATCCGCGAAAAGATTGCAGAATACGAATCGATTCTGGCCAGCGATAAGAAACTCCGGTCGGTGATCATCAAAGAGCTCGAAGAAATCCGCGACAAGTACGGCGACGAGCGCCGCACCGAGATCGTGGACGAAAGCGCCGAGCTGCAGCTCGAGGACCTCATCGCCGACGAGCAGGTGGCGGTTACGGTCAGCCACCAAGGCTATCTCAAGCGCACGCCCATCTCCATCTACCGCCAGCAGCGCCGCGGCGGCTCGGGCCGCATGGGCATGAAGACGCGCGAAGAGGACTTCGTTTCGCAATTGATCATCGATTCGACGCACGCCTACCTGCTCTGCTTTACCAACACCGGCCGCGTCTACTGGCTCAAGGTCTACGAAATTCCCGACGTGGGCGCCGCGGGCAAGGGTAAATCCATCCAGAGCCTTCTCAATTTACAACCCGGCGAAAACGTGCGCGCGATCCTGCCCGTCCGCGACCTCGAAGAAGAAGGCAAATACATCTTCTTTGCCACGCAGCAGGGCACCGTCAAGAAAACCCCGCTCAAGGATTTCTCCAACGTGATGTCCCGCGGCATCATCGCCATCGCCATCGAACGGGATGACGACCTGGTCGCCGCCGATCTGACCAACGGCAAGCAAACCATATTCCTCGGCACACGCGACGGCATGGCGATCCGCTTCGAGGAGGAGTACGATCCAGAGCGCAACCGCGGCGGTCTCCGCCCCATGGGCCGCAATGCAGCCGGAAACCGCGGCATCTCGCTGAAGAAGGGCGATTATGTCATAGGCGCGGCCATCACTGAATCCGACGCCACGCGGGATAAGGAACGCGATGCCCTGGCCGCCAAGGTTGGGCTCACCAGGGAACTGAACAAGCTGCGGCAGACGCTCGAGCAAGCCAAGGCCGACCTTCAGAAGTCGCGCGAAAACCAGCGCGCGGGCGGCAAAGATGATGGTGCTCTCGCCGCGGCCGTAAAGAAGGTGGAGAAACGGCGGGACGACGCGGAAACGCAATTGAAGGAGCTCGACGAAAAGATCGGCCTGTCCAAAGCAATGATCCTGACCGTCACCGAAAATGGGTTCGGCAAGCGGACCGAGGTGGACGAATATCGTCTTACTGCGCGCGGCGCGCAAGGCGTTACCAACCTCAAAGCGACACCCAAGGTGGGCAAGACGACCTCCATTCTGCTGGTCAATGAGACCAGCGAACTGATGGTCATCAGCCAGTTCGGCAAAATCATCCGGGTTGACACGAAGACGATCCGCGCCGCCGGCCGCGCCACACAAGGCGTTCGCCTGCTGAGCCTGGAAGAAGGCGACAAGGTGGCCGCCGCCGTCATCATCCCGCCCGAAGAACTGAACGGCAACGGCAATCACGAAGGCGAGCAGGGGACGCTGCTGCAATAGCCTACCGGCCGTCCAGATCCTGGCTTCCAGGTTCTGGATGGTCCCGGTTGCGTTTCGACTAACTCCATGGTCGTTCAGCTGCCGGATCGTATTTGGATCGTTCGAACTTCGATAGTCTGCTGCCGCGCGCTAGTGCTTGTCGCTCTGCTCCCGCGCCCGATCCAGCTTCTCAAAAAGCTCGCCCACCCGTACCACAATGGCCGTTCCAGCCACTGTCAGTTCGCCGCTCGCCACTCGCTCCAGCCCACCAGCCACACCGCGATAGGCTACCCGCGCATAAGGATCGATCACCCACACGTGCGTCACGCCAAATTCGAGATACTCAGCGGCTTTCTTTTCCGCAGCGCGGATGGTGTCTTCCGGAGAAAGAATCTCAATCGTAATTAGCGGCGGGTGCGTGATGATCTTCTCCCAGGGAGCGCCGGGTCGCAGCACGCAGATGTCCGGAACCACAAACCGCTTCGGCTTGATTTGCACCCGCTGCTCGGTCAGTCCCAGAACGTTCCACTCATCCGCACGCGTCGTGAAAAGCGCGGCGAGCAATGACTGCAAATAAGCGTGCTCGATCTCTCCCAAGTTTCGCTCCACCACCACGCCGTCAGCGTACTCGCAATCGGGGTCGTAGCTCGTGGAAAGATACTCCTCCACCGGCACGTAGCGGTCCGCAATCGGCTGTGTCGCCATAGCAACAGTATCCTCCCGCCTCCCAACGCCGTCCAGCCATCCCGCCACAGCAAAACGCCTTGCAGCCCTATACGATAGAGAAGCGGCCCGCAGCCAATCGCGTACCGATTTCCAGCACTCCTAGGAGCCAAACGGCAAGCCCGCCATGACCGCCACTGGAGCCAAACCGCCAGGCGTCACCGACCAATTCGCCGCCGCAGAAGCTGTCCGCCGGATGTTTGACTCCATCGCTCCTCGCTACGACCTTCTCAACCATGTCCTCAGCGCCAATGTCGATCGCCTCTGGTGGCGACGTGCCGCTCGCCGCTTCCGCCCCATCCTCGTCCGTCCCGAAGCCGCGATCCTCGACATCTGCTGCGGCACCGGCGACATGACCATGGCCCTGCTTCGCCACCGTCCCCCTGGAGCCCGCCCCGTCCTTGCCGCCGACTTCGCCCGCGCCATGCTCACCCGCGGAGCGCAAAAGTTCGGCGCCGCAGCACGCGGATCAAAAACCATTGCCAATGCCTACGGCAATCGGGAGCTTCACGCCCCTTACGCGATTCCGCTCGAAGCCGACGCCCTCCAACTTCCGCTCCGTGACGGCTCCATCGACCTGATCGTCACTGCCTTCGGCTTCCGCAATCTCGCCAACTACCAGGCCGGCCTCTGCGAATTTTTCCGCGTCCTCAAACCCGGCGGCCAGCTCGGCATCCTCGAGTTCAGTGAGCCCGGCGGTCTCATCGGCAAAGCCTATGCCGTCTATTTCCGCCGCGTCCTGCCCGCCATCGGTCGCCTCATCTGCGGCAAGCAGGGCCCTTACAATTACCTTCCCGCCTCGGTCGGCAGCTTTCCCCCTCCGCCCGAACTCCTAGCCCTCATGCGTGAAGCCGGATACGCCGTCTGCGCCTGGCAACCTTACACCTTCGGCATCGCCGGGTTGTACACGGCGGCTCGACCGCCTGTAACCTAAAAGGAATGACCTCCGCCGTCTCCAGCCTGGCTGGTTTTTCCGCTGAAAAGCGGCGCGTGGCACGCCACTCCATGCTCGCTGCCACGGTCATGACCCTGCTGAAGCTCGCCGCCGGCCTGCTATCCGGTTCACTCGGGGTAATTTCAGATTCGGCACACTCCGGTCTCGATCTCGCCGGAGCTGCGCTTACATATTTCTCCGTCCGCGTCAGCGATAAGCCCGCCGACGAAGGCCACACATACGGGCACGCCAAATTCGAAAATCTCTCTGCTTTCACTGAAGTGCTCCTGATGGTCGTCTCCAGCGTCTGGATCATCTGGGAAGCCATTGCCCGCATCCTCCATCACTCTGTCGCCGTCACTCATTTCGCCGTGCCCGTCGCAGTGCTGTTTTCTTCAATTGCGGTCGATTTCTGGCGTTCCCGCAAGCTGCGTGAAGTCGCCGGCCGCACCGGCTCGCCGGCGCTGGCCACTGACGCCTTTCATTTCTCCAGCGATATCTGGGCCTCGGTCGCCGTCCTCGCCGGCCTATGCGCCAACTTCGTCGGCGCCCGTTATGCCATCCCCGTTTTGCGCTATGCCGATCCCGTAGCCGCCCTGCTCGTTTCTCTCATGATCCTGCGCACCACCTTCCACGTAGGACATGAGGCCGTAAGTGCGCTCCTCGACGAAGTCCCTGTTGAAACCCGCCGCCGCATTCTCGGCGAAGTCGCGCGCGTCCCCGGTGTTCTCGCCGTCGAGCAAGCCCGCGTTCGCCGCGCCGGCGCAGGATATTTTGCCGACGTCACGCTGGCTCTTCCCCGCCGATTCACTTTCGAGCACACCGGCGAGCTGGTCCGCGCCGCTACTGAAGCTGTGCAGCGCGTTCTGCCCGAAGCAGACGTGGTCATCCATACCGTCCCCCGCGAAGCCCGCGCCGAAAGCATTTTCGATCGCGTGCGCGCCGTCGCCGCACGCCACAACATTGCCGTTCACGATCTCGGCGTGCAATCCCATCACGGCCGCCTGCGCGTCGTGCAGCACGTCGAGCTCGACGAAAACATGCCCCTCAGCCAGGCGCACGGATTTGTGACTGCGCTCGAGGCCGAAATCCTCCGCGAGGTCCCGGAAGTCGACTCCGTGCTTACGCACATTGAGAGCGAGCCGGCCACCATTGAATTGCCCGAGGAAATCATCGAAGATGACCGCCGCATCGCGGAGTGCCTGCGTGAGGCAGCGAGTCACTTTCCGGAAATCTCCGACGTGCACGAAATCCAGATCACCCGCACCGGTGACCACATCGATCTCTCCTGCCATTGCAGCCTGCCCGACGATCTCACCATGCAGCGCGTCCACGTGGCCATCACCGCTCTGGAAGATCGCTTCAAGCTCGCCTGTCCCGAGATGAATCGCGTTATCATTCACCCCGAGCCGGTGAACGATAATACGCGTTGAGACTATGCCGATTCGCAAAGATCGCCGCTCTGGAATCAACCTCCGCTGGATGCCCGGCTTTTTTCGCGTAGCCTCGCTGCTCATGTTGCTGGTGGCGGTGGCGCTGCTCGGCGCCATCATCACCATGCACTTCGCCATTCACGGAGCGGAGGTACAGGTGCCCGCGCTCAAGAGCATGACCATTGCCGACGCGCGCCGCGAAACGGCAGGGCTCGGGCTGAACTTCGACGTGGACAATCGCTACTACTCAGGAGAGGTCGCGCCCGGCCATATCTTGACGCAATCGCCGCCGCCCGGCACGATTGTCCGCCGCGGATGGACGGTGCGTGTTTCCGAGAGCCTGGGCCCGCAAAAGGTCGATGTGCCGGAGACTGTCGGCGACAGCGAGCGTCTCGCCGAGCTCAAGCTGCAGCGCGCCGGTTTGGAGGTGGGCACGATTGCGGAGATGCCCAACGCCGCGGTCGCGGAAGGAATGGTTCTGGCGCAGGATCCGCCGCCGCACGCGCAGGACATCGAAAAGCCCGCGGTCAGCCTGCTCGTTGCCGGCGCCTCCGACGAAGCGCCGGATGGTTGGGTGATGCCGGACTTCACGGGATGGACTCTCAAAAGCGCGCAGGCGGCGATGGCCCGCGTCGGCATCCAGGCGGCGACGCCCGACTACATCAACGTGGCCATCCCGGCGGTGGGCGAGGGCAATGCTGCGCCGGCGCCGCCGGTCAAGCCGGACTCGATCGTGTCGCAGGAGCCGGTGGCGGGAATGCGCGTCGATCAGAACACCATCGTTCACTTCGCTGTCGCCAAGTGAGGCAGCGGGCTAGCGAGTTGGCGAGTTAGCGGCCGGTGTTTGCGGCGCTGTGAAAATGTAAAACTGGGTTTCTGGGTGGTTTTTTGGCATGGAAGTGCTTTGGAATCAGCGCGCACCAGTTTTACAGTTTTACAAATGAAATTCAATTCCGCGGTTTTGGACGTAATTTGCAGGATTCGGCGCGATGGGGAAGCGTGAAATCACCGCATGTTTGCTGGCGATTTTTGAGATCTGCCGGTTTTGTGGTTGGCGCCTTCATCGAGATTGCGAAACTCTCAGTACACGAAATGAAGTAGCCGACGGATTCGAGCGACGCGATGCTGAGCGCCCGAGCATGGCTCGGCTCGACATGCGGCGCGCTGGTTTTTTCTGTGAGCATGATTCAAGGCTAGCAGAAAGCAGGAATTAATCGGCAAAAGTAAGTCGCTGCAAACAAAAGAGTTAGAAGATTTACCTCTTGACAAAATGCAGCGGGCTAGCGGGCTAGCGGGTTAGCAAGTAGCGACTCAGCGGGTCAGCGGATTCCCGTTCGCTCAACAACCCGGCCCGTTCATCTTCAGACCAATGCCCTGCACGCCATACCTCGCCGCGCAGTGAAGATGGAGTTTCTCAATTCTGCGCCCATTTCATCAATGCGGCCGCCTTTCCATCCCAGCCGATTTTCAGATCGGCAACGGAACTGGCTCAGCGTCTGCACGCCGAAAGCAGGCCAGATCAATCGAGGATCGTCTTGCCCGCCGGGGGATGTGAAGGGAATGCCTTCGATGTACATTTCCGTGGCGTGGGCCTGCCCGGTTACCACCATGGGCTGTCTTGCCGCAGGGTGTCAGTCCTGGGCCGCCACCTTCGCGCGCGAATGGTCTCCCTTTGCTGCGCCAGAAGACTTCCGGTCCAGCGGCCGCTCCATCCCTTGCGCTTCCTGCGCCATGCGCAGATGCTTTTCCATCAGCTTGCGCGCTTCCGCCGCGTTGCGCGCGCGCACGGCGCGATAAATGGCGCGATGCATCTCCGCCGACTCGCGCAGATCCGTCGCCCGTTCCACGGTCTTGCGCCGTTTGTCGTACATCGACGAGGTGACAGTCTCCATCACCGCCGCCAGAATCGGATTCCCGGACGCCTGCGCCACAAGGCGGTGGAACAGCACATCGTGAATCAGGTAGGTGGAAGGATCGTGAACTGCCGCGAACATCTCCGCCACTTCCTCGGCCATCGCCGCATGATGCTCTTCCTTGCCCCGTTCCGCCGCCAGCGCCGCCAGCGCGCTCTCCAGAATGATGCGAGCCTCGAACATCTGCCACGACTGGAACCCGTGCAGCGCCCCCATGAAGGAAAGCGATCCCTTGCCCAGTTCCGGCGGCCCGTCGGCAACAAAGGTGCCCACTCCGTGCCGCACCTTCATCACGCCCATCGCCGCCAGGTAGCCGATGCCGGTGCGCAGGCTGGCACGGCTGATCTTCAGCGAGCGCGCAAATTCCCGCTCCGGCGGAATGCGATCCCCCGGCTGCAGCGTCCCCTTCTCGATCAGGGTCTTGACGTGGTTCACCACTTGCATCGCTCTATAGGTCTCGGGTACGTCCTCTTTAGCGCGTGGCATCTTTTACGCTCTCGCGGGAAAAATCCCTGAAGTTTTTCGACACTAAGAGAGTACCACCGAATCTGTTAGGCTTTTAGGGGGGAAGAAGTGCGGACTCGTTTTGGCCTCATAAAAATGGAGGGGACCGTACCTCACCGGCAACTGTATGCTTGTGGTCTGACCTTTAGATACGCTCACCTGGGGAAGGGCAGAAGCGCTTTCGCATGCCGGCTCATCCGGTCCGGACACGAGTCAGTTTCCGCCTCCATTTATTTCATCAGGCATTTGGACGCGCTTCAGCGTCCCTGATATAGGAGCATGTATGGAAAATGGGGTCTTCGCGCTGGGCAAATATTCCGTGGGTACCGGCGATCGCTTCGCCCACCAGGCCAGTGCGCAACTGCAGGCTTGCATCGAGGCTGAAAAAGCGGGCGTCACTGTGCTTCCCGTCTGGAACAAGTCCAATCGCGAACACACCATCATCGGTTCCGAGCCCTTATCGGTCCGGCAGGCCGCCGATGCTGCAGTCAAGACCCTCCACTGGAATCATCCCTACTTTTGCGACGCTGACCACATCACCCTGGAGACCGTGAACCGCTTCATGAGCGCCTGCGATTTCTTCACCATCGATGTGGCCGACGCCATCGGCAAGCCCGCCGCAGGCGCCGATATCGACGCTTTCGTCAAGAGCCACCGCAACCTGCTGGGTATCATCCAGCTCGCCGGTGCCGATGAAGCGTTCGCCATTACCGTCGAAGACCTTACCCAGACCGCGCGCAAATTTCTCGCTGCCGTAAAACAGGCCGGCGAAGTCTATCGTGCGATCGAAAGAGCCAAGGGCAAAGGCAATTTCATCCCTGAAGTTTCGATGGACGAAACCGACAGCGCGCAAAGCCCCGTCGAGCTGCTCATCATCCTCGCCGCCATTGCCGACGAAGGCATCCCCATCCGCACCATCGCCCCCAAATTCAGCGGCCGCTTCAATAAAGGAGTGGACTACGTCGGCGACGTTGCCCAGTTCGAGCGCGAGTTTGCTCTCGACATCGCCGCCATTGCCTACGCCGTCGAGCACTTCGGCCTGCCCAAGGATCTGAAACTGAGCGTCCACTCCGGCAGCGACAAATTCTCCATCTACCCTGCCATCCACTCCTGCATGAAGCGTTTCGATGCCGGCGTGCACCTGAAGACCGCGGGCACCACCTGGCTGGAAGAGCTGATCGGCCTGGCTGAATCCGGCGGCGCTGCGCTGGCTCTGGCCAAAGAAATTTACACCGAAGCCTACGCGCACCGCGACGAGCTCTGCGCGCCCTATGCCGCCGTCATCGATATCGATCCCGCCAAACTGCCTTCGCCCGATGTTGTCCGCGGCTGGTCCTCCGAGCAGTACACCTCCGCGCTGCGGCACGTGCAGAGCAACCCTGCTTACAACAGCAGCTTCCGCCAGCTTCTGCACGTGGGTTTCAAGATCGCGGCTAAAATGGGCAAGCGATACCTCGATCTGCTCGAAGCCAATGAACCCGTCATCGCGCGCAACGTGACGGAAAACCTCTACGACCGCCACATCGCGCCGGTCTTTCTCGGCTCCCGCGGATAGGCGCCGCGGTGGTTCTCAAAGATAAGACCCTTGCGCGGTTCGCCTCGCGCATCGGTCTTTTTCTTCGGGTGCGAATTCTCGACTCTATTTCAGCGGCCCGCTGTGCGACAGCGTCACTTTTGCTCCCGCAAGCTGGGTAATGCCCTGTCCTTCCGCCGCGGTCACCTCCACATCCTGACCGGTAACATCCGCATAGCCGATGGTCAGGCCCTTCTGCGCGCTGATCTTCACATTTTTCAGAACTACATTTTTCACCGGCGATTCCGGCAGCCCGAAAATCGCGCCCGCTGAAGCGCTTCCCGTGGCCGTCACATTCTCGATCGTGATGTCGCTGAAGTGCGGAGTCAGCCGCCCCACCGGCGCCGGCTCTACGCCACCTGCAGGCGCAATCCGCGGATAATACTCGCTGATCACGATCGCGTTCTTCACATCTTTCATGGTCAGATCGCGGAAGACCAGGTTCTTCACCACGTTTCCTCGGTCGCGGTTCGCCTTCACCCGAATTCCCTGGTCGGTCCCGTTGAATTGGATGTTTTCGGCGGTGATGTTCTGCGCGCCGCCCGCCAGCTCGCTGCCGATGGACATCCCGTGCCCGTGCATGAAGACGCAGTTGCGCACCGTAATATTGCGGCTCGGCGAATCCGGACCCGGCGAATTGATCATCCCCGATTTAATCGCGACGTTGTCATCGCCAACGTCCGCATACACGTTCTCGATCAGAACATTCGACGACGAAAACGGATCCATCGCGTCCGTGTTCGGCGAGTGCTGCGGCGCCAGGATCTTCACGTTTTTGATGGTCACGTTATCGGAGTAGTAAGGCACCACCTGCCACATCGGCGAGTTCTCAATCGTCACTCCTTCGATCACGATGTGATTGCAGTGATCGAAGACCACCAGCCGCGGCCGCGGGTGATGGCTGCCCAGAATCCCCGATCCGGGAGTATGCCGCGCCATCTCCCACCACGATTCTCCCTGGCCGTTGATCGTCCCTTGGCCATTGATCGTGACATCTCTCGCATTCGTTGCACTCACCAGCGCCTGCAATCCCGGCGCACGAAATTCGGTGATCTCAGGGTAATCCGCGTGATCCGTGGACCCCAGCAGGGTCGCGCCCTTATCCAGATGCAGCGTGATGTTGCTCTTCAGCACGATTGGCGCACTCAGATAATTCCCATCGGGCAGCGTAACCGTGCCGCCGCCCTTCGCCGCGCACGCATCAATGGCTTTCTGAATCGCTGCCGTATCTTTGGTTGTACCGTCGCCCTTGGCGCCATAATCGCGCACATTGCAAACCGCTGCCGCGTGCAGCGATGCGGTCGTTCCCGCCATGAACACTGCGCCTGCGGCCAGCGTGAAAAGCCGGCGCACCGGCCAATTCTTCAGTTGCATCATTCCTGACTCCCCAAAAGTATCCTCTGCCCGGCCATCATACATCCCGTGGGCGCAAGTGGTCATGCCACTTGCACCCGTCTCGACCCGCGCAATTCCTGCGAAACCACGGCCCTTTCGCGCTTTTTGCGAAAGAGTGGGACACCTGAAATTCTCGAGTTCGTGGAATCTGAATCAAATCCAAACTCGCGTAACCCGAACCGCGCGCCGCATCGCGAAGAATTCCCCGCGCGCTATGCTAGAGTGACGCCATGATCTTCAGAACGCTGGCAGCCATTTCGTTGGCGATGGCCCTCGTGCAAGCGCCTGCCGGAACGGCAGCCCAGACAGAGGATTCCGCTCCCGTTTCCGCGCAAAATCCCGCGGCCACGCGCCCCGCGCCCCGCCCTACTGCGCCCCAGACCACCGTTCCCAGGTCATCCGCTCTTCCTGCACAAAATCCAGCGCCGGATCAGGGTTCTACCACTTCCCCGCAGACAGGGCAGCCCGCGCCCAATCCCTCCGACAACACCAACTGCCCTGGCGGCAACTGCGACGAGTGGCCCTCCAGCGTCAAATCCGTCAACCAGCCGCCGGCTCCGCCATTCTGGCCGCTGCATGAGCGTATTCTGTGGGCCGCGCTACTGGTCCTGGTTGTCTTCGGCTACATCGGCATCATGATCGCCATCTCCACGCTGAAAAAAATCGAGCGCAACACCAAGTCGGGAGAGGAGGCCGCGGCCGCGGCTTACGACAGCGCACGCGCCGCGCTGGTGCATGCGGAAGCCATCGTCAAAGCCGAACGGCCGTGGATCCTCGTGGCTATTGAACCCTCGCCCGGCGTCGCCAACGGCTTCACCGTCACCGCGGCAAACCGCGGACGCACGCCCGCACGCATCGTCGCCGTCCCCCACAAGATCGAGTTCGCCGAAGAGGAATCGAGCCTCCCCGATGTGCCGCAGTACCCCGAAGCGTCCTCCGCAGCGCCGTTCGTGCCCATCGTTCTGCTTCCTGGCGAGTTCACCCAGCTCGCCAGCTTTTGCCGCGATGACGTGAAGGAACTCTGCACCTCCGATGAACAATACCGGCGCGTGGAAAACTGGGAAGAGAAGATCTTCCTCTATGGCAGGGTGACCTATCGCGACCTGCTCTCGCCTCAGGACGAACAGATCCATCAATCCGCGTGGTGCTTCTGGTACATCCACGGCCACCAGAACAGCGGCATGGTCCCCGCCGGCTCGCGCAATTACAACATGCACACGTAGCCCGCCATTCTCCATAGAATTGGAGCAGGAGAGGAGTCATCTCTTGAATCGGTTGCGTGGATTGATACGCGGATTCCAGGAAGATGCGCGCTTCGGACTGAGGCAGTTTCAGCGTGCTCCCGGTTTCGCAGTTTTCACGGTTCTCGTGCTCGCACTGGGAATCGGCGTGGTTACTGCGATGTTCACTATCTGCTATGGGATTCTGCTGAAGCCGCTTCCTTTCCGTGCCGACCGGCAGTTGTTTGATGTCGTGGAGCGGAGCGCAAAGGGTTCCGATGACTACGCCCCATCCTACGCTGAGATAAGGCAATGGCAGGAGGCGACGAAGGGCTCGGCCGAGGTGGGATTTGCACGGGGAGGTGTAAACATCCTGGATACGCCGACTGGAGCGGAGCTGGTTGCAGCGGTGGTGATCAGCCCCAATCTTTTTTCGGTGCTCGGGGTGCATCCGATCCTGGGGCGCGGCTTCTCGCCGGAGGAAGAGATCTCCGACCATCCGAATGTGGCGGTGTTGAGCTATGGAATTTGGCAGCGCGACTTTGCAGGCAACCGGAATGTGCTGGGCAAGACAGTTCACATCGACGGCGTGCTGCACACGGTGATCGGCGTGATGCCGAAGCGCTTTAAGTTTCCTCTCGATTGGGGACGGTCGGAGGTATGGGTCCCGATCGAGCGGAGCTCGTTGTCTGAAACGAGCAAGGGTTTTTACGGAGTGTACTTCACGCCGATACTGCGGTTGAATGCGGGAATACATCCGGAAGCAGTTGAAGCACAATTGGCAAATGTGCACGCGCAATATCAGACGAGTGGCGAGCAGACTCAAGTTCATCTTGTGCGATTGCGTGATCTGCTGGTCCGGCGCACTCGTCCGGCACTGCTAGCGTTGGAGATTGCGGTGCTGGTGGTTTGGCTGATTGCCTGCAGCAACGTAGCCGGGCTCCTTCTGGCGCGGGTAGCCGCGCGGCGCATGGAGATTGCCGTGCGTTCTGCTTTGGGCGCGGGAAGAAAGCGCATCATAGCCCAGTTCCTGACGGAGAGTCTGCTGTTGAGCGCAGCCGGAGCCGCGGGCGGGCTGGGATTGGCGACAACGATCCTGTACATATTCCGGCACGCTCTGGGAACGATGCTCCCATCGACGATTCAAATTCAATTGAACTGGGTCGTGTTTGTAAGTCTCGTTTTGCTGACCCTGGTAACGGCACTGCTGTTCGGAACCGTACCCGCACTTTTGGCCGCATGGACTGGAAGCCGGGCAGGATTGCGCAGCGGCGGACAAAGGCTCACCGACAGTCGCGGCCAAAATCGGGAAAGGCGCGTGCTGCTGGTCGGCGAGGTGGCGCTTTCTATCGCGCTGCTCATCGGCGCGGGATTGATGATGCGCACGATGTATGCGCTGCGCCATGTCCCGCTGGGATTCAGGACAGATCATTTGCTGGTGACCAACCTGACCGCGCCTGGCGACCTCTACAAAGACCAGAACGTAGCCGCGGCAGCGTGGCAGCCGCTGCTGGACGCAGTGCGGCGCGTGCCGGGCGTGAACAAAGCCGCAATCTCGACGGTGATGCCGTTCAAGCATCCTCTAGAGTGGCTCACGATCGTGTACAAGACGGATTGGACGGCAGGGGACGTGCAGGCAGCGGTTCGGGCTGCATCTCCGGAACTGATGAATGTGCTGGGCGTGCGCATGTGGCAAGGGCGCTTCTTCAATGAAGGTGACACGGCCACAAGCCTGTCGGTAGCCGTCGTGAACCGCGTGTTTGTGGATCGCTTTCTGGGTGGGGGCGATGCCCTGGGAAAACAGATTCGCTTCGGCCGCGTCCAGGGGACCGCGACCATCGTTGGGGTGATCGACGACATCCACCAGGATTCGGTGACGCGTGCCATCAGGCCTGAGCTTTACCTGTGCGTCTCGCAGATTGTTCGAAGCAGTCCGCTATACCAGCCGATCGTGAGCAAGTATATGGAACTGGCGGTGCGAACCGAGCTTCCGCCGGACGCCATGATTGCCGAGTTGCGGCGCGCAATCGTGCAGGCGAATCCGCATCTTGCCATTGGAGAATTCAGCACCATGCAAGAGGCGGTGGAGGATTCGTTCGGTGCGCAGAAGCTCGCCGACGAGGTAGTCGGGGCGTTCGGCGGCCTGGCTCTGTTGATTACGGTAGCGGGTCTTTTCGGGCTGTTGAGTTACCTGGTGGAGCAACGGACGCAGGAGATCGGGATTCGCATGGCTCTGGGCGCTGATCGTGGCTCGGTTGTAGGTATGGTGATGCGGCAAACGCTGGTCCTGGTGGGTGCGGGAGCGGCCATCGGGGTTGGTCTTGCACTTTGGAGCAATCGGCTGCTGAAAGGATTCCTCTACGGCGTGAGCGCGTCCGATCCGTGGACGATGGCGATTGCGCCGCTGGTCCTGGTGATATGTGGTCTCCTTGCCGCGCTGATTCCGGCACGGAGAGCCGCGAGCGTGAATCCGGTGGAAGCGCTGCGGGCCGAGTGAGGCCGCAGCGAAGGAGCCAGGCAAGTCGGAGAATCGCCAACCGGCAGACTCACGCCGTGATCGATTCGCGCAGGCTGGGATCGAGGGTGGCGTCGCGCTCCGCCAGGCGCAGCAGGCGATGCAGGTACGAGCGCGAGATGCACAGGCTGCGCGCGGCCAGGGTCTTGTTGCCGTTGTGCTCGCGCACGGCGTTCACCGCCAGCTTGATCTTGTAATCGCGCAACTGCCGCTCGAACGAGCCCAGCGGCTGGAAGTCGCCAATGTCGATCACGTCCGACTCGCTGTAGGCGCCGTCCTCTTCCTGCATGTTGAACGACAGATCGTCGGCGCGAATCGCGCTTCCCGGCGCCAGAATGATGGCGCGCTGCATCACGTTCTCCAGCTCGCGCACGTTGCCCGGCCAGGAATGGTTCTGCAGCAGTTCCATCGCGTCCGGCTCGATCGCGTCCATCTGCTTCTGAAAGACGCGCGAGTAGTGATTCAGAAAATGCCAGGCGATCTCCGGAACATCCTCCGCATGCTCGCGCAGCGAAGGCGAATCGATGCGCATCACGTTGATGCGATAGAAAAGGTCCTGCCGGAACTTGCCCTCGGCCACCAGCTTGGCCAGGTCGCGGTGCGTTGCAAAGATCAGCCGCGCCCGCAGCGGAATCACCCGCGTTGTGCCCAGCCGGCTGAATTCCAGTTGCTGTAATACGCGCAGCAGCTTCACCTGCGTGAAGAGGCTCAAATCTCCGATTTCGTCCAGGAACAGCGTTCCGTCCGCGGCCTGTTCGAAGTAGCCCGCGCGCGCGCCCACGGTGCCGGTAAACGCGCCCTTTTCGTGGCCGAACAACTCGGCCTCGATCAGCGTCTCCGGAATCGCCCCGCACGACACCGCCACAAACGGCCGGTCGGCGCGGACTCCCAAGTTGTGAATGGCGCGCGCAATCAGTTCCTTGCCGGTTCCGCTTTCTCCCGTCACCAGCACCGCGGCATTCAAGTTGGAAACGCTCTTGATCAGTTGGTAGCTGCGCAGCATCTGCGGGCTCGACCCGATCAGCCGGTCGCACCCAGACCCTTTGGCCGGCTGCGGCACGCTGCGCGGCGGCCGCTTGAAGAATGTCTTCTGATAGGCCGCGCTCAGCATGGCCTTCAAATCGGGCACCGACAGCGGACGGCGGCAATATCCAAATGCGCCCGCTCGCACCAACTCGTCGGCCACGGTGGCCAGCTCATCGGCCCCAAGCAGCACTGAGGGAACGCCCGATATCAGCAGCCGTTTCACGCAGGCGATGCGCACGTCCAGGGAGTCGCGGGTCGAATTCAGGTCCAGGATCGAGACTTCGCACTCGCCTCCGGAGACCAGTCGGCTCATCTCGTCCCAATCCGACTCCAGCATTACCTGGTAGTCCTTCCCCAGTGCGGAAGAAAGGAATAGGGATAACGAGTGATCTTCCGAGTACAGCCCGACTTTGATCATCCGTGAACCTGCCTTCTACTCGGAACAGCCTTTTGGCGCCGCGGGCCCTTTGGCGACACTTCTCTACTCTTACAGTGCCCCCGGGCAATTGGGCGTGCCAATCCCTTGCCGGTGCAGGAGGAGGTGCCACGATGGTAGCACGCCCAATTTTGCATTCCCAGAAGATTCCCTCGCCACGTGCCGCATCAGATATCCCTCTCGCACGCGCGCGCCAAACTCCCGGGTCCGGCAAGTAATAGAAATGCGAGCATAGCAGAGTTGGGAACGCCGCGCATGTATCTTTGGAAATACACAGTTCGTAACGTGACAGAAGTTACCAATGAGCGCCGCAATTCGCCCACTCGGCATTTGTTCCCCGCAGCTTCTAATTGCTTTCCTCATTTGCCATCTTCCACAATTCTGTTTTGCCGTGCTTGTATGTCTTTCGTTCCTAAAGTTGCCTTAGTTCCCTCGTGTCGCCTGCGCGCGACATCGCCAACCTGGTGTGTAACCGCTCCGCAACACCATCCCATTCACGCTGAATTCGATCTGTTTCCTGCATTCATAACCCCGCCGGCTCATCAGGTTGAAAAAACTCCCGCCCTTACATCGCGCCTCTCACCCGGCGCGCCAACAAAATCCAAATTACTTACTAACTCAAGTAACGGTAAATACCGCCCATACAAGGGAGCTTACTAAGATGAACCTAAACACTCCGCATCATTCTTTTCGCGAACTCCCGAGTTATCGCTTTGCATCTGAGCTTTCCATTGCCCTGGTCTCTCCCGATGAAAAACGCCGTGCCGCGGCGGCAGATTCAGCTTCCAACCTGTTCGAGTTTGCTTCTTATCTGGCCACTCCCGCCGACCAGGCGAGGATGTCGCAACTGCAATACGACGTGATCATGATCGACATCGATGGCGACATCGACCGCGCTTTGAAGCTCGTGGAAAAAATCAATGCTGAGAGCAGGGCCTGGGTGCTGGTTTATTCCTCCGGCAGGAGCCCCGAGAAACTGGCGCGCTGCATGCGCGCCGGTGCGCATGATTTTGTCGCCTTCCCATTCGAAACCACAGCGGTGGCTGAGGCGCTGAAGCGCATGTCGTCACCGCGCCCTGCCGCTTGCATCCAGCGAGAGTTGCCGCAACCGCGAAAAGTCTCCACCAATCGCGAAGCCATATGGCGGCATATTTTCAATGAGCCGCCCTTGGCGCGCTCCCAGGCCCGTCCTTAAAAACTGATCCCGGAAATCAACCAATCCATCCGCAAGCCGGCGTCAGCTTCCGATGAATCTTGCATTCGTTGAGCGCTTCTGCGCAGCCTTGCGCGAAGATCGCGACTGCCGGAAACCAGCTTGTCCCGTCGGTCGCCTTCCCGCTCACTGCCCTCGTTTCGCCGTGACCGCCCGGGCGTTTCCATTCTCAGGCTGATCGCTTCCGAAAATGCGAAAATGCCCGGACGCTGAATATACCGCCGTCGCCGGTTGCGCGGCCGGGTGCACAAAAGCCGACGATGGCTGGGGCCGCCGCACAATCGATCCCGTTTCGTACACTTCTTCCGGAATGATCAGCAGGACCTCGACCTTGGCTGCCAGGCCGTTCTGTTTTGCCGGCCGGAATTCCCATTGCTGAAGCGCGTTCAGCACAAACTTGCCTTGAGAAAAATCGGGCGGGAACGCGATCGACAATCCTTCAAAGCGTCCCCGTTGATTTACGTATCCATGCACCATCAGTGCATCGCCGTTAATGGTTCCCGCAGCCAGGTTGGGACGAACGATGCTGTACGGCCACGGTGCGTCCAGTTGCGCCACTTGTCCTGAGGTATGCGCTTCCACCATCCGCGGGAGCGAATACTGCATGATCCAGCTCTTATCCAGGCCCACGTGCAGATACACGGTATAAGCGACACGGGTGTTCCATATGTTGCCGATTTCGGGGAATTCCCCTTCGAGCGTATTTCCCACCACCACCGCTCCGAAACGTCCCTCTTTGGGCACGGTGATTTGTGCCACCGTCAGATTGCCTGAGCCGGAGACACTCCCAGATCCCTCGCCCTCGCCGGGATTCGCGCCCTCGCCCCCGCTCGAAGATGTTTTACCCGCTCCCGAGTTTGGTCCGGAGCCGGCGCCGCGTCCAGCACCTGCGCCTTTTCCGTTGCCTTCTTTGGTGTTGTTCCTGCCCGCGCCCTCGGCCTCGTTCACAATTCCCGGCCGCGAGTTGGACGCTGTTTCGTTGATGGGCGGCAGAACAACCGTTCCCTTCAGCATCGTCATCTTCGATAGCGCTACCACTTGCGCCGGAGTGGGCTGCGACGAAGTCCGCGATGCCGTCATGGGCGTGGGCAGCGGCAGGCTGCGTCCCTGCAGCGCCAGCGGTGTCGTCGTGCTGGCCACGATGGGTAGCTTTTCATTCGAGAGATCGCTCGGCGAAATCTCCACGTCTCTCACCGTCAGCGCCTGGTTCGGCGGACTCAAAAGCGGATTGGTCTGCATCGCCACTTCCTGCTGCGGCAGCGGCGCAACAATTTTCTGCACCGCTACTTTTACCGGCTGCCATATGGCGACGCTGGGAACAGGTACGGGCTTCTCCACCTTCACCGTGGTCTTGATATCAGGCTGCACCAGCGTTTGCGGCCCATGTTCCACCTTGGCCACCTCGCGCAGGGCGGGCGCGTGCAGCTCAGGATTTCCGCCCGGCGTCGCCGCCTTCGCAATCTTGCTCGGCGTCTGATACTTGACCTGGTTGGCGTTCGACTTCAACAAATCAGGTGGTATTTCCAGATCCAACTGCCGCACCTGGAATCGCGTTGATGGAATCGGCGTCCCGATTTTGGATTCGTACACTCCGATCGAAACCAGTACGATCGTCACCACGTGCACCACGACCGATACCAGGACCGAAGAAATCTTCTGCCTCTCGTCCGTTTGTACAGAAAAGAGTGAGATCGTGCGGGAAGATCCCATAAACCGATGAACTCCTCTCACTGGGGGCGAGCGACGTCGCTCATTATGATTGCCGGCAGGCTCTTTATCGGATACCTGCACAACAAGTCCGAAGAAGCTCTCGTTGTTATCTCGCTTTAATGCCCACGGTTCCCGTTCCCTTCAGCATCTCCTATTTTCTGGCATGCTCTCATAGCACTTTAGATACCTGACTTGCCGTTTTTTTTCTGTGCCTCCGGGTCATATCAGGATACTATGTACCTGCAGTCCTACTGGTTGATAAGGTAGTGTTTCGTTACCAAAGTCAGGCAAGCGTCAAGATGACGCTTCCCCAAGGTATGCCAGACTTGGTAAGGATGCGAGTGTAGTGTGCGCTCACACCGTGGCACTTATTAAAAGCGAGCTTGTTTATGAACAGAAGACTCCTCACGACCCTGGCAATCGCATTCGTGATTGCCGCCATATGCGGCTTTGTCGTCTATCGCATGGTAGGAACCCACGTCGCCGCCACCAAAGTGGAACAAACCACTCGCGTCGTCGCTGCGGCCGCTGACATTAAGCTGGGGACCATTCTCACGCCCGCGAATCTGACGACAGTTTCGATTTCCGGGTCTCTGCCGCAGGGCGCCATTACCGATCCCAAACAAGCCATCGGCCGCGGCGCTCTCACGGATATCTATCAGGGCGAGCCGCTCGTCAGTGCCCGTCTTTCCGCGCCTGGCTCGGGCGGAGGCCTGGCCCCCACGATTCCCCAGGGCATGAGAGCTATTGCCGTCAGAGTCGATCAGGTGGTCGGCGTGGCCGGCTTTGTCACTCCCGGCATGCGCGTCGATGTCATCGTGACGGGCACGCCTCCCGGCGCCAACGGATCAGACCAGCTCTCCAAGACCATCCTGCAGAATATCCAGGTTCTCTCCGCGGGCACGGACATTCAACGCGACCAGGAAGGTAAGCCCCAGCAGGTGCAGGTGGTAAATATATTGGTCACCCCGGAGCAGGCTGAGATCATCAGTCTGGCCACGGGAGCATCCAATCGCATCCAGCTCGTGCTGCGCAATCCGCTGGACACCAAGATCGCCCAGGTTCCCGTGACCGCCATGTCCAACCTGTACACCGGCGCGCCGGAAAAACCGGTCAAGGTGGCGGGAAGAAGTGGAGCGCGGCGGCCTGCCCGCCCCGCCGGACCCGAGCCTTACTCCGTGGTCATTTTCAACGGTAGCCAACGGTCTGAAACAAAAGTGAATCCTCCGGGGGAATAAATTGAAAGCCAAGGCAATTATCACCTTCGCAATCAGTGGCGCCCTGCCCTTCCTTTTTTCGAGCGGCGCCTACCCGCAAGCGGCGACGGAAAGCGGCGCCATCACCAGCGGTGTGTCCGCTGCGGGCCAGGCGGTGCATCCGCCGCAGCAATTGCCGGGACCGGGCCAGGCGCCCGGCGCACCTGCGGCGCCACCCGCGTCTGAGCCCAATGCTGCGCCTCTGCCCCCGAGTCCGTCCACATTCCACGACTCGACCAACGACCTCTATCTCACCGTGGGTAAGACCGTGCTGGTGGATTGCCAGTATCCCGTTACGCGCGTGGCCACCGGCCTCGGCGATGTCGCCGTTGCCAACGTGGTCAGCTCAACCGAGATTATGGTCGATGGCCGGGCTGCCGGACAGACCAGCCTGATCATCTGGGACAACCGCGGCGGACGCCAGTTCTTCAATGTCACGGTGCGCCCCAACGATTCCAGCACCCAGGACACTCTCGCCCTGGTCCGGCGCGAGTTGCGCGAGAATCTCCCCGGACAGGCGCTGAATGTAAGCCTGGTAAACGGAAGCATCTTCCTCCGCGGAACCGTCAAGGATCTGAACAGTTCCACCCGCGCGGTTCAGATTGCCTCCACCGCCGGCAAGGTCGTCAATCTTCTCGATGTCACTGTGCCGGCTCCCAAGCCTCAGATTCTCCTTAAGGTGCGCTTCGCCAGCCTTGACCTCACCCGCTCCCGCGACCTGGGCATCAACCTCTTTAACCTCGGTAACGGCGGGACCATTAACAACGTCACCACCGGACAATTCTCTCCGCCAGTCGTGCAGTCAGGCGGTTTTGGCGGCAACCAGGTTGGCGTACAGTTTTCCAATGAGCTGAACCTTCTTACCTATTTCCCGGGTCTCAAGTTGGGCGCCACCGTACAGGCCTTGGAGAACCGCGGCATCCTCCAGGTCCTTGACGAGCCCAACCTGGTGACCGAAGACGGTAAACAGGCAAGCTTCCTCGCCGGCGGACAATTCCCATATCCGGTCGTACAGGGAGGTGGCGCGGGATCTCCTGCCACCGTAACCATTCAGTTCAAGGACTACGGCGTTTCCCTGGCGTTTATTCCCACCATCATGCCCAACAACAACATCCGCCTTCAGGTGGCGCCTGAAGTGAGTGCTCTCGACTACGCCAACGAAGTCCAGATCTCTGGTTTCCTGGTTCCGGGCCTCACCACGCGGGCTGTAAACACTGAAGTGGATCTTGCCGACGGCGAAAGCTTCCTCATCGGCGGCCTCCTCGATAGGAGCATCACCAACACCTTCAACAAAATACCTTTCATCGGCGATGTTCCCATCCTGGGCAAGTTCTTTCAATCCGAGTCCAGGACCAAGAACAACACCGAGTTGATCGTCATCGTCACGCCGGAGATCATCTCGCCCATTCCCGCGGGCACCGCACCGCCAGAACTGAATTATCCGCTGCAGTTCATGCCGCAAAGCTCGAAGACGGTGAATAATCCCGAAAACAAGACAGCCGCCAACACGCTGCCTGCAGCTCCTGCGACCATCCCCGTCGAAAAGCTCATCGAAAGCTTGAAACCGGAGACACCTCTGGCGGGCATAAGCACGCAATCGGTGGGAGGCAACCTGCAAGGCGGAGCCAGCGGGTCCTCGTCCACACCAACCCAGTAGCAATTACGCCCGCGCCTTCGCCCGGCGCGGGCTTCCCGAGATTTCCGGATGAATGCTTGGCAACGGCTGGCCGCGCAGCTGCGTCCTCCACGTAGTGAGCGGCCTCAATCTCCGTTCCAGGCCATCAATCTCACCCGCCACACCACTCTGGCCACGCGGCTCACTCTCGCCGATACTCCGCAAACTCGCGAAAAAGGCCTCCTCGGCCGCGATTCACTCGCGCCCGGCGAAGGTCTCTGGATCGTGCCCTGCCAGGCCATCCACATGTTCTTCATGCGCTTCTCCATCGACCTTGTCTACATCGACCGCCAGAAGCGCGTGCGCAAGGTCAGGAGCAGCGTGGCGCCCTGGCGCATCTCCGTCTGCCTGACCGCCCATTCTGTCCTTGAGCTTCCTTCCGGAGTCGTTTCTGACACCCGAACGATGCGCGGCGATATCCTCGAAATCAGGCCCTGCGAGGAGACCCCGTGAATTCCACAAAGACGGCAACGAGAATCGCCGGGACGAACACTCGCAAGGACGGTCTGTACCTGATCTTTTTGGGCGCAGGCGTCATACTTGCCCTGGTTATCTATATCCTGTTATTCCCAACCTCCACTGCGTATTACGACTTCAGACCCCACTATTTTGCCGGGCGGGCTCTCCTTCAAGGTCGTGATCCCTACAACCCAACTGAAGTTCTTCGCGCTTATCAACCCGCGGCCGGCGAAAATGCCTTTGAGTCGAATCTGGATCGTGAAGCGTTAACAAACTACCTCTACCCACCAACAACTTTGACGGTCATCGTTCCCTTTGCAATTCTGCCCTGGAGAATTGCGCGCGTGGCCTGGTTGATCCTCAGTATGGGAGTTTTGATTTTAGCCTCAGTTCTGGCCTGGGATCTCGGCGCCGATTATGCACCAATTCTCTCCGGAGCTTTCGTCGCATTCCTTCTCGCCAATAGCCTTGTGATCACCGTACTTTGTAATCTCTCCGGGCTTGCCATCAGCCTTTGTGTCATCGCCATCTGGTGCTTGATGCGGGATCGACATGTCTATGCAGGCATTCTGCTTCTTGCTCTCAGCCTGGCGATCAAGCCGCAAGATCCGGGTTTTGTATGGCTCTATTTCCTGCTCGCACGAGGCGTTAACCGCAAACGTGCCGTCTACAGCCTGCTCGCGGCAATTGCAATTGGTCTTCCTGCATTGCTATCGGTATCCTGGGTCGCACCGCACTGGATCCCGGAATTGCACTCGAATCTGCAGGCCCTGACGGGACATGGCCGGTTCAACGATCCCGGCCCGGCTTCAACCGGGGCGGGCACGATGGTGAATTTGCAGGTGGTGTTCAGCCGGCTCCGGGACGACCCGCGTTTCTACAGTGCAATCAGCTATGTCATTTTTGTACTGCTTCTTGCTATGTGGTGCTTCACCATATTACGTTCGCGTTTCTCGTTGAAAAACGCATGGTTGGCCATTGCTGCCATTGTTCCTCTCTCGTTGCTACCGGTCTATCATCAGCTTTATGACACCAAGCTTCTCCTTCTCACAGTTCCGGGTCTCGCCATACTCTGGATAGATGGCGGTTTGATCAGGTGGGTGTCACTCCTGGTAGAGTCCGCAGCCTTTTTCTTTACCGGCGACATTTCCGGGGCAATCTACCGCTACTCGCTTAATCTTCTTTCGCAGGACGCCAATCAATCAAAAACGCTGGCGGTTGTTCCGGTGCCTCTTGTCCTGCTGGCGATGGGAATCTTCTATTTGTGGGCTTATATTCAGTACGCTCGTAAATCCGGCAACAGGCTTGAAGTCGCGCAACCCATGGTGCAAACGTGAGCCGCACAAAGCGAATTCTCGTGCTTCTGGTGTGCGTGGGCTTTTCCGCATTTTTGAGCTATGCCATTCGTCAGCGCTCGCCGAAATCAATCCTGATGTGCGATTTCGGCTCCATCTATTACGGCGCCCGCTGCGCACACCAGCACCAGGACCCCTACGCTCCAAACACCGTGGCCAGCGTGCTCACCGGTGAACTCGCATCCAACGGCTGGCAAATCCCCAACGATCCCGGGCGGGCGGCCACCGCCCGAACCATCCTAACCGTCAATGTCAATCTGCCCACGACCCTTTTTCTTCTCGCTCCCATCAGTTTCATCCCCTGGACGGTCGCGCAAAACCTGTGGATGATACTGCTGGCCGGTCTGCTCGGCTTTGCCGCATTCCTGATCTGGGACCTGGGCGCCGAGCTCGCCCCCGATCTCTGGCTGCTGCTCGCCGGCTTCATCCTGATCAATTGCGAGGGCATGCTGCTCGACGGCAACTCAGCCGCCTTGGCCGTGAGCCTCTGCATCGTCGCATCGTGGTGCTTTCTCAAGCATCGCGCGGAAACAGCAGGCGCGGTCTTGCTCGCCTTGAGCCTGCTCGTAAAGCCGCATGATTCCGGCCTGGTCTGGCTTTTTTTCCTCCTCGCCGGCGGAGTGCTGCGCAAACGCGCTTTGCAGACTGCCGGCGTCGCCGCCGCCCTGGCCGTCTGCACCGCAATTTGGATCGCACCCCTCTCCCCGCATTGGCCGACTGAGCTGCACAACAACCTCACCGCCGTCTCCGTTCCCGGCGGCACCTCCGATCCCAGCCTCTCCGGCGCCACCAACAGCGGAGCCGGCCAGATCGTCGATCTTCAGGCCGTCCTCAGCATCCTTTGGAACCATCCGCGTTTCTACAATCTGACCACCTGGCTCATCGTCGGCGCATTGATACTCATCTGGTCTCTCGCCACCCTGTTCCGCCGAACCTCACCGCAGCGCGCACTCTTCGCCCTCGCATCCATCTCTGCCCTTTCCGTCCTGCCCATCTACCACCGTTCCAACGACGCAAAATTGCTCCTCCTGGCCATCCCCGCCTGCGCATTGCTCTGGTCCGGCAAAGGAGCAACGCGCTGGATCGCGCTCGCCCTCACCTCCGCAAGCATCTTCTTCACTTCCGACATGCCTCTCGCCGTCCTCGGCGTGATGACCCAGAATATCCGCATCTCCGCCTCGACCCTCACCGGCAAGCTCGCGATCATCCTTCTCCACCGCCAGGCCCCCATCCTCCTCCTCGCCACCGGCTGCTTCTATCTCTGGATCTATCTCCGTCACGCCACGCCCGCCGACTCGCCCGCCCAAACTCGCCCACGAACTAACGCTCTCGCCGCCGACGCAGCAACATAACCCGCCCAACCAAAAGCCCGCATCCCTCACTCGTGACTTGCGATACTCCGCCTCCCCGAATTCTCCGTGGTCCCGCCCCGAGCCCGGTGTATGCTGATCCACGTGACCCAATCCTTACAGCTTTTTTCTATCCATAATTGACGGATCCGGAATGGCCATTTTTCTCTCCCCGTCCTCCGAATCCAGCCCGACCATGCTCCTGGCCGAATGCGGTCTCACCGCCGCCGCCGTAGTCCTCTCGTTTCTTGCCCCCCGCCTCGGCTCTGCTTCATTCGCGCGCATCGAACGCGTCTTCACGAGCCTCGCCTGCCGCCCGGCACTCGCCGTCCTTACCGTCGGCTTCTCCGCCATCTTTCTGCGCGCAATCCTCATTCCGCTCTTCCCCGCGCCGCTGCCTTTCGTCCCCAACGATTTCAGCTTCCTCCTCGCCGCCGATACCTTCGCCCACGGCCGCCTCACCAATCCCATGCCGCCCATGTGGACGCACTTCGAAAGCATCGACATCACCGTGCAGCCCACTTATATGTCGATGTTCTTTCCCGGATGGGGCCTCGCATTGGGCGCCGCGCAGGCGCTATTCGGCCATCCATGGATCGCCAACCTCTGCTTCGATGGCCTCATGGGCGCCGCCATCTGCTGGATGCTGCAAGCCTGGCTCCCGCCCGGCTGGGCCCTGCTCGGGGGCTTTCTCGCCGTCCTGCGCATCGGCCTCTTCACTTATTGGATCAACACCATCTCCGGCGGCAATGCGCTGCTTGACGCCTTCTCCGGCGCGCTCGTCCTCGGAGCCCTTCCCCGCCTCCTGAAAACCGCGCGCATCCGTGATGGCCTCCTGATGGCTCTCGGCATGGCCCTCCTGGCCATCGCCCGCCCTTATGAAGGTCTCCTCCTTTGCATCCCCGTCACCGTAGTCCTTGTCCGGTGGATCTGGAAAGGCAAAACGCGCCCCAAAACCGCCATTCTTCTCCAACGCGCCGCTCTTCCTCTGGCCTTACTCATCGCCGCGCTCGCATGGCTCGGCCTCTACGATTACCGCAATTTCGGCAGCCCCACCACGCCGCCCTACAGCGTGGCCCGCGCCCAATACGCCGTCGCCTCCAACTTTGCCTGGCAATCGCCCCGTCCCATTCCCGTCTATCGCCACGACCTCATCCGCCGCTACTACGCCGGCAATGAGCTCATCCACTTCCAGGCCATTCACAGCCTCTCCGGCTATTTCCCCTCGGTCATCGGAAAATTCGAAATTGCAACTCTCTTCCTAGCCGGCTTCGCGCTCCTCCCGCCGCTGATCATGTGGCGCCGCGTCCTGCTCGATCGCCGCGTCCGTCTCCTGGTCATCTGCGCAGGCATGCTCGCCGTCAGCCTGATGACCGAATCCTTCTTCATCCCGCATTACCTCGCGCCGTTCACCGCAGTCCTCTACGCGCTGGGCTTGCAGGCCATGCGTCATCTCCGCGTCCGCCAGCGCGGCAATGCGTCCGTCGGCCGCACCATGGTGCGCCTCCTCGTCTCGTTGTGCGTGCTCATGGCCACCGCCACCATACTTCAGGCTGCGCTTCCATCGCGTGGCTCCGCCCTGCCGCAGCCCGGCAGTATCCGCGCGCAGATTCAGGCCAAACTCGATGCGCTTCCCGGCGGACAGCTCATCTTCGTGCGCTATCTCCTCACCCACGATCCCAGCGACGACTGGGTCTACAACCGCGCCGACTTCAGCAACGCGAAAATCATCTGGGCATGGGACATGGGCGCCGAAAGCAATCTCGAGCTGATGCGCCAGTACCCCGGCCGCAAAGCCTGGCTCGTCGAGCCCGACACCACTCCCGTTACACTCGTCCCGTACACCTTCTCCGCGCAGACCCTGGCTGGCAGCCCCAATTCTTCGGGCTCGGGGAGTTGATCGCCATGGTTCATTCCTCATCCTCGGAAAGCGGCACCACGCTCCTGCTCGTTGAAGCCGGCCTCACGGCAATCGTCTTCGCACTTTCATTCCTCTTTCCCCGTCTCGCCTCATCGTGGTTCGCGCGCATCGAAGGCGCTTTCGCGCGCCTGGCGCACCGCCCGTGGCTGGCCATTCTTTGTGTCGGGCTCGCCGCTCCTTTGCTCCGCCTCGCGCTCCTGCCGCTCTTTCCCGTTCCCCTCCCCTACGTCCACGACGACTTCAGCCTCCTCCTTGCCGCCGATACCTTTGCCCACGGCCGCCTCGCCAATCCCACCCCCGCCATGTGGACGCACTTCGAGACTTTCCACGTGACCATGCAGCCCACCTACGTCTCCATGTACTTCCCGGGTTTGGGACTGCTTCTGGCCGCGGGGCAGGTCATCTTTCACTGCCCATGGGTTGCCATACTCTGCATCAACGCACTCATGTGCGCCGCCATCGTCTGGATGCTGCAGGCATGGTTGCCGCCAAACTGGGCGCTCCTCGGCGGAATCGTCGCCCTGCTGCGACTCTCCCTCTTCAGCTATTGGATCAACACCTATCTCGGCGGCGGTGCGCTGCTCGCCTTTGCCGGCGCGCTCATGCTCGGAGCGCTGCCCCGCCTCTTCAAAACCGCCCGCTTTCGCTACGGCCTGTTGATCGCCATCGGAATTTCGATCCTCGCCCTCACGCGCCCTTACGAAGGCCTTCTCCTCTCCATCGCGGTCGCCGGCGCTCTTATCCACTGGATCTGGAAAGGCAGGAATCGTCCCCGCCCCTCCGTTCTGCTTCTCCGCGCCGCCATTCCCCTCCTGCTCATCTTCGCCGCGCTGGCCTGGCTCGGCTTTTACGACTACCGCGCCTACGGCAGCCCGACCATTCTGCCTTATACCATCGATCGCGGCCGTTACGGCGTCGCCCCTTATTTCGTCTGGCAGCATCTGCACCCGGTACCGCATTACCGCTACGACGTGATGCGCCGCTTCTACGCAGTCGTCGAAGTCAAGGGATACACCGCCATCCACAGCTTTACCGGGTTCTTCGTCCGCTCCCTCGCCAAGGTCGTTGAGGCCCTCCTTTTCTTCGGCGGATTCGCGCTCTTTCCGCCCCTGCTCATGACGCGCCGAGTCCTTCTCGACCGCCGCGTCCGCTTTCTCGTTGTCTGCATGTTCGTGCTCATCGCCGGCTCGGCCATCGAGATCTTCCTCTTCAATCACTACCTCGCGCCCTTCGCCGTGGTCTTCTACGCGCTGGGCTTGCAGGCCATGCGCCATCTCCGCGTCTGGAAGCCGGAAGGTAAAACCGTCGGCCTCACCCTCACGCGCCTCTGCATCTCGCTCTGCCTGGTCATGGGCTGTCTGCGCATTGCCGCCGTCCCGCTCCATCTCGAACAGTTCGTATGGCCGGGACTCGAAACCAGCGAATCCTGGATGGGCCCCGGGCACTGGGGCACACAGCGCGCGGATGTTCAGGCCCATCTCGAAAAGCTTCCCGGCCCGCAGCTCGCCGTCGTTCGCTACGCGCCCTGCCACCGCACCCTCGATGAATGGGTCTACAATCGCGCAAACATCGACGCTTCCAAGGTGGTCTGGGCGCGCGAAGAGAACCCCGCCGCCGACCGCGCCCTGCTGGACTACTATCGCAACCGCACCGCGTGGCTCGTCGAGCCGGATACAACGCCGACCGCCGTCATTCCTTATTCCCAGGCCCCGCCTGCTCCGGTCAATCCGCCGCCGGCAAATTGTAAGCTGGATCAAAGCAATCCCTAGGAGCAGCGAGATCATGACCGGCATAAAACGACTCGCGCTGATTCTTTTCTGCGTCGGATTTGCCGCTATCCTTTTCTTTGCCTACTCCGACGATTCCGGCCGCACATTGCGTACCGTCGATTTCGCTGAAATCTACTTTGGCGGCCGCGCCGCTCTGCAACACAGCGATCCCTACGATCCCGCTACCGTCCTGCGCCAGTTTCTCGCCGAAGGTGGCAAGTTCCCACCGGAAGTCTCCGGAAATCCGACGTCTCATTCCGGCGTAGCGCAAACCGTCATCTCCAACAGCGTCAATCTGCCCACTGCCTTCTTCCTCTTTCTTCCCTTTGCCCTGCTGCGCTGGTCCGTCGCGTCCTATCTTTGGGTTGGGCTCTCCGCGCTGCTTCTCGCCGTCGCCGCCTGGTTCACCTGGGACATCGGCGCCAGCAGGGCGCCCCCCATCTGGGCCTGGTTTGCCGGTCTCATGCTGATCAAGTGCCAGCAGATTTTCACCAGCGGCAACATCGCCGGATTTGCCGTGGCCCTCTGCATCATCGGCGCCTGGTGCTTTCTCAAGGAACGCTACGCTCTCGCCGGGGTGGTGCTGCTTGCCATCAGCCTCGCCATTAAGCCACACGACTCCGGCTTCATCTGGCTCTACTTCCTTCTCGCCGGCGGGACTCTGCGCAAGCGCGCGCTTCAAACCTTTGCCGTCGCCGCCGTCATCGGCCTTTGCACCGTGGCTTGGATTTCGCGGGTCTCCCCGCACTGGTATCCGGAGCTGCACCGCAATCTCAACGTCGAAGTCGTCCGCGGCGGCATTGACGATCCCGGCCCTACCGGACCCTGCCAGAACACGCCGGCGCCGATCATCGATCTTCAGGCGGCCATCAGCGTCTTCAAGGACGATCCCGCGGTTTACAACCGCGTCAGCTATCTCCTCGTCGGCGTTCTCGTCCTTGTCTGGGGCGTAACAGTACTGCGCAGGCGCAGCTCGCTTGCCGGTGCGGCCTACGCGCTGGCCACCGTTTCGGCTCTTACTCTCCTCCCGGTATATCACCGTCCCTACGACGCAATGATTCTCCTGCTTGCGCTTCCCGCTTGCGCCATTCTCTGGGCCGCCAGAGAACGCAAGCGCTGGATCGCACTCGCTCTCACTCTGGCTGCAATCCTGGTAACCACTGGACTGCCTCTGGCAGTGGGCACGGCACTCGGCCTGAATCCATCGGTTCCCGCCAATACGCTGGCGGGAAAGCTGGCCGCCGTGCTTATCCTGCGCCCGGCCCCGCTCACTCTCCTCGCTCTCGGATGTTTCTATCTCTGGGTCTACATTCGCTGCCAGCCGCCGGCCTCTGATCCTGAGCGGCACGACCACCCAGTCATATCCACCTCAACACTCCCATTAGCTTGTTGACTCGTCCGCCGCGGCGAACTAACTCGCTTGACTCGCTAACTTGCTAACTATGACTGCTGGCCAGACAAAACGAATCGCGGTGATTCTCCTCTGCGTTTCCTTTTCCGCCCTCCTGAACTGGGCGCTCCGCCGCGGCCCCGGCAACACCATCCATACTGTCGATTTCGCGGAAATCTATTATGGCGACCGATGCGCCTTGCAGCACCAGGACCCATACGACCCCGGCACGGTTCTGCGCGAATTTCTTGCACAGGGCGGCAAGTTCCCCCCCGACGTGCCGGGAAAACCCATCTCCGATTCCAAAGTGGCGCAGATTGTTCTTTCCAACAGCGTGAATCTGCCCACCTCGTTCTTCCTGGTTCTTCCTCTGGCCCTGCTGCCCTGGTCGATCACGGCTTATCTGTGGGTGTGGCTCTCCGTTTTGCTTCTCGCCGTTGCCGCCTGGCTGGTGTGGGATCTCGGAGCAGGCGCGTCGCCGGCAATCTGGGCATGGCTCGCCGGCTTTTTGCTGTCCAACTCGCAGCAACTCATCGCCACCGGAAATGTAGCTGGAGCGGCCGTCGGTCTTTGCATCATCGCCGTGTGGTGCTTCCTGAAGAACCGCTTTGTCCTTGCGGGTGTCGTGCTCCTCGCGTTCAGTCTTCTCCTCAAGCCACACGATGCCGGATTCATCTGGCTCTACTTCCTTCTCGCCGGCGGCGCCCTGCGCAAGCGCGCGCTGCAGACTCTCGCTGTTACCGCCGTCCTCGGGCTGTGCACGTTTGCGTGGATCTCGCGCATCTCTCCCCATTGGTATCCGGAGTTGCATCGCAACATCGCCTTTGAAGTCGCTCGCGGCGGCATCGACGATCCCGGCCCTACGGGCGCGCACCAGAACACCCCGGCTCCAGTCATCGATCTACAGGCCGCGATCAGCGTTTTCAAAGACGATGCCGGTTCCTATAACATCGTCAGCTATCTCGTGATCGGCGTCCTCATCCTCGCCTGGATCGTCGTCGTGCTGCGCAAGCGTCCTTCGCCCCAGGGCGCCCTCTTCGCGCTCGCGCCCGTCGCCGCACTGACCCTCTTGCCGGTCTATCACCGTCCTTACGACGCAAAGCTTCTGCTGCTCACTCTTCCGGCTTGTGCTCTGCTGTGGGCGGCGAAAGCGCCGCGTCGCTGGATCGCCCTCGCTCTCACTGCGGCCGCGATCTTCATCACCAGCGACATACCTTTGGCCATGGACGTGGCCTTGGGCCAGAGTCTCTCCCTCTCCACAAACACATTCGCAGGGAAACTAGCCACGGTGCTCCTGCTGCGTCCGGCGCCGCTCATTCTTCTTGCTGTCGGCTGTTTTTATCTATGGGTCTATGTGCGTTACGAGCCGCCGGCCGATCTTCCTCCCCTCGCCGACTCCTCAACGGCGCCGGCCGCCGCCGCGGCCACATAGCCTCGCTCCCGCGGTACACCCCATTTTTGTCAATAGGCGAAATCCAAAATATCTTCTAATCCCTTTTGTTCCATACTTCTGCGCGGCCTCCCTTTTTGCCGATAAATTCTCCGGATTCGCTACTCTTGAATCATGCATGGGAAACCAGCCAAAATCCGCCCAAGCTCAGACCTGAGAGCCGCCAGCCGCGAACTGAGAACTGAGAACGATGAACTGCTCTCCTCGATCCGCGAATCACGCGTCGCGATCCGGCCTCACGATCCACGACCCACGAATCACGAATCACGAGTCCACGATCGACGCCTCACGATCCTCGAATTCGCGCCGCGAAGCGCGAAAAACCGCGTTTTGAAATTTCATAGGCGAAACAGGGATACCGGGAAACTGGGAAACCCGGAATCCCCGAAACCCGGAAACCCCGGACCGGGAAACTGGGCAGATGTAAGGTCCTCCGGGACCCGCCAAAGATTTTTCCCTCCACCAGGGTGCCGTCGCTGAAATATACTTGTCCGGTCCCGGAACCCCCAAACAATGGAAATTCTGCTCACGGTGCATTTCCGGAATTGATGCACCTAAAAGACCCCTTACAAGGAGAGAATTGAGCTATGGCTGGAACAGTGCCGATGATTACACCCGGTTCGATCACCGCCATTCGTGGTCTGTCGAAGCGGCCGGTTTACTTTCTCAACCTGAACGGAGCAGCCCAACCCAACCTGGTAGTAAAGGGTGAGGATGCTCTGGTCCATGTCTCCGATGCCGATGCTGAGATTTCGATCAAATGGTCGAGTAAGCTGATGAAGAACGTTAACAACACCGCGGTCAACACCAAAATCATGGCGCTGCCCGAGATCAACCTCTTCAAGGCCTCGGCGCGGCTGGCGTATCCGCTGAACACTACTCCGCAGCATCAGAACCTGAATGCAAACTATCGCTGGGTAAAGATGCCCTACGTCGCCGGTTTGAGTGACGGTGAGATGTGGAATGAAGATCACGAGGGCTACGACAACCAGATGATCAAGAACGTGGTCAAGAAGTTCATGGAACCGCAGGTTTGGACGGATCTGGGCAAAGTGGTCGCGGTGGACATCTTCAATGGCAACAACGATCGCTTCATGTTCACGCAGCAGCCTGGCTACACCATCGCCCAGATGACGGTGGCTTGGGCCAATAAAGGGAACATCATGTTCCTGCACGGCGGCGCCACTGCGGTGATCGGCCTGGATACGGTGGATCCATCATCGCAGACGGGTCCCTCGAACCTGGGTACGGGCGCAGCCGATCTGGCGGTGTTGCAGGTGCTTCAGGCCGCTCATGTCGGAGAGCGCGCCGGCTTCGCGGTGAAGTGCGCCCATGCGGTCGCGGCCGAGATCAGCAGCGCCATGCGCAACACGCAGTTTCTGACCATTCGTATAAATGGTGCTCCATTGGGACAGGACATCCTCCGCGTGGACAAAGACCACGTTGATGAATTGCTGGAGCCGTTCGCGGTTCCATTTGAGCAGGGACTGAACACAGGGATTCAGGATCTGAGGCAATACCTGCAGGGTAAGGTCCAGCAATATCGGCAGCAGAACCAACTAGCCCAGCAACAATACCAACAGCGGATTGGCTGGCGTCCGGGCCGGATCGGCGCCGGACCGCCGATCGGCGTCAACCGCGGCCCGGCGATGAAGACAGTTCCCCAAGGCGTTTTAGACCGCATGGCATTCCTGGGCTGGTGATGTGGAAATCGGCCGTCGATGTGACGTAGAAGCATGGCGTGGCCGTGCTCGCTCTTGAACCAGCCCACGGCTTCCTTCCGTCTCGCCTGCCATACCTTCGCCATTACCCCATCAGGCCGAAGGCCGCCCGGGAACCCGGGCGGCCTTCGTGGTAAGAACCAAGGCGGGGAATCAGTCGCCGGCGACCGGCTCCGCTTCCTCTTGCCGGTTGCGGTTGATCGGCATCGCCGCGTTATTCGAAGCCGGCTTGATCGCGTCCAGCGAGACCAGGCCGTTCTCAGGCGGCTTGATCCCAAGGATGTGCTCGTTGTAGAGCTTGGCCATCTTCGCGTTCTCCGCATCCTGCTTCATCTTCGTTTCCAGCGACTGCTTGTCGCGCGCGCGCAGACGTTCTTCGCGCGCGTTCTTGGCGATCCCCAGGTTGTCGAGCGTGTGGTTGGCTTCCGCGTTGACGTGGTCCATGTTCAGGATCAGATCGTGCCCCACCTGGTTCATGCCCACCTTCTTGCCGCCGGCGAAGATCTCGTGGCGCCCGTGCTCGTCGTACCACTTGGTCAGCGTGGCCGTCATGTGCATCTTCTCGATGATGTTGCGCCAGCCGATGCCGGTGTTATACGCGCAGAAGCTGATCTCGCCTTCTTGCGTCGCGTAAGGAATGATGCACTGCTCGGTGCGGCGGAAATCGTAGTTGAAGAGATCCTGGAACCACATGCCGGCGATAAAGAGGAAATTCCAGCGATCCTGGCGGCGCTTCTGAATGTCTTCCATCGTCCGGTCGCCCTTCACGCTGCCGTAGTTCTTGCCGGTGGCGTTGAAGGTCTTGTCCATCTTCTTGAGCATGTCGGTGATCTTGAAGTGTGTCGGCGACTGGAACGGATCGTAGTTGCGCAGCAACGCCAGCCCGAAGCCGATGACGGAGAGCCATTTTCCGCGCGCAGCGTCGTTCACCTTAGCGAGGTCCTTGGCCACCTGGTCCATTTTCAGGAAGGCGGTGACGGGCGCGGCTTCCTTGGTTTCCTTGTCGATCATCATGGCCATGCCGATGCCGCAGTTGGGATGGCAACCGCAGGAAAGCTGGCCCCACTCCGCGCTGGGACCATGGATGAGGTCGGCCCAGTCAGAGAATGTGGACATGAAGGAGATAGGGAACCAGTCGCGCGCCGGCTCGCCAAAGCCGCACTGCTGCTTGATGTCGTGGGCCATGTGCGAGAGGGTGTAACGCTGGGCTACACGGCGCTCATCGGTGATTTCTTCGTCGCGCCCGGTGAAGCTCACCGGCTGGAACGAGAGGAAGCTGATCTTCCGGGGGTTGTCGAGCGCGAACTTGATGATGCGGCCAACCTGCTCGTTGTTGATGCCGTTGACGATGGTCGTCACCGGGACGATTTCGACGCCGGCTTCGTGCAGGTTGTTAATGGCCTGGAGCTTGACGTCGAACAAGTTGCCGACCTTGCGGTGCGAGTTGGCGGCATTGCCGATGCCGTCGAACTGGAGATAGACGTAGCGGAGGCCGGCTTCGGCGGCCGCGCGGCAGAGCTCCTTGCTCTTGGCGAACTCGATGCCGTTGGAGGCGGCCTGCACGCTGTTGTAGCCGACCTTGCGCGAGTAGGCGATGGCGTCAAGGAAGTAGGGCGAGAGGGTGGGCTCGCCGCCCGAGAACTGCACGCTCATCTGCCGCCGGGGCTTGATGGTGATGGCGTTGTCGAGCATCGTCTTGATTTCGTCCCAGGTGAGCTCGTGCACGAAGCCGACCTGGTTGGCGTCCATGAAGCAGGGATCGCACATCATGTTGCAGCGGTTGGTCAGGTCGATGGTGAGCACCGAGCCGCGGCCGTGGGTGACGGTCGAGGTGCCGTGCTTGTGGAGTTTCTCGTCGTTGTGGGCGCGGATGTCGCGGCCGGGGAAGCTCTCTTCGAGGTGCTTGAAGAAGGCAGGGTCGATGGACATCACATCTTCAAAATGCCCGTGCTTCGGGCAATCCTTGACCATGAGGATCTTGCCGTCGCGCTCGATGATCTGGGCCTTGATCTCGCCCACCTTCTCATTCAGGAGGATCTCGTGGGGCAGTTTGCCGTCGAGCACCTGCTTGCGGATCTCGGGTACGCACTTCGGACAGAGCGAGTCCGTGGTGCGCGGCCAGCCGAGGGGCGGCTTTTCTTTTTGCCAGCTCTTGAGCAGAGGCTTGTCACTCCACTTGGGGGTAAAGGAGGGGTTCGGGCTGATACGGTTTATGCGCTCGAAGACGGCCCAGGCACCCTGGGCGGCGTAAACGGCGGCTTTCTCGGCGTACTTGACGGCTTTGGACATAGATTCAATCTCCTCAAAGTGGAGTAGCCGAAGGCTTTGGATCAACCCCCGGGGCCCCCCGAGCCCCCGCAGCGCAAAAAGGCCGACGCGCGAGGCGGAAAAACGCAGGTTCATCCTAGCGCCTGAGGGGAGGATGGACTCAAGCGGCTAACAGCGAGCGGTGGAATAGAGGAGTGAGCGGCTATTTTCGGGCAGTGAACGGTTGAGCTGGATGTGACGCATGGACTTGCAGATTCAACAGGTTGCGAGCGGGCGGAGATGCCCGCGCGGAGGAGCCGGTTGCCCCCGCTCAGCGCGCGGGTTTTCAGTGAATCGAGGGGCTCAGGCTCGACGGGTCGCGGGAGATTGTGCGTCACGGGATAATCATCTGAGCGGGAGAGGCGTGATATGGGAATCGTGAGGAATTGCCCGACGTGCGGAAAGGCAAATCGGGTTCCGGCGAAACATATTTCCGACACGGGGAAATGCGGGGCATGTAAGTCGCCGCTGCCGCCAATGGCGGACCCGATTGCCGTGGGGCCGGAGGAATTCGACGAGATTGTGCATGAGAGCAAAGTGCCGGTGCTGGTGGATTTCTGGGCGGCATGGTGCGGTCCGTGCCGGATGGCGGCGCCGCATGTTGCCCAGGTGGCGAAGGACATGGCAGGCCGCGCCGTGGTGTTGAAGGTGGACACGGATGCGCATCCGTCGCTGGCGGCGCGTTATAAAGTGCAGGGCATTCCCAATTTCGCCGTGTTTACGGGGGGAGAACTGCGCTTTCAGCAGGCCGGAATGGTAGACGCGGACACGATGAAGAGCTGGATTGCGCGGGCGGAATAGCCACGTGTACTTCTAGCGGCGCGTGCCGGTTATCAGGTTGCGTTCGTCCAATCCCAGGATGTCCTGAAGGTATTCGCGCAAAGCCATGAGTACGAAGGCCGATTCGGCGAAGACAAACATCCCAAGGTAAAGCGCGATTAAGGTCTGCCCAGCGGGGATCTCACGATAATCGATTTTTGCCAGCAGCATAGACGTGGAGACGTGCGCGCCAGCCAGGGAAAGTGTTTCGAGAGAGGCGCCCAGCACGGCGTGGTAGCTTATCGCGCTGGCAATCGAGCACGCCACGAAAACGGCAGGCAGGACAGAAATCCAGGCGCGAGGCGACATATGCCCGCCTTCCTTATGGAACATGGATCTCGCGAGTGAGTGCCGGTTGTAAAAGATGTAGGCGAAGACGAGAAAGCACGCTAGCGAGGCATACGTGTTCAGAAATTTGGTCTGAGAGGCATACGTGGGTATCAAGTCCAGACTGGCAATGGGGATGGGCAGAGCTGCGGTGATGAGGGAGGCAGTTCCCATATACCCGGTGAAGAACTTTCCGAATTTTCGGATGCGCTGCGAATTTTCGAGCTCGTCGACCTGCATGGATCGCCTCAAGGAACCTGAAGTTCGCACCTGTCATGCGCCGCGTCCAGGGGCACCATCTTTATCTCGGAATGCAAAACGTTTGGAGAGCCTGGAACGCTCTTTTCCGCACGGAACTGGTAAATGCCCGGAGGCAGCTTATCCTTTGCGGGCGTACTCGAAGTCTGAAAGGCAGTTTCCGCCGTGGGAATGTCGCTGACGCTGACCCACTTGTAATAAACGGTCCAGCCCGGATCGGGGATTTTGCCTCGTTTTGTGGAGATTTGAATTCCAACGAGGCGCCCCATGCCTTCAGAAAGACAGTCCTTCGCCTTCACGATCAGATCGGCAATGACCCCCTGAATTGCCGACGAGGCCGGCTCCGCGTTCAGACTGCCGGGGACGACGCCGTTACAGACCGCAGCGTCGTTTTGCAGGCTTTGCAGGTAAAGCGGAGGCGGCTTGGAAACCCAACTGGAAGGCGAGTTGACGTACCGGGAGGCGATCACGGCAAACGGAAGGGGAACTCCATCTGAGTAGCCTCCGCGCCTCCCGGCGGCCTGCCAAGAGGATTGCTCGCCCCAGCCGATCAGGAGTCCCTCAGCAAGGCGCGACTCAGCTTCAGTGAATTTCTCCTTGAGGTCTCCGGCGGGAAGTTGGATACGGCAACGATCAATGCTGAGGAACGCTGCCTTTGCCGGCTGCAGCCCGTCTTTGACTGCCAAGGCGGCCAAGGCGCGCGAGGTCTCATCCTGTTGAGCCTGCACGCCTGGAGAGATCAACAGCAAGCAGAATCCAACGACTGAGAAACTTAGCGTTGTAAGACCGTTGCGCGATGCCATTTGCCGAACCTCCAGGCAGGCCGGAGTGAGCCCTGCGATTTGCCGCGGACATTTTCCGTTGCTGAGCCGCGAATAAAAACGCAGCAGCTCGATTTTGCGTTAAAGGGGCAGCAGGTTGGAATGAACAGATGGGGAAGCCAAAGTGTGTTTCGTCTGACCGCCAACTCTCCCGCAGTTCTGACCGTCAACATTTCCCGCAGTATGGAGAACACTCTACGCCATCGAAAAGATGACTCCAACAAAATTCGTATCCACAAGCAGATTTCAACAGGTGCTGTGGGGTACGAAGACGGATCCCGATTTTGTTCCTTGTTCCTGAAGCCGATGCTCTAGTCGCTGCCGCCGCCGTCGGTCTTCGCCACCTGGTTGATGATGCGCTGGACGAGGACGATGCGGACGTGGATGCGGCTGGCAACGTCAGGAAGGAATTCGGTGATGAGGTTGTCGATTGGCGCAGTAGCCAGGCCGGTGGCGTAGCGGGCGGCCGTGGCGGGCAGATCGGTTTGCTCGCCGGGCACGTAGAGATTCGCAATTTCATCGTCAATGGCGAAGCCCACGATGTCCGCGTAGTTGATCATGTTGCGGCCATTGTCGCCCTGGGTCCAGGCGATCTGGACGATGGTGTGGAGGAACCGCCGCGGGATGCTGGCATTGGGCATGCGGTGGTAGTGGGGATCCTGATGAGCGATGGAGGGGATAGCGAAGGTGCCGAAGAATTCGCCGGTGGCATCTTCGGAGTAAGTGACGCCAATGTTGCTGAAAAGGCCGGCAACGCCGGGCCCGTAGGGAGTATGGGAATCGGAGCCGATGTATATTGCGGAGTTTCCGGCGATAGTAACGAAGTTGAACGGGTCGCCGAGATTGCGAATCGCTAGCCAGCCTTTTTCCTTTGCAGTGAGTGGTTTGACCTGGGGCCCATTGAGGAAGCGGGCATACCAGTTGATGACTGGCACATATGGCGGGCAGGGAGCAGGCTTGATGGGCGGCGGTGCGGGCTGGGGAACTCCGGCGGCATCGAGAGCGCGGATGGAGGCGGCAGAAGCTACTGCAGCACCGGCATCGCGCAGCTCGCACGGGCCCAGGGACGGCGTTGGAATAGGCGGCGGTTGCGGCTGGGCCTGAGGCGCGTCGGGAAGAAAGGCGGCCTGGATTGCCGAAGCCGCAGACTGCGCGGCGCTTCTTCGGGAGAGGACTAAGAGGAGCCCGGGCAGGAAAACGGCAAGACGGAGAAGGCGCATCCAACGGATTTGTGTTGAAAAACTGATGCGTGAGCTGAAAGATTGCTCTTTCTTGTGCCTCTCAGAACGGTTAGACAAAGGTCTTTGTCCTCGCTGGTGCATGTCTTACGGCGAATAGGCTCCTGACTGGGAAAAACCGGAAGAAACGCAGCCGGAGTCCCGCACCTTTCGCTCTCTAAAAGGGTCTGACGCTTAAATGCGGAAAATGGCTGATTCTGGAGGCTGCCAGGTTGGAAAAAGGTCACGCAAGCAAGTTCAGTATTGACGTACGCGGCACGTTGCTGCCCCCGGGCGATTGACGGGGATGAGGGAGGATCGCAGACTTAGGTAAGAATCCCGATAGAAAGCAGAGAGTTTATCGGTAAGAGGTGAAGAACGATGAGCACGAATCCTCCTGGGCCCGGAAATGTGGGATGGCGCTTTGAGGAAGCCATCGATCGCTTTGAAGAAGAGCTGCAGAATGCGGTGAAGTACATGAATGACCGCGTAGTGCCGCACGTGCGCAGGGAATCGATTGCAGCGATGCGCAGGACGGCAGATACGCTCGCCAAGCTGGCAGACCGGATGGAGCGGCGAACGCCGCAGCCGGCGACGAAAACAGAGGACCGACAACCTTGAGCATTGCCTCGCAGAGATGGCGGCCGGCTAGCGCGCTGCGCCTGACAGGACTGGCGCTGGCGCTGGCCGCAGTGACGGGCTGCAAGCACAAAACTACCTATCAGCCGCCGCCTCCGCCGCCCCTGCCCACCGAACAGCCGGCGCAGCCCGCGCCCCCGCAGACGGGAGAGTCATATCCTCCCCAGCCAGTGCAGCCCCCGGCGGAAAGACCCACGCCGGAGACGGAAAACGGCGTGAGCGACGCGGATCTTGAATACATCCAGACCCACAAGCCGGTTTTGAGTGAAGTGGGGATGGCCACCTGGTACACGGATTACAAGGGCCGCAAGCAGGCCGACGGCGATCCGATGGATGACGAAGCGATGACGGCGGCCAACCGAACACTGCCGCTCGGATCGCTGGTAGTGGTGACGAATCTTAAGACCGGCCAATCCGGGGCCATGCACATCACGGATCGCGGACCGTTCATCGCGGGCCGGATAGTGGACCTGTCGATTGCTTCGGCGAAGGCGGTGGGGATTTACCGGGATGGCATCGACCGGGTGCGGCTGGATGTGTACGAGACGCCCAAGTCGATCTGGAGCGGAGGACGATGGTGCGTGCAGATCGGGCCCTTTACCAGCGAGCGAAGGGCGGTCAGCTATAAGGAAATGCTGCTGCGAAACTACCCGAAGTCGAGTGTCATCGAGTTTCCGGCAGAGCGCCATGCCTATTGGGTGCGGATCCGCCCGCATGATGACGACCGCGCCTGGTCAGAGTATCTGGCGCGGCATCTGCATCCGAGCGAAGGCGTTGCCTTTTTAACGCGGCTGGATTGATGGTCGGCGCCGACTATCGGAAATGGCGTTCGTGGATGCCGCGAATGAAGACCACGATGCGGACGAAGAGAAGCAGAATGACGAGAGCAATGAAGGTGATGATCAGGACAATCTGATTGGGTTTTCGCGGTTGCGGCTTGCGCTTTCTCATGGATTCTTGCGAACCCCGAGTCCCGAATCAGAACCCGTTGCCTCCGTGTCCAATCAGATCGAAATGCCCCAGTTGCAGTGTGGGCTCGGGCACCCAGTCTACCGGCAAGAGGCGCTTTTGTCAGGCGGCAATTCTGCGCACCGGTTTGGATCCCCACAATCCATACCAGGCGATGTAGAGATAGCAGACCATGGGCAAAACAAAGGAGCCCTGGATGCTGACCTTATCGGCCAGTGCACCGATGAAGTATGGGATCACTGCGCCACCCACGATGGCGGTGTTAATCAAGCCCGATCCGCGGCTGGTCAGGGGGCCGAGGCCGGCAATACCCAGAGCGAAGACGTTAGGGAACTGGATGGAATTGCAGAAGCCGCAGAGGACCAAGGTCCAGATGGCTACCTGCCCGTGCGTGAGCATGGAAATGATGAGCAGCACCGCGCCGGCGGTGGCAAAGATGCCGAGGAGCCGGCCGGCGGGAATCTTGGTGAGCATCCAGGAGCCCAGCAGGCGGCCGACCATCGCTCCTCCCCAGTAAAGCGAGACCAGGTAGGATGCGGTTTTGAGCGAGCTCATGCCCTGCGCGTTGAAGTAGTTGACGGCGATAGACGCCAAGCCGACTTCGACACCGACATATACGAAGATGCCAACTGCGCCGAGGACCGTGTGGCGGAAGCTCCAGATGCTGCGGTTGTGGATGGGATCGCTTTCGGTGGAGAGATGCGATTCCTGCGAGCTCTCGATATGCGGCAGATGGGAGAAGGCAACGCCAATGCCGAGGAGCAGAAGTGCACCGGCAATAACCATATAAGGCTTGATCACCGTGCCTGCAAGCGCGGCTTTAGACTCGGCGCCGGGGCTGGCCGCGAGAATCAATGCGCCTCCGACCAGAGGAGCGAGCAATGCGCCTATGGAGTTGAAGGCCTGCGCAAGAGTGAGGCGAATGGGAGCGCTGTGCTCTGGGCCGAGTATTGCGACGTAAGGATTGGCCGCGGTCTGCAACGCGGTGATGCCAGCCCCGACGATGAAGATCGCGGCGAGAAAGAGCGGGAAGCTGATAAGCCTGGCGGCGGGGATGAAGAGGAGGCAGCCGACCACCTGGACGAAGAGGGACACGACCATGGTTTTTTTGTAGCCCATCCACTCAATGAGCTTGGCCGATGGCGCGGAGAAGACGAAATACGCAAGGAAGAATGCTGAGTCGGCTAGCATGGCCCAGGCATAGCTGAGGTTGAAAACCGAGCGCAGATGCGGTACCAAAGCCATGTTCAGGGTGGTGATAAACCCGAAGATGAAGAACAGCGCGGTGACGATGATGAAAGGAGCCAGGTATCCCGGCGAGGTGAGCTTCGAGGACTGTTCTTGCGTGGGCATAGTCGACGGTTCTCCACTTGCTTGCGAGAGATGTTTCCGAGTTGGCTTGCAGCCGTTCTCAACACTATACGGGAAAACGGAGTGCGGCAGGAGGAAAGCGCCGACAATTTGCGGGTCTGGCGGGAAGGCTTCGAATCCCGCGTGCGACGCCTTGCATGGCGACACACGGCGCGGATTGCGGTCCCAGAGAGAGAGGACTAGAATCGCCCCAATTCAGAAATCATCTTCAGGAGAGTGCCTATGCAAGACCCGGCGCCTCGCCAAACTGTGCAACCGCGGTTCACCGTGCTGGCGGCAAAGACCGTGGTGTGTCATACCCTAACCTACTTCGTTATGGGTGCATTGGCCTATCACTTCCTGCACTACGCCGACTTTATCAACAAACCGGATTCGGGCATGCGATCGACCACGGATCCGCTTTTGCTTATGGGGCCGGCATTGCAGGTGGTGCGCGGAGTGCTCTTTGCCTCAATCTTCTATCTGTTCAGAGCAGAGCTGTTCGGGCGCAAATACGGCTGGCTGCGGATGAGCTGGCTGCTGATCGGCGTGGGCATCCTCGGCACCTTCGCCGCGCCGCCGGGATCGCTCGAGGGCTTCATTTACACTACAGTGCCGGTAGCGTCACAGCTTCGCGGCTACCTGGAGATCGTTCCCCAGGCACTGCTGCTGTCGGCGCTGCTTTGCTACTGGGTAAACCACGCCGGTAAGAGAAGCATGAGCTGGGTGCTGAGCGTGGCTTATGCAGTTTGCGTGGGTCTTCCGCTGCTGGGACTCCTCGCGCCGAAACGATAGCCGTTCCCAATTTGTCGATTCTTTTTGCTCGGCGCCCGAGGCTGCGGGCGCGCGACAATGCCTTATTCTCAAAGGTACCCAGCCCCTGATGCGCGCGGGCATGCAAGGAGATTACTGTGGCCACTTCGTCGTTGAGCGGCGCCAAGCTGAAGAAGGTTCTGGCCGCACTGGAAGGCAACTGGCAGGCGGAGATGGAGGGGTATCACACCTACCAGACCCTGGCCGACCGCGACGATGACCCGGTGCGGGCGCGCGTTCTTCGGCATCTGGCGCAGGCCGAGCTCGAGCACGCGGCGTTGTGGGCGGGGCGCATAGAGGAACTGGGCGGGACGGCCCCTGAGTATACGGGCAGCCCCGGAGGCGACGCCAATACGCTGGCCAACCGCGCGGGCGGCATCCGCATGGCACTGCGCCGGCTGGAGATTGAAGAAAGCCGGCACATCGCCAACTACGGCGAGCAATTGAAGGCGCTGGGCGACGAAGGATCGATCGCCATTCTCGATCATGTAATTGAAGACGAGAAGGATCACTACCACGAACTGGGGTCGCTGCTGCGCGGTCACTACCAGGCCCCGGCGACCGCGCCCAAGATCGACGCCAAAGCCGTGCTCGAAGAGATGCTGGCCAAGCGCAACCAGGGCCGCAAGCAACCGGGCTCGTGGATAGGTGACGCTATCTATGGCGTGAACGACGGGCTGGGTGCGATCTTCGGGATCGTCTCCGGCGTCTCCGGCGCTACGCTGGGTAACCCAGCACAGACCAGCCACTACGTGCTGCTGGCGGGGTTGTCGGGCATGATTGCATCGGCGCTGTCGATGGGTTCGGGGGCATATCTGGCGGCGAAAAGCGAGCGCGAGATTTATCTGGCGGAAGTAGCGCGGGAACGCGAGGCGATTCAGATGAATCAGCCGGAAGCTCGCGAGCTGCTTTCGCTTTATTACCAGGTGAAGGGACTGCCCGAAGCGGACGCGCTGCACATGGTGAATCACATTGCCAACGATCCTGACCAGTTGCTGAAAGCGCTATCCAGCGAGCGCCTGGGATCCTCGGAGGAGGCGCTGTCGAACCCGTTGGTTTCAGCGACATCGGGGGCGATTTCGACGGCCGTGGGCGCGATTATTCCGGTGATTCCGTTCTTCTTTATGCAGGGAATTCCGGCGGTGATTACGGCTGCTCTGGTTTCGCTGGTGGCGCATTTCCTCGTCGGCGCGGCGAAGAGCCTGATCACCGTGCGGTCGTGGTGGTCATCGGGACTGGAAATGACCATCGTTGGGGCGGTGGAAGGCGCAGTCACTTATGGGATAGGAATCTTGCTGGGCAAGGGCGGCGTGTAGTGGGAGGCCTCATCCCCCTGGGCGACGCATCGCGCCGCCCGCGCGGATTTCCAGCCATCACCATCCTGATTATTGTGGTCAATGCTTACGTGTTTCTGCTGGAGCTTTCCGGCGGCAACCGTTTTGTGCATACCTGGTCGGCGGTGCCCATACGCATCACTCATGGGCATCACGTCATTACGATCTTCACGTCGATGTTCATGCACGCGAGCTGGATGCACATCATCGGGAACATGATCTTCCTGTGGGCGTTCGGTCCCGCGATTGAAGATGCAATGGGACACTTCCGGTTTCTGGTCTTCTATCTCGCGGGCGGCGTGATCGCGATGACAGCACAGATTATGGGCGCCCCTCATTCCGCGATTCCCACTCTTGGAGCCAGCGGCGCCATTGCCGCGGTGATGGGCGCGTTCATCGTCACTTATCCTCGCGACCGTATCCGTACGCTGCTGATTATCTTCATTTTTATCCGTGTCACGTTTATCCCTGCTGTTTTTCTCATCGGCTTCTGGTTTCTCATCCAGGTCCTGGATTACGGCGTAGTCGCGCGTGTGCAGACCGGGGGCGTGGCCTACCTCGCCCACATAGGCGGCTTTGTTTTTGGCGTAATTACAGCGCGCCTGTTCGAGAATCCGCAGCGCGTGGCCTCTCGCTAACTCGCTGACTTGCTAACTTGCTGACTCGCTCGCTGGCTCGCCAGATATTTAACCCACTCATCCATACCTTGGCCGGTTCTGGCGCTGGTTTCAAAGATGCGTATACCTGGGCGGATCTCATTGATGTTCTGAATTGCCTGCTCGCGATCAAAGCCGCACGGCTCGGCGATGTCGATCTTGGTGATGATCGCGGCGTCGGCAGAATTGAAGAGGCCGGGGTACTTGAGGGGCTTGTCTTCGCCCTCGGTGACACTGAGCAGGACAACTCGAATGCGCTCGCCAAGGTCATAGCTGGAAGGGCAGACCAGATTGCCGACATTTTCAATGAATAGATAATCCAGGCCGGCGAGATCCAGCGATTGCCACTCGTCTATATGCTTGCCGACCATCTCTGCGTCAAGGTGGCAAATGCCGTGAGTATTGATCTGGCGGACGGGCGCGCCGCTGGAGGCGAGTCGGCGGGCATCATTGTCGGTTTCGAGATCTCCGACTACGGCGGCAACGCGCGAGCCACGTGCGCGAAGTTCACGAAGCGTGCGCTCGAGGAGCGTCGTCTTTCCCGTCCCCGGACTGGAGACGAGATTCAGCACCAGCACCCCGGAGGAGCTGAAGCGGTTGCGGAGGGCGGCGGCGAGCTCGTCGTTCTTCTTGAGAATTCCGCGGCGCAGCTCGACGATGCGGGTGGTCATGAGGCTTCCTCGACTTTCTCCGGCAGCGTTGCGGCCGGCTGAACGGAGTCGGGCTCTTCTATTTCAATGGATTCGATTTCGAGTTCGCGGCCCTGCCGGAAATCGGCAGCAATGTGGCCGCAGTGCGGGCAATGGAAGTTCTGCACGCCGGAAAGCTCGGAATCGGAGTTGCAATTCACACAGTGGACGATGATGGGCAGCGTCCGGACCACCAGCTTTGAGCCGGCGAGCGGCGTGTCTTCCGTGACAATCGTCCAGCAGAACTGAAGCGAGTCTTCTACGACGGATGCCAGCGCGCCGACGCGAAGGCGAACTTCGAGCACGCGCGCATGCGGATATGCGGCGGCCGTCTCGGTGACGGACTCGACGATACTGGTGGCAATCGACAACTCGTGCATAGGGCGATGGGGCTCTAAGGATGATGGTAAGCCGGCGGGCGGCCCGGGTGTGGTGATTTACGGCACTCGGGTTGGAAATTGAGTCGCCTGGCAATTGAGGAAGCCCGCCTGCACGGAATCCGGAGCGGGTGCGCTCATCCAGGGTGAATGTAAGATGAATGACGAAGGGCTTCCCCAATGACCCAAACGAACAAGGACGCGCATAGAACAAGCACCGCGACGGCTTCGCGGCTATCTCTGAGCGAACTCGCGCCGGAGACGTTTCAATCGGAAATCCGCTCCATGACAACGGAATGCGATCGCATTGGCGGCATCAACCTGGCGCAGGGAGTTTGCGACACGCCGGTTCCGGCGGTGGTGGAAGAAGCGGCGCACCAGGCGATCCGCGACGGCTACAACATTTACACGCGGTGCGATGGCCTGGCGCGACTGCGCCAGGCGATTGCGGAGAAGCAGAAGCGTGATTACGGCCTCGACTACGACCCGGAGCGCGAAGTCATGGTGGCTTCTGGCGCAACGGGCGGACTGCACACAGCCATCATGACGCTGCTGAATGAAGGCGACGAGGTGGTGCTCTTTGAGCCGTTTTACGGGTACCACGTGAATGCGCTCAATTCGGTGCGCGTGAAACCTGTGCTGGTGGCGTTGGAAGCGCCAAACTGGGCGCTGGATGTGGATGCCCTGAAGGCCGCAATAACGCCGCGGACGCGGGCGATTCTGCTCAACACGCCGGCGAATCCGACTGGCAAGGTCTTCACACGCGAAGAGATTGAGGCCGTTGCGGCCCTCGCCGTCGAGCACGATTTGTTTGTAATCACCGACGAGATCTATGAGTACTTCGTCTATGACGGGGCGGAGCACATTTGCGCGGCGACGCTCGATGGCATGCGCGAGCGGACGATCGTGGTGTCAGGTTTCAGCAAGACCTTTTCGATAACGGGCTGGCGTATCGGTTATGCTACCGCGGACGCGCGCTGGATGCCGGCGATGGGGCACTTCCACGATCTGCTTTACGTCTGCGCGCCCGCGCCGTTTCAGATGGCAACCGCCGCCGGACTGGAGCAGTTACCGCCAAGCTTCTACAGACAGCTGGCCGTGGATTACCAGGCCAAGCGCGAGAAACTGCTGAGCGCGCTAAACGACATCGGCATGGAACCGTCTGTGCCGTCGGGCGCTTATTACATCCTGGCGCGGACCTCGCGGCTGCCGGGCAAGACAGCAGCGGAAAAAGCGAGGAACTTGATGGCCGCTACGGGCGTGGCGGCGGTGGCGGGCTCGGCGTTTTTCCGGCGTGGGCGTGGCGAAGATCTGCTGCGCTTCTGCTTTGCAAAACAGGATGCGGAGCTTGACGAGGCATGCGCGCGGCTGCGGAAATTTTGATGAGCGGAACGAGCCTTCCGGCAGGATGGGAGCGGAATTAGCCAGACCCTTGACACCGGATTTCAGGGCGGATTATCTAATACCAGCGGCTGCGCGCGAGGACAAAAGAGCGCAGCGCCGTGCTGAGAAACCCCAGCGTTGATAGAGCGCGCCGGGGTTGTCTTGTCTCTGCACAAATTCGCGAAGTCTCTCGCGTTTGGGCCCTTAAAGGAGGGCGACTATGAAAATCGCGCAGGTTGCTCCTCTGTATGAAAGTGTTCCTCCGCTGCTGTATGGAGGTACAGAAAGAGTCGTTGCTTATCTTACTAACGAGCTCGTAAACCAAGGACACGAAGTAACACTGTTTGCGAGCGGAGATTCGCAAACGACCGCCGAGCTGCGTCCGATATGCAAGCGCGCGCTTCGGCTGGAAGGGAAGAAAGTGACCGATCCGCTGGCGCACCACATGCGCATGCTGGAGATGGTGGCACAGGAAGCAGCGGAGTTCGACATCATGCACTTTCATGTCGATTACATGCATTTTCCTGTAACGCGCCGGCTGGGAATTCCCTCAGTCACGACCTTGCATGGACGAGTTGACATTCCGGACGTTTATCCGCTGTACCGGGAATTCGACGAGATGCCGCTGGTGTCCATCTCCAATTCACAGCGCACTCCGATATCCTGGGCGAATTGGGTTGCTACGGTATACCACGGGCTGCCGGAAGATCTGTATTTGCCGCAGGAAAGAGCGGGGAAATACCTTGCGTTTCTGGGGCGCATCTGCCCGGAGAAACGGTTAGATCGGGCGATCGAAATCGCCAGGCGCGTGGGCATGCCCCTAAAGATCGCGGCAAAGGTGGATGCGGGAGACCTTGCGTATTTTGAAGCTGAAATACGAAGACTGCTTGACGATCCGCTGATTGAGTTCATCGGCGAGATCGGGGAGCGGGAGAAATCGGATTTTCTCGGCAATGCGCACGCGCTTCTTTTCCCGATCGACTGGCCGGAGCCGTTCGGACTGGCCATGATCGAGGCCATGGCTTGCGGAACTCCGGTGATTGCTTTCCGGATGGGCTCAGTGCCGGAGGTAATCGAAGATGGAGTGACGGGCTGCGTCGTCGATAACCTTGATGATGCGGTGAGGGCGGTGGAACATGCAGGATCGATAGACAGAAGAGTCTGCCGGCAGATCTTCGAAAAGCGATTCAGCGCGCGGCGGATGTCCGGAGACTATCTCGCTGTTTATCGGCAAATCTGCTGCCCTGAGACGGATGCTACTTTCGATGGCGGCGACATTCTTTCTATAGCTGCATAGCCGAGGGAGCTTATTGGTGCCGACGCTCACTAAAGACGGTCCGGGCACGGATATTATCCAGGTCGGAAAACAATTCTACATCCGCGCCGATTCATCGCTGGCCGAGGCGCAAACGCTCTCCCTGCTTCATGGAGATACATTCGCAGTCTTCGACCGGCGTGGCGATATTCAACCCGTGGGTCTTGGGCAGCAGGGAATCTTCCACGAGGACACGCGTCATCTCTCGCAGCTCGAACTGTGGGTAAGCGGTAAGCGGCCGCTGCTGCTTAGCTCCGGCGTACACGAAGACAACATTCTGCTCAGCGCGGACCTCACCAATCCCGACATCGATCTTCCCTCAGGCGAGCTGCTTCCGCACGGGCTGCTGCACATCCATCGAAACAAGTTTCTGGTGGAAGGCGGTTGCCTGGAACGGATTACCGCGATCAACTACGCGCAAAATGCCCTCGAGGTGGAATTATCTTTCAACTTTGCGGCGGATTTTGCGGATGTTTTCGAGGTGAGAGGACATAAACGCGAGCGGCGGGGAACACTTCTGAACGAGGCGATCGAGGGAGACGGAGTGACGCTTGCGTACGAAGGGCTGGACCACGTCCTGCGGCGGACATGCATCCGTTGTTCGCTACCGCCGTCGTCTATCAGCGGCGATGCGATTACGGTGACGCTGCACCTGGAACCGCAGCAGGAAGTTGCTCTTTCGCTGAACGTGATCTGCGAAAACAATGGAAATGCGGGCCGGAATCTTGCCTATGAAAGCTCGCTGCAACAAGTCAGTCACGAGCGGCGCTGTTCGCCGCTTTCGCAATGTCACATCTACACCTCCAACGAACAGTTCAACGACTGGTCGAATCGGTCCATGGCGGACCTGCAGATGCTGCTGACGGAGACGCCTCTGGGATACTATCCGTTTGCCGGCGTGCCGTGGTTCAGCACAGTCTTTGGTCGGGATGGGATGATAACCGCGCTGGAACTGCTTTTCCCGGCGCCAGATGTTGCCAAGGGCGTGCTGGCGTTCCTGGCGGCAACGCAGGCCACGGCAACAGATCCGGAGCGGGATGCCGAACCGGGAAAAATTCTGCACGAGATGCGCAAGGGAGAAATGGCGCGGCTGCGCGAGGTGCCGTTCGGCAGCTACTACGGCAGTGTGGATGCAACACCGCTGTTCGTGATGCTCGCCGCAGCCTATTTCGAGAGGACAGCCGATCACCAGTTTCTGCGCTCGATCTGGAGCAACATTGAGGCAGCGCTGCATTGGATCGATGAGCATGGCGACGTGGATGGCGACGGATTCGTGGAATATGCGCGGCAGACGGATGAAGGGCTGCTGCAGCAAGGATGGAAGGATTCGCAGGATTCCGTCTTTTACAGCACGGGCACATTGGCGAAGGGGCCGATTGCGCTCTGTGAAGTGCAGTCGTACGTGTATGCGGCGCGCTTGGGAATAGCCGCGGCGGCGGCGGAGCTTGGATTTGCATCTGTCGCCGAAGAGCAGCGCGCCCGGGCAATCGACCTGCGCGCCAGATTCGAAGCCGCATTCTGGTCGGATGAGCTGTCTACCTTTGCCATGGCGCTGGACGGCGACAAGCGGCAGTGCAAGGTGCGCACATCCAATGCCGGCCATTGCCTCTTCTCGGGGATTGCATCTGAAAGGCATGCCAGGCTGGTCACCAAAAGCATGCTATCGGCGAGCCTGTATTCAGGTTGGGGCGTGCGTACGGTGGCTTGCGAAGAGAAGCGCTACAACCCGATGTCGTATCACAATGGCTCAGTTTGGCCGCACGATAATGCCATGATCGCCTACGGCGCGATTCAATCCCGCGACAAGGAACTTCCGCTTCGGGTTCTGACTGGATTGCTCGATCTGTCGTTGTTCGTGGACCTGCGGCGGCTGCCGGAGCTGATCTGCGGGTTTTCGCGAAAGCCGGGAAAAGGGCCAACGCTCTACCCGGTGGCTTGTTCGCCGCAGGCTTGGGCTGCCGGCGCATGTTTTCTGGCGTTGCAGTCGTGCCTCGGGCTATCGATCTCCGCGAAAGAATCGCGAATCTATCTCCGGCACACGGCTTTGCCCGCAGCGCTGGAGCGGGTGGAGATCAAGAACCTGCGGGTGGGTACGGCGTCGGTAGATATATCGTTCAGAAGGCACGCGGAAACGGTGGCCTTCGATATTCCGCGCCGTACCGGAGAGATTGAAGTGGTAGCGGTCCGGTAATCGGCGGAGGCCTTCTGCTTGGCTGGGCCACTTTTTGGTTGCAACTCAGATAATCTGCTGAGCCCCAAGCGGTTCCTGCTTCATGGCCAGGGCTTGCAGTACCGGCGTGGTACCCAGGGTTGTAATCACTGCCATAATCACCAGCATGGCGAAGAGCGTCGGTGAGAGGACGCCGAGATCCATACCGACGTTGAGTACGATCAGCTCCATCAGGCCGCGTGTGTTCATCAGGATACCGAGCGAGGCGGACTGGCGCCAGTCGAGGCCGGTGAGGCGAGCCGCGACCGACCCGCCGCCGAATTTTCCCAGCGACGCCACAGCGATAATCAGCAGGCAGATCAGCCAGTCATTGAGGCCGTGCATCAAGCCTATCTGCGTTCGCAGGCCGGTGAACGCGAAGAAGGTAGGCAGAAAAAGCACGACCACGAGATCTTCGAATTTCTGCTTGATGTGGCGCGCCAGCAGCGAATCGTGAGGGATTATGGCGCCCACGATGAACGCGCCAAAGAGAGCGTGAATCCCAATTTTCTGGGTGGCGAATGCGGCCAGCAGCAATGCAGCCGAGGCGATGACGATAGAGCTTCTACCGCTGACGCGGTGATTTTCATGAAGCTGTACGAACCACGACGCTGCCGGGCGCAGAATGACGAAGACGGCGGAGATAAATGCGGCGGTGAGAGCCAGCGTGATGAGGACGTCGCCGGGACGGGCTCGGGCAACGCTGACCACCAGGGCGAAAAGACACCATGCGGTCACATCGTCCACGGAAGCACAGGCCAGCGCAATGGCGCCGATGGGCTGGGTGTGCATTTCCCGGTCAGTGAGAATGCGGGCCAGAACCGGAAAGGCCGTCACCGACATGGAAACACCCATAAAGAGTACGAATACGAGGAAAGGGACGTCGCTGGTGGAATAGATCGGATAGAGCCACAGCGCCAGTCCGCTACCCAGCAGGAAGGGGACGATGATGCTGGCGTGCGATATGGCAACGGAAGAGTGGGTACGTCCCCGTACCATGCTCGTGTCCAGCTCCACGCCGACAAGGAACATGTACAGTATGACGCCAACATTGGCGATCACCGAGAGATAGGGCGCAACCGAATTGGGCAGAATGAAAGCGGACGCGGCGGGCGCAACCCGGCCAAGCAGAGATGGACCGAGCATGATGCCGGCGATCATTTCCCCCACTACGGGAGGCTGATTGACGCACCGGAAGGCCCAGCCGAGACCGCGGGCGCAGATTATGATGACCACCAGCGCGAGCAGAACGTGAGTAAGAATGATGCCGGATTCCCGAGGTACATGCTGGCCGAAGATTCTCAAACCCGGTGGAGCATGGAGGGAGCCGCCGAGGGCGAGAAGCCAGAAGAAAACCCCAACGGCAGCAGCAAGCATCGCGAAATAAATGAGCGCTGTTCTGTACTTGTTCATTTCCCCTCATCAATGCTCGTGAATGGAACGAAATTCAGATTGGAAAATCGAAGAGTCCAGCGTGCAATGAAAGCTGACTCCTATAAATTCTCGTGCGCAAGAGACAACTTCTCTTCGTCTTCGGGAACCTCCTCGGGAATCCTGTCGTAGGCGTGCTTCAAGAGGAAAGGCGTGGCGAACGTTGTAGCAACTGCCATCAACACCAGGATTGTGAACAACTGCTGACCAATAAAGCCGTTGGCCAAGGCAACGTTCGCGATCACCAGTTCCATGACGCCGCGTCCGTTCAAACCAGCACCAAGCGCCCAACATTGGGCGCTTTTCAGGCGTGCGAGACGGCCGCCGATGAAGCCGCCAAGAATCTTCCCGGCGAACGATGCTACGAGAATGGAGCTAAGCAGTCTCCAGTCGCGCAGGGTGGATGCGTTGAACTGCAGGCCGATCGCGGCAAAGAAAATCGGTCCCAGAAAGCCCATGGTCACGTTGGAGGCGGTACGCTCGATCTGCTCGAAATTGTCGGGTCCGAGCACTTCGTGGGTCAGGAGCATGGATCCAAAGAACGCGCCGACCACAAAATCGAGCCCGAGAAACTCAGAGAAGCTGGCGAACGCGATAACAAAGACCAGGACCAGAGCAAATCGGGACTCATTGCCTTTCAGCTTGCCGGCGACTTTGTCAAAAATGTTTACCGACCGCAAGAAAGAGCCCACCGAAAAACGTCGAATCAGCCTGGCTACAACTGCGACCACCAGCATGAAAAGCAGTGCCTTGCCCAAGGATCGGCCGACCGAGAGCAGGAATCCTGCAATACTGCCCGGGGTTCCCTTTACGTCGAGAATGATTCCCAGGACAAGCAGTGAAATCACGTCATTGGCCACGGCTGCAGATACGATTTTCTGTCCAATATCGGTGTGCAGCTTGTCCAGGTCCATGAGGATGCGCACGCTGACTGGGAGTGCCGTGATGGCAATGCATAGGCCGATGAAAATCGTGCGCGTGTTGTCGAGCCCGAAGGCGTAACCTACGACAATTCCGCAGAGCAGCGGAACGATAAAGCCTGCTGCACTGACCCAGAGGCTTCGCCCGCGGAACGAGTTCCAAAGAGCAGGCAGGTTCATCTCCATTCCAGCCATGAAGACGAGGAGCAGGACTCCGATATCGGCAATAGCTTTGATTTCCGCGGTGTAATGAATATAGGAGAGACAGGATGGCCCGAGCAGAATTCCGGCGGCGATTTCGCCCAGCATCGCGGGCTGGCCAAAACGCCCGGCAATTTCACCCAAGACGCGGGAGAGCACGAGTAGTAACAAAAGCGACTCGATAAGCGTCATGGGTAAACGTCCTCAGGAAAACCTTGACCTTGGAAAACCGGTACCACCAGGAAGGATCGAATAGAGGTTTCAGCTCGAGGCGGCCGATATGCTTGCTTCAGAAGCCGGATACGTGGGGATGGTTGTTTCCAAGGCTGAGACTCGTTCTAGCCGGCGACTCAGCAATTGCCGGTGCATATTTGAGGCGCCGTTTGAAGCCGGCAAACGGCTTACGTCCCCCTAATACTACCGCACGGCTGCCGGGGAGCGGGATTGCGCGCAGCGCAAGGCTTTGCTATAGTCAACCCAGACATGAATCGCGCTTCCCTATGCCGCTCGTGTTGTCGCCTGTCGAACCAATTCGACGGGTGTCCCCGCTAGTTTTCGATCTTTTCCCTCCCATCGATCAGAAGACGCACCCGTGCTGAGGAGCCGGGAATTGTCTTTGCATACACCGGCCTTCGGCACTCACCACCGAAGTCACGAGGTTACGCCATGCCGGTTATCGAAAATGAAATAAGCCCTGAATCGCGGCGCACTGCTGCAAGCCAGTCGCGGCGCCTGAGCCACCTTCGCCTGCTTGAAGCGGAAAGCATTCACATAATGCGCGAGGTCGCGTCGGAATTTGAGCGGCCGGTCATGCTCTACTCCATCGGCAAAGACTCGTCGGTGATGCTGCGGCTGGCGCAGAAGGCATTCTATCCGGGGCCGATTCCATTTCCCTTGATGCACATCGATACGGGATTCAAGTTCAGAGAGATGCTCGATTTTCGCGACGCCATGGCGCGCGACGTGGGCGCCGAGTTGCTCGTGTGGCGGAATGAGCCGGCGATTGCCGCGGGTACGAATCCCATCGCCCTGGATACCAAGCGCTGCTGCGGACTGCTGAAGACGCAGGCGCTGCTGGACGGGCTGCGCCACTACAACTTTGACGCGGCGTTCGGCGGCGCGCGGCGCGATGAAGAAAAATCGCGGGCGAAAGAGCGCATTTACTCATTCCGCGACCATGCGGGGCAATGGGATCCGAAGAATCAACGGCCGGAGCTGTGGAATCTCTACAACGCGCGCATCCACCCAGGCGAAAGCATTCGCGTGTTTCCGCTCTCCAACTGGACGGAGATGGACGTCTGGCAATACATCCACGAGGAAAAGATTCCCGTAGTGGATTTGTACTTTGCCAAAGAGCGGCCGATGTACGTGCGCGGCGATGTGCTGTTGCCGATCGAGCAGGAATTCGTGGCGTGGCCCGGCGAAAAACCGCAGATGGTTAAGTGCCGGCTGCGGTCGCTGGGATGCAGTCCCTGCACCGGCGCAATCCGGTCGGATGCGGAGACGATCCCCGACATCATTGCGGAACTGATTTCCTTCCGCTCATCCGAGCGCGCGAACCGCGTGATTGACCACGACCAGGAAGGGTCGATGGAGATCAAGAAGAGAGAAGGGTACTTCTGAAAAACTTAGGAACGCCAGGCCTTAGGACATAGGAGATTAATGTGGGAGCTTCAACAGAAGTTGAGAGCCCGACGTTTGATGTCGGGGAGTTTCTGACGCGTGAACGTGGGAAGGACCTGTTGCGGTTTTCCACGGCAGGCAGCGTGGACGATGGCAAGTCGACCCTCATCGGGCGGCTCCTTTACGACACGCAATCGGTCTACGAAGACCAGGTACGCTCAATCGAGGGCAAGGGCACGACGGGACCAGGGCAGATTGATTTCGCACTGCTCACCGACGGGTTGCGTGCAGAGCGCGAGCAGGGCATCACCATCGACGTCGCCTACCGGTATTTTTCTACCGCGAAGCGTAAATTCATCATCGCCGACACACCCGGGCACGAGCAGTACACGCGCAATATGGCCACCGGGGCGTCTACAGCAGATTCAGCAGTGGTGCTCATCGACGCCAGCAAGGGAGTGCTGATCCAGTCGCGGCGGCACGCCTACATTGCCTCGCTTCTGCGTGTGCGGAATGTGCTGGTGGCCGTAAACAAAATGGATCTCATCGGCTATGACGAGGGCGCATTTCGCCGAATTGAAGTCGAGTTCCGGCAGGTGCTGGATCAGATCGCGGCAGACACGGGTAATCCCGTGGAAGCTATCTTCGTGCCGGTGAGCGCGTTAGCCGGCGACAACGTCGTTCACCGCTCCGATGCGATGCCGTGGTACCGCGGACCGTCGCTGCTGGAATTACTGGAAGGGCTGCCGCCGGCTCAGGACGCGGCTGCTGCGGCTTTTCGCTTTCCCGTGCAGCGCGTGCTCAGGCCCGATCATACGTTTCGCGGATTTGCGGGGCAGATCGCTTCGGGCACCGTTCGCGTGGGTGATCCGATCGCGGTCCTGCCTTCAGGACGCACGGCGAGGGTTTCGCGCATCGTCACTTGGGACGGGGACTTGGAGGAGGCGGCCGCGCCGGTCTCAGTGACTCTCGCGCTGGATCGGGAGGTGGATATCAGCCGCGGCGATCTGCTGGTTGCGCGCAACTCGCCGGCGCCGGTAGCGCGGAGACTGACAGCAGCACTCGTCTGGATGGATCAACAACCGCTGGAGATCGGCCGGCGCTATCTGCTCAAGCACACAAGCCAGACAGTACCGGCTTTCGTGAATGCGATCGAGCATCGCGCCAACCTGGCGACGCTGGAGCATGAAAGCGCGGCAACGCTGCACATGAACGATATCGGCGTGGTCGCCGTGGATCTGCTGCGGCCGATTGCGCTGGATGCTTATGGCCAAAATCGCGCTACGGGAGCTTTCATCCTCATCGATCGCGAGAGTAACGCCACAGTGGCGGCGGGCATGGTGAGGGGAACGACTGGCGCGCCGGCGAAGGCCGGGCAGGATGAAGGCAACGCGGAGGCATGGGGGCGTGTATCTGCCGGCGAACGGCAGGCGCGATGGGGACACCGCGGCGGCGTGCTGGAACTGATCGGGCCGGCGGAGTTGATAGATGCGATAGAGCGATCGCTGTTTTCCGTCGGTGTGGTCACAAGCCGTATTGAAGCCGACGACGATGCATTCCTCTTGCATCCCCGGCTATTGGAAATGGTGACGGAAATCGAAACCCGATCGGGGCTGCTGTCACTGGTATCGCGTGGAAGTGAGAACAGCAGGCTGATTGCGCGTGTGGAAGGCGAAGAGCTGAACCTCGACCCGAGTGAGCCGATGCAGGCCGTCACCGCGGTGCACCAGTTGCTCTATAGCACGGGGATTTTCATTCCTTCAGAAAAGGCGGGTTTGTGATGGTTACCACTGAAATTGCGGCAGACGTGCGCGCCAAGCTGGAACGAGTGCGCGAGACCTTGGCGCGCGAGATTACTGGTGCGGTCGTGGCCCACGCGGACAGGTCATCGTCGACGGGCTGGAAAGGTGACGTCTGCCTGACGTGCAGCTTTCAGGCGGAAGATGTTCTTCTGACAAAGCTGGCGATTGCAATCGACCCGCAGATCCCGGTGCTTTTCCTGGAGACGGGATATCACTTTGCCGAAACCTATGCATATCGCGACCGCATTGCGCGGGAATGGCGGCTGAACCTGATCAATCTTCTGCCGGCGAAAACCGTGGCGGAACAGGAAGCCGAGCACGGAATTCTCTATCGCAGCGCGCCCGACCAGTGCTGCAAGCTGCGCAAAGTCGAGCCCCTGTTCAAGGCGGTCGCGGATTACCGGGTGTGGATCACCGGCCTTCGCCGCGAGCAGGCGAGAAGCCGCACGGCCCTGGAGGAGCGGGCTATGTTTGCGCTCCCAGGTGGCAAAGAGGTGCTGAAGCTGGCGCCCCTCGCGGAATGGACGACACGCGACGTGTGGTACGCGTGCGAGCAACTCGAGATTCCGCTGCTGCCCCTTTATGAACAAGGGTACACATCGATCGGCTGCCAACCGTGCACCACGCTGCCACTCGATCCCAACGATCCGCGGTCGGGACGCTGGGGCGGGCAGAAGGTGGAGTGCGGGATCCACATTCAACCGGTGCACAACTCATAGTTCACTGTTCACAGATTGAGCTTCGGGTTCGAAGTTCCAGCGGAGTTTAAAGAACTCTGACTGAGAACCACGAACTGAGAACCGAGAACTGCGAACTGCGAACTAACAAGGACCGCGAATGTCGTACCTCCTCGGCTTTCTGATTGCACTCTGCATCGCGCTCACCGGAGTGGGTGCGGGCACAATCACGGTGCCGGTACTGGTCCTGTTTTTGAATGTCCCGGCAGCGCTTGCGGTTGGTATCGGACTCACTTTTGCGGCGGCGGTGAAGGCAATCCTCGCGCCGGCGCAGCTAGTGCAGGGAAATGTCTCGTGGCGGACGCTGGGATTTATGCTGCTGGGCGGAGTACCTGGCGTGCTTGTGGGTTCACTGTTGTTGCGGCACCTGGTCGTGGCCGGTCTGAATGGCGTGCTGAATGCGATTTTGGGCGCAATCCTGGTGGGCACGGCGAGCTGGCAGATCTTCAGTTCTTTTCGGCCCATGTGGGCTAATCGCGCTAATCGCGACCGCACGCCGCTGCTTTCGTGGCTGATGTTCGCTGTCGGTGCTGAGGTAGGTTTTTCTTCTGCGGGCGCAGGCGCGCTGGGCAGTGCGGCGCTGCTGAGCCTTACTCCTCTGGAGCCGGTGCAGGTTGTGGGGACGGACATCCTGTTCGGCTTTACGGTCTCGCTGCTGGGCGGCGGCGCGCATTGGCTGGCGGGTTCATCCAATCTCATGCGCCCTGGGAATTTGGATCTACTGATGCAACTGATTGGTGGCGGCCTCTGCGGGGCAATCGTAGGGACCCTGGTCAGCAGCCGGATTCCGCGGCGGCCGCTGCGTTTTGCCCTCTGGCTTTGGCTGCTGATTCTCGGCGGGATTTTTCTCTTCAACAGCTATCATGCTTGGGCAGCGATGCATTGAAATGCAGCAAGCAGCTCTTGGTCGAGTGCTGGAGTGAAAGAGGGATCAAATCTTTCAAAATTGGCTGAGTGCACTCTTAGTAAAACCGGACACAGAGCCGGGTGGATATTTTGTGTTCCCTCTGCGCCAGTGTGGAGAATTCATAGTTCGTTGCCCATCCGTTCTGTTCGGCTTCAGCCTTCGCCGTCACAAGGTCTGGGCCGCGCTCTCGACATCCGAGTTTGATGTGGGCCTTGATGCAGCATCGGATGTCCTTTGACCATGGGGGAGAGGCGGCCCACCTCGATCAGGAGCCAGATTCGGATGCAGCGGGCAGTTGCAACTGCTTTTCCAGCGTCTCCGATTTTGCCTTTGCCTGGCTGTAGTCCACAAAATCCGCGATAATCTCGTGTGCTTTGTGAATGACGGTTTCATTCGCTTTCGCCAGATCCCGGTATGGCTTCAGGCTCGTGCGGTTCTTGTTGTCATTGAGGTGATCGATGGTCGAAGTAAGGTTCGAAGCCATCTCAGGCAGCAAAGTGCCGATTCGGTCGATGGCTTCCTGCTGCCAGGGAGAGCCTTCGTCGCGCATGGCATTTAGCTGATTGCTGTCGCTAATCAGATCGTTTACGTGCTCCTTGATGAGAGTCAATTGTTTGCCATGAGTTTGCCAGCCTATATCGGAGCGGGTGTACGAAGCCAGCGTATGAGCATCCTCATCGGCCAATGCAGCATGGCTCTTTACCGCTTCCAGTAGCTTGGAAACCGCAGGCGAATCGGCATTCTGGGCGGCCAGCCGGCAAGCTGGCAACATGAATGCCACAATCGCAATCCCGGTTGCGAGGTTTGCGAGTCGGAATGATTTCATATTTCCTCCGTGTTCGGCCGTGCCGCCATGCCCGCCATCCCAGAACGCTCTGCAATCGCGGGACTCGCCCCGAAGTGGCGTCGGGGCGGCCCGCTTGCGGGGGAGGTGGGTCGGTCAGCGCACGCTGCGCTCCGGCCATTTCGCGGGGATGGGCACGATCTGGGCGGGATGCCAATTTCCTCGCGCGCTTTCATAAAGGCACGCCGCATGCCATTCTTCAGCCGTCGAAATCTGTTTTTTGAGCTCGATTCACGCGAGAGGCGTGCCTGAAGTCAAGAAGCTTGAACGCGAACGTCAAATTCCTTCGCGACGGAGGTTGAGTCTGCCGAATGTGGAGGTGTTTCGCCGGTCTCGGGCGGCAACAATACCTCCGCAATGCCGAGCATCACTGCGGTGAGAGGCGCGGCCAGAGCAACTCCCAGGGCGCCGGCCAGCGAAGCCAGCAAGAGTTGAACTGCCAGCGTAAGCGCCGGCGGAAGTCTGACGATCTTGCGCTCTGCAAGCGGTGTAACGATATTTCCTTCGAGAAGATGGGCTACACAAAACAACGCGATGGTGAGGATCCCCTTCATCGGGCTGATAGCAAAGGCGAGCAGTGCGGCAGGGATGACGGAGACGATGGGACCGAGATTGGGAATAAATGTCAGAAGTGCGGCAATAGTGCCGAGGGTCCCCGCAAGAGGAACTCGAAGCACCAGCAGGCCCACGGTGACAAACACTCCCACAATGGCCATCGACACGACTTTAGCGAGTAGCCAGGAGCGAAGCATTCGAGTGGCTGCAGCAAAACATGCTTCGATCGTCGTCCGGTGCCGCGCGGGGAGGACTCGCCGGATACCGCGAAGATAGAACTCCGGTTCAGCGGCAAGATATATGCTCGAGATCATGATCAGAAATAATCCTGCGATGGTCGAAGCGGTCAAATAGATCGCCCCGCCGACACCTGAAAGCATCGTGGAGAGAGCGCGGGAAATCTGGCTTGAATCCCCAGAGTGGGCGATCACCCAGCGTCCCCATCCCTGTGCCTGAAAACGTGTGGTCAATTCCCGGACAGCGGCGGCGATATCGACACGAAGATCGCCAAACTCGTATACGAGAGCGGGGCCACGGAGCCAGATGCCTGCGGCGAGCCCTGCGACTAGGGCGACGATGACGATGGAGAAGGCGAGACCGCGTTTCCGAAGATGGAACCACGATTGAAATTTTGAGGTCAAAGTGGCGAGAATGAGGGCGCCGATGTAACCGGCAAACAAGAGAAGGAGGATCGACCGTGCCTGCCAAAGCAGAAGGAGAGCAACGACGGACACCATGCAAACGAAGACGACAAAAAACGATCGCTTTTTGAAGCGATCCGGTGCATTCCAGCCCCTTCCTTCCGGAGCGGAAGAGTGAAACGGCTTGGGCAGTTGTCGAATTGGTGGTGTTAGAGGCATTCAGATATGGCTCGTTACCGCCGATCTGGTTCCCACTCTGGTTTCCGCGGCATTCGCAGCGGGCAACTTGAAGTCACTCAGCGGAGCAGTGGGAAGTATCATCCGCAGCGAATTGAGAATTGAAAGCAGGTCGATGAACTCCTGCAGAATGGCGCCTTCAATGGGCGCCAGATAGCCCAGAGCGCCTGCGCCCATGCCGACTGCGCTCAGAAGCATCCCTCCCACGGCGCTGGTGATTGCGATCCGTTTCATTCGTCTGCCGATGTGGATCAGCTCATCGACGCTTCCCAGCGACGATTGCAGGATGACCGCACCAGCTGCCTCGGAGGTGATGTCGCTATTGACGCCCATGGCAATGCCAACGGTGGCGTTCATCATCGCCGGGGCGTCGTTAATACCATCTCCCAGATAAAGCGTTTGCCGCCGCGAAGTCATTTCCCGGACGATGGAGACCTTCTCTTCAGGGCTCTTGCCTCCATAGACTTCGGAGATCCCAAGACCAGCGGCAAAAAAGCTGACTTCCGACGGCCGATCGCCAGAGAGAAGAGCCACATTGCTGAAGCCGTGGCTGGACTCCACGTGGGCGAGGAACGGTTTCGTGTCGTGCCTTGGCTGATCATGGAAGCGCATCACTCCCGCGAGATCGCCGTCAATCAAAATGACGCATTCAAGACCTGTGGCAAGATCTGACAACGTCAGGCGAACTGCTTCCGGCAATTTACTCCGCCCTGTCAGCGTGACGGCGTGTCCTTCGATGTGCCCGGTGAGCCCGTGGCCCGGCGACTCCGAAACGTCCTTAGGTGTGTAAAGGGGGATACCCTCAGTTTCAGCGCTGTTGAGTACCGCGGAAGCCAGAGGATGCTTTGAATAGCGCTCCAGGCTGGCGGCCAACTGGAGCAAAGACCGCCTCTGCCAGCGGCCGATGCTGATGATTTCGGTGAGGCTCGGCCTTCCGTAGGTGAGTGTTCCAGTCTTATCTACGATCAGAGTTCGACAGGAATCAATTTTCTCCAGAACGGACGGATCTTTGATGATGATCCCTCGCCTCGCGCCGATTGAGATTGCGCCGATGATCGCGACCGGAATCGCAAGGAGTAATGGGCAAGGGGTGGCGATCACAACTACCGCGAGAAACCGTTCTGGCTCGCCGGTAAAGATCCAGCTAAGCGCGGCGATGGCCGTGGCCACCGGCGTGTACCAGACCCCGAGCCGGTCGCCAAGTCGGCGGATCTGGGGCCTGTTCTTCTCCGATTCGTGCAGGACTTCAACGATCTTGGCATAGCGCGAGTCGCTGGCCGGCCGAGTAGTGCGGATCGTCAAGGCAACGTTGCCGTTAATGGCTCCGGAAAGAACCGTCGCTCCGGGAGCCTTGGCGATGAGAAATGGCTCGCCTGTGAGATAGGACTCATCCATGGTGCCGGTGCCCTCAATTACGACTCCATCAACCGGGCAGAGCTCGTGAGGGTAAACCAGCAACATTTCGCCGACCGCGATTGCGTCGATGGGTAGATCGAGGACTGAATCCGGGGCCTCGAGGCGATGAGCGATTTGCGGCATACGTCGCGCCAGCGCGCCGAGCACCGAAGATGCCCGGCGTGTGGCGTACTCCTCGAGTGCCTTTCCGCCGGAGAGCATGAGAACGACGATGGCTGCCACCCAGTATTGCGCGAGCGCAATTGCAGTAACAATCGAAAGAAACGCCAGGATGTCGACGCTGAAATTGCGATTTGCGATCTGACCGGCAAGTTCAAAGCCCAAAGGGACCAAGGCAATGGCTACAGCGATCAGCAACACAAGGCTCGAGGATCGAGGGCTGTGAAAAACGTATACTTCGTTTGCCGCTGCACCCATCGCCGCAAGCATGAGCGCCGCAATCACCCAGTGCGATGCTGATGCTACGAACTCTCGAACTCGATGCCACAGCGGGTTCATGAATAAACCGCCAGGCCTCGACACTGGCGATGCTTGGATCTTCTGCAGGTTTGTCGCCAATTGGGAAACCTCCGTAGCGCGGCGGTTTCGGTCGAAGCTGCCGCGAAACAGGGACAAGCGGCCGAATACCGTCAAAGCCTTCGGACGCAACCGTCAAAAATTCAAGAAGCTCCACGCCGAAGTGCACGTGGACCTCCTGAAGATTACGAGACCTGGCAAGCTCGTCACCTTTCCTCAGCCCATGGCTGAATGTCCGAGGCGGCGCCCGAGCACAATCACCGGGCAGAGGGCTTCGCTGATAACCCGATGGGCTATGTTTGATGTCCCTACCCGGAGCGGCTGCGCCTCGCCAACAGGTCCGAGGACAATGAAATCCTGATTAGAGCGACTTTCGGCCTTGAGGATTTCGGTCGCGGGGTCGCCTTTCCGGACCGCGATTTCGAGCGGGCACATAAGTTCCGCTTCTCTCAACCTGTCGGCAGGAAGTTGCGAAGCGACCGCCAACGGAGTGCGCTCGACTTCCTTCAGGCCTTTTTCTTCGCTACTGAAAACGTGCAGCACGGTGAGCTTCGCCTGGTGCTCCTGGGCCAGTCTCGAGGCGAACGCCAGCGGCATCTCAGCGTCTGTATCGAGCGACAGAGCCAGCGTGATATTCGCCGGCCGATGACCGACAACCGGTGCGGTGGGCAGCCACTGCCCAACCGTGCAGATCGGGGCTAAAATACCTGGCAACAGATCTTCCGTCAATGTTGTTGAAGCGGTATTCTTGCGGCGCTTTTCACAAGCCGCGGTCATCAGAATCCGGTCCGCGTTGCGCGCCTCGGCAACCAGAGCGATCTCCTTCGCCGGCGAACCCCTCAGTAACAGAGGCTCGCACGGTACACCCACCCAGCGAAGTTGCCGTGCCATGCGACTGAGCGCGGCGAGCGCAGTTTCAGCCAGATTCTGATGTCGAGAGGGGTGAATCCACTCTCCGATGTGAGGCGGCGCAGTCTCCGGCTGGAGCACGTGAACAAGCAGCACCTTTGCCGTGCTTCGCCGCGCTTGTTGAATCGCATGGAACAGCAAAATCTCTTCAGCGGCAAAATCAGTGACCGCAAGTACAATTCCCGGCGCGCTCCATTGGCGCAGAACCTGCGATGATAGCGGAACATTCGCGTTCCATCTCTGTTCCAGCACCGAATTGGATCTGGCGTTCACAGTTCCAGTCCTCCAGACTCTGCGCCGCATGCGCCATTCCTGAAAGATGGCCCGGGCACCGAGAGCAGCCGCAACCCTGCAACACTCGAATTGCCGTTTAGCAGGACCTATCGCTGCAACTCACATACATGCACGTACGGGTCCACATTCGCAGCCTTGGAACACCTGTGCTCCCGTCGGAGCTTCAGTTCGAATACACAGCCAATGACGGGCTGGCAGAAACTTTTCCATGCAATGCTTCGTCGCGAAACTCTTCCCTGGACTCCTTTGTTACCGTCAGCGTGAAGACGACAGCTCCAGCTGCGTTGCCAGTCACAGAGATGTCGCCGCCGTGCGCGACCGCAATCCCCCTGGCGATTGCCAGTCCCAGACCGGTTCCATGTGCTTTGGTTGTAAAGAAAGGCTCGAAGACTCTTTCGAGATACGAATGCGGGATGGCCTTACCTGAATCCTCGACCTCGATGTAAACCGTATCTTCATCGCTACGAGTTCGCAGTTCGACATACCCTCCCCTGTGCGTCGCATCCAGAGCATTTAACGACAGATTCAGGAGCGCGCCTTCAAGTTGCGACGCGTCTGCTTCGGCAAAAACCTCCTCACCCAAGGGGCACCTCACTTCGATCAATCGCTCTGCCGCGCTGATTCTGGTTACGTTGGCGATGTGACGCACAATGTCGCTGATGGAGATCGCAGAGCGCTGCGGCACGGAAGGGCGAGCATAGGTGAGAAAGTCGGTGGTAAGAGTCTCGAGGCGCCGGGCTTCCCTGGCGGCAATGGTGAACATCTCCTTGCGCTCGGCGGAATCGCAAGCGGATAAACCGGCAGTTGCCAGAGAACTGGATATCATCGCCACCGGGTTGCGGATCTCGTGCGCGATTCCGCTGGCAAACCGGCCGACCGCCGCGAGCTTTTCTTCCGCCAGGAGCTTTTCCCGAGTCGCTTCGAGTTCGAGCATCTTTTCGTATAGAACCGCTTCATGTTTCTTGAGCTGATTGACGAGAAACCAGGTCAGTGGGCCGGTGAGGCAGAAGATCAAGGCGATCATGCCCGTTTCGAGATATTCTGTCGGACGCATTGGGGGATGAATGCTGAAGTAGTGGTGAATCCAGGCGAACATCATTCCCACGGCCGTGACAATGGTCGCAACCGTTGGCAGCAGCCCGAAGTGATATGCGCACTGCAAAATCGGGATGGCAAGGAGGACAAAGTAGGGACCATCGTCGCGGTTGGTAAGGACGGCCAATATGCCCGCAAGAACAAACAGTCCCACAACGGAGATTCCCGTTTCAACACGAGCTATGTCAGTCGAAATCCCGTCTGGCTTGCCCTGAAGCCACAACGCCTCCCACGTCTTTAACAGGAAAGCAAAAGCAAGAATCAGCATCACGCCTTTGGAGGGCTCGCCAAGCAAGCGGGCGAACAAAGAATGCAGAAGAAGGAGCGCCGCAAGGACAAACATAGTGAGAATGCAGAACGTTGATTGCTGCTTTCGCAGGGCCTGAGCTTCGGTACTCTCTATTGACGCAATCGTACGCATTGTCGTCGAGCAAGAACGGTTATAAACTCGCGCACCGGTTCGTTGCTTCCGGCAAAGACCGGAGCATTATCTTGTTTCGTCCAACTCCGCTGGTTCTGCGGCAGTTGCCGTAGCGCTGGAGGGGTTGTTTTCTGCAGGAATGATCGCGTGCACGCCAAATTCGTGCACAAGGCGGGCGCCCGCGTGAGCCGTATTCACGACCAACAGAATTCCCGCGCAATAGAGAATCAGAAAAGATAGCGGCATTAACGTTGTTGTAAGCCGAGTTTCCTCACGATGCAGAATCTTGGGAAGTGCGACAACTCCCAACAGGATTGCAGAAAGAACCGAAAACACTATTTCCGTCTCTTCGGCGAGGCTTTCATGTGACGCCAGAACCGCGTCCACGGCTCCGCCGCGCTCAGCCAGGCTCGCCGCCGCTTCGCCTGAGGCCACGGCAAGATACAGGCCGCCGGTTCCCAGCAACAGCATGGCCAGCGCGACGATCATGTACGGTCTTCCCCGGGGCGGAGGCAGCACGGCGCTGATGAGTATCAAAAGAGGGCTCAGGAGGAGAAGCACAATCGGAAAATGAATAATTATCGGGTGCAGCGAATCCCAGGTTGGAATGGGCGGAAACTGCGGCATAATGTACCTCCGCATTGAAGCCGGACTGTCCTCCTTTTAGGACAGTGGACGCAGCCAGGCTCAGGAGACAAGCACAAACGAGTTCTTCTCTGTGAAGCAGGAAGGGCACTTCTCAAAGTTGGTTTCACGGACCGTAAATCCGCAGGTCGGGCACACGTAGAACATCGCGTGGTCCGTTCCCTTCGAGTGTTCCAGGTTGTGGAGCGCCGCCGTATAGAGCTTCGCATGTTCAATTTCGGCAGTTCTGGCATAGTTGAGGCTCCGGATGGCTCGCGTAGTCCGATCCACTCGTGCCTGTTTTAGAAACTCCGGATACATCGTGTCGCGTTCATACGATTCGCCCTGAATTGCCGCCTCAAGATTCTCGCGCGTCGACTTCACGGTGAGCGTTTCGAGATGAACCTTCGGAACGCCGCCCATTTCCTTGATGACTTCGGCATGGTTTGCCGCATGGATCTCTTCAGCCCGAGCCGCGGCGCGGAAGAGGCTTCCCACTTCGCCGTAACCTTCGCTATCAGCCCGATGCGCGAATGCAAGGTAGCGCGCATGCGCATTGCTTTCGCCGTTGAAAGCCGCCTGCATGTTTTCGAGGGTTGTAGCCGCATTCGCCGTACCTGCCATAACGAACATGGAGAACAGGGGTACAAAAAACTTTGGTAATTGGCAGAGAATCCATCGACTCCAGGACATCGTACGTTCCTCCTGCGAGACTCCACTGCGCCTCGCCGCTAGACATTGAAAGCACGCCGGGGGCCAATATCCAGAGGCTCACAGTCCTGAACGTGGGAAAGGTCAGGATGGATTCAGTTTCTGCTTTGTTTCACGAATTGGACAGATTTGTCCAAATCCATTGACGATTTTCCGGAGGATGCGCACGCCAAGGCTCACTGGCCGTTTGCGTCGGGAACATGGCGACAAGATGCTCTTTCGGCCTTCCGAGTCGCCCCGCTGTCTCGAAATTGCCGTCCCTTACGGGAGGGCATCTCGACAGGCCGCGCTCTGAGCCAGTATCGGCACATGAACGTGGTGGCGGGAGGCGGGATCGAACCGCCGACCTACGGGTTATGAATCCGTCGCTCTAACCATCTGAGCTACCCCGCCTAGTATCGGGTTTATTGGAGCTATACCAGATTCGATGATACGGGCCGCTGAAGGGGCAGGTCAAACCCGGTTTTAGGGGTGGCAGCCCTCTGCTTCAGCGCTTGGCGAGTGTTGCTGAAGGCATGAGCGGAGCCGGAGCGGGAAGCTGCGCGATTTACACTCGACAGCATGATTCCTGCGCGAATCGCCGGAGTAATTCCAGCGCGTCTTCAGTCGACGCGTCTACACCGGAAGGTGCTGCGCACGATTGCAGGGCGGCCCATGGTGGAGTGGGTGTGGCGCGCAGCGGCGGCAAGCCGGCTCATGAACCCGGTGGTGGTGGCAACCGATTCTGATGAAGTGGCAGCGGTGTGCGGCGCACGAGGGATTGCGGTGGTAATGACTTCGCCGGAATGCCCAAGCGGATCGGACCGCGTGCGCGAGGCGGCGCGGCAGATCGAGGCTGACATTTATGTGAATATTCAAGGTGATGAGCCGACTCTGACTCCGCAATTTTTCGAGCCGCTGATCAAGCTGTTCGAACGGCCGGAGGTTGAAGTTTCGACATTGGCCGTAGGCTGTCCACCTGAAGAGTTCGCCAATCCGAACGCGGTTAAAGTGGTGACCGCCCTCGATGGTCGGGCACTGTATTTTTCGCGAGCGACAATTCCGTTCGATCGGGATCGGACCGGCTTTAGCGGCTATCGAAAGCATTTGGGAATTTACGCCTATCGCAAGGCTGCGCTGGAACGGTTTGCGGAGCTGGAGCCGTCGCCGTTGGAGCGGGTAGAAAGGCTGGAGCAACTGCGGCTGCTTGAAAATGGGATCGGCATATATGTCGCCGAAGCCCCTGGCGACACCATCGGCGTGGACTCAGAAGAGGATTTGAAGCGAGCTGAGGCGATGTTAAGCAGAACTGCATGATCAGCATCGTGGTTTTTCATGGTCTGCATGCAGCGTTTACTTGCGGGTGCCGATGAGCCGGATACGGGCGGTGAGCGCGCGGCCCTGAACGTTAGTGAAGTTGAGATACTGCGGCGAATCCACGACGTTGTTGACGATGGCAGGGTTGGTGGCGTCTGTGGCGTTCTCCATCACGCCGCGTAGGCCCCAATATTGACCGCGGAAATGGAATTTCCATTCGAGGCCGGGACTGAAATTGACGTAATTAGGAAAGCGGTGCGAACCTACCGCGCCGACTAGCTCTTGCGCAGCGTCAACAGACGTGATGGGCACCCCGTCATGCCACTCGTAGGTGTAAACGAAATCCCAATTTTTCCGGAACCACGGGAGATCGAACGGCAACCAGCCCCAGGAAAGGACACGGTTGGGAACGTCCCAGGGCAGCGGGCCGCTCTGTTGCGGACCCAGTGGTGACGGCGTAGGGAGATACTCGAGAGCGGCGTTGGTGTGCGCCGAAGAGTGCATGTAAGAACCGAAGAGCGTGTATCCGTTTGCGAACAGATGGCGAGCATGAATCTCAATTGAGTTGTAGTGATCGACCCGGGCATTGGTGAGCAGATAGATCCCCGAAACCGCAGAGGAACCGCCTTGGTTTGCATAATCGAAGATGTCGCTGGTGCGCTTCCTTATAAGACTTAAACCGGCATAGGTGGACCACGGAAGCTTCTGGTCAATCGCTACACTCCAATTGAGTGCGCGCGGATCGTGAAGCAGACTGTCATTTACTGTGAAGATAGTTTGTCGCGGGGGACCCGCGGGTGTTTTTCCGTCGAGCGCATAATATTGATCGCTTCTGACTCCCGCATAGTCTCGGGTCAGGTACTCGAGCTGCGTGTGGTCGTAATAGAGACCAATGCCGGCCGAGATCTTGGTTTTGCCTTCCCTCCCCGGAGGCGAGTAGACCGCTGCGATTCGTGGAGAAAGTTCCGGGCGGCGGACGATTTCGTCCCAATCGAAACGCAGACCCGGCTCAATGAGAAAGCCGTGAGGTACGTTCCACCGATCCTGGAAATATGCACCCGTTGCGGCATTGTGCAGACTGAATGAAGCAGCAGGTGCGAAGGCGCTCTGACGCAGCAGAGTTCCGTCTTCGCGGCGATAGCTTATCGGTTTTCGATTTACATCTTCGTTGTATCCGATGTGGTCGAGATCGATGCCAGCCTCGAAGTTGTGCTCGCCCTTCCATCGCCGTGGAGGCAGATAGAGAATGGCGTTACCCTCAGTGCGCTGGGATCGGCCGGTGAGGCTTTGGAAGTAGCTCCCCTGCGCTTGTTCCGGCGTGATCACGTATGGCAGATTTCCATGTGGCTCGCTGCCATCACGGAAACGCATATCGGCGACTCCCACATCGAGAAGCGCGCCTCCCGCGGAACTCCATTGCTCGCGAACGAACGGAAGCCAGGCGATGATGTCGTGATTGCTGGTGCTGTCGCGAGGCATCAACGCAGAAAGTCCTTCGTACGGCGAGTGGTAATCGTTGAAAAGAACTCCGGCGGTGAGAATGCTTGAGGATGCCAGGTTCGCTTGTATCTTTAGAAGATTACTGCCGCGAATGAGCGGATTGGTGGCGGCGTTGGCAGGCAGCCCGGAAATGTAATTGTTGGCGTAGTCAAGCTCGAGGCCGTCGAAAAACCACACGTGATTGCGAACCAGCGGGCCGGAAAAGGTAAAGCGGGGAACGAACTTGTCGAAGCGAAGACCGTTGATGTCGTGGAAGGAGGGAATGAAGTTGGTGGCATTGGCGCCAAATTTGTTGTCGCCCATGCCGGTGTAAAACGCGATGATGCCTCCGGTGGCCCGGCCGAATTGCACCGGATAGCGAGTGGACTCGATGTCAACGCTGCGAACTGCGTCGGCGCTGACGCGCATGTCGAGAGTGCCGTTTATCGGCGAGCGGATATCAAAACTGTCGAGCGTATCGAGAGTCTGCCAGCTTTCTGAACCGTCCACGTGCACCTGGGCTGCGGAAGCTGGTGGGCTGCCCGTCAGTTGTTGCGCCGGGGATTCGATCACGCCGGGATTGAACGGCAGCAGATAGCGGATGTCGCGCGAGGTTGGATAGGGAATGTTGACGATCTCGGGCGTGTTCATGATCTGCGCGTTGGAGACCTGCTGCGTGTTGATGCCGGATGGAGAAGCGGTGACGTCGACCTGCTCCTGAACGATCTGCTCGTGAGCCATGGTGACGCGGATAGCGGCGAGGCCCGGTTCGATGGCGGTCTGCGAGGACTGATAAAAGCCGGGCTTTTGAACCGTGAGCTGGTAGGGCGGCGCGTTGGCGGCGAGAGTGAATACGCAATGGCCGGCGTAATCGGTCCAGAGCTGGAGCGTAGGGTGATTCGGCTCGACGATGGTGACCTGGGCGCCGTCGACGGCGACTCCGTTTTCGTCGACGACAGTGAGGACGACGCGTTTTTGCGGCGGCGCCTGGCCGAGAGCGATGGCGGCGAAGAGGGATGCGGCAAGGAGCGCGGCCGAGAGGCGGCAGGCGCTCATGAAGTGACGGCCATGCGGATTGACATTGAGTTGGATCTCCACGCCTGAGGAACGCTTACAAGCCGTAGGATGCGTTCGATCTTGCACTTGGGGGCCGGAACGCTGAAGGAATGGACGCGTGGAGTTTCTGAGAAGTGAGCGAAGCAGGTCTCGAAGCGCACAGAAATACAGATTCTGGGTTTTACAGTTTTACTGCTTTACCGGTTTACAGTTTTACTTTCAAAAATCAGGGAAGCCGGTTTTTGCGGTTTTGCCAGCCGAGGACAGGGAATAGGGAAGAGGGAATAGGGAATAGGGAAGAGGGAAGAGGGAAGAGGGAACAGGGAACAGGGAACTGAGTTCGTAGCGCTCAGTCTGCAGGGGGACGGCTCTCAGCGCTGAGGTGGCTCGGATTTTGGCTGGTTCCGTACGCATGATTCAAGGATAGCGAAGGCGGAGAATTAATCGGTAAAAGGGGTGGTGGCGCAGGTGATTGGAAAGAAAGGGGTTAAAAAATAGTTTTGGCGGAGGCACTTGACAGAAAGACAGGGACTGAGGGACGGAGGGACTAAGGGACTAAGGGACTGAGGGACTGAGGGACGGAGGGACTGAGGGACGGAGAGACCGAGGGGTGGACTTTTGGGGGATGCCATTTGCTTGCGCGGGTGTGTATCTATGAGGTAAACGGCGAAATCCGGATAGCCACCGTTTTTTTATATTGCCTGCCGCGGTGCGCCGACCATAATTGGACATTGCGGAAAATTCACGCGACGCCGGGCGGAAGAAGGCCGCGGCGCAAGCGACTGGCCCTTCCTAATTTCCCCGAATCTCCGCTGGAGTGCGGCGATGAGCGTACACGAGCCAATCCCGAATACATCGACGGAGGTTGCGGCGGTCCGCCTACGCCCTGCGGAGCTTCCGCCTTCGCCCGTTGGGCTACGGCGCGACGAGTCGGCGCGACAAGACAGCGCGACTGTTGACCCGGTGATCGAGCTTTCGGTGGTGATGCCGTGCCTGAACGAGCGGCTGACGGTGGGAAGCTGCGTGCGCAGTGCGGTGGAGTCGCTGCGGGCAGCGGGGATCGCGGGCGAAGTGATCGTGGCGGACAACGGCTCGACAGACGGCTCGCAGGAGATTGCGGCGGCGGCGGGCGCGCGCGTGGTGCCGGTAGAGGCGAAGGGATACGGGAACGCGCTGATCGGCGGGATCGTGGCGGCGCGGGGCGCGTACGTGCTGATGGCCGATGCCGATTCGAGCTACGACTTCGAGCATATTCCGCGGTTCGTGGAGCAACTGCGTACGGGGCAGGACCTGGTGATGGGCAACCGCTTCCGCGGCGGGATCGAGCGCGGCGCCATGCCGCCGCTGCACCGCTACCTGGGGAATCCGGTGCTGACGGGGCTGGGCCGGCTGTTTTTCAAATCGCCGTGCGGAGATTTTCACTGCGGCATGCGGGCCTTCCGGCGCGACAGCTTCCTGAAGATGGACATCCGCTCGACGGGAATGGAATTCGCCAGCGAGATGGTGGTGAAGGCGAGCCTGCTGGGGATGAAGGTGAGCGAGGCGCCGACCACGCTGAAGCCGGACGGGCGCGACCGGCGGCCGCACCTGCGCACCTGGCGCGACGGGTGGAGGCACCTGCGCTTCCTGCTGATGTACAGCCCGCGCTGGCTGTTTCTGTATCCGGGGATGGCGCTGATTCTGGCGGGCGCGGCGGCGAGCGCATGGCTGCTGCCCGGGCCGCGAGTGGTCGGCGGCATCGAGTTCGACATCCACACGCTGCTCTATGCCTTCGTCGCGGTGCTGCTCGGCTTTCAACTGGTGGCGTTCGCGGTGTTCACCAAGGTCTTCGCCATCTCGGAGGGACTGCTGCCGGAAGATCCGCGGATGGCGCGGATTTTCCGGTACGTAAAGCTGGAGACGGGGCTGGTGGCGGGCGGACTGCTGATGCTGCTGGGCATCGCGGGATCGATTCTGGCTGTAGCGGGGTGGGCGAAGCTGGGATTCGGCAATCTCGACCCGCAACACATGCTGCGCGTGGTGATGCCGTCAGTCTTCGCGCTGACGCTGGGCGTGCAGATCTCTTTCAGCAGCTTTTTCCTGAGCATACTGGGGCTGCGACGGCGGAGGTAGAGGCGGTGAGCACAATTTCCGTCGCTTCCGTGCCCGCGGGCGAGCCGGAAGTTCTGCGTGCAGCTCCCATCTCGAGCTACCGGCCGGAGCTCGATGCGGTGCGCTTCCTCGCCTTCTTTCTGGTTTTTTGCTCCCACCTCGTGACGAGGCTCTTTATAGACCGAAGTGTCCAGCATGCCGCGCTCGTTCAGCTGCCGATATTTAATGTCTTTTTACTCGCTATTCCTGAGTCATGTGCCATGGGGCTCTGCCTCTTCTTTTGCCTGAGCGCATATCTGATCACTGGCATTCTATTGGCTGAGAGGAATAAGGCGGGTACGGTATCCGTCCGGAGGTTCTACATCAGGAGAATCCTGCGAATCTGGCCGTTGTACGTTTTCGGGCTGCTGCTGGGAGTTTTGTGGGCATGGTTTAACCACCTGCCACAGTGGGGCCGTCTCGCAGCCTACGCGTTTTTTGCTGGGAACGTTTATTGCGCTGCCTACGGCTGGAGCGTGAACCCGCTGACCCCATTGTGGAGCATCTCCGTGGAGGAGCAGTTCTACCTCATCTGGCCATGGGCGATGCGCTTTTTTTCTCGGCGAGGACTTTGGATGATGTCGATTCTGTTCATTGTTATCGCCAACATCTCGCTTTTCAGGCTGGGTAAGGAACATGCCAGCGAGGAATATACAGTTTGGGGAAACACCTTCGTACAGTTTGAAATGTTTGCGACTGGGATCATGCTAGCTCTCCTTAAAAGACCTCGCGCTACTTCGAGCGCTCGAGCCATCTTCCTGATTCTCACTGGTCCGTTTCTGTGGTATTTGAGCTGTGTGTTCTTTCGTACCAAGGTGGTGTCTGATTTTGGCGTGCCCCCCAGCGGCCCGACACTCGCAGCCGGCTATGCGTTGGCGGCCTTGGGTTGCGCCGGGATCTTGTCCGGATTCTGCATGCTCGACTCATCACGGCTGCCCAAGTGGTCGGTAGACTTGGGAAAGATCTCCTACGGCCTTTACGTCTACCACCTCCTTGTGTACTCGCTGCTTCTGGATGTCTTGGGCCGGGCCCACTCCGTGGCGGGCTGGTGCTTGCTCATTGCGCTGTCGCTCCTGCTTACGATTGCCGCAGCGAAGCTTTCTTATGTCTTTCTTGAAAGCCCGTTCCTGCGTCTCAAGAGGCGATTTGAGATTCTGCATACGAGGCCGGTATGAGGGTGCGGATCAAATGGAAGCGGATTATCATTCTCGCCGTCTGCGCGAGCGTCTCCTATTTCTGGGCGGCGGCGATTCGCGCGGGCGCACATGACGGCACGCGAGCCAACGATTTCGTGAACATGTACTACGGCACGCGCTGCTTCCTGGAGCACAAGGACCTCTACAATCCGCAGACGGTGCGCGCAGAGCTGAAGGCGGACGGCGGGCGGCTGCCGGAGATGTCAGCAGGGGAGAAGGCGATCAGCGGGACGTGGGTGATGGTGCAGGAGTATCTGCCGCCGGCGTACCTGGCGATGGCGCCATTTGGGTTTCTGCCGCGGCGGGTTGCGCAAGCGCTGTGGATGGTCCTGATTCCGCTGCTGATGATTGTGGCAGGTTATCTGGCGTGGGGCCTGGCGCCGGAAGCTCCGGTATTGGCGGGATGCATGGCCGGATTCATACTGCTGAATTCGGTAGTGGTGATGACGGTGGGGAATCCGGCGGGAATCGTGCTGCCGTTTTGCGTGATTGCGGCATGGTGCTTCCTGAAGGAGCGATACGCGCTGGCCGGGGTGGTGCTGCTGGCGTGGAGCCTGGCGATGAAGCCGCACGATGCGGGCCTGGTATGGCTGTATTTTGTGCTGGCGGGCGGAACGGGGCGCAAGCGGGCGCTGCAGACGCTGGGGATTACGGCCGTGCTGGGAATCTGCGCGGCGCTGTGGATTGCGCCGGCGTCGCCGCACTGGGTGGGTGAGCTACACGGTCAGATCGCGATGATATCGGCGCATGGAGGCGCTTCCGATGCCGGCCCGACGGGATTGGACAACCGGGGATTCAGCCCGATCGTTTCGCTGCAAAACACGTTGGCCGTCTTCAAGGACGATGCGCACTTTTATAACCCGGTGAGCTATGCGATCGGCGGCGGGCTGATTCTGGCGTGGATGATCGCAGTTCTGCGAAAGCGCAGGTCACGCGAGGAGACACTACTGGCGCTGGCCGCGATTTCGATTTTGACGATGCTGCCTGTGTATCACCACGCGGAGGATGCGAAGCTGCTGCTGCTGGCGATTCCGGGGTGCGCGCTGCTGTGGGCGGCGGGAGGAGCGCGGCGGTGGATGGCGCTGGGGTCCACGGCGGCGGCGATTTTTGTGACCAGTGATATTCCGATTGTCGCGATGGTGGCGGCGACGGGGAAGGTAGCGATTTCGGATTCGACGATTGGCGGAAAGGTGGCATTGCTGCTGGTGCAGCCTGCGCCGCTGGTGCTGCTGGCGGCGGGATGCTTCTACGTGTGCGTGTTGGTTCGGTACAGGCCCGCGGAGGCGCGGTCGGGGATTGACGCAGCCGCTGTGGAAAGGGCGGCGGGGGCGACGGCGTGAAGTTGACGAGTTCCATCACAGACCTGAACCGGATACTTATCCTCGCTCTCTGCGTGGCTGTGTCGTATCTGTGGGCGGGCTCGATTCGGAGCGGCAAGCGCGGCATTATGACAGCCGTGGACTTTGGCGGAGTCTATTATGGCGCGCGCTGCGCGCTGGACCACGACGATCCGTATAACACGCAGACGTGCGTTCGCGATTTTGAGGCGGGGGGCGGGCAGGTTCCGGGAAAGGATGCAGCGGATCGAGCGAAACAAGAATTCGTGCTGATGCTGATCTATCCTCCGACAGCGCTCCTGATGGTCGCGCCTCTCGCGATGCTTTTGTGGCCGACTGCGCAGATGGTCTGGATTCTGACGATGGCCGGTCTGTTTCTAGTGGCTGCCTTTCTGGCCTGGGATCTTGCTTCCGAAGCGCCGGTATTAAGCGGCTGCATAGCGTGTTTCATGATGCTGAATTGCTTCGAGCCGCTTTCTACCGGGAATCCAGTTGGCATCGTGGTGCCGCTTTGCGTAGTCGCCGTTTGGTGCTTCACTAAAGGACGCGCCGTTCTGGTTGGGGTTCTGGCGCTTTCGGTTGCACTTGTTGTGAAACCGCATGATGCCGGACTTGTGTGGCTCTATTTCCTGCTGGCCGGCGGCGTGGGACGCAAGCGAGCGCTGCAGACGCTGGGCGTGGCGGCGGTCTTTGCCGTTGCTGCCGCAGTCTGGATCTCGCCGATCTCGCCAAACTGGGTGCATGAAATGAGCAGCAATCTCAGCACGATTGCGGCGCACGGCGGCGCGTCCGATCCGGGTCCGGCGGGAATAGACGAGAGGAGTTTCAGTCCGATCATTTCTCTTCAGAATTCGGCGAGTGTATTTCGCGACGATGCGCACTTTTATAATCCGGTGAGTTACCTGATTGCCGGGGGGCTGATTCTCGTCTGGCTGATTGCGGTATTGCGCAGACGGCCAACACGCGAAGGAGCGCTGCTGGCGCTGGCGGCGATTTCCGCTTTGACGATGCTGCCGGTGTATCACCGGGCGGAAGACGCAAAACTGTTGTTGCTGGCGCTCCCGGCATTCGCGATGCTATGGGCGAGCAAGGAACGGATACGCTGGGTTGCTTTGGCGCTGACGTCGCTCTCGATTTTCGTGACCAGCGATTATCCGGTCGCATTTTTCGCCGCCATCACGCAAAACGTTCCTGCGCCAATATCAACGCTGGGCGGGAAGTTGACGCTGCTGGCGCTGCAGCCGGCGCCGCTGGTGCTTTTGGTGACGGGGTGTTTTTATCTGTGGATGTTTATCCGTTACCGGCCGACAGAGGCGGTGGTTATAACGGATGGGGTTGCGAGCACGGCCATCGCGACGGCGGTGTGATTTAGGCTTGCGAGGGTTGGGACAAGGGCCATGATGTTGAATCTTGCAGCCGGGAGAGTAATCCGAGTCTTCATGCTGGTTCTGTGCGTGGGTTTCGCGTACATTTGGGCCGCAAATATTCGCGCCAATGCGGGCGGTGGGGTCAGAGGCTTTGATTATGTTTATTACTTCGATGGGGCGCGATGCCTGTTGGGGCACACAGACCCCTACACCGGGCAGGGACCAGTTCTTCCGGATAAAGAGAAGCCTGGCCCTCCGATCGTGAAGATGGCTGTGAATGTTCCAACTGCGTTTCTGGTCGCGACGCCGGTGGCTATGATGCCGTGGAAGGCGGGGCGCAACGTGTGGCTGGGACTGGTTGGCGGGTTCCTGTTGCTGGGTGCGCTCGCGATGTGGGACCTCGGCGCAGCCTGTGCGCCACGCATTTCCGGCCTGCTCGCGTGTTTCATGCTGCTCAACTGCGTGCTGGTGCTTTTCGGCGGCAATATGGCTGCCATAAGCGCAGCTTCCTGTGCGCTTGCGGTATTGTGCTTTGTGAAGGACCGATTTGCGTGGGCAGGCGTTGTGCTGCTCGCGCTCGGGCTGGTGACAAAGCCGCACGTTGTTGGCCTGGTATGGCTTTACTTCCTGCTGGCGGGCGGGGCGGGGCGGAAGCGGGCGTTGCAGGCGTTAGGAGTCGCAGCGTTTCTGGGGATCTGCGCTGTGGTGTGGATCAGGCCCATCGCGCCGCACTGGATGAGGGAAATCGACAGCAATCTGGCGCAGCTCTCGGCTCGTGGTGGCAGCTTCGATCCTGGTCCGACTGGGGTAAGCGAGGAGAGTTTCCTGCCAATTATCTCGCTGCAGAACGCGCTGAGCGACTTCAGGGACGATGCGCGATTTTATAACCCGGTGAGTTACCTGATCGTGGGCGGCCTGGTTCTGGTTTGGGGTGCGGCAGTACTGCGCAAACGGACTACGCGAGAAGGGGCGGTGTTGGGGGTGGCGGCGGTTTCGGCACTGACGCTGCTGCCCGGCTATCACCGCACCTACGACGCGAAGATTCTGCTGCTGATGATCCCGGCGTGTGCGGTGTTGTGGGCAGGTGGAGGGGCGAGGCGATGGATCGGGCTGGCGATGACTTCAGCGGCGATCTTTGTGACCAGCGATGTTCCGCTGATCTTCTGGACTACGGCTATGGGAAAGGTGGCTGTTTCGACATCGACGCTCACAGGGAGGATGATGTTGCTGGCGCTTCATCCGGCGCCGCTGGTGCTGCTGGCGGCGGGATGTTTTTATCTTTGGGTCTATATTCGCTATGAGCCGTCGGGGGAAGACGGACGGGAGACGGCGGCGGAGAAGTGGCTGGATGAGGCGATTGCGGAGTGAGGGAGTGAGATGAGGTTGGAGCAAGATATGTCGACGGAGGTTGCGGCTCCCCGTCTTCCGCCTTCGCTCTCCGAGCTTCCGCCTTCGCCCGATGGGCTACGGCGCGACGAGGCGGCTGCGCCGGAACTGTCGGTAGTGATTCCGTGTCTGAACGAGGGGCACACGGTGGGGGGCCGTGTGCGGCAGGCGCTGGAGGTGTTGCGGCAGGCGGGGATTGCGGGCGAAGTGGTGGTGGCGGATAACGGGTCGGCGGACGGGTCGGCGGAGATTGCGGAAGGGGAAGGGGCGCGGGTGGTGCGGGTGTCGCGGCGGGGATATGGCAGCGCGATCATGGGGGGAATTGCGGCGGCGCGGGGCGAGTATGTGCTGATGGCGGACGCGGACGAGAGCCACGACCTGACGCACATTCCGCGGTTCCTGGAGGAGCTGAGGAAGGGTCCGGACCTGGTGATGGGGAATCGTTTCCGGGGCGGGATCGAGCGGGGAGCGATGCCGGCGCTGCACCGGTATTTGGGGAATCCGGTGCTGACGGGGCTGGGGAAGCTTTTTTTCAAGTCGAGGTGCGGGGATTTTCACTGCGGGATGCGGGGGTTCCGGCGGGAGAGCTACCTGCGCATGGACGTGCGCTCGACGGGGATGGAGTTTGCCAGCGAGATGGTGGTGAAGGCGAGCCTGCTGCGCATGCGGGTGAGCGAGATTGCGACCACGCAGGCGCCGGATGGAAGGGACCATCCTCCGCATCTGCGGACGTGGCAGGATGGATGGCGGCATCTGCGGTTTCTGCTGATGTACAGCCCGCGGTGGCTGTTTCTGTATCCGGGGATGGCGCTGATTGTGCTGGGGGCGGCGGGGTGCGCGTGGCTGCTGCCGGGGGCGCGGGAAGTGGGCGGGATGCGGTTTGACGTGCGCACGCTGGTGTACGCGTTTGCGGCGGTGCTGCTGGGGTTCCAGTTTGTGGCGTTTGCGGTGTTCACGAAGGTGTTTGCGATTTCGGAGGGGCTGCTGCCGGACGATCCGCGGCTGACGCGGGCGTTTCGCTACGTGACGCTGGAGACGGGGCTGGCGGTGGGCGCGTTGCTGCTGGCGCTGGGGATTGGCGGGACGGTGGCGGCGTTTTGGGGCTGGCCGAAGACGGGGCTGGAGAGCGTGGTGCGGGTGGCGCTGGCTGCGGTGTTCTCACTGACGCTGGGGGTGCAGGTGATCTGCAGCAGCTTCTTTCTGAGCATTCTGGGACTGAGAAGGCGGGCGGTGCCGGGGCTGCTGGTTACGCCGGATGGGGAGGAGTAGGAGTGGAGGCGGCGGTGGGAGAGATGCGGGCGGCCCGCCTTCGCCTTTCAGGCTACGGCGCGGCGATCTACGGGGTGTGCGTGGCGGCGGGGATTGCGTCGTGGCTGCCGGCGATACGGATGCCGCTGTGGATCGATGAGACGTGGCTGTACTGGTCGGTGGCGGCGGGGTGGGGGCAGATACCGTTGCGGCAGGATGGGCTGTCGTTTCCGGCGTACTCGTACATTTTGTGGCTGGCGACGAAGGTGCTGGGGACGAGCGAGGCGGCGATGCGGGCGCCGTCGGTGCTGGCGATGCTGGGGGCGGCGTGGCTGCTGTACCTGGCGGCGCGGGAGATGTTTGCGCGCGACGTGGCGGCGGTGGCGGTGGTGGTGTTCTGCCTGCACCCGGTGACGGTGTTTTCGGCGACGGACGTGGGGCACTACGCGTTTGCGGTGCTGATGACGAACGCGGCGATACTGCTGGCGCTGCGGCTGCGGCGGTCGAAAGGGATGGGGACGGCGGCGGGACTGGGGCTGGCCGCGGCGGTGGCGGTGTGGTTCCATTTTTTGTTTGCGGTGATTGTGCCGGCGCTGGTGGTGTGCATCTTTGCGGCGAGGGGCGTGGATGCGAAGACGCGCTGGCGGCAGTTTGGCGTGGCGGCGGGGGCGTTTGCGGTGGGGTTTCTGCCGGTGATTCCGGGCGTGCTGGGGATGTTCCGGACGCGGGGAGAGCATGTGTACATGCCGCCGCCGAACTGGGGAGATCTGATGGTGACGGTGACGCCGGGGCTGGGCGGGCTGGCGGTGTTTGTGGCGGGAGTGGTGGGGGTTATTGTGATGGCCCGCCTTCGCGCTACGCACTACGGCACGGCTGCGCGGGAGGGGTGGGCCTGGCGTGAGGGGCTGATGTGCGCGGCGCTGGGGTTGATTCCGCTGCTGACGCTGTTTGGCGTGAGCGTGCTGACGCGGCTGCACATTTCCGCTCCGCCGTGGCATTTGCTGGTGGCGGTGCCGGGGATTGCGCTGTGCTGGGCGTGGCTGGCGAATGGGCTGCGGCGGGGATGGCTGCGGGTGGTTTTCTGCGTGCTGGTGGCGGCGGCGGGGATGTGGCTGGCGATGACGAGGCCGATGTCGAAGGAGATGCCGCGGCCAAAGGCGGCAATTGAGTACGCGGAGAAGGTTGCGGCGCCGGAGCATATCGCGGTGATTGTGTGCAGCGACTTTGTAGAGTCGAATTTTGCTCCGATGCCGGTGGGGGATGTTACGCAGAGCCGGTTTTTCGCGCCGCTGGCGTACTATCGGCTGACGGCGCCGGTGGTGCCGCTGCCGAAGGCGCTGAACGCGGAAGCGATGCGGATCGGCGGGGATTTTGTGAAGCAGGCGGCGGCGAAGCATGAGCGGTTTCTGGCCATGGGGCATGAGCCGTCGTATCCGACGCTGGACTGGCTGGCGAAGCAGGCGGGGGGAGCGTTTACAGTGCGCGTGCTGGGCGTGTTCAGCGACGTGAAGGTGTTGGAGTTTACGCCGCGGGCAGGCGAGCGGGACTGAAACAGCACTGGAACGGGTGAATGCGCGGGCACGATCAAAATCCCGCGAGAATTTTCCTGCAGATTCGCCCTCATCAGCACTGCACTGGCTGCTCAACCTGGCGCTGTTGCTTTTGCGCGGAGCGGCGCCGGATTAAGAGAAAGAACACCGGCACGAGAATCAAAACGTGAATCGTGGAAGTGATCATCCCTCCCACGATTGGGGCGGCAATGGGTTTCATCACGTCTGAACCGATGCCGGTTTCCCAGAGAATGGGCGCCAGGCTGAGGATGACGGCGGTGACAGTCATAAGCTTGGGGCGCAGGCGCTGCACCGCGCCTTCGATCACTGCCTGTTGTAGCACGGCTTCGGTGATGGGCTCGCCCATGGCAAGATGCCGCTGCCAGGCTTCGTCAAGATAGATGACCATGACCACGCCGGTTTCGACAGCGATGCCGAAGAGCGCGATGTAACCGACCCAGACGGCGACGCTGAAGTTATAACCGAGTATCCATTGCAGCAGCAGGCCGCCGGACATGGCGTAGAGCGTGGGAAAGATGAGGACCGCGGCTTCCAGTGCCGATTTGAAGACGAGATAAAGCAGCAGGAAGATGGCGAAGAAGACGAGGGGGAGGATGATCTTGAGGCGTTCCTTGGCGCGCACCTGAAATTCATATTCGCCCGCCCACTGCCAGGTGTAACCGGCAGGAAGAGCGAGTTTTTGCTGAAGAAGCTTCTGGGCGCGGTTCACATAGCCGCCGTAGTCGCTGGTCTTAAGGTTGAGATAGACGTAGCCGGTGAGCAGGCCGCCTTCGTCGCGGATCATGGAGGGGCCGCGAGAGAAATAAACGCGAGCAACTTCGCCGATGGGGATGTGGCCGCCGGCCGGCGTGGGAATGAGCGCCTGATTGATGGCAGCGGGATCGTCGCGGAAGCTGCGCTGATAGCGCACGGCGATGGGGAAGCGTTCGCGTCCTTCGATGTTTTCGGCAATGTCGGCGCCGCCGATTTCGGAAGTCACCACGCGCTGCACGTCGGCAACGGTGAGGCCGTAGCGGCCGGCGACGGCGCGATTCACGTCCACGTTGAGATAGAAGCCCTGCGAGACCCGCTCGGCATAGATCGAGCTGGTTTCAGACAGGCCAGTGAGAATCTGCTGCATTTGCGCGCCGATTTCCTGAATGCGATCGAGATCTGGGCCCTGAATCTTGATGCCGACGGGGGTTTTGATGCCGGTGAGCTCCATGTCGAGACGGTTCTCGACGGGCATGGTCCAGATGTTGGTGAGCCCGGGAAACTGAAGCTTTTCATCCATCTGCTGGATGAGCTTTTCGTAAGTGATGCCGGGCCGCCACTGGCCGCGCGGCTTGAGCATGATGGTGGTGTCGTACATGTCGAGAGGGGCGTTGTCAGTGGCGCTGTCAGAGCGGCCCACGGTGCCGAAGACGGTGGCCACTTCAGGGAATGAGCGGATGATACGGTCCTGTTCCTGCATGAGCGCAACGGCCTGGGTGATGGAAATGCCGGGCAGCGCGCTGGGCATGTAGAGCGCGGAGCCTTCATACAGCGCGGGCATGAACTGGCTGCCGAGACGGAAGTAGAGGGGCACGGTGACGGCGAGGAAGATGAGGTTGAGCGCGATCACCAGCTTCCAATGGCGTAGCGACCAGCGCAGGATGGGGAGATAGAGCGCCTGGGTTATGCGCGCGGCGGGGTTTTGCGATTCCGGACGCAGCTTGCCGCGCAGGCAGAAGGGCATGAGCGCGGGCACCAGAGTGATGGAGAGCAGTGATGAGAAGACGAGGGCCAGGGTCTTGGTCCAGGCGAGCGGGCGGAACATGCGGCCTTCCTGCGCTTCGAGCAGGAAGACGGGCAAAAACGAAACCACGATGATGATGAGGGAAAAGAAAAGCGCCGGGCCGACCTGCTGCGCTGCCTTCACGAGAATGTGCCTGCGCTCTGCGCCGCCGGGGACGTCGCTGCGCTCGGCGAGATGGCGATAGCCGTTTTCGACGATGACGATGGCCGCATCGATGAGGACACCGATGGCCAACGCCAGTCCGCCGAGCGACATGATGTTGGAGCTGACGTGCAGGTAGTACATGGGAATGAATGCGGCCAGCACCGCGATGGGAACGGTGAGGATGGGCACCAGCGCGGAACGAAAGTGAAAGAGAAAGGCGATGCTTACAAAACTGACAATGATGGCTTCAAGAATCAGATCGCGCTGGAGGGTGTGGATCGACTGATCGATGAGCCAGGAGCGGTCGTAGCCGGTGACGATCTGGACGCCGGGAGGGAGCGAAGGCGCGATCTCGTGCATTTTCGCCTTGACTGCGTTGATGACGTTGAGCGCGTTCATGCCGTCGCGCATGACCACGATGCCGCCGACAGTTTCGCCTTCGCCTTGCCAATCGGCGGCGCCGCGGCGGACATCGGGACCAAAGGTGACCGTGCCCAGATCCTTCACGAGAACGGGCACGCCATTCTTTGTGGCAACGGGGACATTTTCGAGATCGGAAAGAGTTTTGAGGTAGCCGAGGCCGCGAATCATGTACTCGGCGCCGTTCATTTCGAGCACGTCGCCGCCGACTTCGTTGGTGCTCTGGCGGACACGGTCGATGACGGTGCTTGCGGAGATGCCGTAGGAGAAGAGCTTGTTGGGATCGAGATTCACCTGGTACTGGCGCACGAATCCACCGATGGTGGCCACTTCGGCGACGCCGGGCACGGTTTCAAGCTGGTAGCGCAGATACCAGTCCTGGAGCGCGCGCAGGTCAGCGAGGCTGCGGGTGTGGGTGCGATCGACGATGGCGTACTCGTAGACCCAGCCGGCGCCGGTGGCATCGGGGCCGATGGCGGGATGGACATCGGCAGGCAATTTGCCGGCAATTTGCTGCAGGTACTCGACGACGCGCGAGCGCGCCCAGTAGAGATCGGTGCCGTCGTCGAAGATGACGAAGACATAGGAGTCGCCGAACATGGTCTGCGCGCGAACGCTCTTTACATGCGGCGCGGAAAGCAGTGCGGTGACGATGGGATATGTCACCTGATCTTCAATCACGTTTGGCGGCTCACCCGCCCATGGCGTGTGAATGATCACCTGCACGTCGCTGATATCGGGCAGGGCATCGAGCGGAATCCGCTTCATCGACCACAAGCCCGCGGCTACAAGCAGAATGGCACCCATGAAGACCAGGAAGGGATTGCGCGCGCACCAGGCGATGACTTTGGCGATCATCACATGCCTCCTGTGACGTCGATGCTGAGCTGTCTTGTGGCGAGTGTTTGCCCGGCGCGCTGCACCGTGACGGTGGCCTGGAATGTGCCGCCCGAGGGCAGTTCCAGCGGCCCACCGTAGAGTCCGCCGCCTTGTTCCGCCAGGTTTGTGGAGGCGCGTTCCGCCGCCATGCCCATGGCAGGCATGGCGGGCATGAAGAACGTAACTGCCACCTGCACTCCAGTGACAGGTTTGCCGTCAGCACCGGTGAGCTTGACGCGCACGGTGTTTGCGCCTTTGCGCGGCGGCTCGGGCTGCGTGGTCAAGTCGATCTGCAGTTGAGCGGCGGGCGCGGCGGAGGTGGATGAAGGTGGTGGAGGAGCGAATCCGCCGAGCGCCGATTGAAGCTGCGCCTCGGAGTCGAGGAGGAAGTTGGCGGAGCTGACGACTTTTTCGCCTGCCTTGAGACCGCTGAGGATGAGGATGGAATCATCGATCTGCGGACCGGCTTGGATGATGCGGGGCTCGAGATAGCCCTGACCGTGATCGACAAAAGCGATGGCCTGTTGACCTGATTCGAGCACTGCGGAGGCGGGGATTACGAGCTGGCGGCCGAGCGGCGCGTGGATGGCGACGTTCACGTACATGCCCGGCTTGAGCGCCACGCCCGGATTGCTGAAGACGAGGCGCACGCGCACGGTGCGCGTGGCCGGATCGACCTGGGGCAAGATCTGATCGATGCGTCCGCGGAAAGTGCGGCCAGGATAGGCGTCGACGGTGACCTGTGCGGGATCGCCGGGGCGGAGGCGGCCCACCGCATCCTGAAAGACGTTGGCGTAGACCCACACGGTGGAGAGATCAGCGATGGTGTAGAGCTTTGTGTCCGGCTGGACGTAGGCGTTGGGCAGCGCATTGCGTTCGGTGATGAAGCCGGAGACCGGTGAATCGATGGCGATGTTGCGCTGCACGTTGGCGGTGCGTTCGAGGTCAGAGAGAACCTGTTGCGGCACACCGAACTGGCGGATGCGCTCTTCGGCGGCGTTCAGTAGCCAGCCGCTTTCCTGCGCGGCCATGCTTGAGGTGGATGCTGGGTGAGTTTCCGGCGAAAAGGTCTTCTGGTTCTGGCGAGCCAGCAGATATTCCTGCTCGCTGCTCACGAGGTCAGGGCTGTAGATGGTGAAGAGCGTCTGGCCCTTGCGGACGTATTGATAGGTCGCGTTGGCGTAGACGTCCTGAATCCATCCGGGGAAACGCGTCTGCACATAAGCGAGCTTCTCTTCGTCAATGTCCACGTTTCCGGGAACGTTGAGCTCGTTGTTCACATTTTTGTAAGCCACGATGGCAGTGGTGACGCCGATTTCCTGAAGGCGCTGCGGGGAGAGTTGAATGGGCGCGAGCGGCGCTGCGGCAGCGGCCGGGGCGGCGCCGGCGTGCGGGGACGGCGATGTGGCAGCGGGACCGCTGGCGACGACAGGATCGTCCGCGGAGATTGCAGCCGGAGCGGAGGGGCCGCGATGAAGCAGCGTGTACCCGAGCGCGCCGCCGAGCGCGATGCAAACGGCGATGGCGGCGGCGAGAACGAACTGATAGTGACGAGTCTTCACGGTTTCACCTCCGGCGCAGATTGCTTGAATTGGTCGAGAGTGACGCCGGCGGCAAGTTCGAGATCCGCGAGGCGCGCGTCGAAATCTTCTATGGCTTGAGCCCAGGCGAGGTCGATGTCGATCACCGCCATCTGGCTATCTAGCAGATCGAGAAAATCTGTTTTGTCGTTTTCGTAGGCGACGACACTCGACTGGAGCGTGGCCTCGGCCTGGGGACGAAGCTGGTCCTGATAGAGGAGCGCGAGCTTCTGCGCGGCCTGCGCCTCGACCAGGGCTTCGCCGACCTGCCCGAAGGCGGCATTCTCCAACTCGGCCAGCTCCGCGTCCTGCTCGGTGGCTGCCGCGGTGGCCTCGGAGATCTCCGCATCGTGCTTGCGCCGATTGAGCCAGGGCAGGTTCATCGAACCTTCGACCATGTAGTTGTTGCGGAAAGTGGAGCTTGGCGGCATGAGCGTGTACCCGGCAGAGACCGTGAAGTCAGGCGCGTAAGCTTTTTTCGCCAGCGCCTGCTCTTTGTGGCTGCGCTCGGCGGCTGCGCGCGCGGCGAGCAGATCGGGGCGGGAATTGAGCACGAGTTGATCCAGCGCCTGCGCATCGGGAAGAGCGGCGGGCGATGCAAACTGTCCGCGTACGCTGAGCGGCGCCGAAGGATTGCGGCCCAGCAGCGTGTTCAGCCGCGCCCGAGCAACGCCCGCATCGCGATCGAAGCGGATCATGTGCTCGGCCAGGGCCGTGAGCGCCACCTGCGCTTTGAGGATGTCCTGTTGCGAAACCTTACCGACCGCGTACTTGATGCGGGCGGCCTCGATGGCCTGTCGCGCGATGCCCACATGCCCGTCGTGGATCTTCATCTCTTCCTGGGTCAGCAGGAGATCGTCGAAGGCTTTGCGCACGCGAATCTGGACCTCGAGCCGGACTTCGGCTAATTGCGCTTTGGCTGCGTCCACATCGGACTGCGCCACGCTGGTGCGCAAGGCGCGCTTCCCTGCTCCGGGAAAGGTCTGGCTGAGGCTGAGCATGTTCTGCGCCTGGTTGAAATCCCACGGCTTGCGGAGGGGCACGCCCCATCCGCGATACATGGCCGAAGGGTCGTCGAGCGCGCCGGCGACGGGAATGTGCGCTTCGGCAACGGCGAGGCGACGGGCAGCCACGGCGATTTCCGGATTAGCCGAGAGAGCCATGCGCTCGGCGTCGTCTAGGGTGAGCGCAGCGGCGGAATCGGAGGCCTGCGGTGGAGGCGAGAAGAGTACCTCGAAATTTGACAGGCTGCCGGCCGGCCCTGGCGATTGCGCGCGCAGAACGCCGGCAGAGAGTACCGACAAGACAGCAATAACGAGCAAAGGTTTCATCGCTTCCTCCAGCGAATAGAAGGCGTACGAGCGCGCGTTTGCGATCGGGCACACGCGGCCCAGGATCAGCATGCGAAGGAGGAAGTCCTAGATGCGAAGAATGGAGTTTGCGCCGGGAGGGGAGGTGGGCGGAGGCGCTTCGGAGATGAGCGGGATGGGATTCGCGGCGAAGTCGAGCACCGCAGGGGCCAGCGAATTGGGAGCGAGGGCGGTTTGCAGGTGATCGAGAGCAAGAGGGGTGTCCGCGACGAGTGCGGGATTGCCGGAGTGCGCCTGGCAGCAGGGAGCATTCATATTTGCGCCCTGCGTGGGGCAATCCTGCGGCATCTCGGTGCAGCACGCGGGCCGCGCGGTGGCGTGGCCGGTGAGCAGACAGGCTCCTGCCGGCAGCACGGACCAAAGCACCGCGACCCCCAGCAACAACAAACCGCCTTTTCTGCTCCTGAACATGATGGGAATCCTACAGTCTTCAATTGTAAGGTTCAACCGATAGCCGCGGAACCGCAGTGATTTGCATCACGCCCAGATCGGGTCAAGGCGCCACTGCAACCGCGAGACGGGCTCGCTATGAAGGCGGGATTGCCACCACAATAGTGCCCTGATTGCGCTGGTTTTTATCTCGCATGGGCCATGCCTGCGGTCTCTCTTTTGTGCGCCATCGATTCGAGAGCCTTTACGGCGATGTGTTCGGCGCTGACTTCCAGTTCTTTCACAAGCTGCCAGGGCGCGCCTGAGTCGCCGAAGCGGTCCTGAATGCCGATGGCGGCGACCATGACCGGATGGCCGTAGAGATGCGGGCTTTGCGTGATCACAGAGCTGACTCGCCCAGCCAGCGCGCCAATCTGGTGTTCTTCCGCGGTAACGATGACGCCAGTTTCGCGAGCGGCGCGGACGATGGCTTCGCTGTCGAGGGGTTTGAGCGTGTGCATGTTGAGAATGCGCGTGGTGTAGCCGTACTCCTGCCGGAGGATCCACGCGGCGCGCATGGCTTCCGGCACTTCCGGCCCGCAGGCGATGATGCTGAGGTCTTCGCCCTCGTCCATACATTCCTCGTCGAGCCGTGTTTCGAATGCTTCGACGAAGTTAGCGGCCTGATGGCGGAGGCGGATGCGATTGGCTTTGCCGAAGGCGAACGGGGTGACGGCGGTGGTGACGATCGGCGTGGCTTCGCGCGCGAAACGGATGTATTTCGGGCCGTGGTGCTGAAGCAGGAGATACGTAGTTGCCTTGCGCGCCTCGATGACGTCGCAGGGGACAACGACCGACATGTTGGGGAGGCCGGTCATGGCGAAGAGATCTTCGAGCGCCTGGTGAGTGGCGCCGTCCGGCCCGACAGAGACGCCGGCGTGCGCGCCAACGATGAACACGTTCAGGTTGGAGTAGCAGATGGAGACGCGAATCTGATCGAGATTGCGCGCGGCGGAGAAGGTGGCGTAGGAGCCGACCACGGGGATCTTGCCTTCGCGCGCGAGACCCGCGGCGGCGGAAGTGGCGGATTGCTCGGCGATACCCATGCTGAACCAGCGCGGTGCGCGTTCCGGCTTGCCTACATGAAATTCGCTGATGGTGATGGAGCCGGAGATGTCGAGGCCGAGACACACGATGCGCTCGTCTCCGCCATTCGCAGCGAGGGACTGGCCGAGGCCTTTGCGCGTGGGCTCCATGGCGACGTTCATTGTGTGGTCATGATTCCACCAGTAGTCATGCGAGAAATGCGGCATTTTGGCATCGAGTTCTCGTTCGACTTCTGCCTCGTAATTTTTCGCTTTTTCAAGCAAACCGTCGACCGGCAGCGCGTCAGCGAGGCCCAGGTCGCGCAGAGCGAGATCGAGCTGCTCGCGATTGGGCGCCTTGCCGTGCCAGCCCGGCTGATGTTCCATGAAGCTGACGCCTTTGCCTTTCACCGTGTCGGCCAGGATGACTACGGGAGTGCCTTCGGCGGCGCGAGCTGTGTCGAATGCGTTGACGATGGCGGCCATGTCGTGGCCATCCACGCGCATCACGTTCCAGCCGAAGCTGGCATATTTTTCTGCGAGCGGCTCGACCTGCATCACGTCTTTGACCCATCCGTCGATTTGCAGGCGATTGCAGTCGACGATGGCGATAATGTTGTCGAGATGGAAATGGCCGGCTTCCATGGCGGCTTCCCAGACCTGGCCTTCCTGCTGCTCGCCGTCGCCCATGAGGCAGAAAATTTTGTGATGTTTGCCGTCGAGGCGTGCGGCCAGCGCCATGCCCACGGAGATGCTGAGACCCTGCCCAAGGGAGCCGGTGGAGATTTCGACGCCCGGAAGCTTGAGCCAATGGGGGTGACCCTGGAATGGCGAACCGAGCTTGCGCAGTGTGACAACCTCGTCGAGCGGGCAGAAGCCGGCGAAGGCCAGACCCATGTAGAGACTGGGCGCCTTGTGTCCTGCCGACCAGATGATGCGGTCGCGATCGGGCCACGAGGGATGGGATGGATCGTGGCGGGCGGCGCGCAGGTAAAGCGCGGCCGTGATGTCCATGATGGAGAGCGTGCCTCCTGCATGGCCCGAGCCGGCGGCACAGAGCGCAATAAGATCGTAGGCCCGCATGCGGTTGGCGGCTTCGCGCAGTTGGTCGATGGTGTATTCCCGCATTATTTTTCCCGTGATGGAGTCAATAAGAGGCATTGTCTTTTCCTCATTGAGCGGCGTGATGCGTGCGAGTGCCGGAATAGGAAGTCATGCGATATTCCGCGTTTTAAGTCAGAGGTTCTGCTTTGCCCAGCCGGCGATTCTGTTCAGGGCCTGCTCCAGCTGATCCATGGAGTTGGCCACGCTGAAGCGGAGATAGCCTTCGCCGTAGCGGCCGAATGCAGTGCCGGAAAGCGCGGCAACGCCGATGCTGTTCAGCAATTCGTCGGCGAGAACCCTGGATTTCCAGCCGGTTTTCACGATGTTGGGAAAAACATAGAACGCGCCTTTGGGCATGCGGCAAGAAAAGCCGGATATGCGATTCAGACCGTCGACAAAGAAGCGGCTGCGGCGCTCGAATTCGGTTCGCATGCGATCTACCGGGCTTTGGTCGCCGGAGATGGCGGCGATGCCGGCCCGCTGGGTGAAGCTCGCGGTGCAGGAATTGGAGTTGGTCATGAGTCGCGTGAATTGCGCCGCCAGGTCCGCGCGCATCACGCCGTAGCCCATGCGCCAGCCGGTCATGGCGTAGGTCTTAGAGAAGCCGTCGAGCAGGATGGTGCGGTCCTGCATCCACGGGATGGACATGATGGAGAACGGCTCGCCTTCGAATTGCAGGCGACTGTAAATTTCGTCTGACAGGACGAGGATGTTGCGATCGCCGATGGCGTGGGCGATTCTTTCGATGTCGCGACGGGGCAGGATGCCGCCGGTGGGATTCTGCGGCGAGTTGAGGATAATGAGGCGGGTGCGATCGCTGATGAGCGATTCCAGTTCCGCGGGATCGACGGCGAAGTCGCGCTCCTCGCGCAAGGGGATGGGGATGGGGGCGCCACCCACGTAGTTGATCATCGATTCGTAAATGGGAAAACCGGGATTGGGATAGATGACTTCATCGCCCTGATCGATGAGCGCGAGCATGGCGTAGAAGATGATGGGCTTGCCGCCGGGGACGACGACGACTTCATCGGGGGATACGTCGACATTGCGCGTGCGGCTTACATCGTCGGCGATGACCTGGCGCAGTTCCGGCAGGCCGGCGGAGGGGCCGTAGTGGGTCCAGCCCTGGTGGAGCGCGGTTGCCGCGGCGTCGACGATGTTTGGCGGCGTGTCGAAGTCGGGCTCTCCGATTTCGAGGTGGATGATGCTCTTGCCCTGCTTTTCAAGCGCTTTGGCTCTGCTCAAAACTTCAAATGCGGTTTCGGTGCCCAGCCGGGACATGCGCGGGGCCAGTAGCAGTTGGTGCTGAAGTGTCTGCGTGGTCATAGTCGCCGCTCCTGGGGCGGATGGCCCACGCGCAGGGGCGCTGAACCCCCCGGCGATGGACCAGACCCAAACGGGCAAAGATGTTATCGCTGCGGGAATTCGGTCGTATGTGACCGGAAACACCCCGCTGCGGGTTGCAAGGGAGGCCTTTGATCGCTTACTTTTGCAAGCCGGGAGTGTTGGTTTTCCCGACGCCGGGCTGTCTGCTCGAGTACCGGCGGTCGATTGACGCAGGCGGCGAGTTTAGCTGTTACGGGAAGGCGACGAAATGAATGATGCAGCGCCCCTACTGCTGCGGGGGGAGAATCTTTCGCTGGCAGAAATTTGCAGCGTGGCTCGCGGCGGACAGCAGGTGGGTCTCGCGCCGGGTGCTGTTGCGCGCGTAGATGCGGCGCGGCGAGTCATCGAAAAAGTGCTGGAGAAAGAGGACGCTGTCTATGGCGTCAATACCGGATTCGGCAAACTTTCTGAGGTGCGCATTCCGGGCGATCATCTTGCTGAATTGCAAATTAACCTGGTGCGGAGCCATGCGTGCGGACTGGGCAGACCGCTGTCAGAAGCGGAAGTGCGGACGATGCTGCTGCTGCGCGCGAATGTGCTAGCCAAGGGATTCAGCGGGGTTAGGCGGGAAGTGATCGAGACGCTGGTGAGCCTGTTGAATCGGCGCGTTCATCCTGTGGTGCCGGAAAAAGGCTCGGTGGGAGCGAGCGGCGATCTTGCCCCGCTGGCGCATCTGGCGCTGGTTTTGATCGGCGAAGGGGAGGCTTTTTATGAGGGCGAGCGCATCGGCGGCGGCGAGGCGCTGAGGAGGGCCGGGCTGAGTGCGTTGCGGCTGGAAGCGAAAGAGGGCCTCGCGCTGCTCAACGGCACACAGGCGATGACGGCGGTTGCGGCGCTGGCAATTTACGATGCGCAGCGGCTGGTGAAGCTGGCTGATGTTGCCGGCGCGATGTCGCTGGAGGCGCTGCGCGGGACGCCTGCCGCGTTCGATGCACGCATTCAGGAGGCTCGGCCGTATCGCGGACAGGCGGCGGTGGCGGGGCATTTGACGGCTTTGCTGGAACGGAGCGAGATTCGGGAATCGCATCGCAACAACGATCCTCGAGTGCAGGATGCATATTCTCTGCGCTGCATGCCGCAGGTGCATGGCGCGGTGCGCGACGTGCTCGATCATGTGACTGCGATTGTGGAGGTCGAGACCGGATCGGCAACGGATAATCCGCTGGTGTTTCCCGCCGGCGGCGATGTGCTATCGGGCGGCAACTTTCATGGCGCGCCGCTTTCTTATGCGTTCGATTATGCGGCCATTGCGCTCACCGATCTTGCGGGCATGAGCGAGCGGCGCATCGATAGGCTCATCAATCCCGATATCAACGAGGGGCTGCCGCCGTTTCTGTCGAGCCACGCCGGACTGTCGTCGGGCTACATGATTGCGCACGTGGCTGCCGCGGCGCTGCTGAACGAATGCAAAGTGCTGGCGCATCCTGCGAGCGTGGACAGCGTGCCCACTTCGGGCGGGAAGGAAGACCACGTTTCCATGGGAATGACCGCGGCACTGAAGCTGCGGCAGATTGTGGAGAATCTGGAGCACATTATTGCGATTGAATTTTTATGCGCGGCGCAGGGGCTGGATTACCGCAAGCCGCTGAAGCCGGGGAGGCAGATCGAACAGGTGCTCGCGGGGATTCGCGCGATTGTGCCGGCGCTGGAGGCGGATCGGCCGCCGGCCACGGATGTGAATCGGCTGGTGGAGGCGATGCGAGCGGGCAGGATTGGCGCTTTGGACGGAGAGTAGAGTCGGCTCAGGTTGAACGGCTCGAATCAGCTTCCCACCCTTTCGCAAAAAGCGCGAAAGGATGGGGCACGGATATCTCAGGTAACAGGCGCGCACACTTCGCGGCCGGCGATGAAAACTCGCGGGCGCGCAGAGGTGGCGATGAAATAGGGTAGTTCGCGGTAGTCGGCGAAGTCGTGGATGAGGAAGTCGGCCTGCTTGCCGGTTTCGAGGGAGCCGATGCTGTCGCCGAGACCGAGGCTCCACGCGGCGTTGATGGTGGCGGCGGTGAGCGCTTCCGCCGGAGTAAGCGCCATGTACAGACAGGCGAGCGAGAGGATGAACGGCATGGACGGAATGGGCGAAGAGCCGGGGTTGAAATCGGTGGCCAGCACGATGGCCAGGCCGCGCTCGATCATGGCACGCGCGTGCGGGTAGGCCGTGCGGGCGAGCGCGAAAACTGAGCCGGGAAGCAGAACGGGCTGCACTCCGGAATTGTGCAGCGCGTCGAGAGTCTCTGCGGTTGCGGTTTCAAGGTGGTCGGCGGTGCGGGCGTGGAGTTCGGCGGCGAGGGCGGCTCCTGTGCCGGGACGAAACTGCTCGGCATGGAGGCGGAGATCGAGGCCGTGGGCGCGGGCGGCGGTGAGCACCTGGCGGGTTTCTTCTACAGTGAAGGCGTGGTCATCGCAGAAGGCGTCGCAGAAGCGCGCCAGCTTCTGCGCGGCCACCTCCGGGATCAGTTCGTCGACAATCCAGCGAACGTAATCGGCGCGACGGGCGGCAAATTCCGCGGGAACTGTATGCGCTGCGAGCAGCGTGGGGACGATGCGCATGGGGCCTTCGTGGTTGAGGCGTGCCATTACGCGAAGCATGCGCAGCTCGGTTTCGCGATCGAGGCCGTAACCGGATTTGGCTTCGGCGGAGGTGGTGCCGGAGCGCAGCATCCAGTCGCGATGACGGCGCGAGTCGGCGAGCAGTTCGTCTTCTGAGGCGGCGCGGGTGGCGCGCACGGTGTTCAGGATGCCGCCGCCGGCCGCGGCGATCTGCTGATAGCTTGCGCCGGCAGCACGCTGCTCGAACTCGGCGGCGCGATTGCCGGCGAAGACCATGTGGGTGTGCGCATCGACGAAGCCGGGGGTAACGCAGTGGCCCTGGGCGTCGACGATGGCGGAGTTGGTGGGAATGCGGGGATGGAGATCCGCATAAGGGCCGGCGGCGGAGATGCGGCCGTCGTCGATGAGGAGCGTGGCATTCGGGATGATGGCGAGTTCGCGGAGTTCCGGGCCAACGCGAGGGCGCGGCGGGCCGGCGAGGGTGACGAGCTGGCCGATGTCGACGACGGCGAGCGATTCGGTCACGGCTGATCTTCCGCCATGGGAATGATGATGCCGCGCTCGCGGGCCGTTTGCTGCGCGAGCTCGTAGCCGGCGTCGGCATGACGAGCCACGCCGATGCCGGGATCGTTGTTGAGCACGCACTCGATTTTGCGGGACGCCATCTCCGTGCCATCGGCGACGGTCACCTGTCCGGCGTGCAGCGAATAGCCCATGCCCACGCCGCCGCCATGATGGAAGCTGACCCACGTTGCACCGGATGCGGTGTTGAGCAGCGCGTTGAGGATGGGCCAGTCGGCGACCGCATCGGAGCCGTCAAGCATTTTTTCCGTTTCGCGATAGGGGCTGGCGACAGAGCCGGCGTCGAGATGATCGCGGCCCATGGCGATGGGCGCGGAGATTTCCCCCTTGCGAACCAGGTCGTTGATAGCCTCGCCCATGCGCGCGCGCTCGCCGTAGCCGAGCCAGCAGATGCGCGCGGGCAATCCCTGGAAAGCGAAGCGGCCGCGCGCCAGATGGAGCCAGCGGGTGAGGATTTCGTTTTCGGGGAAGAGCTCGAGTGCCAGCTCGTCGGTACGCTCGATGTCTTTGGGATCGCCGGAAAGCGCGACCCAGCGAAACGGTCCCTGGCCGGTGCAGAAGAGCGGACGGATGTATTCCGGGACGAAGCCGGGGATGAAGAAGGCGTCGGCACAGCCGGCATCGAATGCGAAGCGGCGAATATTGTTGCCGTAGTCGAAGGTGATTGCGCCGGCGCGCTGCAAGGCGAGCATCGCGTTCACGTGAACCACCATAGTCGCGGTCGAGCGGTGCACATATTCCGCTGGATCGCGGCTGCGCAATTTGGCTGCATCTTCGAGGGAGAATCCCTGAGGGATGTAGCCATTGAGCGGATCGTGGGCGCTGGTCTGATCGGTCACCACGTCTACATGTACGCCGCGCTGCACCATCTCGGGCAGCACATCACCGCAGTTACCAACGAGACTACAGAAAGCGCTCGCCCCTCGCGCCGCGCCTGTTCGCAAAGGCGCAGGGCTTCGTCGAGGTCCTCCGCGATGCGGTCGCAATAGCGCGTGGCCACGCGGCGCTCGATGCGACTGCGGTCGACTTCTATAACCAGTGCTACGCCGCCATTGAGAGTGACGGCAAGGGGCTGCGCGCCACCCATGCCACCCATGCCTCCGGTGAGGACGAGCTTGCCTTTGAGCGAGCCGCCGAAGTGACGGTCGGCGAGGGCAGCGAAGGTCTGAATGGTGCCCTGCAAGATGCCCTGGGTGCCGATGTAGATCCAGCTGCCCGCGGTCATCTGGCCGAACATCATCAGGCCCTTGCGATCGAGCTCGTTGAAGTGCTCCCAGGTGGCCCATTTGCCCACCAGGTTGGAGTTGGCGATGAGGACACGCGGAGCCATCTCGTGCGTGGGAAAAACGGCGACCGGCTTGCCTGACTGCACCAGCAGGGTTTCGTCGCCGCCCAGCCGCTCGAGCTCGCGAACGATGGCGTGATAGCACTCCCAGTTGCGGGCCGCCTTGCCAATGCCGCCGTAGACGACGAGATCGGCGGGGCGTTCGGCATTTTCCGGATCGAGGTTGTTCATCAGGCAACGCAGCGCTGCTTCCTGCGGCCATCCTTTGCAACGCAACTGGGTGCCGCGCGGCGCGCGAATGACGGGAGCCGCCGTGGTCGCCATACACACCTCCCGCTTTCCCCCGCGACAGCGGCGGATGCGCTCATTTCGTCGCCGGGGTGAAGACTGCACACAGCATACTCCCGGCGGGGGTCGGCTTGTTGGACGCGGAATAAAAGTCGCGAATCGCTTTTCATTGTGCGCGCAGCCGGCGGTGGCGAAGAGATTTTGCCGCTGCCGCAGTTGCCGGATCAAGCAGCGAATCGTATCCTTTTTGCCGTGCCCAACACTCTAGTTGAATGTGTGCCGAACTTCTCCGAAGGCCGCGACCCTGCGAAGGTCGATGCCATTGTTGAAGCCATGAAGGTGCCCGGAGTTTACCTGCTCGACCGGGAGATGGATGCCGATCACAACCGCTGCGTGATCACGCTGGCCGGCAACCGCGAAGCCATACAGGAGGCGGCCATTCGCGGCGTGGGCAAGGCGGCGGAGCTGATCGATTTGAATCAGCACAAGGGCGCACACCCGCGCCTGGGAGCGGCGGACGTCATACCTTTCATTCCCATCGACGGCGTCACGCTCGAAGACTGCGTCGGCATAGCCCGCTTTGTCGGCGCGGAAATCTGGAAGCGCTTTCAGGTTCCGGTCTATCTCTACGAAGCTGCGGCCGCTACGCCGGAGCGGCAGAATCTGGAAAACGTGCGGCGCGGGCAGTTTGAGGGCATCCGCGAGGAGATTGCGACCAACGCTGCGCGCAAGCCCGATTTTGGCGAGGCGCGACTGCATCCGACAGCCGGCGCCGCGATTGTCGGGGCGCGCAAATTTCTCATCGCTTACAATATTTTTCTGAACACGTCGGATGTTGACGTGGCAAAAAAGATCGCCAAGGCGGTGCGATTTTCTTCCGGCGGGCTGCGGTATGTGAAGGCTTCGGGGTTCCTGGTGCGCGGGCTGGCGCAGGTTTCCATGAACCTGACCGACTTTGAGCAGACGCCGCTCCATCGCGTCTTCGAATTTGTGAAGCGCGAGGCAGCGCGTTACGGCGTGCTGCCGGTTTCCAGCGAGATTGTCGGGCTGATTCCGAAACGTGCCGTGGAACAGGCTTCAGAATGGTTCCTGCAGTTGGAGAATTTCGATTCTTCGCTCATCCTGGAAAACCGCCTGGCGGCGGTGGTCAGCGGCAAGACGGGTGTGGCGGGGCTACGCGCGGCGGTGGAACCTTTCATCGAATTGCTCGCCGCGCCCACGGCGGTCCCTGGAGGCGGAAGCGCCGCAGCCGCAACGGCCGCGATGGCCGCGGGGCTTGCCGAAATGGTGGCGTCGATGTCGCGCGGCAAGAAAGCCTATCTGCAATATGAAGCCCGGCTCACTGAGGCGCTTAAGCGGCTTGCCGCACTGCGCATCGATTTGACAGCCGCAATCGACGCTGACGCCGAAGCCTACAAAAAAGTCATGCAGGCTTACAAAGCGGCAAAGGAATCTCCCGCGAATGCGGGCCGCATTCCCGCGGCGTTGCAGGAGGCGGCCGCAGTGCCGCTGGGAGTGGCGGAAAGAGCGGCGGAAGTGGAGAAGCTGGCAACGGCTCTGCGGCCGATCACGAGTCCTAATATGGAATCGGACCTGACGACCGCGGTGGCTCTGGCCAAAGCTGCCGGCGCGGGAGCCCTTGCGAACGTCGAGATCAATCTTGAGGCGCTCAAGCCTGATTCGGCCGAGGGTGAGGCATTCGTTAAAGAGGCGCGAAACAGAGTGGCGGCGGTGAAGGCGTCCCAAGCGGAAAATGCGGCATCGTGATGCCAAGTCGCATGGATTGCGTTCCTACTCTCAGTATCCGGTCTTCTGGATCCTGTAAGAGAAATGCAGATCGCTGCAATTTCCCAGGTGAAAATGCCAGACAGCAAAAAGCCCGCGCGAGCGCGGGCTTGGTGGCGCGGAGCTGGTGACATCTGGCCATAGCGTTCAGGGCCGGAGGCAGCGCTCCCTATTCAAAATGCCGAATGAATTGCTGTCTTGAGATCCGGCGCAATGCTGGCGATCATTGCGAGGGTGCAAGTGTGATTGCAAAGCGGACGGTTGGCGAACCTGAGACAGAGGCAGGAATCAGCGACCAACTAACTGTGCTGCCAGAGTCAAGATACAGATTTGTACAAGAGTTTGTAACTGACCACTGGACAGGGTTAAGGTCTTCCGAAACACGTTGTTTAACTTCCCGGCCATGCGACCTGAATTCCGCCTGGAGATAGAAGCCGCCTCCGGCCGCCGGCTGACTCATCTCCAAGTACCCGCACATCCGATAAGTACCCGCTGTCGGCGCCGTATATAGCTTGGTTACGCTAATGCCGCCAGTTCCGTGATAGGTGGTGGCCACAATTGCTACGGCAGTCTCCGAGGCTACAGGGCTGACTTGAATTGTGCCAAGGGACTTGGCCGCGGTTGCAAATTTTGCGCCGCTAAATTTGTTACCCCAGATTTCGGCCCCGGTCCAATATGGATTGCTGGCATAAATGCCATTGCCGAAAGTACCGTCGAATGAGTTCCCGTAGATGGCCAGCCCAGTGCTTGGACTTCCCGTGACACCGCCGATGTTGATGGCGGACGCTCCGGAGCTATTCGCGTGAAAAACGTTGGCGATGATGCGGAGATCGTTGATCGCGCCCCAGCCGCCATAACTTGTAAGTATGCCTGCACCAGTCGTCCCCTGCAATATGATTTCGTTGTTCGCGACCAGGATCTGATTTGCCGGGTTCCGGGCGGTGTATCCACTTACCTCGATGGCGGCTCTTCCGCCCTTTGTAAAGCTATCTGCGATTTTGTTTCCGATGATGTTTACATGTGACGAGGACGCGACTGAGCTGGAGGAAACGGTAATCACACCGCCCTCGACGGAGTTATCGGCGATGGTGCAATCCTGGCAGGTAAGCTCCATGCCGGTGCGCGTGACGGATCCTCCATTTTTCCAGGTATTATTCACGATCGTACCCTTATTCACGCGTATGGAGATTCCACTTCCACCTTCATGTCCGTTCGCGTCGAGAACGTTGTGGGAGAATGTGAGACCGTCTATCCACGCGGTAGCCTGACCCGAGAAGAGTTCCACGGCGAATTCCGCACCTGTGGTGTTCAGGAAAGTATTGCCCGAAATATCCCAGTTATAGGTCGGCTTGTTATCTCCGCTGCTCCAGAAGATTGCCGCGGAACTTCCCGGACTCTGTAGATCCCAGCCTTTGAATTGATTCCCGGTAATATGCATTCCGGAAGTGAAGGCGCTGACAAAGATGAAGTGAGAATCGGCATTGGTGAACTGGTTGTTTACGATCCACGCGTCGGTGAGAGCGCCGCCATGGCCGTACTCGACAAAGGCGATAGCCCCTCGCGCCCAGATGTTCTGGAAGGCGCATCCCTCGATGTGGACTCCCGAGAGTCCGCCGCGGGGTGTTGTCGCAATCTCGATCAAATGGCCGCACGCAGAAATGGACGTACACCTGGTCTGACTTTCCCAATTTCCATCCAGTGTCAGGTCCCTGAAGGTGACGTTGCTGGCGTCGTGTCCGGCGCGATCGGTGGTGGTCCACATGGAATACCCGGCATTCGCCTGAAGTTTCAGGACCGTCAAATATTTGAGTCCGGAAACAACATTGTTGCCACGCACCTGATTGCCCTGTGGGAGCGAATAGGTGCCTCCCTCGATGAAGCGAAGATTATGGCCGGTGCTCAGCACTACCGGGGTGGTCCAGGCGGTGCCGCAGGCCTGGCGCACCTCGATTTCTCCTGCCGCGGAGCCGAGAGATTTGTCCGCCGCATTGATCTTCGCGCCGCAATCTGAGCCGGAGAATTGGTCGGCGTAGACGGTGAAGATCCCTCCGCCTGTCGTGCCGGCGTCCGCCGTCGGAGTTTCCCTTAAAGAGATTGGACCGGCGGACCGGGCGGTCGCGGCAATTGGCGAGAACCCACAAAGAAGAAGAAGGAAGATGCGGAATCTCATGCTGGTCCTCCGATGCATTCGGATGTCAAAAGTGGAGCCGGTCGCCAAAGGTGAAACGCATAACTTGTCTAACATCTGGAAATAGCGCCAGTTTTTGAGTTGCATTCGCTGATCGACAAGGAGGTGAAAATACGAGAATGGTGCATAAAGCGGACCGGCTCCAACTCAGGACCTGCGCGCCGCAACGAATCTGACCCACTCCTGAACAAACATCATGACGAACCTGGGATTGTTTCTAAGATAGCGGTCGGCCAGGCGTCCCGGTTCTGAAGCGAGGCGGAAGAGCCATTCCAGGCCGGCGCGCATTATCCAGCGCGGCGCTTGCGGCTTGGTTCCGGCCAGGAAGTCGAACGCTGCACCGACTCCGTGCATCACCGCGGAAATGCGACCACGGTGTTCCATGATCCACCTTTCCTGCTTGGGACACCCCAACCCTACAAACAATATCCGCGCCCCTGAAGCAGAGAGTTCTCGCACGATTTCCTCATCTTCGGCTGCGCTCAGCGGGTGGAATGGAGGTGATTTCACGTAGGCAATGTTGAGTTGAGGGTGACGCCGGCGGACGCGTTCCAGCAGGGTCGCAAGGGTCGACGAATCTCCCCCGTAAAAGCCGACGGGGATCCGCGCATCTTCCGCAGCGGCGAGGAGAACCTCCGTAGCGTCGGGGCCATAGACGCGCTTGGCAGTGCGCTCTCCGAGACCCCGAAGCGCCCACACCAGCGGCATTCCGTCTGAATTGACCATGTCCGCGGCATTCAGCATTGCGCGGAAGTCCGGGTGGTCGCGTGCTTCCATAATCATGTGGACATTGGCATAGAAAACCACCCTTGAGTCGCCTGTCGCGGCCCATGCAATGCTCCGCTTCGCAACTTCTGCATAACTGCTGATCGCGATGTTCACGCCAAGAATATCGCGCGTGCGTATCTCTGGCTCACTCAAGTCAGTCCACTTTGGTTATCGCGGCGGAATATTTAGCGGGGGGTTCAGCGTGATGGTAGTACGGCCGAATCGAAATGCGGTGGGGTATGCAGAGCTCCTGGCCGAATACCAGAGGTCAAATCCGCCAGAGCCATTTGGCGCGAAGTCGGCCCTATACATCCACAGATCATCCCAGTGCCCAGAAGGCCCAAGGCCTAATAGAGGAGACGCGCCGATGGCCCAATGTATGCCGTCCCATGATTCGGCAAAGCGCAGCTCACTGACTCCGCGGTTCTGGATCACAGCCACGAATCTGTTCCCAAAGTAGCGGACTGAGTTATGGTATGCGGCGAAGGAATGATTTAGCGTGCACTCAGTAGGATCACTCAAATCCGTCAGCGACTTACCCACGCGCAATTGCAGTATGTTGTCGCCATTCGTGGTCCAGATGTTGAATTGTTTGTCTCGATAGACAGCGGAAGGAGAAAACACGTGCCAGGACGAACCGGACGCGCTTAGGAACAGCGTGCGGTCGCTCCAGTGTAGGCCGTCGGAACTAACCTTGTAATACAGGCGTTCCGAGTCAATCTTGGTGGCGCCATAGTCATCGTTGTAATCCCGCCATAGGCAAAAGAGCTGCCCAGCCGGTCCGAGAAACAACTCTGGATCAGAGCTGATCCAATGCGCGTCAGGAACTTCAATTGGATTGGTGATGCCTGCGGGCATGGTCCAGGCTGAACCATCGTCGGAATAGTAGATGGAAGGCGCTTCGCGAGAGTTGTCGTTGGGAGGATAGGTGGAGATGGCCATCCAGTAGCGATGTGCTTGCCAGCCCGTTGTCCCGAAGTCGACTACACTCGGGTGCACCACGAAGCTTCCGCCATCGCTCTCAGCCACGTAGGTCTGAATGGGGAGATATGTTGGTGCGTTGGTGGCCGTAGCGATTGGAAGACGCGGTATTCCGGCCGAGGAGCAGCTGGTCAGAAGCAGCGCAGAGAACAGGCTGAGAGCGGTAATAAGCGGAGCTGAGGAGTGTCTTCTTGTCAGATCGGAGCTTGTACTTTGCATGGCGCGCCTTATTCATGTTTTCTTCAGAGCTTATGCATCTCTTCGAGTTTTTCGATTCAAACACGCAGGACGGTGATATCGATCTATATCTTCATCCGGCCTTTCGCATGTCAAGCCGCCCTTTTGCTGAGAGCAAGGCGCGAAGGATTCCCCATCTGCACCGCTCCTTCAGGGGCATTCTTTGGTCTTTGCGAAACTGCTCCAGGGATTCCCATTCCGGCAACTGAGCTCGTCTTCGTTCGTGACATGCGCGGCAGAACACGTTGTAGTCTGCCCAGTCCCCTTGCGCCTTGGAGCCTTTCTTTCTGAGGATGTATCGGTACAGAGGCTCCGGAATGTTACAGAACTCGAGTGAGGTAGATTCACTGAGCCGGCAAAGCATATCCCAATCCTCGAAATAGCGGAACTTTGGCCTTTGAGGGACTTGCTTTGCGATCGCGGACGGATACATCATTGTGGCGCTCACGAAAGTCACGCGTCGGGTTGCGCGGGTGAACCCTTTGATAATTGAGCTGTGGTCCAGTGGCAATCGCAGGACTGATAGGTCACTTCCCCGATCCATGTCTATCCACGTGCCGACTGCTAATTGATTCGGACTCATTACGGCTCGCTGTACTTGTCGTTGAATGCGTTCCGGATAGCTGATGTCATCTGCATCCTGGTAGGTTATGTATTCGCCCCTTGCTGTGCGCACGCCGAGATTTCTTGCCGATGCGCGCCCGGAAGTTCCGGTCGTGTTTGAAATGAACGTGATTCTGCAGTCATTGAAAGCCCGGACGATCTGCCCGGTGCCATCGCTGGAGCAATCGTCTACGACGACGATTTCCAGGCGCTCGTATGTTTGTGAAGTGAGGCTCTCGATGGCTGCGCCGATATGTTGCTCCTCGTTTTTGGCACACATCACCACTGACACCAGCGGCTCAGTCGCTGCAGGAGCTGGATTTAATGCGCCGTGACTGAGATTCATATCAAGTGCTTTTTCCCACGTGCGGCGACGGCATAAAGGACAGCATCGTTGCATGCCAGGGCCATTTGGTGATGCGTGCATCTGGCCACATCGCGGCGTGCCCGTGCCCCAAGGGAGAGCCTGAGTTCCTCACTACCTAATCGGCCTATGGCGGTGGCGAGAGCTGCTGAATCTCTCTCAGCGACTACAAATCCGTTGCTGCCATCTCGCACAAAGCCATCTGCCGCTGCTCCTACAGAGGTGGTGGTGATCACCGGACAGCCCTGGTTAAATGCCTCGTTGATCACCAGCCCCCACGGCTCCCTGAACCGATCCGTAATGATTGAAGGCAAAACGAGGGCACTCGCAGCAGCGTAATAGGGAGGAAGGTTTTTAGTAGGGACGTGACCAATAAATCGCACCCGGTCTGCTTCTTTAATATCGTTACACTGGGATTTGATCGCCTCGAGTTCCTCCCCCGTACCGATGATAAGGAGCCCGGCGTCACGAGCGATTGGATTAGACAATGACTGGATGAGGTAATTCAGGCCTTTGTCGGGCGTCAGGCGTCCAACGTAGAGCAGCCGTATCGGTGCACTGGGAAATGCGGACCGGGCATCGGTGTATTCTTTCTCGGTGATTGCGCGTGAATAGGTATCGTTGTCGACAGAGTTACGCGCGATGAAGATTGAATCTCCTTTCACGCCTTGCGAGAGGAGAAAGTCACGCACGTGATTGCCGTATACGATATGAGAATCAGAATGGCGGTAGATGAATCGGACGATAGGGAACGCGAACCTGTGAAAGCGGGTATTTACCTTTCCCCAAAGGCCCGAATAGAGAACGAAGGGAATTTTAAGAACCTTACACGTTACAAACGAAAGAAAGATAGAGGCACGGCCAGCTATGCCTTTTATGACCGCATCATATTTTCGGCTCCAGAGCAAATATGGGAGCTGTAGAGGAATACGAAACTTGCCTGTGCCAATGTTTCCCAACTGAATGGAACGAAACTCGCCCTTACTGGTACCCAGCGTTTTGGGCCAATACCATTCTGATCCGCGCGAGTCGAAGATGAAGTCCACTGACTGAAGCCGGCTGAGCTCCTCGTAGACGCCGACTCGGTAGTGCTGCACAAAATTCGTGATAAATGCTATTCGCATACATCGGTTTCCATAACTGAGGAGCCTTACCTCACCTTGACCGGATGGGCTCCTTGTTCCCCTCGGGCGAAAAGCCGCGCCAGGAATACGCGAAGATAGGGCATAAGCCAGAAGAGAGGCCAGCACAGTCCGCCGTGTGCCTGCGCAAACCGCTTATACTCGGCTGGAGGCAGACCTTTTACGCTGGTGGTTTTCTGCAGCCACTTATCGAATGGAAGCGACACATCTTGCCAGGTATTGCCCATTCCGTTCCTGCGGCACGACGCCAGATAACCTGGAGCTGCCCAGATGGAGCAGCCCATCCGCCTGGCACGCAGACCGTAATCGAAATCGCCCATGCTGTGCCTGTAGGCGTCGCTGATGTTGCCTACCACCTCCGCTACCGATCGTGGGATCAGAACGATGTTTCCATTCATGGTTGCGCACATCTGCGCATCGTTTGCCGGCACAACCAGGCGGAATTTGAACGGATGAAAGCGGCTGGCGCGTTCCACACCGCCATAGGTCAGCTTGCCGGTTTCGGGATCGCGCGTGGAACCTGTGACAATGGAACGATCGTTTCCAGATTCTGCCAAGCGACGATGGGTGGCGAGCAGATGCCGAATGGCGCCGGGATCGAGGAGGACATCGTCGTTGAGCCACAGGTAGTAGTCAAACTGTTCTTTCAGCGCTTCGGTGAACGCCTTGCGCATACCTCCGCTCCAGTAGAGGTTTCCGTCACCGCAGAGCAGCCTGACATGGGGAAATTCCGAAGCGACCGCGGCACCGGTGCCGTCGCTGCTTCCATCGTCGACGAGGAAGACGGTGAGCATTACGTTTTCGGCCAGTTCCTGCGCGAAGAGCCGGTGCAGCGATGCCAGGGTGGCGACGCGCCGGTTGTGGCAGGTGAGGAGGGCTGCAATACGGGTCTTCATTGGAGTTGGCTGAAGATAAGTTTGGATTGAGGCTGCTGCCATATCTTCATGCGGAGCGACGGCGGAGCTGCGCGTCGAATCCTGGGGAGTAGAGCTTTTTCAGTGCTCTGGGCCAGGTGAATTGCCGAGCCCGTTCAATCGCGCCGGCCTTGAGAGCCGCCAGAGATCCGGAGTCACTGGCGAGTGCGATCATTTCCACGGCCATGGCGTTGACGACCTCGGATTCCGATCGGTTCGCAGTTGGAATCTTTCGCCCACAGGTTTCATCGACCATTACGCCGGGGCCGCCGAGATCGAGACAAACCACCGGAACTCCCCGGGAAAGCGCCTCGAGAACCACCATGCCCCCGGAATCGCGCAGGCTGGGAAAGAGCAGGAGGTCGAACTGCGAGTAGAGATCGAGCAGGCGGTTGCGGTCCATCCAAGGCACCCACTCAATGGAATCGGCAATTTCGAGTTCGGAAGCCAGCGCGTGCAGCCACGCTTCATCCGGGCCGCGACCAATCACGGTGAATTGAGCAGTGGGAATGCACTTTCGCATTTCCGCAAAGGCGCGAAATCCGAGGTGTAGGCCCTTCAGGTACAGAAGCATACCGACATAGGCGATGCGCACGCCGGATCTGTCGCGGCTGGGTAGCAAAGGAGACTTTTCATCCGGATTACCGACAGTGAACTCGGGCAGCGCTACAGCGAGCTGTGACATAGCTTGCGATCGCAGGCGGCGCGGCAACAGGTTACGGGTCTGATCGGAGGTTACCGCAACCACAGACGCACTTCTGACCGCGGAACGAACCAGGGGATCCCAGCGAAGCAGCCAGTTGGAGAGGTCCCGAAGTCTCTCTTTTCTGCGCGCCTTTGGAGAAAGGCTTTTTCGCAGCCTTTTGGGAATGGTGTCGCCTCCTGCGAGCGGGCCAAAGATGAAGGGAATGCCCAGGCGCCCCATCAAAGTAGGAGAGCGCAAGCTGACATATGTCACGTGGTGCACGCAATCGAATCGATGGTCACGATGGAGTTTGCGCGCGCGAAGGTAGGCAAGCCACAGCCATACAAAATAATGCGGATAACATCCGCCGATGCGGTGGTAATAAGCAAAATGCCGCACGGGGACGTATTCAAAATGAAGATTGGCAACCGGGCAGGCCCGCAGAGCAGCGTCAATCCCAGGCTGCCACATGGGCAGTGTAAGAACCCAAACTTCGTGGCCAGCCTGATCCAGGTGCCACGCCCAATTCCATCCGACGGTGGATTCGGAGCCTTTGGTCGGATCACAGGCGTATGCAGAAAGCAGTATCTTCATAGCGGCGAGGCAACAATTCCGATCAGGAGGGGTCAGGAAGCATGGATTCGGGAAGGATTCTGCATTTCATTTTGGCCGGAACAGAGCTTTTCATTGCATTCAGGCCCACGATAATTCCGATAATGATGCATTGCTCATATCCTGGGTTATAGGTGATGGAATAAGCTACCTCAAACAATAGAAAGAGCCCCCAGAGGGTGGAGTTATGATAACTCCCGGCGGCTGGGCTCTCAACATTCGTCCTTCGACATGCAAGAAACTGCGATTCGAAGAACCAGAGAAGAATGCAGAGACCGACGACACCCATACGAAGATAAGTTTCCACGTAGAAGCTATGCGGCGTTGCCTCGACGATAGCGGTTGAAATTACGCGAGTAAATCCGGTACCGAACGGATCACCGAAGAGCAGATTGAACGCGCCGGCGGTCCTGAGAAACACTAACTGATACCAGCCGGCAACTCTCCAGAGGAAGGAGTTATCGCTGGTTACGGAAAACTGCAATGATTCGATCACAAAGTCAAGGCCGAAGGTTGAGACCACCAGCACTGCAACAAGAGCGAAGGTGGCTCCGAAGACGATCAGGGACTTCCGCAGCAGCCGCATATTGCGGCGCGACATCCATACCATGCCAAGGGCGGCAACTACCCAGACCGTCCGATGCTGAAGCAGGATCAGCGCCGGCCCAATCAGATAGTAGAGATTCTGCTGCCATTTTCTGCCCTTTCGAGATGTCTTCAACATGAGCGAGAAGAAGAAGGCAACGCAAAGGAACATCGCTTGCGCGGCATCCAGCACGCGCATTGGATTGCCGGGGTCCTCCCACGTGGCGGCTATGCTCATGTGAAGCCCTGCCGCGGCCCAGCGGAGCACTGCGAGGGCGACGAGAGCACAGGCAGCCTTCTGCCAAAGCTTTATCATTGCCGCAAGCCTTTTGTCGCCGTACTCAAAGCTGCTGAAATAGGCTGTTCCGGCGAAGAGCCAGAAGAATTCCCGGGCCGCGACACCTGCCTCCATGAAACCAAAAGTTGCGGTTCCTCTGGCGAAGGAGAAGAGGACTAGCGCGAGGAGTGCCAGCACAGCAATTCTGTTGCGCTCGATATTCACCAGGGCCAGTCCGTACCGCAATGCCGCCGCAGTTATGAGAAAGACGAAGACGATGTCCTGCGCATAGACGTGCAAGCCGAAGGGAATGGCCGGCAATCCGAGGCAGATGGTATCGGCTACGTAGACGGTCAGAAGGACGCTGGCGGCGCGCCGAGGCGATCTGAGGAAAGCAGTGCTTCCCAGAATCAGGGGCAAGATGGCGGCCGGTAGCAGAAGGATGGAGAGGCTCATTTCTGTTTAATGGAGCGCCGGGTGGCTCCGCATGCTTTCGTAGAATTACCTTGAGATCAACTGACCCCGGCGCCGACAGCAACCAGGTTCTGAACCACGTTCGCCCACATTTCGTGGGATCGCGCAGAGCGAAGGCGTTGATGTTCCCGCATCTGGTGATGGATCTGCTCGGGATCCATCCGGTCAAGCAATTCCGCCAATTCATCAAAGGAATCGAAGTATACGAGGTGTTTGAGATTGTCCGCGTCGTAGAAATCGGACTTTGCTATCCAGTGAGCCATAGCGTCGCTGTTCTCATAGTTGTTTGGATCGAGTGAGTCCGAGGGGATCGCCGACCGGGGAGGCAGATGATAAATCTGGTTGTAACTCAACTCAGAGAAGACGCCTTCTTGCCGGTGTTCTGCGTATAACTCGAGGGCAAACGGCAGAGATGGGAAGAGCATGGGGATTCCGGAAGCATACATCTCGAAGATGGACATGATGGAGGCGTTATAGGGAACGTAAACCACGCTGCCGAAGGAGGCGATCTCGTCCCAGGAATAGCCGCGCCGGCCCATCTTGAATCCGAGCTTTCCTGCGGCTCTCCTGAAGAGGCCCGGCTTGAAGTGAGCTTCCTTGCTGACGAGGCCGGGAATGGCGCGCTGGAGGGGAAACTTGGAAAAGTAGAGTGAGTCTGATCTCTTTCCTGAATAGTGAGCATTTGTATACTCGCAGAGGCTGGGGATCACCTTCCACTTGCGGCCGGTGAAATATTCGGCGTACGCAGAGTCGTATTTGTTGTTGGCAATGGGAATAAGCATGCCGCAGTCAATCTGCCTGCGAAGGTAGTTGTTGAATTCCTCCCATTTTTTTCTGTCGCTGTAGAAAGGAGCCTCATAACGCGTGGACGCGACGCAAATCACAGGCTTTCCCCATCGCTCGTATAACATGGCAAACGACGGAGTGTGGGTGACGATAAACGCGTCGTATTGTTCGAACTCCGATTTGTATCTCTTGTAGAAAGCGTCGCACATGGAGCGATCGATTTCTCTCCACGTCGTTTCATTCACGATCTCCACTCTGTGGGGTGTTCTGCCGATTACCCATGCGTGCGAGGATAAGGTCCAGTCGGTGACATCATGGCCGAGGGCGTGCAGAATTCTCTTGATATCCCCGATTACACCGATATGAAGATCGATATTGAAAAAGCGCATTATTCTCGCCCCAGGCCAGTTACTTCATCATTGACAGGTTTATAGAGTTCGGCATATCTCCTGGCTCCGTTATCCAAGCCGAACCTCTCGTGAACCGACGCACTTCCGCGCAACCCGAGCTCGCGTCTTTGTGCGGAAGACATTTGCTGAAGGCGGAGTATGGCGTCGGCGATGGATTCCGGCGTGATGTCTGTCCAGCAGACCTCCGGCACGAGGGAGCGAAGGTCGTTCAATCCCGGCACGTCTGACAGGATCGCGGGCAGGCCCGCGCCAATGGCCTCCAGAGCGGCGCAACTGAAACCCTCGTGCCAGGAAGGCATCACGTATACGTCGGCGGCGTGCAACAGTGGCACAATATCCTTCGCGAATCCGTGAAAGAGAACTTTGTCTAAAACGCCGAGACCGGCCGCAAGTTTACGCTCTGAGCAGGCTTCGTCTTCGGCCCCTACATGGATATAAGTGACCTGCAGGTTTGCGGGAAGCATGGCGAGGGCGCGCAGAATCGCCGCATGATTCTTCAACGGGGCGCAATTGCCGATGGAGATCAACACCAGCGAATCCTCGGGAATGCGCAATCGCAGGCGGGCAGCTTGCCGCTCGGCCTGCGTAGGCGGGACAAATCGCCGATCGTCAAACCAGTTTGGGATTTGCAGGGAAGGATTGTGGAAGACTCTTAGCTCGTTCGAGGAGACACTGTCGCCGATGGTGATGGTGGTAATTCCTATAAGCCTGAGGAAACGTCTCTGCCAGGTCCGCCGCATCCTGAGCGCGCCCTCGAATGCAAAGACGCTGTGAACGGTACGAAACACGCGCCGCGTCCCAGCGAGACGGGCCAGCAGCCCATACCAGAGATTTCCGCGCTCCACGTCGATGTGCACCACGTCAAATTTGCTGCGCAGAAATAACCGGAACGCTCTGAAGAGGTGAATTGGCGATCGCGAAAAGGGGAGGTGGTGAATACGGTAACCGTCCGCTTCGAGGACGGGAGCCATGGCGCCGATATTCTGTCCGATCGACAAGACCTCACAATTTATGGCTTCCGATTTCCAGAGTTTCGCGGCAGCGTGGTACATCATTTCCGCGCCGGAATGCTTAAGCTCGGCGAGGATGTGGAGCACCCTAATTGTCTGTCGAGGTGAAATCTTCACGGGCTCATGCCGCTGGCCGGCGAATGGAGTAGAAAATCCAGAAGGCTCGGCGCAACTACCTGCGGTGCAAATTGGGATTTATATCTACGGTGCGCTGCAGCTTGCATCGCGCCGTATACGTTGGTCTCGTCGAGAACGGTGATCAGCTTCCTGGCTGCGTCAACAGGATCACTCAATGACCAGAAATAGCCTTCGAGCGAATCGCAAATCATTTCCGGTATCCCGCCTACTCGGGGCGCAAGTACCGGGCGGCCAGCAGCCAGGGCTTCAATGATCGTGATCGGCAGATTTTCAATATTGGCCGCATGCGCATACACGCGGTGGCGCCAAAGCAGGCGGGAGGCGTGTGGGAGAAATCCCGCAAAGACGACCTGCGATGCGACTCCCAGTTCGCACGCCGTTTTTTGAAGTGCGAGCCGGTCCTCGCCATTTCCGACAATGGTAAGGGTGTATCTGTGCCCCATCCGATTCGCCTCGGCAAGCACTTTCAGCAAAAAGGACTGGTTCTTGCGCGGTTCCAAGGTTCCGATAGAAATAACATCGCCGCCAGGCCCGTCTATTGTGCGTTGCGGAACCGGGGCAAAGTTCGGCAAAACAGTTGTAGTCTTCCCTGCGAGACACGGCATCCGGGAAAGCATCTCGCGGTACATAAAGTGCGAGCAGAAAACGACGGCATTCACCCGTTCCAAAGCCTCTGTTTCTCGGCGTTGGATATAGCGATAGCATGGTCCCCGGTCGCGAATGCGTCCTCTTTCTGCTGCCTCGTCGGCTTGCGAAATGTTGAAATGCACAATCAGAATGACGCGCTGGTCGGCTCTTCGCCGGAATTTCAGGGCCGCCAATGCCGAGCCGGGACATTGGGCGTAGACGATCCAGGGCTCCCGTGGCGGGAGGCATGAGCGCATCCGACATTGCAACAAGACTGAAATTGCCCTGTTTGACAGGTAGGCGCCGAGTTCCGAGTTTAAATAGGTTCCGAACCTACTAATAAGCTTCGCTGCGCGCCGGAGTACTGTGGGGGACTCGTAGGGTGTCAGCACTTCCGAATCAATGCCGGGTCCGGCCAGAAAGTCGCGAAAATAATTGAAATGTGATTGGACACCTGTCTCCCCGGTGGCGGAAAGTCCCGTCGAAATGAAAAGCTTTGGGGGCTGCGGCCGGTTCATGAGATCTCTTGAGGGTGTGTGCGGGACAGGTTTCTGCTACGCGATTGTCCGGTCCAACGGTTCGATGGCCGCTTCGATCCCGAAATCCTTGCTTCTCAGGAAGAAGCGCTTGATCCACTCCGGTGCTGAGGGCTGCCTTAGCAGGTGGATCAATTCATCGCAGACGAAGAGGTCAGGAGTCAGCCACAAGAGAGCGCCGGAGAGCGCGGCAACAAGGCAGAGATCTGCCAACAGCCGAATTGGTGTTGCAATTGAGGCAAAGACGGTGTGATCGAGAGTCCAAATGCCTACCGCCAGTGCTGCACTCAGCAGAGCCGCTCCGCGCATCACTCGCCACGCATCGCGCCAGCTCACGCCCGCCGCCTGCAGCGCTGGCCGGGCCATCAGAACGGACTGAAGAACCAGGATTGCAAAAATCGTCCAGGCAACTGCACTCAGCGAGAAGCGCGAGGCAGCTAGCAACGCGGGGATGGTTATTAAGACAATCGTAATTTGGACTCGGAGTTCCTGCTCTACCTTCCCTACCCCCCAAAGCAGCGGCCCTGCCAGCGCCATCGAAGCGTGGAATGGTCTTGCCAGCGCTATTGGAACCAGGAGGGGTACGGCAGCGATCCAGCGGTGGCCGTAAAGGCCCTCAATGAATGTCCGAGGAATCGCCGCCACGGTGAAGAACACCGGGAAAATAAAGAGCGCGACCGCCGCCAGGGAGGTGAGAAATCCGCGCCGAAGAGAATCCGGCTTCGCTTGCACTCGCGAATACACCGGAAAGAGAACTGCCTGAAGGGTGCTAACCACAGCATTCATCGGCGCCATCATCAGCACCATGGAGCGGTTGTAAAGCCCGAGGCTGATGGCGCCAAACGCGCGGCCCACAACGGCGGTGTCGACGTTGCCGATGGCGAAGTTGACCAGATTCACAGCAATCACCTTGCCGCCAAAGGAAGTCAACTCGCGGCGAGGATGAACGAGCTTGGGGCGGAGGGAATGGCCGGCGGCCCAAAAGAGAAGAGCGCTGTTCAGAGTCGATTGCGCCAACTGGGCGCTGACCAGGCTCCAGACTCCGAAGCCAAGGCAGGCGAGCGGTATTCCCAGGGCCAGATAGCCCACCAGATAGGAAACGACCTGGGCGATCTGCAATTTTCTAAAGGCAAGATCGCGCTTCAGCAGATTCTGCGAGGTCAGGCCGAAACCCTGCAAAGCAAAAATAACGGCCAACGCCCGAACGATGGGAGTAACTTCAGGCTGCCGGAAGATGGATGCCACGAGCGGAGCCGCCGCCGCCAGAATGCCGGTAAGCAGTACCCCGAGTGCAAGCTGCGCGGTGAAGACAAAGCGGACGTCGTCGGTGCTAAGATCCCTGCGCTGCACCAGCGCCGCGCCGAATCCGCAGTCGGCCATTAGATTGCCCAGCCCGATCACCAGCCAGGCCACTGCGACTTCGCCAAATGGCTTGGGCCCGAGGAGCCGCGCCAGCACAATGCCGATGATGAACGAGGACGCAGTTCGAGCCGCCACCCCAAGATAGTTCCACTTGAGCGCGGCAAGCGCCGGGCGAATCAGTCCCTGTTCGGACGTTCTATTCATTTGTGGAGAATTCGACAGGACGATTTTTCCAGATCGATTCGAGCGGAATGCAGGTTCGAGAGGGACAGTGGCGGCGTTTTCTCTCGCTTCACCGCAGATGACGCCGGCCTGTGAATACTGCCAGCGTGGCAATACGCGGCGCCAGCAACAATCGCCATGGGTCGTCGGGAGATGCGTTGATCCACCAGTCTTTGGCGAGCACCCATCCGCAGAGCAAACAAAAAATGAACACACCTGAGGCCACTGCGATAAGCGCCCGGTGGGGCCCCGACTTTTTCACCGGAGGCAGAGCAGGATCCAGAAGTTGAATTTCGCTCACGCGATGTGCTTCCTGCAGCTTGGCAAATTCATATTGTTGGGCAAGCGTGTCCACAATTGCCGCCTTCAGCTTCACCTGCCCGTAGAGGTCCAGGTAAACCGGCGCCGTGCTCCACAAGTGAGCCAGGCTGGGGCCTCCGCTTCCGTCGCCACTCTGCGCAGGCGTGCTCGCCGGCCCGCCCAGCGCGGCCATCTGGCGCTTCAATTCCGAAATCTGCGCTTCCATCGCCTTGACGCGGTCGTTGTCTTCGGCATAGACGGCGCGCATGCCCTTCAGTTCGGCTTCCGAAGCAATGATCTGTCCCTGCAGCAACCCGATGGCGTCGGCGATGCCCTTTGCGCCCGAGTCGACATCGAGGGCCGCGTTCTTTCTTCCGTACTGACTTAGCTGATCGGTTGCCGACTGAAGTTCGCTTTCGGCCTCTGTGAGCTGGTTCTCGAAGTATCCCCTCTCCTGCCGGGCGGAATCGGCAGAGAGAGTGGCGCTCGTCGTCCCCAGCGCGGAGGCATAACCGTTGGCCAGTTGCGCGGCCCGGTTGGGGTCGAGATCTGTCACGCTGATCTCGATGACATTGCTCTTCCGGTCCACGGAGAAAGTGGAGGCCGAGGCAAGCTTTTTCCGCGTCTGGTCCATCCTCGCCGTCCCATAGACTTTCTGCAGGCCGAATTGCTGAATGAGCATGTCCTGAATGCGGCGGGTTTGCATCATTCGGACGTATTCCTGACCCTGGGTGGAAAGGCCGAGAACGGTACCCATCTGCGAGCTGAGCCCGGAACCCATGCCTCCCTTCATCGCTCCCAGCAGGGACAGGCCGGAGATCGGATTCAGATCCGGCGGATTCAAAACTGCCATTGCCGTGTACCGGTTGGGAATCAGATAAAGCGCGGCGAAGATCGCTATCGTCGCCGGGAGTGTTGCGCCAGCGATCAGCATCCGCGCCCGCCAAAGCACGCCCATCTTGCGGAACAGCCGCTCCAGGTGGAAATACATCGGCAGCCCTTCCGCATCCTCACCGTCGAACTCACCCGGAATCCGGTCCAGTCGCGCCAACGGCGGCTTAAGCACCGTCCGAGCAGAATCTCCGTAAACCGGATCGTCGCTCTCGGAGGCCTCATTCACTGCAACAGTTACATTGTTCGGCACGGTCATAATTCTCACGGTTTTGAAGTTTGCGGCTGCACCGGAAACGATGACTCTCTTCTCTTTCGGCACGAGCGCAGCGGATCGCAATTCAGCGGCCGGCTCAGATTCCTTTCATCGCGAACACCAGGGTGTGCAAGAGAACCGCGACGTCGAGAAAGAATCCGCGATAGCGGATGTAATAGAGGTCGTAAAGCAGGTTGTCGTGGATGGGATAGGCTCGATCGGCGCTCAATTGCCACAGACCGGTGATGCCCGGCAATACGGAGAGCCGCTGCCGCTGGGCAGGCGTGTAGTAGCTGACCAGGAATGGCATCTCCGGCCTCGGGCCCACCAGCGACATCTCCCCTTTGATTACATTGAATAGCTGCGGTAACTCGTCCAGGCTGGTGCGGCGAAGGAAGCGGCCAACGGACGTGATGCGCGGGTCATCCAGGCGATCGGGAGAACACGCATACGACGGCGCATGCGTGTGCATGCTGCGAAATTTGTAAAGCGGGAATAACCGGCCGTTCTTGCCCGCGCGCTTTTGTACAAACAGGATCGGGCCCGGAGAATCAAGGCGCACGAGCAGGGCAATCAGCGCGAAGAGGGGGGAGAGCGCGATCAGTGTCAGGCAGGCTGCCGTCAGATCCAGAACCCGCTTCAGGAGATCGCTGGCGATTCGCCTCTTTCTGATGCCGTAGGAGAAGAGCATCAGGCCGTCAACCTCCATGTACTCGATGGAGAACCTCGACTCGCGATTAAACTGCGGCATCAATGCCACTCCCACGCCTGCCTCGTGAGCGGTTTTCATGGCTGCGGAGAGCCGGTCGGGAGCGAGCGAAGGGATGGCGATGACCAGAAGCTTAGCGTTCAGGCACCGCAGCAAATCCGGCGTGATTGGACCGGAACTGACGCGCAGTGACTTGTCGCGCCGATAGCCCGGCTCGAATATCTCCTGCCCTTCGAGGTTGGAGTCGTCGTCGACGATGGCAATGGGAACCAGGCCCAGTTTCGGCGAGCGTGCCAGGGCGGAGAAGACTCTGCGGCCGGACTGCCCCGCGCCGTAAATCACAACTTCCTGTACACCCAGGCCGCGGGCGCGGAGATTGTGAGAGGTTACATAGAACAATTGCTTAGCCGTGGTCAGGGATACGACCACAAACACAAAGCTGATAGCGATCAGCACGCGCGGCACCAGAAATCCCGCAGCGTAGAGCAGCAGCACCACAAGAAATGTGGCCAGCGTAGCGACGCGGAGCACGCGCTCGGTCTCCTTGATCTGCAGCAGACTGTTCCCGCCGTGATAGGCGCCCTGGTGATCGAGCAGCAGGACGAAGAAGGCGCCGGTGAGTGTTCCCGCCAGAATGGCAATTTCCGGAGAATAGTGAACCTGGACGCCGATACGGAAGTGTTCTTTTACGGCGATGGCGGCGACGACTGCCCCGGCTGACGCCAAACCGTCCCAAAGCGCCTCGACCAGGTTCAGCACCTTGTCAAAGCGGCCGGAGCTCTTTTGCGGAGCCGTGGTCCACGCATATGCCGGCGCCGCGGTCTCGTTGAGGTTACTGGTATCCTGCGCTATCGTACCCATGATGTTCGTTCCATGCGCGCTGGATGCGCTACCGTGAATGTTGGTGAATGCACGCGCAGAATGACTGCGCGGGAAAGAGACTAGACCTCAAGTCGGCTCTGCGTTGATCTTGCAGCGGACCGATCGCACTATCGCTCGGCCCGCCGAAACTCTGGAGAATTTACCTGACGCGAGTAGAATGCGGCGATGTTTCCGCCATGTCCGAGACCTGCGAAACTTCGCTGTGCAATTCGGCGTAGCGCAGAGCCTCGGCGTTGTGAAGGCAGAAACCAGGTGCGGTCGGCTCGCGAATAGGTCACTATGCGCGTTGTTTGGAGTTCACATTTCCTGCCGAGCGCGGCCAGTGCGCGCTTCTCAAAGGCATGAATGTGGGTGGGCGGATAAAGTTCACCCAGGAACCTTCCGCCCCGCAGGCGCCGCCTGCTCAAGAGAGAAGTGACTGAGGACTGATTTGGGACCTCGATGCAAAGATTTCCGTTCTCATTGAGGAGCTTCGCAGCCTGTCTTATGAATCCCCCAACTTCCGCAACGTGTTCGATCACGTGCCGCATGAGAATGAAGTCTGCACGAACTGATACGTCCTCGAATCTGGACACAACATGGAGGCCTTTTTCACGAGATCGAAGCACCTTTGGCTGATCGATTTCGACTCCAACCGAGTACCAGCCCAGTTGTCGAGCGGCTTCAAGATAGACCCCCTCAGAAGAGCCAACATCCAGAAATACTCCGGCTGCCTTATTGGACAGGTCGAACTTTCGGGCAAGAATCGTCATGCCCTGTCGGACAATTTGGCTCCAATTGTCTTCTGGCTTGTAATCGAAGGTGGGCGTGTCGTCATAATGGGCAGTTGGCCATTTGCCTTCGACGGTTCGCGCAGTCCAGTACCCACAATGCCGACAGCGAAAAAAGCGCCACTCATCGCTTGCAACATCCAGTTGCGCCAGTCCGGAGTCACAACAGGCACAAGCGATATCGAAAGAGGGATTTAGTGTGACAGTCATGCTTCCAACCATTCCTGAAGTTTCGAGTCTGGGAAAGCCGTTCGGAGTTCAGAACGCTCCGGATACCGCGCCGGTGATCGCTACCGAAGACATGATTTGCGCCGTTCCGAGCAGGTTGCGCCAAAGCTGGGAGCCGCCCATCAACTTTTCCGGAACGATGATGGAGTCCCCAGGGCGCATGCGCGCGGAGAGAATGCCGGAATCGAAGACGGTGCCCCTCCGATTGCCGATGACGGAGCCATCGGCGCGCAGAATGAATAACTGCCTGCGATCGCCGGAGCGCGTCACCCCTCCTGCCTGGCGCAGATACCAGCCGGCATCCTTGCCGGGACGGTAAGTAATGCCCGTAGCGTTGTAGACCTGGCCGTTTACCAGCACAAAATCCGGTCGTTTGGGAATCTCCAGCTCGTCTCCGGGCATGAGCTCAACGTCCGCAGGCGTGTTTGCCCATTTGTCGACGTCGGCAGAAATTTTGATGACCATGCGCCCGCTGGAGGGGTGGTTGCGCAAGGCCGTGAGGATCTCCTGCTGTTGCTGCTGCATGGCTTTGAGCTGATTCGACTGGTCCTGCGCAGGGCCGCTCACCGCCTGCTGCACGCTGGGCACGCTTGCTTCCACGCGGAGAATCATTTCCTGGCGGTTGGTTTCCTCCAGCGTGCGCACCTGCACGCGCGACAATATCGCGCCTTCCGGAAAGGCGTCGGCGCGGAACCCTCCCGCGCGCTTGAGAACGGAACTGAGGCGCTCACCGGCGGCGAGGCCGTATGTCCCGGGGTAGTTGACTTCGCCCTTCACGGTAATGGCGGCTCCGATATCGTTCCAGCCACTTATTTCCCGGATACCGACCACATCTCCAGGCTGAAGCGCGGCATCGGCGCTCTTGTCGCCATCGAGCGCTTTCCCTATCGCCACGGTGCTGTGCTTGAGAAGAACTCTCTGGCCGTTCTGGACCGAATAGCTGGAAAGGTCGGCGACATCGCGATAGGCGCTGCGCCGGAAGCCGCCCGCCATGCGCACCAAATCGGCAACCGTCATTCCCTTGGGCATGGGGTAATCGCCCGGCCGGAGCACCGGCCCGCGAATGGAAACCTGCGGCGCATCGAAGTCGTAGCGACCGAAGATCCTCACCGTGTCAAAGGGCTGTAGGGTGACGGGATCATTTCCCACCAGCAGATCGGGAAGATCGAAAGCGATGGTTTGCGGGTGAAGATCCGGCGGCACCAGGCGCACGATCTCGGCATGAGTGGCGGGTTCCGGCATCACGTCCTGGTAGGAATGAAGAAGATCATTCACTGTCATTCCATCCCGCCAGGCATAACGCCCGGGCTTAAAAACATGGCCTTCGAGGTACACCACCTGGTCGTTATACGGAAGTATGGGAGAAACCTCGATGAAGTCTCCGTCCTGCACTTTGAAATCGGGTACTTTCGCCTGCCCGTCTGAGTCGCTGGCGATCTGCACGCGAAGCATGGTGTGGCGCTCGTGAGCTACCACGCGCTCCACTCGGATCTCCTTGAGATCGGCGGAAACCAGAACTCCGCCGGCAAGATCCAGCACGTCTTTTAAATCCGTGCTTCCCTTCATTTCATAGATGGCGGGACGGCGCACCATCCCTGCCACGGAAACCTGCGCGCCGACTGTAGGCACAAGGATGGTATCGCCCGAAAGGAGGCGGTCGGCGCTGGAGCGCACCCCATGCAGCAGGAAATCATATAAGTCGATGCTCTCGACTAACTCCTTGCCGCGATATTGCTCCAGAGTTCGCAGAGAACCGCGGCTGGTCGGTCCACCGGCGGCGTAGAGCGCGTTGAGCGGCGTAGAGAGCGAGCTTACGTCGTAAGCGCCGGGACGCTGCACATCGCCCACCACATAGATGCGCACGGTGCGAACGCGGCCCAGGGAAAGCTCGACGTGCTCATCGCGATATTGCGTGCTGAGCAGCTTTTGCATTGCGTCCTGGGCCTGCGCAATGGTGAGCCCCGAAACGACAAGTGTACCGGCCTCGGGTATTGCGACCTGGCCCTGGCGGTCGACCGGCTGATTCAGGCGTGCTGACGCGCTGCCCCACATGTTGACGATGAGATCGTCGCCGGGGCCCAGGACATAATCCGGCCCCACTGGCAAGTCCATGGGCAGCAGGTCCTGGTTCCCCGAATCGAATTGGAAAGCATCGCTGCCGAAGCGCTTCAGGCCGGTGCGGGCCACAACGTCCTGCGAGTAAAGTTCCTGCAGCGAAGGGAGATCGGGGTAGGGAATCGGCGTCTGGGTCTGGAGTTCGCTTGGCGGTTCGGCTTCGTGCCCCGAAGAGAGCGGATAGCCGGGCGATACATTCGAGGAATAGGCCTGGCCTTGCTGGTTATAAGGCGGCCATGCAGCTTGCGACGGAGGCAGCGACTGGGTCCCTTGCAGCAGACCAGGCGCGTAGCCATTCTGGATGAGCAATCTCACCGCCTGGGTGCGGAAGATGGGATCCTGCTGGACGCAGTTGTAAATTCCGGTATCGGAGATCGTGAGCGGATCTACCCCGAATTCCTGCCCCGCGAAATTCTTCAGAGTGGAGAGTGTTTCCGGGGACTGCTGGAGAATGGCGACGATCTGTTCCGCCGAGATTGGCGGCTGATAGCCTGCCTGGCCCACATTGTTCGGCCCGGCGCCAGATTGATATTGCATTTGCTGCTGCGCCGATGGGAAAGGATAAGCTCCTTGCTGCGAATAGTAATTGCCCTGCTGCGAATAGGGATTTGAACTGGAGTCGTATCCACCCTGCGTGTAAGTACCTTGTACAGGCAAGCCCTGCTGCGGATAATTCCCCGGCTGAGGATAAGCGCTGCCTGGCTGCGGCATAGCTGATCCGTAAGCTGCTCCTGCCGGCGTTTGCGCATTGGAGTTGGCCGGCCCCGGCATCTGGCCCGGTACACCGAGATAACAAGCCGGTTGCGCCGGTCCCGCGCTCACTTGTCTCTGCTGATAACCGGCTGGCGAGTTTACATCCTGCGCATTTGCTCCCCATAGAGCGCAAGTCGCCACAACCAGAACGGCAATCCAGGTCCGCCTGAAGCCGGCATGACCTTTCATGTCATTGCAAAATCCGTAGAGTCCGTGTTTCAATTTCACTGCATCCTCGATCCGTTTTGTCCTGGCGAAGCCACCGCGCTTCTCTTGAGACGCAAAGTTCATTCCTTCCCTGCCCGAACGCTATCGATCCCCGTTTGTGAGCTCGTCTTCTTCAGCTGAATCCGGGCTGGCCGGGGAAGCAGCCTTGAGCAGCGCGATTTCTTCGGACAATCTGGCTATCTTTTCTTCCAGACCTTTGACCTGCGCAACGTTCTCGGTCAGGGCCGAAGCCAGCGCCGACTCCTGATTGGCTTGGTTCAGGAAGCTCCATATGGCGTTTCGCGCTAGATCGGAAATGCTGCGCGCTCCGCTTTCGACGCAGAACTTCTCTAGAGACAGGTATTCGTCTTCGCTGAGGCGGACACCGATCGTGCGTACGCGTGGGATGAGAACGGACACGGAGAATTTGACGTGCTGGCTGAGTAAGCCCGGAAGTGCTTGTCACAAACGGCGGGACGAGTGTGGGATTAGATTCGAAGCATAGCTTCGCTAAGCTCGGTCCCGTATGACGAAGACCAAGTTCCGAGTACACTCCCACATGTTTCGCTCTCTACAACGAGTGAGAAGGAAACGAAAATGCGGCGCCTTTCCCGGTGAGATATTCTTCACCTGACCTCGGGCAGTTTGTATTTGGGAAGTATGTTAACTATAGCATCGTCAAAACCGGCTGACAAGAAAAAGTAATGCCAATGTCTAACATTCGTGAACGTTTTTGCTTCGGAAGAGAGTTTTATGTGATCTAGTTCACTAACCAGGCCATTGATTCTGAATCAATTGCCCGTTTGACAAGTTATGAGTTACCGGAGTAATTGGCCGAAGGACCTACACCCTGGACTCGGGGACTGTAATACTGCTGGCATGCCGCGTGAAGTAACTGCATGCGTCGCTAAGCGCCGTTGAACGCAAGTTGCCGCTCGCCGCTGGGGTTCTTTCTGGGGGACACTTTGCGCAGGATCTCGATATCTTCGCGGGCCACTTCCAGGGAAAAACTCTGCCCGGTTCCGGAGAGCGCTATAACAACCTTGCATCGTTGGCGGAGATCGGTCACGACGCCCTCCACACCTTGAAAGACTCCCCTGAGCACGCGCACCGCGTTTCCCAGCGCCAGGCCGGGATGAGGACGCAGCAGGCAGCCGCTGGCCAGCCCCTCTCGGAGACGGGCAATTTCGATCTCGCTCACCGTGTCGCGCTCGGTCTCGCCGAGCAGACGGACGACTCCGGGAATGCTGATAACGGAAACTTTCGCTTCCGGCGCGAACCGGGCGAATACGTAGGCGGCAAATAGCGGCCGCTCCAGATTGACGACGCGATCGCTCCATCGCGAGCGCTCGGTGTACATGGGGAGATAGTGTTCCAGCGAACGCGCGTCCAGGTGCTGTGCAATTCGCTTTTCGTGATTGGTGACGACGTACAGAACGCGCCAACGGCCTTCAGGCATCTTTCGTTCCCCAAAACCGAAATAGAGATGAGTCGGTTCGATTTTTCTCAAGCCCGCTGCAACATCGCTAGGCATCCCACACGATGGCCCAGCTTTCAGAGCGAAGCAGCGAAGATCATTCAGGAGAGAATCCGTCGCCGGAGAAAATGGGCGCGCATCGACGCCTAAGTTACCTGTGTGTTTGTTGTTAATTCATTTAAGCTCCGCGGCGGGAGATAGAAATGTGATCCCTATCACAGGCGTGATCCCCTGGTAACAAGGTGTGGCGGCTTCGCATTTCTGGCGAGAGTCTGCCGCGGGTTTAAGTTAGTCTCCGCTGCGCGTGGCGGGAATGACATGAAGTAACGGCAGCTGACCATTTCCGCTGCGGTGCAAAGGCGGTCAAGGTACGACTTCCGCCGCGTAGGACGCAATGAGCTTCGAGGTGCAGCCGGCCGGCTCCTAGGCGGCGTCCTCGGCGCCGCGAGCCTGGTCCCATTTATGACAGCAACGATTGCATCCTTCACGACATCGACTACCAGGACGTAGTGTTCCGAAAATCCGGTTGATGTGTTCGCAAGGCAAGGAGTGCGCCAGGATCAATGCCTTTGTTCGAACCGGAGACTCTTTGCAGCGGGACTACTTTCCGATGCAGAATGTGAGAATGCGTCCGGACATCGGCTAAGCTTCAATGTTTATGCGGGTTTGCGCGAATCGTTCGGAGCTGTTTTGTCTTTCTGGAGACTAACTGGAGACTTGAAATCGACAAGACTGACCATGCAATTGGAAGAGAGCGAGTGATCGCAGCGATGCTGCGCTCATTCGTGAGATGCCTGCCTACGACCGGCATCATTCGCTCTCCCGCCCGGCTGCTGTTCCCCTTTGTCCAAATGCGGTGAGCAAGGCAGACACTGCGCCGGCAAGCCGTTCCTGAGTCACCGATTCGGGCAAGGGAATAGTCAGCGACGGCCTGCGAGTCCGGGCGTCCAGCGTGAACAGCGCGGAGAGAGCCTGATCCAGGTGATTCGGAGACGTCCCGGCCTTTCCGTTGGTCGCCTTCCCTGCGAACGACTCGATCAGCTTCAATCCCGCCTCGATGAACGAGGCGGCGGCAAGTGCAATGCCATCTGGCCGATGTCCGGTTGCGGGAGGAGCGCCCGCAGGTTTCGCCATGGCGCCGGCCACACTCGATGACGGTGCTCCAACACCCGATTGTGGCGGCACCAGCGCAACCGGAGCCGCAGGAGCACGATCAACGATCGGCTTCGGCCGATCCGGCTGCTCGGCGAAGATCTCCTTCACGGTTTGCAGGATCGTCTTTCTGCCGAGTTTTTCGAAACTTACCTCGCCGGTGGGCGAATCGAACACCCCAGCGAACAACGATTTCTTCAGGCGCAATGTCTCCCACACCCGCTCTTCGATGCTCTTCTCAGTGAGCATGTGAATCACATGCACTGAGCGAGACTGGCCCAGCCGATGTACACGTCCTATGCGCTGCTCCAAACGTGCGGGGTTCCACGGCGGCTCGAAGTTCACGACCACCGAAGCGGCTTGCAGGTTCAATCCAACGCCACCGGCATCTGTCGAAAGAAAGACCTTGCACTTCGGGTCGATTCGGAACTTTTCCATCAGGGCGCCGCGCTGCCGCGAAGGAACACCGCCGTGGAGCGACACAAACCCGATTCCCAGATTGCGCAATTCCTCGCCCGCCAGACGGGTCATCCGCTCAAATTCGCTGAACACGACTGCCTTGCGATCGCCCTCCACCACGAGATCGGTCATGATCTCGCGAAACTCCTTCAGCTTGGGAGAATGATGGGTCTGCCTATCGAATAGAAACGTTGAGTTGCACAACATGCGCATGTTCTGAATGCAGCACAGAATCCGTTTTTGGTCGATCTCGGAAAGCCAACCCTGCCGCTCCAACTTGCGAATGAGCTGGGCAAGCAGATCGCTCTGTTCGTAGTACGGTTCCGCCTGCTGGGTAGTCAGCGGCACACGGAAGATCTTGTCGGTCCGCTCGGGCAGTTCCTTCAGCACCTCTTGCCGCGTGCGGCGTAACAGAATCGGGGCAAGCTGCTCGTGGATGCGGTCCAGGCCACGGTAGCCAGTCAGGCGCCCCTTTTCGTCAACCACCCGATGCTCATCCACGAAGCGAAACGCCGGACCCAGCCTGCGGCCGTCGACAAACTCGACGACCGAAAAGAGCTCTTCCAGCTTGTTCTCAAGCGGCGTTCCCGTGAGAACAAACGCGTAGCGGCTCTTCAATTGCTTGATGGTGCGCGCCGTCGCGGTCGTCCAGTTGCGGATGCGCTGCGCCTCGTCGAGAACGATCAGATCCGGCTGCAATTCCTGCATATACCGGATGTCTTTAAGCACCAGCTCATAACTGGTGAGGTTGAAGAACGCGGGGACAGCATACAATGCTTTGCGGCGCGGAAGCAGACCGTCGATCACCTGCGCCGACCGCTGCGTGAACTTCTCAATCTCCATTTTCCACTGATATTTGACCGACGCAGGCGCAATCACCAGAACTCTCTCGATTCCCCTGCGCCGGTGCAGAAGCTCGGTAGCAGCCAGCGTCTGAACGGTTTTTCCAAGCCCCATGTCGTCGGCGAGCGCCACCCTTCCGCGGCAGGCCGCGAAGATGGCGCCCCGCGCCTGGTACGGAAGAAGCTTTGTTTTCAGAAGGCCGGCGGTTGGGTCCGGGCCGCGCTTGAGACGCGCCAGCAATTTGCTTTCAGAATCCAGACCCTCGGACAGCTCGTTTTCGCGATCGATGTAATCCAGGGCATCGCTATAAACCACCGCGTCGCCATCGGCGTTGCGCAATGCGTTCAGCACCTCTCCGAACCGGACGAAGTGCTCACGGCGCAAGAACCCATTCAAATCAAAATGTTCACTTGCCAGCTTGCGCAGCGCGGCCGACGGCGAGGCAGGCATGCGCAGACGCACTTCGATCGTGTCGCCGTATTGCAGTGAAATGGAGGCTCGTGTGCGTTTGTACTTCGCCGACTCCAGGGCTCGGTGATGACGTTTCCGCAGTTGAAGCAGCATCGCCTCGACATGCTTGCAGGTCCCCAGTGTGTTGATAGCGAAGTCCGGGCAGGAGCAATAATTCTCAAAGAGACCTGGACCGCGAAGAGCCACCCTGTAGGTCCTCCCGCTGGGCGACTTGACCGTGTAATCTCCATACGGACCACTGGGCGGCCGTTTCAAGATTTTGAGCGGGGCCGCAGCAGCCCTGTCGCGCCGCTCGGCGATCTGCTGTTCAATGAGCATGGAGAAGTCCCCTCTGACGAGCGTAAAACATTGCCAACCGTAGTAACGCGGTGGAAAAACACGCCACGACTGAACGCTCGAGTGCGGAATAAACAAGCAGGTGCTCTACGCATTTCAATCGGCCTTGCGCCATGCGGCCAGAACCAGATCAACCTGCTCGGCCACTGTCTGTCTGGCTTCGGCACGCTCGATTCCCTGAGCGAGCAGTTGGTCGTAAGGGGTATTCCTGTGACGAATGGCAGCAATCACCGCCGCGGTGAGCGCGCGATCATCGAGATTACGGCCAGCCTCAGTTCGGCCGACTCGCCCGCTCCCTCTGGTTGCGGTGTGTTCGGCAATGGAGGACAGCTCCTCTGAGAGACCGGAGGGAAAGAGGGCGCCAATCTTTTTCGTGATCTTGAGAACGAGATCCCGATCCTGCTCGCATCTCCGAGCGGCATCACGATGGCGCGCAGCAGCACGTTCCGCTGCATCTTCCAGACACTCGCCCTCGGCCCTTTCCAGCGCCGCGTTCTCCACCAGAATGCCCTGCCTTTCGTATCGCTTGCGCGCGCGGCTAAAGCGAACCACCACGGCAGTTCGCGCGCTATACTTGGCTGCGAGCCGTGTCAGAGCCGCATCCCCAGCCGCGAGAAATTCCAGATCCCCGAGTCCCGCGCACGCCATGCAGAGAGGGCTTTCAGCTTCTTTAAAAAGAAGAGACCCTTGTTCCATCTCCGCACCGCATTCCGAGCATCGAGCCGTACCCAGAATCTCGTAAACCACCGGTTCCGGAGCCCGGTTCAGTTTCTCCTGAAGCGACTGCTGCTTGCGTTCCGTGAGCAAAGGCGATACGTAATGCGTACGGTAATTCTGCTCGATCGCGGGGTTGCCGCTCTTGCTGAACCGCAGCGGCACAGTTCCGCCACGGGCTTTGCGCACGTATGCAGTTTTGCTGGGCTTGAGCCCCTTCTCCAGCGCCCAGCGGCGGAATACCTTCATGGACGACGAGATTTTGCTGAGATTCCCCTGGATGACCCGCTCAAGGAAATCGACTCGCCCTTTCCTCCAGAGGTCGACATTAGAGGCATGCAAGAGCCCGATGCCGCAAAGGACATCAATTGCACTCACATATTGCTGATTGGACAGTGCGGTTTCCGCGGCCCGGATCACCCGGCTTTCCAGTTTGGATTGATCTGCCAAATGTGGCATGAACAAATCATCTCCGATGGCGTTCGACAGAGCAATTCTGCGAGTATTCTTGTTGCTCTTCCGCGAGAGAGTGCTGCCGCATGGTAGACATCATAGTTTTTGATCGAAAGCTGTCTTACGAACAGAATCTCACAGCGGTTGAGGAGACGTCGTCCTGTCGACGCCGTAACCGATTGCACTATACCCCTTCAATCGGCGCTCGAACATCCTTGCCAGCATCGGGACGCCATTGTCCACGTAATCGTAAACTTGAACGATATGCTTGTTGTCGTGGAGACGATGCAGGCGGCCAACATACTGCTGCAAGGTCCCCTTCCAGGAAATTGGCATGGCCAGAAACAGCGTATCCAGGCGCGCATCGTCAAATCCCTCGCCGATATAGCTTCCTGTGGCGAGAATCAGCCGCGATTCATCGTATCGTACAGCAGCCATGGCTGCGGCAGTCTCGCGGCGCTGCTTCGTGCTCATGCCACCCTTCAAAATAAAGAGATGGTCGGCAGCCCCATTGAGCTTGTTCGCAAAATACTGTAAGTGCTCTGTCCTGCCGGTCAGAAGAAGCGGCGAACGGCCGCACGCAATGGCATGTGCGATGTCGGCGGCAATCATTTCATTGCGCGAAGCATCATTCGTCAATGCAGCATAAACATCCTGAATCGTCACCTCAGCAAGGTCGGCTGGCATCTGAAAACCAGTTTGGCGCGGAATAACCCTATGCTCGAAGGGGTTCGCCTCGGTCATTGCTTTTGGGTTCATGCTGAATCGAACTGGGCCACATTGCATATAAATGATGGGATGATGCCCATCTTTTCTCGTTGGCGTCGCGGTCAGACCCATGACGTATTTGGCTTTCACTTGTCGCATCACCTGCTCGAAAGTAAAGGCGGAGATGTGGTGGCATTCGTCAACAATGACCTGACCATATTCGGCAACGAAGTCCTTTACCGCTTCCTTTTGGTAGAGACTCTGAATGACCGCGACATCGATACAACCTGTCCGGTGCATTTTCCCGCCGCCAACATGCCCAATCGACGGAGGAGGCATATTTAGGAACATGGCTAACCGTTCCTGCCATTGATCGAGCAACTGCTGCCTATGGACCAGAATCAGCGTGTTGACCTTGCGCTTAGCGATGAGCCATGCTGCTACGGCGGTTTTTCCGAAAGCAGTGGGAGCAGAAAGGACACCCTCATCGTGATCGACGATCTGCCGAACGGCCTCCTCCTGGACCGGCCGAAGCTGACCATCGAATTCTACTTCGATCGGCACGCCGCGGAAACGCTCATCCTGAACTTCAGGCCGAATGTGGTGCGTCCGCAAAAGGGCCATAACATCCGTCAGACACCCCCGTGGGATGGCAACATGCTTGGGAAAATCCTGACCGCATGCGATCACGCGCGGTTTTGCGTAGGTCGGAAGCCGCATCGCCTGCGCCTTGTAGAACTCTGGATTCTGAAATGCTGCCAACCTGAGGAGACGGTTCAGCATGGCGGGCGGCAGGCCTTGCTTCTCCACATAAAGAAGATTTGCGCGGACGATTAGAACTGTTGCCGGCAACGGCCCTTCAATCGGCCGTTCTATGCGCCGTCGCGATGGTGGCAGGGTCCAGGGATCTTGCCCATCTTCGTCGTCGGCAACGCTGATGCGGACCCCGATCAGATCGCCCGTGCGTTGGGCTTCGAAAATAATTCCCTCCGCAGCCTCTGTTGACATCCGCTGAACAACAGAAAGAAGCTCCCACTGATCAGGGTGCGGTCGAAGCTCGGCATCGATGAAGACACTGTTGCCGCACTTGCGCGGCGCAAACTGCAGTGGCAGAGCAATAAGGTTTCCGAACCCGCCTTTGGGCATCGTGTCCTGGTTCGGGAACAGGCGATCATAGGAGTCGAGACCGAGTTGATGCCGGCGCTCCATGGTTCGGGTGAGAATTGCGCAGCCAAGTTTACGCGCCATGCTCGCGGGCACAGCATGTTCAAAGAAGATCCAAACATGACCGCCATTTCCGGAACGCGATCGCTCAAGTACGGCCGACACATTCAACTCCCGACATGTTTCGAGAAATGCACGTGAGTCATCCGCCCACGTTTTCTTATCGAAATCTATTGCGAGAAACCAGCAGGTTTCGTCCGGCAGAAGCGGATAGATTCCGATGGTCTCTTTGCCGAGGAGATGGTTCTCAATCACCGTGTCGGTCAACGGGAGCAACTTCCGTGTAATCCGCTCAACCTTCTTCCGATCTTCTGCCTTGCTGGCGTTGATCGCCTTCCAGTCCTTTAGTGCCGCTGGCGAGTATCCAGACCGACCGTCGGGATGCTCCCATCGCCGTGCATAGACATCCTCTCTCCCGCGAAACAGACTGCGGAACAGAGCAATCCGCTTGCGAGCGCGCTCCCCCTTGCTTTCACTGGTCGCCGATGCAGCCGTTTGGTGCGGACCTACATGGTCTACTGTGTGCTCTGGAACAGGGATGCCGTGGGCAGCTAAAAGACGTCGCAGCCTCGCGTTTTCCTCCCGCAACTGCTCGTTTTCCTCGTCGCGGTGAGCGAATGAAATCGGTTCTGGAGTCCTGCTTGCCATCTTTGCTTCACTAGGTCGCCCCGCGGGCCATGACTTCTCCGAAGAATATGCGCACCTGGTCAAATACCGCGGCGATGTCGGTCGGCAACCCACATTCCTCAGCGAGCGCCTGGAATGGCGTCTGCCATTCTTCTGGCGGGGCGTTTAAGCTCGCAGGCAGAGGATGCGTCTTCCTTCGTTCAAAAGTGAGATGCAATGCGGTGAAAGCCCTCGCCCGGTCAAGCCGGTTGTCTTCGGCGAGAAGCGCGAGATCGACCAAATCCTTCACCCGGCTGTTCGGAGAGCTTCGCGGAAGCGTATACGCGTGAATCTTTTCCGCCCACTGCTGCTCTCGAGAGATCATCCGCACGCGCGGTTGCTTGATGCCTGCGAATCCGAGCCAGTCAGGGCACTCGACAACTTCGAGAGGCTGGATTACGACATCGCCAATCCCGGCATCCAAGTGGAACTTCGCGAAGACTCTGCCATCCATGCGCGTTTCGACGGAATACCGTGCGCCGCCATATGGGGCCGCGGTCAGATCCATTACAGGTGGCCCAATCGTGTACTGAAACCAATCATCGAGCGATGCATCCGCCGCAGCCTGCAACATCTCTCGAATCGCACGAACCGCGTCGCCGGCTTCTGCCGTCGCAACGACACGTTGCAGCGTCAGGTCGATATCGATCGTAGATCGTGCCGCCTTAAAACGAAGTTCCAACGCGTAGCCGCCTTTCAAGGCCCATGGCGTCGCATCGTTGGGGAACAACCTCGCAAGCAGTCGATCGAACGCAACCTGACGTCGGAGGCGATTGATGTCAACCTGCTCCGCCCGGGACAGATTCTTCAGGCGTTCTTCCAAAGCCCTCCGGAACGCTCCTGCCGTCGCATATGTTCTCGCTGTCGCCATCATGCAGCCCGCCGTAGAACCTCTTCGACCATCTTCCGCGCTCGCCCATCCAGTTGCGCTTTCCGAAGTTGCTGGCGCGTGATCAGGCCGCGTTCAAGTGCTTGGTTCAGCGCCTGACGTATAAACGTCGGCTCGATCGCGTCGTCCTCGATCAGATCAAGAATCGTCAGCAGTGGCCGCGTGTAGTTGTAGCCGGGGCCAGCCTGGATATCGCTTTTGGGCAGGTCGCGGTAATGGAGCACTACAATCCCAGGAATATCGCTGTTGCGCCGGAAGTTCTCCGGAACCGTCATATGGAGCTTTGCCGGGTTGAGGTCCGACAGCTCATGGAGACTCAGGGCCGTTTGATGACTGTACACCCCTTCGACTTCTTCCTTACGGTTCCTGGACCATAGCGACCAGAGCACAAGATCAGGCCGATCCGGCGCCGGGAACAGCATCAGACGATAGATACCGCGGTGTTCACGGATCCAGTTTCCCGCTTGCACGTGATAGGGATGTGTATTTTCGGCAAATCCGGCCGCCTTGGCCTGCTTCGTCGTGAAGAAGCCTTGTTGCTGCTCGGCGAGATCAAAGAGCCGCCGCGACGCTTCTCGGTGCGACTGTGCCATAACACAATACTACAACTTATTTGTTTATTTGTGCTCCATTTTTCCACTCATGGTCAAGTGCTCATCACGAGCAAATTCACTTCATAATTCTGACGAGTATTTCTCTCTCTTGTTGATAATAAATATGTTGTAACCTATTTCCCGATGCAGAAGGTAGAAAAAATGAGATTCAGCACATCGTCGGAAGTGGTCTGGCCGGTCAGCGAATCGAGCGCCCACAGCGCGCGATAGAGATCGAGCAAAATCATTTCGTGCGGGATTGCTTTGGCGTTAGCCTGGCCCGCGTCAACGAGTGCGGACAATGCGGTTGAAACCGCCTGGTGCTGGCGCAGGTTGGTGAGCATGCCGGGCTCGGAGGCGGCGCCTCCGGTGGCCAGCTCGATGAGGCGATCGCGCAGCATCTGAATTCCCTCGCCGGTAATTGCGGAAGTCGAAATCGCGGCGAGGCCGGCGATTTCCGCTGCCGACGGATGCTTAGCGGCGAGGTCGCTTTTGTTGATGGCCACCAGCGCAGGCCGGCCCTCGACCGCGGCCAGCAGGTTGCGCTCTTCTTCGTTGAGCGGCTGCGTGGCGTCGAGTACCACGAGCACCAGGGCCGCATCGGCGAGCGCTTCGCGGCTGCGCGCGATGCCCAGTCGCTCGGCTTCTTCCAGGCTCTCGCGCAGGCCTGCCGTATCGACGAGCTCCAGCGGGATGCCTTCCAGCGAGATGCGCTCGGTGACCAGGTCGCGCGTAGTGCCGGGAGTGGCCGTGACGATGGCGCGATCGCGTTCGACCAGACGATTGAAGAGAGAGCTTTTGCCAACATTGGGCCGCCCGACGATCGCCAGCGTTAAACCGTCATGCACAATGCGGCCGCGAGAGAAGGAAGCTTCGAGCGCGGTGAGCGGTGGGGCAAGCTGGTCGATGCGGCGCGCGATTTCCGCCTGCGGGGTTACGTCGATGTCGTCTTCGGCGAAGTCGATGCCGGCTTCGAGCAGCGCAATCAACTCGAGCAGCGACTGCTTCACCGGAGCGACGCGATGGCTCAGCGCGCCGCCCATCTGGCCCGCGGCCTGCCGCGCCTGGGTGAGCGTTTGCGCATCGATGAGGTCGCGTACGGCTTCGGCTTGCGTGAGGTCGAGACGGCCGGAAAGAAAAGCGCGCTGGGTGAATTCGCCGGGCTCGGCGAGGCGCGCGCCAAGGCTGATGGCGCGGCGAAGAAGAAGCTCGAGCACAACCGGCGAGCCGTGCGCGGCGATTTCGATGAGGTCTTCGGCAGTGTAGGAGTTGGGCGCCTGAAAAAAAGTGACCACGGCTTCGTCAATGCGTGCTGCATCGGCGGGTTCGGCATCGTCGAGCACGTCGGCGAGGCGCGCGCGCCCGTGCTCAAGAGGATGGCGCAGGCGGACAAGCTGCGCGGCGATGGATGCGGCCAGCGGACCGCTGAGGCGCACAATGCCGATGCCGCCGCGGCCGGGCGGAGTGGACACCGCGGCGATGGTTTCGACGGCGGCGCCGGCGGACGCGTCGAGAGCCGCGTCGGGAGCCACACTCGGATTGCTCGCGGAGCTGGTCATGCCGTTTCTTTCATTGTAGGGACGCCCGCCCGCTGCCGGAGCAGATGGTACACTCCGGCAAGCGGGGAGTAGTCCATGCGAGCCAGCGCCATCGAATTCCGGCTGCGGATGCTTATCAATGCGGTCATTATCGTCACCGGATTCTGGACACCGTGGATCGGGAACGGCACCGCGTGGGCCGGGTTCGCACCGCACGTGGCGCTGCTGGAGTGGCTGGCGCTGCGCATGAGCAGAGCGGGGCTAACCAGCTTTACCAATGCTGTGCCGATCGTAATTGCCGTAGCGGCACTGTGCGCTGCGGTGGGCGCGGTGCTGCGCGTGTGGGGTACGGCCAACCTGGGCAGCGGCACCGTACACAGCCTGGAGATGCGCGCCGGCGCAGTGGTGGCGAGCGGGCCTTATCGATACGTGCGCAATCCGCTGTATATGGGAGTGTGGTTCATGGTCGCGGCGCTGGCATTTCTGATGCCGCCGACGGGCGCTCTCTTTACCATGGTGCTGATTTCGCTGTTTCAGCTGCGGCTGATCCTCGGTGAAGAGGCGTTCCTGGCGCGGCAGATTGGCGAGCCGTATCTCGCATACAAGCGTGCGGTGCCGCGGCTGGTGCCCAGGCTTCGCGGAGCGCCGGCAGCATCGGGAGAGAAGCCACAGTGGTTGCACGCGCTGCTTACTGAGATCACGCCGATCGGAGTCTTTGTGGCGCTGGCGTTCTTCTCCTGGAACTACAACAACGGCCTGATGGAGAGGGTGATCCTGATCAGCTTTGGACTGTCGCTGGTGATGCGGGCGCTGCTGATGGGGAAGCGCAGCGAGGCGGCAGCGCCGAAGACGTACAGCTAGAGCGGTTCCACAGTTGGAATAGCCCGGTTTCGGGCGGACTTTAAGGTGGCTTTTTCTTGTTGAAAAAGCCAATCAGCCTCAGTGGCTCCGGGATACGGTAACTGTGGAACCGCTGTAAAGGCGCGGCTAGCTAACTTCGTCCCAATCAATATCCGCCTTGCGCATGCCGCGGACCGCATTGCAGATGTAAACCGCATCCGCGCGGCGCAAATCCTCGAGGTGCAGTATCCGCTCTTCTGCGTTGGCCAGTGTCTCCAGCAGATGCCGCCGATAGATACCGGCCAGCAAGCCACATTCGACTGGCGGTGTCAGGAACCGCCCGTCTCTCTCGATAAAAATGTTGCTGATTGCGCCCTCGGTCACTTCGCCGCGCGTGTTCAGAAAGAGAACATCGTCAAATCCTGCCGCAGCCGCCGCGCGGAAAGCCTCGTCATAAATCCGCCGGTGCGTGGTCTTGTGAAAGAGCATCCGGTCACGCGGATCGGTGCGCTGCGCCGCAATGCGGACGCGCGCGATTCTCTGCCCGCCGCCGGCATCGGCCAAGACCTCGCTTGAAATGCGCATCTCGCCATTCGATTCAAGCAGCAGCCGCACCTTGCGCGTTCGCCTGTCGCAAAAGCCATTAGCGTGCTCCAGCAGCGCGGATTTCACCGCATCCCGCTCGCAATGGAAATCAAAGTACTCCGCCGAATCCGCCAGCCGGTCGAGATGCAGATCCATGAGGGGGTACACGCCTGCCTCCCGCCACAAGAGGCTCTCGATCAGGGAAAACTCATCCGGCCATTCCTCGGCCGTCGCGGTGAGGAACCGCGCCTTCAGCATGCACTCGCCAAACTCCTCGTGCGCATCGGAATCGATCACGACACCACTGCCTACGCCGAGCGTGCCCACATCGCCGTCCAGATCCAGCGTGCGTATGGCCACGTTGAAGACCGTCCGCTTCGCCGAGAAATAGCCGATCGCGCCTGTGTACACGCCGCGTGGCCCGTCCTCGACCTGCGCCGCCAGTTGCATTGCCCGCACCTTCGGCGCTCCGGTGATCGAGCCGCAGGGAAACAGCGCGCGAAAAATTTCGGCCAAGCCGACATCGCGCCGCAACTTGCCGGTCACCGTCGATGTCATCTGCCACACCGCCGGGTAGCGCTCCACGGCAAAGAGATCGCGCACTTCCACGCTGCCGAACTCGCAGAGCCGGCCCAGGTCGTTGCGAACGAGGTCCACGATCATGACGTTCTCGCTGCGGTTTTTGGCGTCATTGCGCAGCCACTCCGCGTGCTCGCGGTCTTCGCGCGTAGTTCGTCCCCGCGGCGCCGTTCCCTTCATCGGCCGCGACTCGATACACCGCCCATCGCCCTCACCTTCCACGCGAAAAAACAGCTCCGGCGAAAACGACAGGATCCGCCGGCCAGCCGGCCAGTGAACAAACGCTCCGTAGTCCACCGGCTGGCGCCTGCGCAATCGGGCATAGAGCGCGGCCGCCTCGCCGCGAATCTTTACGCGAAAGGGCGCCGTGAAATTGAGCTGATAAATATCTCCGGCGCGGATCCACTCGTGGATAGCGGCAATGCGCTCCGCGTACGCGCTCTCTGTCAGCGCAAACTCGGCCTCCACGGCCGCAGTTTCCCTGGTCTCAAAAGCGAGCCCTGGGGCACCTGGCGGGGCTAGTTTCTCCGGCTCTCCGCCGACGAATTCCCCTGTGCTGTGATTGAATTCATAGACCCGCGGATAAATGCCGATCCACGCCAGAGGCTCTGCCGAGGCCGGCGAGCGCATCGCCGCGGTCGGCTCGAAGCACTGCCCGCATTCGTAAGTGAAGAATCCCGCCGCGTAGAGGCCTGCGGCAGTTGCTCGTTCAATCGCGGCAAAGAGCGCCTGAACCTCTGCCGGTTCGCGCGCCTCAATTACGCGCAGCGGTTCCAGAAACAGCCGGCTCACCGAGTCCGCCGCACCTGCACTTTCCAGCAGCACCGTCGCCGGCGTCGCGTCCACCAACGCGTAGACCTCCGCGGGAAGGGAATGCCGGCGGCTCATGCTCAAAGCGCCTGGGCGCGGTTACTTCACCGTCATGGCCAGTGTTGTGGAGTGCGTAATGCCGGTGATGCCGTTGCTCGATTGCGCCGTCACGGTCACGGTGTAATTGCCCGAGGGTGTCGCCGGGTTGGCGGGGATGCCGTTGTGGTAGTAGTGGTACTGCGGGTTGCAGGCGGTGGTGCCCATCATCGTGACCACGCCCACTGCGGCCAGCACCAGCAGGCGGCTTAGCCAGCGCCGCCGCCGCGTTCCCCAGGCCAGGCCGCCAAGCCCCAGCATGCCGGGGAAAAGCACCGCCCAGAGCATGCCGTTTGAATTTCCAAGCGGCCCCGCCGGCGTCAGCATCGAGGTGTGACCCACCCCAGCTCCCTGCGTCTGAATCACAACCGACGCCGATGGCGGACATGCAGAAGCCGGCGAACCTGCCGCGCAACTCGTCGGCGTGGTGGAAACAATCTGCAGCGTCGCCGGAGTGAACGAGCACGCCGACTGATTCGGCAGTCCCGAGCAGGAGAGCGTTATAAACATCGGCGCTGTCAGCGCGGCGTTATTCACCGGGGTCACCGTCACCGTGGCCGTTCCCGCAGTTCCGGCAGTCAGGCTGCTGGGATTCAACGAAGTGACCGTCACCTGGAAATCCGGGGTGGTGCCGGTCGCCATCGGGGTGGCCGACTGCGGCTGTGAAGCCGAGCCCTGCATGGTTGCGTCGCCCGCATAGACCGCGCGAAGCGTGTGCTCGCCGGCAGGCAAATCGAACGTGGCCCTCGCCTTGCCCGAACTGTTCAGAGCCACGCTGCCAAGCTGCCGGTCTCCGTCGTCAATGGCTACAACTCCGGCTGCGGGCGTTCCATTTTCGTCGGTCACGGTCACCGTGGCGTCGGCCTGTCCGGGGGTTGCGCCGGGTCTCACGGTGAGGGTGGTCTCGCTGCGCGCGCTCTGAGCGCTTGCCGGCGTCCCGGTGAGCGCAACCATCGCCAGTGCAATCCCCAGCCCCGCAACCAAATCCAGCCGCATCGGGCGGCAATTCATGCTTCTCACGTGCAGTTTGCTCCAGAAAGCCCAGAAAAAAGGCGTATCGCCAATTGTCCTTAGCGTAAAACTCATTGTATCCGGCTGAGGCACACCCCGGCCACGGGCAGAATCTTCTCCTTGGACGAACTGCCGCCCGGAATGGCGCTAACACTTGAAGAGATGTGAGACTCAACGGCCGGTCGAATGAACCTGCATTCCTTAAGGTTCTCCTTGCCGCTTTCAGGACCCTGGGTCGATCTCCCAACTGCCTCACCGCGCACGGAAGGGAACCAAATCCGCCGCATCACCGTACCAACCCTCAAGCACTCATCCAGCAAGTCGAGGTGTGTAGCTTGTGAACCATCTCAAGCAAGATCTGCGATACGCGTGCCGGACCCTTGGGCAAATGCCCGGCCTGGCCACAGTGATCATTCTCTCCATCGCCCTTGGCATTGCGGCTAACACGACGGTGTTCAGTGTCGCCAACGGCCTGCTCTGGGGATTGCTTCCCGTTAAAGAGCCCGGCCGGCTGGTGATGTTCTCTGAAGGCCGCTCCTTCTCCTACCCCGATTACCTCGACTACCGCGACCAGACTGCCGCGATCTTCGACCACGGAATCGCCGCGCATTTTCCGATCATCCCCGCCAGCGTGGGCGGATCGGGCGCACCCCAGCGCATCTGGGGCCAGGCGGTTAGCGGAAACTACTTCGCCATGCTGGGCCTCAGCCTGCCCCTCGGCCGTCCCATCCTTCTCCAGGAAGACACGGTGCAGGGCCGCGATGCGGTTGCAGTGCTCAGTCACAGCCTGTGGATGCGACGATTCGGCGGCGACCCGGGCATCCTCAATCGCCCAGTGACTTTGAACGGCAAGCCCTACACCGTGGTCGGCATTGCGCCGCGCGGATTTGAAGGAACCGACAGAGGGATTGTCGCCGATTTCTGGGTCCCGCTAGCCATGGCTGAAAACATCATGCCGGATCTTGGCATACACGGGTTGAACCGGAACGACCGCGGCAACCACTGGCTGATGCTGGACGCGCGCCTGAAGCCCGGCGTCAGCCGCCCCACGGCTCTTGCTGCTGTCAATCTCGTCCACCAGCGCCTCGACGAGAGATATCGACCCGGCCAGAAGCGCAGCGAGCCGGTCACTCTGCAGACTGCCGGCGCGCTCATCGCCGGCTCTGCCACACCCGCGCATCTGCTTATCGCGGTGCTGATGGTCATCACCGGGGCGCTGCTGCTTGTGGTCTGCGCCAACGTCGGCAATCTGCTTCTGGCGCGCGCCGCCGGCCGCCAGCGTGAAATTGCGGTCCGCATCTCGCTCGGCGCCGGCCGCCGCAGGCTCATCGCCCAACTTCTGACTGAAAGCGCGCTGCTCGCCATCGCTGGCGCAAGCCTTGGCGTGCTTCTGGCAGCCGCCATCGCGCACGCACTCTCCGCGTTTCAGCTTCCCGTGCCGCTGCCCATCAAGTTCGATTTCAACGTGGACTTCCGCGTCCTTCTTTTCACCGCGCTTCTCACCCCGGTCACCGCACTGCTCTTCGGCCTCGTTCCCGCCCTGCGCGCCACACGGCCAGACATCGCCGCGGTCCTCAAATCGGAAACCGGGTCCTCGCCGCGCGGAAAGCGCATCGGCATGCGCAGCACGCTGGTCATCCTTCAGATAACCGTGTCTACGGTCCTGCTTGCCGTGGCCGGCCTCTTCCTCCGCAGTCTTCGCAACGCTTCCCTGATCGACATCGGATTCAATCCCGACAACATCCTCATCTCCGCCGTCGATCCGAGAATCCATGGCTACTCAAACCAGAAAACCGCGGTCTTCCTCTCCCAGCTTCGCCAGCGCGTCTCCGCGATTCCCGGGGTCACGTCGGTGAGCTTCGTGGATCTCGTGCCTCTAAGCATCGCTGAAACCAGTTACTCATTCACCGCCGGCGGTTCCGGCAGCCTGCCTCCGCAATCCCTCGACGCCAACGTCTTCAACATCAGCCACGGCTTCTTTCAGACGGTGGGCATGCGTGTTCTTCGCGGCCGAGACTTTCTATCTCAGCCCGAAACGAACAGCGCCATCCTAAACCAGCGCATGGCCGCGCTGCTCTTCCCCAATCAGGACCCCATCGGCAGAACCATTCGCGCGGAAAAGACGAACTACACCGTGGTTGGCGTGGTGCAAAATTCAAAAGCGCGTTACATCGGGGAAGACCCGACTAACTGCGCCTATCTACAGCTTGGCGCCGCGCCCAGCGAATCCGCCAGCTTCTTCGGCATCTCCATGCTGGTGAAGACTGCAAATGACCCGCGTCGATTTCAGCAGGCCGTCCGCGCTGTAATCGCCGCACTCGATCCGAACATGGCTGTGTTCAACGTCGAAACCATGCAGGACCACGTCTCCAAATCTCTTCTCCTGCCGAAGATCTCCAGCCTTCTGCTGACAATTGTGGGCGCCATCGGCCTTGCTCTCGCCGCCATCGGTCTCTACGCCGTCATGAGTTACTCCGTGCGCCGCCGGGAACACGAGATAGGAATTCGCATGGCCCTCGGCGCCAGCGCCAAAACGGTTCTGGTGCTGATCCTGCGCCAGGCCCTGATCATGGCCGGCAGCGGCCTCGTTATCGGCACGGCCCTCGCGGTTGTTCTCGGCCGCGTCACCGCGAGCATCCTGTTCGGAGTTCGGGGCGTCGACTTCGTAACCTGCGCCGCTGTCTCCGCCGTCCTGCTGGCAACGGCCTTCGTCGCCACAATCATTCCCGCGCTGCGCGCTGCGAAAGTAAACCCCAGCACCGCCCTGCGGCACGAGTGACCCGAGCCCGCAGTCCGGCACTCTCCCGAGTCCTGCCCGCCGCGCTATTCTCTTCAGTTGAGGTGCCCGCCATGACCCAGACCGCCTCTCGCCCGCAACTCGCTTACCTCACCGCTGTTCTCGACGAACTTCGCGCCAAAGGCACCCATTTCAAGCTCCGCGTACTTGAAGGCCCGCAACAGCCCGTCTGCCGCTACGACGGCCGTGAAGTGATCAATCTCGCCAGCAACAATTATCTCGGCCTGGCCAACGATCCCCGCCTCGTCGAAGCCGCCATTGCCGCCACGCGCGAGTACGGTGTTGGCTCAGGCGCCGTGCGTACCATCGCCGGCACCATGCGCATCCACATGGAGCTGGAAGAAAAGATCGCCCGATTCAAACACTCCGAAGCCGCGGTCGTCTTCCAGAGCGGATTTGCCGCCAACGCGGGCACGGTCAGCGCCATACTTGGCAAAGACGATTTCATCCTCTCCGACGAGCTCAACCACGCCAGCATCATCGACGGCGCCCGCCTTTCGCGAGCCAAGATCAAGGTTTTCCGCCACAAAGACGTTGCCCATTGCGAAGAACTGCTCCAGGAAGTGGCCTCCGAGCCGGGCCGCAAGCTGGTCATCACCGACGGCGTTTTCTCCATGGACGGCGACATCGGCCCCGTCGACAAGCTCGCCGCGCTCGCCGAAAAATACGGCGCCATCATGATGGTCGACGACGCCCACGCCTCCGGCGTGCTGGGCCGCAACGGCCGCGGCAGCGTCGATCATTTCGGCATGCACGGACGCGTCGACGTCCAGGTAGGCACGCTCTCCAAGGCCATCGGCGCGCTCGGTGGATACGTCTGCGGCAGCCGCGATCTGATCGACTACCTCTACCATCGCGCCAGGCCGTTCCTTTTCTCGACCTCGCATCCGCCGTCGGTGGCCGCCACCTGCATCGCCGCGTTCGACATCCTCGAGAAAGAGCCGGAGCGCATCGAGCGGTTGTGGGCGAACACGAGATATTTTCAGGGTGAGCTGCGCCGCGCCGGATTCAACATCGGCGGCGTAAACACTCCAGCCACGGAGACGCCGATCACGCCGGTGATTGTGGGCGAAGGCCGCGCCGCCATGGACTTCAGCCGTGCTCTCTTCGACCAGGGAATTATGGGAACAGGCATCGCGTTCCCCACGGTGCCGGAAGGAAAGGCGCGCATCCGCCTGATTCTCACCAGCGAGCACACGCGCGGCCAGTTGGATCAGGCGCTGGAGACGCTGGAGCGAGTGGCCAGGCGAATGGGGGTTCTTTCAAAGGAGTAGAATCGAACCATCCATTAAGCATTTGGAAAGACTGAATGGGCTCGACCACCTGGGGCTGGTTGCTGACGATTATAGGGACCGTTGCAAGCATTGCCGGAGTTGTCTTCAGTTGGATGGCATGGGTGCAAGCAGCAAAGGCGAAGGACGCGGCGCGTGAGGCCGCAGACGCTGTCCAAAAGCGCAACACCGCCCAGGAATTCATGAAGCTCGCCGGAGATGCAAAGGAATTCCTATCAGCCATTCAGCAGAATCGGGCTGAAAACGCAATCTCTGCCGCGAATAATCTGGTACACTCGCTCTCAATTGTTCGCACCCGGAGCATCACCGCCTCATCCGAAGTAGATGTGCTCAAGGCCTGCGAAAGTGAGATCATAAGGGTGATCGTGGGTCTAAACGCGGACGGCTTTCCGACCAATCAGAATAATTATTCGGACTTATTAGACCGCTGTCACGCGATTCACCGCACCATCTGCGAGCTGGCGGGACGGATGGAACGTCTGAGTGAAAGGGTTAAATCATGAATACGACCTATGACATGACCGAGTCTTCGATCTTGATCTCCAAGCTCCTCGGTCTTACGCGAGGTAACAAGATTGACTGGGCTGAAAGGAGGTCTTCCTTCGGCATTCCAAATATGAAGCAGTACCACACAACGATCGATAGGGATTTGGAGGCCTTGGTCTGGTCATCAAACAAGGAGGCCGGTTTCAGAATCTTTGAAAAGGGATCCGGGCCCCAACTGATCCCTCCTTCGTCGGGAAGGAGCTCGAATCCGGACGTACCTTTTGACTCTGCGCCCCGCATGTCGATGCCTGAACGCGATCTCGTGTCAATTTCAATTGACCACGAAAACGGGTCGACGCAAGGCGAGATTTATATCAATCTGATAAGTCTTCTGGAACTTGCTCGCCGCTCTTCAGATAAGATTGAACCGAAGGTGGACCGCATCAAAGAGTTTCTCGACAAACTCGCCGTCTAGCGCGATCCAATGATCGCTCACCTGCGCGGCAAACTCATCCACAAGCAGCCCGGCTAGGCCATCGTCAATACCGCCGGAGTAGTTCCTCACGCCACCACCGGCGCCGGCTTTTCCTTTGTGGCAACTGGGGGCGCCGGAGGCGTGAGAGGTATTGCGGGCGCCGCCGGCCCCGCCACAAACTTCTTCACGATCTCTTTCTCCCGCGCCAACGACTTCTTCCAGTACGTGTCGATTGCCGCAATCTGGTTCGGGGTCAAATGCCACGAGAGCGGGATGTGACGACCCTTGTAGTTGAAGGACACCTTCTGGATTTCAACTTTGCCTCTCCACTTCTGCGCCAGCAGATCCGCTTCAAAGTCGCGGTTGCTCACCTGCGAGGTGGTGCGCACGCTCACCAGCGTCTTGATCACTGCCACCAGTTGAAAGACCCAGCCTGCACGCGTCTTTTTGGGGATGGTGTCCTTGGCCTCGGGAAATCCGCTGGTCTCGATGATCAGCACGCTCTTCACGTCGCGCGCGGAGGACGATTTTTCCTGCTCCTCCAGCGCCTGGTTCAGCCATTCCGTCAACGTGGCCATGCCGTAGTTGTCATACAGCCCGCCGTCCATCATGTGCGGGCTCTCATCCGCGCCGGCTGGTCGCGCGGACGGCGAAACATACGGGAAGGACGCGGAAAGCCGCGCCGCACGCGACACCGGAACATCCATCGTTTTTCCGCCGCGCCGGTGCAACTGCTCTCCCGTTTTCCAGCCGATGAATCGCTCTTCATTCTTGGGAATGCGGATATCCGTTGTTCCCATCATCAGCGGCGCACCCGTCTCCACCATGGTGGAGTTCATGATGAGTCCCGGCAGCGTGCCCTTGCACGAGCGTTCGTTCCATTCGCTCACCGCGCCAGTGAGTTGCGGCGGATCGTCTTTCGACGCGCGCGAATTCCCCTGCCACGCATGCTCCAGCGCAATGGCGCGGTCCGGCATCCAGCCGAAGACGAAGGGCAGGAAGAACCGCAGCAGATCCGGCCATGCCAGTCCCCATGCCACTTCGTCCAGGCTGCTGTCGCTGGCCACTTCAAATGGATTGCGCGCCGTTTTCGGGTTCGCCATCCAGTTCACGTAGCACGCAGCTCCCATGCTTCCACCGGAGATGCCGCTCAACAGCCGCAGCTTCTCGTCGCTCGCGCCCTTGGTCTCTTCGTTCAATCCCAGCAGCACGCGCGTCATCCACGCCGCTGCCTGGATGCCGCCGCCCGCCGCGGCCACCACGATTGCGCGCGGCGAATTCCCCGCCTGCAGCACTTCCATTGGAGTGCCCGCCGCACGATTGGAGTGGTCGATCATTGCATAGGTGTGATCGGAGCCCGGTATCCAGGTGTTGATCACGCCCAGCACCACCACCAGGAAGAGCAGCGGTACGTGAAAAGCGCATAGCCAGAACTGCGCCGCTCCACCCACCCAGCCCAGCACCATCAGCGCTAGTAGCGGTGAAGCCAGCGCGGGAATCGTGCGTTCCTTGCCCAGGCGAAAATACCCGTAGACGCCCAGCACCGCATAAAGCGCCAGGCTCGCAACCGCCGCCAGCATCGCGCCCGCGTGCAGCTTCCAGGCATTGTCACCGCTGTAACCGTGCCCGAGGCTCTGGATCGATTGCCGCAGAACTTCGAGCCATCCACTCGTCGCCGGTCCGCCCAGCAGGTCGTTGGCGACGCGGATCATCACTCCCGCGCCGGCAATGCCCGCGCCCAGCCCGGCGAGGGAGCCCAGCGCCATCATGGGCAACGATCGCCCGTCCTGGTTCGAGACCTTCAGCACAAAGAGAATGGTGACCAGCGTCAGCAGCGTGGGAACAGCCACGTTCAGCACCCACGCAGACGCCGACTGCATCTGCCCCGCATTCAGCCAATCCTCCACCGGCTTCAGGATGTCGATTTCCGTGCCCAGCCGGGTGGGGCCCTCACGCAGAAACAATCGCGCCATGGAGCACGCCGAAGCCCCCAGCGCAAATGCCGACAGCGACACCGCAAAGTGGCGGATCGGCAGCTTCCAGCGCGTGGAAAGCGGCAGGTCGAAGAGCCCGTAGAAGAGCGAATTCCGCGTGGCATAGACCCAAATGGGGAAGACCAGCAGGAAGAGAAGCTGAAAGAAGGGGATCCAAAGCGCCGTCAAAACTTCGACGTGCGCAACCAGCGTGTTCAGGGAAGCAGCGACGTGGGTATGCATTGTTTGTCCTCCAGGCCGATGCAAAGCAGATGGGGAAAAGCAGCGGGACGAAAGAGGATTCTGTTCTTTGATTCTTGGATCGTGTACTACCGTGGGGATCCCAGTTCGCTCGGTTTCGACGATACCGGGTCCCCGGGATCCTGCCTTTGTGACCCGGGACTGGCTCGCGCCAGGTTCACTTCATCCAGTTGAGGACCGAGATTGACCCCGTGGGACTGCGCATAAAGGTACACCGAATCGCATCCCGTTGGCCATACAGAAATTCGCGAGCGCCGCGGGTCGCTCCGTTGCGGCGGATGGGGACCTGGCATGGGCGCCTTGGTTTACGCAGGCCGACTCGTCAGGCGAAAATCAATGCAATGATCGCTCACCTGCGCGGCAAGCTCATCCACAAGCAGCCCGGCCAGGCCATTGTCGAGGCCGCCGGCGTGGGCTACGACGTCGCCATCTCCGTTCCCACCTTCACCGCGCTGCCCTCCGTCGGCGCCGAAGCCGCCCTCCACATCCACACCCAGGTCAGCGACGACCAGATCGCCCTCTTCGGTTTCCTCGAGCGCGACGAGAAGCGCCTCTTCGAGCGCCTCATCACGGTCAGCAATGTCGGCCCGCGGCTGGCCATCAAGATCCTCAGCGGCCTCTCCGTCGAGCGCACGGTGCAGGCCATCCGCGGCCAGGACCACGCCCAGCTCACGCGCATACCTGGCGTGGGCAAAAAGCTGGCCGAGCGCCTTGTCGTCGAATTAAAAGACAAGCTCGATGATTTCGCCGTTGCGCCGGCCGCCGCTCCCATCCAGGGCGCCGCTGTAGAGGACGTGCTCTCGGCGCTGGTCAATCTCGGCTATCAGCGCGTAGCAGCGGAGAAAGCTGTCGAGCAGGCGATCGCCCAGGAGAAAGACCTCGCCGGAGATTTCGATGGGTTGTTCCGAGGGGCGCTGAAAGTCATCCGGTAGTGCGAAGACACGGAAGTATTCTCGCGGAGGGCTCGTCTGCGAGCTTGAAGGGAACCTTCAACGGGTGTACCATCACATCGGCTCGCAACATCTAAAACATTCTCTGTCCGTGCTGCAGTCCCAGCACAACTCCCGAAGCCACGAGAGTCCATTTGAACGGTATGGCATGCAGGGCACGACAGGGAAGCGCCGGAAGCGGCCGGGCCGGCGAGTACTCAACTGAGTGACAGAAGCCTCGGAAGAAGGCAAAGCCCGCTACGGGCGGGCTTTGATCTCTCTGACTTATTTGCTTAGGCCTAGATCTTTCGCAGGCAGGCAGCAAAACGCTAGCGTGCCCAGACGGTGGCCGGAATGCAGCCGCAAGGAATGTCCCTTGTCACGCCTCCTGAAGCCGGGTTCAGGTATACTTTTGCGACGATGCCAAGAACGAATTTCAATCCGCTCGAGATACCAAACTACACGCTCGATGAAGCAGCGCGCTACCTGCTCGTCCCCGTCAGCACCGTGCGATATTGGTCGATCGGCGAAGCGGGCGCTGCACCTCTGACAACAATCTACAGCCGCCGCCCGCCTCTCTTGTCCTTTAAAAACCTGGTCGAACTGTACGTACTGGAAAGTCTTCGGCACGTCCACGATATCGGTTTACCACGCATTAGGCGTTCAGTTGAAGAGCTGCGAATTGAGAAGCCTTCAAAGTTTCCTTTGGCTGATTACCAATTAGCTACTCGCGGACGAAGGATTTACTTGGAAGGGGTGGGGGACGAACTGGTCAACCTCAGCGTCGGCGGCCAACACGCGTTCAAAGAAATCTTGAATCCGTTTTTGAGGCGGGTTAAGCGGGACGCCAAAGGAATCGCCGAGCGGCTATTCCCCTTTACCAGCAGGGAGCACCAGCAGAACCCAGAACACGCACCGCTGGTTGTTGTGATCGACCCGCACGTAGCCTTTGGAATGCCAGTCCTGATCAACTCAAGAATTTCCACGGCGTTTCTGATGAGCAGGAAGAAAGGAGGAGCATCCATCTCCACGCTGGCACGGGACTATGGTCGATCCGAAGCTGAAATCGAAGAAGCGATCGCCCTCGAAGAAGCAAAAGCGGCTTAAAGGGTTCACGCTCTATTTGGACCACAACCTCGACTATGACGAGTTGGTCGAGAAGCTGGAGCGCGCCGGCATACGCTACAAGCGGCATCGCGAATTTTTCGCCGGATCAGTCGCAGACACGGTCCTACTCCAGCTCGTTGGGAGAAAAAGATGGGTCCTAGTTACATTCGACAAGAAGCAGCGCACGCGATTTCTTGAACGGAAGCTTATCGAGCAGTTCAAAATCCGTGAGTTCGCTTTCACGTCGGCTGAAATCGGCGATCCCGGTGACCTTCTGGTGAAAGCCAGCCGTGAAATGCGCAATTTAGTTAGGACCCACCAAGGCCCGTTCATAGCAAGCATATCGAAAAGCGGAAAAGTATACTTCAGACGAGATGATTGGAACGAAGGCGAAAAGGGGAGCAAATGAGCAAATATGACCCGCTCTATAACTTCCTGTGCGCCGAGGCTTCGAAAGGTGCACATAATGTGCCTCTCTCATTTGAGCAAATGGAAGTAATACTTGGATTTTTCCTGCCCGATACGGCTAGCCGTAGGTCGCAGTGGTGGGGGAATGAGCGCGGATCTTCGCGCCACGTGCAGCAAAACGCATGGATAAATGCTGGCTACGAAACGCGGAATGTAGACCTTCAGAAGAAGACCGTGGAATTCATCAGCACCTGAGCCGAGGGGCTCATCCGATAGACTTCTTCGCATGGCAGCAAGACTGAAGTCCACACCGACCCCCGCCTTCCCCTACTTTCGCCCCGAAGCTCTCACTTTCCTGCGCAACCTCGCCCGCCACAACGACCGCGCCTGGTTCACCCCGCGCAAGCCCATCTACGAAGCTGAGCTCAAAGAGCCCATGCTCGCCGCCATCCGCAAAATCACCGAGGCCATGCTCGATTTCGCGCCCAATCACGTCCGCCCCGCGGAAAAATGCATGTTCCGCATTTACCGCGACACCCGCTTCAGCAACGACAAGCGCCCCTACAAAACCCACGTCGCCGCCTGGTGGACGCACCAGGGGCTGGGCAAAACCTCCGGCGCCGGCTACTACTTTCACGTCTCACCCAAAGAGCTCATCATCGCCGCCGGCTCCTACATGCCGGAAAAAGAGCAGCTCGCCGCCATCCGCCACTGGCTGCTCGATAATCACGAGGACTTCAGAAAACTCCTGCAAAACCAGAAGGTCCGGAAGACATTCGAAGAGTTCGAAGGCAACGCCCTCACCCGCCCGCCCAAAGGCTTCCCCAAGGACCACCCCGCGCTCGACCTCATCCAGTGCCGCCAGTGGGGACTCGCCGCCACGCTGCCCGCGTCAGAAGCCCTCAAGCCCACCCTCGCCGCCACCATCATCCGCCACTTCCGCATCGCCGCGCCCATCGTCGACGCCCTCAACACACCGATCGCAGCCGCACAGGCGCCGCGCAGGAAAGTGCTCTTTGGGCTGCACTGAGCAAAATGCGATGGTGGTATCATTTACTACCAGGAAGTAATTATGCCTACCGTGGAAAAGCTCAGCATTGCTCTCCCTTCCGAAATGGCGGCCACTGTTCGTCGGGCCGTCGAGGCAGGGGAGTATTCCTCGAACAGCGAGGTCATCCGGGACGCCCTGCGCGACTGGACACATCGCCGCAACCTCCGCGAGCAGGGTGTCGCCGATCTCCGAAAGCGCTGGCAAGAGGCGGTTGCTGACAGCTCCGAGGGCCTCGATGCCGCCCCGGTCTTCAACCGCCTCAAGCGCAAGTATGGCGCACGCAGGAAGAAAACCGCACGCTGATGCGCCTTCGACTTTCTCCGCTCGTTCCTGCCGATTTAGAAGAGATCGCCGATTACATTGCCCACGATGACCCTCGCCAGGCGGTCCGGCTTCTGCGCACACTTCAGGCGCGTATGACCGAGATCGCGCGCCATCCGGAGTTTTACCGGCTTCGGCCTGAAATCGCGCCAGAGGCACGACTAACCACTGTTGGCAACTACGTCATCCTCTTTCGCATTCGCGAAAAGACGGTCCGAATTGAGCGCGTCGTGCATGGAAGCCGCGATCTGTCCCTCCTTCTCGCCGACCTTGAAAATTAGGCTATTTGGCAGGTTCGGGGAAGGTAAACCGGCTAAAAACCGCGAAAAATGGCCATTTTCGGCTAAAAACCGACAAAAACCTGTGGAAAACCGGTCTTTTTAGTTGACTTTACTCGCTCAAAAGCCGCATTGTATCCCTCGACAGGGTTTTCCGGACCCGCATGAATTCAGGGTTTTCGTGCACACGTTGCCTAGGTCGCACCTCCCTCCATGCGGTTGAAGCCCCAGGCAACACAACGGCCCTCGCGGCCACTAAGGAGAGCATCGAATGGCAACAGGATTGACCAAGACCGCCCTTACCCGGCAATTGGCCGAGAAGCTCGAAATCACCAACAAGCAGTCCGCCGCTTACCTTGATCTGCTGGCTGAAACCGCCATCAAGGAGACCAAGAAGAACGGCGTATTCGTCATCCCCGGCATCGGCCGTCTGGTCAAGGCCGAGCGCAAGGCCCGCATGGGCCGCAACCCGCAGACCGGCCAGCCCATCAAGATCAAGGCCAAGACCGTGGTCAAGTTCCGCGTGGCCAAGTCCGCCAAGGACACCATCGCGCCCCCGAAAAAGTAGTTTTCTTCCCGCGGTTCATTCGCGGCAACCGAGTGGCGAAGGGAGGGCTCTCATTTTCCCTTCGCCATTTTTAGTGCCTGCAACTTGCCCTGCCGGCCGCATCCTCTCCACCGCCCTCGCTAGAGAACTGTCATAGGACCGCCCCCAAGCCCGCCGGTCACGAGCAATCCTGACGCCATTTCAAGGCTCTTTTGCAACCCAAAAAACACTTCGGTTCGTACCCAGCGATTACCTAAGAGTGTATTGACTCTGTTACTCGAAAGTGTGATTCTCCGCCCATAGTACTTTTTTGCTGCTCTTTTCTCCTGTCTGCGCAAACTCAAACCCTGAAATGAAAAGGGTCAATTCGTGCCCCGTTGAGTCGATCCGCAGCGATCGCCGGCGAAGCACTGGCTACAAGTGTGCGTGGGCAAAGTTGCGTGTCACACCCAGGAGGGAACATGGTTTACCCAGTCACGAAGCAAATAATTCAAGAGAAAAATCCATTGCAGTCGCCCCGATCCAGCCAGTCCGTTTCGCCCAGGGGCAATCGCCGGTGGCGATATGCCGCCGCGGGAACCGCCGCCGCATTAGCGCTCTTTCTCAGCGCAGCCCCATCCGTTTACGCCCAGACCTTCAAGTCGCTATACAGCTTCCAGGGCAACCCCGACGGAGCAAGCCCCGCAGGCGCACTCGCCGAGGACTCGTCCGGCAACATCTACGGCACCACTTACAGTGGCGGCGCCGGCCAGGGAACCGTCTTCATGATCAATTCCGCCGGCCAGGAATCGCTATGCCACACCTTCGCCGGCAACCCTGATGGCGCATTTCCCAATGGCGGCCTCATCACCAATCCCGCCGGATCCACGCTCTACGGCACCACCCAGTCCGGCGGCTCCATCAATGCCGGATCCGTCTTCCAGCTCGCGCTCCCCTGCAGCGGCGCCGACACCGTGCTCTACAACTTCAACTACTCTGTCGATGGCTACTTCCCGCTGGCGGGAGTCATCCTCGGAGCTTCGGGCGATCTCTACGGCACCACCGAAGGCGGCGGCACTCTGGGCAATGGAACTGTCTTCGCTATCGACCCCGCGAAACAGTTTGACGTTCCGCCCTTTCCCGTGGCCCTGAGCGACGGCATGAATCCCAATGCCGGCCTGGTTCAGGATCAAAACGGCAACCTCTATGGCGACACCACCATGGGCGGCACCAACGGCTTGGGAACGATTTTCGAGGTCAACCCCTCTGGCCAGATCACCACGCTCTACAGCTTCACCGGCCAGTCCGACGGGGCATATCCCTATGGCACACTGGTCATTGACTCCAAAGGGAACCTCTACGGAACCACCAATGACGGCGGCGCCAACGGCCTCGGCGTCGTGTTTGAGTACTCGCCGTCCTCTCCGGGCCAGGTGACTGCGCTGCATGCATTCGCCGGCGTCGCTAACGGCGACGGAGCCAATTCCATCGCCGGCCTGGTCATGGACTCTGCCGGCAATCTTTACGGCGTCACTCAGGTGGGCGGCACTGCCTGCGCCAACTCCTCCAACGGCTGCGGCACCATCTTCGAGATCGACGCCAGCGGCAACTACTCCGTGCTCCACTCCTTCAACGGGACCGACGGATACCTTCCCTACGCCAATCTCATCCTCGACGCCAAAACTAATCTTCTCTACGGCACCACCAACCAGGGCGGAGCAGCGAATCTCGGCACGGTATTCAAATACGCGCTCCCGTCTGCCATACCTGCTCTGACCGTCACCGCCAAATTCGCCGCTAACTCGAGCGGATTCCAGCTCCAGGCGTTCGTTACGCAATCGGGCGGCCCGGCAATCAATCCCTCTACTCAGGGCATGACTCTCGCCGTCGGTTCGCCGCAAATCTACTCCGTCACCATTCCCGCTTCGTCGTTCAACACGGCGAACAAGGGCTGGTACACCTTCAACGGCAGCATCAATGGCGTATCTCTTCAATGCCGCGTTTCGCAACAAGGCGCAAATATCTACGAGGTGCAGGTCCAGGCCTCTGGCGTGAACGTCACCTCGCAACACAACCCGCCGATCACGCTGACCTTCGGTCCCAACACCGGCACGACTCAAGCCAATCAGCCGGCCACGATCAGCACGACGCAAAAGAAGCCGAAGCACTGAGACTCCGGGCCTCATCCCCACGGCGCAATTCCGCTGGGATGAGGCCCCGCCTCGTTCAAAGGACGCTGCCCGCGCGCCGAAAACCCCTTGCCCTCAGTTGGTGAGTGTATAGACGACGTTTATGGTCGTATCCACCTCAACAGGCCGGCCATTCAGCAGGTAGGGCCGATACCGCCAGGTCTTCACCGCGTCAAGCGCCGATTGCCGCAACATCGGGGGACCGCTTGCCACCTTCATTTCCGAAATGGACCCGGACCTGGAGATCGTCGCCTGGAGGACGACTGTTCCAGAAATCCGCATGGCTTTAGCGATCGGCGGATACACGGGTGTGGTCGCTTGCAGCAGCCTGCCTTGCGCCACACCGGCGCCGATTTGAACTCTTTGGATTCCTCGGGCGGGATTCGGCGTCGGTGCAGTGGCGGCGGAAGCGGTTTGCGATTGAGCGCGAGTTCGTTCCCCAGGCGATCTGCCGGCGCGGCGCACGCGCACGGCGCAGTATTGATTCTCAATCGGAACATTCTCCTGCCCGCCCCCAAAGCCGCTGTAGAAGACCGTAGCTGTTCTCTGGCCAGTCGCATCGGAAGCCAGGTTGTAACTCCAGAGCCACGGCTCAGACACCTCGAACTTGCTTGTTCCAATGAAATCACCCGAGTCGAGCAGGGCCTGCAATTCCGCGATGGAAGGCAAGCGCCAATCGGAGTGTCCGGCTACGCGCGTGGATCTGCAGTAACTCTGGGCCTGGTTCCAGTTCAGGTTATTTCCGCTGCTTTTCTTCGTCCACATCAACCCTGAAGCACGATCGGTCCAGATCAGGCCGGCTTTCTCTGCGCTAGCATCAACCGTCTCCGGCGTGCTTGCAGATGCATTCGTCGTAGCCGTTGGATGGGTTTCCGTAGCGGTTGTAGTTTTCTGCTGCTCCGGCGGGGGAGAACCGTTTCCCGGGCTGCCGCGATGACCAGAGCCGTACCAGACGAACACACTGACTGCAATCAGAAGCAGAGCGGCGGCGGTTCCAAAGATAACCAGCACGCGCGCTTTTGACGCTGCAGGTCGCGGCTGAAGCGTAGAGAAGAGCGTCTCCTCTACCTTTCCTGTTGAAGCAGGAACTTCACTGGCAGGCTCGAATGTGGATCTGAATACAGCGGGCTGAGAATCAGGTTCTGTCCTTTGTTCATTGCGTGGAGGCGCGACCGGCGTCGGCAAGACACTTGGCTGCAAGGGCACGGCTGCGTCCGGCACTTTGAATGGCGCAGGTTGTTGGACGCGAGACTTCAGCGCCAGCGCCTCCAGGAACGCCGCGGCCGAAGCAAAGCGATTCTCTCGCTCCCGGGCAAGCAGGCGCATCACCACAGCGTTCAGCCCCGGATAATCCCTCTCCATTGCCGGGCATACTGTTTCCAGCGGCTCAGGCTGGCCCTGGAGGTGCTGGAACATCCAGCCCTCCGGGTTCACCGCATGGAAAGCCTTTCTTCCGGTGAGCATCTCGTAGAGCACGCCGCCCAGCGCGTAGAGATCGGTGCGGCCGTCCAGCTCGTTGGCCGGCACCCCGCGCCACTGTTCCGGAGCAGCATATTCCGGCGTTAAAAGCAGCCCATGTGTCCGGCTCATGTTGGTGATGCTGTCGGTCATGGCCGCTATACCGAAGTCCAGCACCTTCGCCTGCACGCTGCCGTCCGGCTCATGGGCGAGCAGGATGTTCTCCGGCTTGATGTCGCGGTGGATTGCTCCGCGGGCATGGGCGGCGCCAAGGCCGGAGGCGATGCCCCGCGCGATCTCGAGCGCGCGCGGAACCGGCAGCGGCCCGCCTATCTGGCGAAGCATCAAGCGCAGGCTCGGCCCTCCCACATACTCCATCGCAATGAAAAGGCTGCCGTCTTCGTCCTGATCGAGGTCGGCAACTTCGACGATGTTGGGATGGCGCAACTGGTAAGCGGCGCGCGCCTCGTTGCGGAATCGCTTCACGAACTGCAGATTCCGGCTCAATTCGACGGCGAGAAACTTGAGGGCGATCTGGCCGCCGAGCATCATGTGCTCGGCCAGGTATACGACCCCCATTCCACCCTGCCCGAGTTTGCGCAGGATCCGGTACTTGCCTCTCACGATGCGGCCGGGCTCAAGCTCCGTCGAGACAATCAGCACCGCCCCGTCCGTGGGACAGGTTTTATGTTGGTCCGGATAGGCAGTATCGCAAACCGGGCAGCTTTTCATTAATTCCTCTATATAGGCCCAATGGCGAATGGCGATTCGTCCTCGTGCTGTCGCCTGCTGGGGAAATGAGACGGCAGCAGCATAGCACTGTTGTGGCAGGACTGTGTATTACCTGATCCGGGTGCCGTCGAAATGGTCGTTTCACGTCACTGTGCGCGCAAGCGCGAGAAGCGAGCGCCCAGCCTTCCGCTGAAACCGTCCGCCGCCCTCAATGAGGCATCCATCAAAGTTCTATGAAGCATCTACCCAAGCGAGTACCGCGTTGCCGGGCCGAGTTTAGGGTGTCTTCAAATTACGATTCGTCGTCGTAAATTAAGCTTTGCAATTTAGATTTCGCTGACTATTTGCCTTCCTGGTGTCCCGAAAGCACTGCCAGTTCGGCTGTTGCATCATCAGGTTCCCAAGAGCGGTCCTTTTTACAGCCCGCAGCAGCAGGGTCCAGAAGAGCCATGCCCACACCGTGATCTGGCGCATTGGCTTGTCTGCTTATCGATTCACGTGACGGGCTCACTGCCCAAGCGCCGTCCTCACCTTTCATCCTGGAGATCAAGATGCCGCATCCCCGCTCAAAAGTCGCCGCGATTTCTGCTGTTGCAATAAGCTTCGCGACGATCTTCGCTCTTTCAGCATCTTTTGCCTTTGCCCAAACCAGCGGACCCGTTGCCTACATTTACGTGTCCAGCAACTATAGCGGATCGAATGACCATGTGGTTGGCTATGCCGCCAGCGCCAACGGGCAGCTCACGCAAATTTCCGGTTCGCCCTGGGCCGATAATCTCTCCTACCTCGCGAACAACGGAACCTATCTCTTCGGCTCAACCAATATCGCCAATGACCTTGGCAAAAACATCTTCTCGTATCGTGTCGAGTCGAATGGCGCGCTCAAGTACATCGGCGCCACCAACATTCAATCCGCGGGCACACAGAATGCATGCAATCAGGCGAACAATTTACTGCTCGACCACAACGGCGACTATCTGTATGTCTTTGTGCGCCAGGCAGACTGCAACAGCGAGGTGGCATATCAGTCGTTCGCCGTCAACAAGAGCACAGGACTGCTCAACTATACGGGCGTGAGCCAGCCCAATGCTTTCTCTCTCGGCTATCCCTTAACCATGCTCGCGGATAACAACTACGCGTATGCCGGCGGGAACGGCGCCGAAGACGACGAAATCTGCGGGTTCGTGAAAGCCCAATCCGGAAATCTTGTCGACCTGAACTGCAACACTGCGTGGCCGGGGACCGCCGGGCAGCCCAGCGGCTCGAACGGCGACGTGCGATCCATCACCGCGGACCCAACCAACCATATGGCCGCCATCATGGCCTACACCGACGCCTATACGGGCGCGATCATTGCCACCAAGATCTCCACCATCGCCGTCGACACCACGAATGGATCCCAGTCGACCAGCAGTACCTACTCCAACATGCCGACAACTGAAGTTACGGGGGTTCAATCATTCGAGATGGCTCCCTCGGGCAAGCTGCTGGCGGTGGGCGGCCAGAATGGCATCCAGATCTTCAACTTCAACCCCAACGGACAAGCCACCGCGAACACCGGCCTGATTACCTCGGCGCCCATCACGGACCTGTACTGGGACAACAGCAACCACCTGTACGCCATCAGCAACGCCGACAATGCGCTTCACGTGTTCACCGTGACGGCAAAAGGCGCCACGGAAGCTCCTGGATCGCCTTACTCCATTCCGCGACCCGTAGCCATGACCGGGCATTCCGTTGTATCCAGCAGCACAGGGTGCCCCGCTCCGTCCACGAATGGCATAAACGTCTGCTCGCCTGCCGAGAATGCCACAGTCTCGTCGCCGGTTTTCATCAACGCTGCTGCCACCGGCAGTGGAGGCATATACCGCTTCGAGCTATGGAATGGCAGCACCAAGTTGCTCTCAGAGGACAACGGCATCATGGATCAGTCGATTTCTCTGGCCGCGGGAACTTACCATTTGATCTTCGACGCGCGCACTTCCTCGGGAGCGCATGAGTACGCCACACGCGACATCACCGTGAAGTGACCGGCGGCGGGGCTTGCGCTCCGCATTCGACCAGAAGCTCTGCGCTCTCACACAATGACGGTGCTTTTAGCAAAAAATAATTCCGACCGCGGCTGCCACATGCAAACGTGGGCCGGGCAGAGCGCCCCACTGCTTTGCGAACCGTTCCCCAAGGAGAAAACCAATGACATATGCAATCCGGGGTCTCGGCCTCGCCGCTGCCCTTGCGCTTGTTTCCACCCTCGCCCTTGTCCCGCCGTCAATGGCCCAAACTTCACCCTCCGCGCCCGTCGCCAATGTCTATGTTCAGATTTCCAATGGCGTCAATGTTTACAACACAGCTTCCAATGGCCGGCTGACTCTGGTCGCCGGCTCTCCCTTCAAAATCACCGGCCAGATGGCCGGCGCAATGGCAAACCACTTGGTTAGTCTGGACGACGAAAACATCTACGTGTACAGTTTGGCTTCGAACGGCGCGGTCGAGGGGCAGGTCGGCGAGACAAGCATCCAGGACTTTAGCGGAAGTCAATGCGGAACCGTGTCGTTCAGCGCTTTCGATCGCACCGGCCAGGACCTGTACGTTGGCGTCTCGGGCGCCCAGAACCAGAATTTGGGCACCCAATGCATCGCCATTCAATCGTTCAAGATCTCAAGCGCCGGCACGCCTTCGTATCTTGGGACGACCATCCCGTACAACGACTCGACAAACGCCATGAATGTGTACTACTACCAGCTCGTGATGTCGGGCGGCAACCAATACGCGTATGCGGTGGTCGCCGGGCTTTCGGGGACCTGCGACGAACCGGAGATCCTGGCGTTTCAACGCGAAAGTTCCGGCGCCCTGGAACTGGCAGGAACGCAAAGCGTCCAGTATCCTGAGCCTCCATCGGGAGGCTGGCAGTATTTTCCCTATGCCATCTCTGTTGACTCCAACAATCACCTCGCCGTCAACCTTTCGCCTGAGCAGAATGCTCCATGCGGAACAAATGGCTCCCCGCAACTGGGCAGCTTTAGCATCAACAACAATGGCAGCATCGCGTCAACGAATACCTATCAGAATATGCCCACCGCCGCGCCCACCAGTGGCGCTGGCGTTGAAATGGGCCCGCTTGCGCCTTCGAACGCCGTTCTCCCTGCCGCTCTTGGCAATAATCTCCAGCTCTTTCATTTCAACGGGTCCAGCCCGATCACCAGCATGACTGGCCAAATCCCCGTCAAAGGCCTGATGTCAGTTCTGCAGTGGGACACAAGCAGCCATCTTTACGGGCTCAATATCTCTACGAAGATGCTGCGTGTCTTCACCGTTACTTCAAATGGCCTTGTCGAAGATCCCGGTTCGCCTATGGCCATAAACGGAGCGCAAAGTCTCTTCGTCGTCAGCCCAACCGCAACCTGCTCCGCACCATCCGGCAACGGCGTCAACGTCTGCTCGCCTGCTGAAGGCGCCACGGTCACCTCGCCGGTCTCGATCAATGCCGCCGCCACCGTCAATGGAGGCGTGTACCGGTTCTCGCTATGGAATAAGAACACCAAGCTGCTCAACGAAGACAACGGGGTCATGGAGGGTTCGATCTCCCTGGCGCCGGGAACCTACAAACTGATCTTCGACGCGGTGAACAGCTCCGGAGTCCACGCCGACGCCACACGCGACATCACCGTGAAGTGACCACGGAATGGCGACGCACGTAGTTCCGCAACCATCGTAGTCACCTCATCCTTGACGCGTTCGCGGCGGCAAGGATGGGGCGGCACACCGCCGCCAGCAGCCAGAAAACTGAAAGCTGAGAGGGGATGGCTTGCAGCTACCTAGCTCGATACCGTAATCCGCATTTGCGTTCCGCGCCGGCGCAGCATTTCCTGAATCTGCAGCACCAGGTCGGCGAGCGGCACCGCCGCCACTACGCAGCACCACACAATGATCTCGTCGAAATTCTCCAAGCCGAAGACGCCGTCTATCACCCGCACTTCAAGGAAGATCAGCGCGCAAGCAAAGCTTCGCGTCATCCATATCCGGTGCATCTCCACCTTGCCGCGCAGAATCATCGCCAGCGCCATCAGGGTGCAGAAGATCCACACCGCCGCGTCCGCGCCGGCAGCAAACGTAAACGAGAGCGACGTCGGGTCGTTAGGATACATCCGCACTCCCTCGAAATGCTGGATGTAAAAACCGATGGGTGCTCCCACCAGCGCACCTGCCACATAGATCCGCCCCATCACCCGGTGCGCTTTGGCAAACCGCCGCCGCAGGCGCTCGGAAAACTGCAATGGCCCCAGAAACAGCGCGCAGGCCGCCGCCAGCCCGTGCGGCAGCAGGATCCACTTGAACGGCTCAATGTGCGGCCACTCCGGGTCGCTGGGTCGGACGAGAAAGCTCTCATTGTGCCAGAGCACGTAGGCGTACATGCAGGCGATAAACGCGAACAGCAGATACTTGGGGCGCATCCACGCAGGGCGCCGCAACTTCGCCGGCACCCGGCCCGGAATCGATGCAGCAACATCGGCCATGAATTTCTCTCCTGGGGAAACGATCTAAAAACAAGCCAGGATGAATGTGCGGCCGCCCGGGAAGGATCGGAATCCGCGGATGACCTCGGAGGGCCCGTGTGAAAGGAAAGGATGACCGTGGGGAAACTCGCTCCAAGATACAGGAAGACGCGGTGCGAAGCAATGGACCCTTCCGACACGCCCGACCGGCCGCGGCGGAGCGCAAGGTGGCATGCCTTACACTCCAACTGCAGCCAAAGAGCTAAGATCTGATAGCTGAAAGCTGGAGGCTTCTCTACCGGCACGGCTGCGATGCAAACGTGAGGGTGATGCTCGAGCCGTCCAGCGATACAGCGGTCACGTCCGCGGCGACGTTCAGCAACGGGTCGACATGAATGTAGAGATCGTTGCCCTGGGCGCTCAGGGGATCCGTCTTTTGAAAATGCGCATAGTCCGCCAGGCTTTTCCCGGTCAGGGTCATCAAAGCCTTTTCGGGGTTCCCGTTTTGCTCGATCTTATCCGCATGCAGCTTCACTGCCCCGCCGCTCTCCACCTGCAGGGGACCGCTGATTTCGACCGGCGTGCCGTTATTCTTGCCGGAAACCTTCAGCTTATTGCCGCCCTCGGCGGTCAGTTGCAGCTCGCTGAACGGTGAATGAGCCGCGCTCAGGTTTCGATCGAAAATGTTGCTCAGTTGCTCCAGCCCGATCGTGATCTGGTTTCCATGACGTGTCATGGCTTGCCGATTGCATGAAGGCAGTTTCTGGGCCCTGGCCCGCCGCGTCGAATTCGACAGCATGAAGGGCATCGCCAGGGAAAGCGCGTACACAAGAACTCGCATTCGACTCTCCCATGAGGGTAAGATGCGTCTCCGCCACTCCGGCTCAACGCCACGGGCCGCCGGCGCGTCTCGCTCTTCAAAGGGTTTCAGTCACACTGGATTCGCACGGCAGCCCACCTGACGTACGCTGAACCAGGAGTGAAACCACGGTGACCATCATGCGCGGAACATTATCGAAATCGCAGCCGGTGTGAAATTGCGCGAAGCGCACCAGCTCCAGGACGGGGATATTGTGGAGGTACACATGCCCTGAGCCTCGCCAGTCCGTGGAGTCGCTGACCGGCCTCGACACCGCTCCCCGGCGCCTCGCGGGTTGCAGAACCGCGCGAGTCGTTTCCAGGATCATGGCGCAAGGCGGAATGATCCGTAGCTGAAAAACTTTGGCCCCAAAAATGTAAGTTGAATCTGCGGCCGCTTTGCTTTATGCGGTTGCGCGATGGATTTTTTCGCGAACTGCCCCGACAGCCTCGCCGATATCGTCCGCCTTCTCCCTGGCGAACTCGGAGGCGCGCTGCACCTTCTCGTTGGCCATGGAGGTGACGTTGCGCGCTTTGCGCTTCGCCATCCGGCTGATGTCGTGCATCTTTTCCCGCGAGGTGTCGGCGAAGTCGCCGGCGGTCTCCACGATGCGGCGGCGGGTTACCGCTCCGCGCGCAGGAGCATACAGTATGCCGATCGTGACCCCGGCAGCAAATCCGGTAAGCAAACCAATCCAGAATTTCATATGCCACCTCTCATTCTGATTAGACTTATGATGCTGACCGGTGGTACTGGGGATCGGAGGACGCGCACTGATCTTTTTCAGCTATTCGACGACTACTGTGGCAACACGAATATCGCCTCAGCGGGCTTCTGCGTAGAAAGGCCGCTTTCAGGCCGCTTCGCCGGCAGGCGCCGGAGTGCCCCAATTGTTGGCCAGGCAGCGCGAATGGTGGCCGCAGATCTCGGCTATGGATTGCTGGGGAGCCTTCATGAATCCCGCCTGGGGATAGGAACACAGCAGGCAAAATCCATAGTTCCGGCAGAACGTGTTCCAAAGGTGCTCCAGCCTGATCGTCGCCTCCCGCTGTCCGTTGGCCCACAGCAGCGCAACCATTTCGCCGAAAGCGCGCACGCCTCGTCCTTTTCTGGAAGCCCGCCGGATCAGGTTGCCGACCATCTCGGCGAAGAGCTGGTCGTCGGGCCAGTTTCTGCGCATGAAAGTCGCGAGGGCTGCCTCGGCGTCCAGCACAATGTACCGCTCATCGAGCAGCGCGCTGGCTAAGTCGATCCCGCTCTTCGTCAGGCGTTGCTCTAAGCCAGCCAGATGTCGCGGAGTGGCAATGACAATTGCGCTTTCGCCCTTTTCCATTCCTTCTGCGACAAACCCGGCCAGCGTGGCCAGGAAGGATTCCTCGTCCTCGTAAAAATGCGCGATGTGATCGCTTGGCGCCATTTCACCCCAGAACACCCTTACAGGGGGAGGGCCCCATTCGGTATTGCTCATCTGCGTACGCCTCCGAATGCTTTACACGCTATTCGATGAGCTTTGTTTTAGACAGGTTTACCCGCGGACGCCAGCAGGCTTGTCCCGTGCAGCCATTCAGTGAGGCTCCATGTCAGCCTATCCCACCAGCCGCTTCGCGCCCTGCAACCGTATCGAGACATGCACCAGGCTCAGCGCCGCCGGCGTCACCCCGGGTATGCGGCTCGCCTGCCCGATCGTTCCCGGCCGTACCCGCTCCAGCTTCTCTCGCATCTCCCGCGAGAGCCCGCTGATGGCGCCGTACTCAATCCACTCAGGGATCGCAACTGCTTCCGCTGCTTTCAGTTTCTCAATCGACTTCTTCTGCTGCTCCAGGTATCCCGCGAACTTGATCTCCGTCTCCACCGCGCGCGCTTCGTTGCGCATCCTGGCTACACTCACAGAGTGTTCCTGCGGATCCTGCGGCGGCAGAAATGCCCGCAGCGTCGCGTTGCCCTCCATTTCCGGGCGTAGCGCAGTCAGCGCCGCTTCGATCGTCACTTCCGGCCGCTTGAGCAATTGCGCCCACGTCAGTCCCGCAACTGCCGTCAGGTCGCCCAAACCTGCGCGGGCCAGCTTCTCGCCATCCACTTTGCCGGATGCCAGCAGCCGCTCCAGCGCCGTCATGCGCGTCTGTTTCTGCTGGTATTCAGCCCACGCCTGATCACTGATCAATCCCAGCCGCCGGCCGTGCGGAGTGAGCCGCCGATCCGCGTTGTCGATGCGCAGGTGCAGCCTGAACTCGGCGCGCGACGTAAACATGCGATACGGCTCATTAGTTCCCTTCGAGATCAGATCGTCGATGAGAATGCCGGTGTAACCTTCGGTGCGATCCATGGTGAACGGCGGTTCGCCCTTGAGCCATAGCGCCGCGTTGATGCCCGCCATAATTCCCTGGCAAGCGGCCTCTTCGTATCCGCTGGTGCCGTTGATCTGCCCGGCAAGATACAGGCCTTCCATGCACTTCACGCGCAGCGTGCGGTCCAGCTCGGTCGCGTCCACGCTGTCGTACTCGATGGCGTACCCGGGCCGCAGCATCTCCGCTTCGTCGAGGCCCGGAATCGAATGCACCATCTGCCATTGCACTTCCATGGGCAGCGATGTCGACATCCCGTTGATGTAGACCTCGTGCGTGTTCAGCCCTTCGGGCTCGAGAAAGAACTGGTGCTGCGTCTTGTCGGGAAATTTGACAATCTTGTCTTCGATCGACGGGCAGTAGCGCGGGCCAATGCCTTCGATGCGCCCTGAATACATCGCCGAGCGGTGCACGTTCTCGCGGATGAGCCGCAGCGTCTCCGGCGTGGTGAACGCGATGTGGCAACTCACCTGCGGCTGCACGATTTTTTGCGTGCGAAAGCTGAAGGGCGTCGGATCGGCATCCCCAGGTTGCTCTTCGAATTCGGCCCAGCGAATGGTGCGCCCATCGAGGCGCGGCGGAGTGCCTGTTTTCAGGCGGCAGGTGCGCAGCCCGAGCCGCCGCAGCGCTTCGCCGAGGAGAACGCTGGCCGGCTCGCCGCTGCGTCCCGCAGGATAACGTTCTTCGCCGCAATGGATAAGGCCGTTGAGGAATGTGCCCGTGGTGATGATGGTGGCGCCGGCCATCAACCGCCGGCCATCGCGCAGTTTCAGGCCAAGGACGCGCCGCCGAGGCCGAATGGGGCGGGGCAGCTCTGCAAGTTCATCGACCCCGGAAGCGCCATCAGGTTCGCCGTCGTCCCCTGATCCCTGATCCCTGTTCCCTGTTCCCTCATCAATCACCAGATCGACGACTTCCGCCTGCCGGATATGCAGCCCGGGCTGGGCTTCCAGTACCTCGCGCATCTTAACGCGATAGAGTTGCTTATCACACTGCGCGCGCGGGCTCCAGACTGCCGGGCCGCGCGACGTGTTGAGGAGCCGGAACTGAATGCCGACCGCATCGGCCACTTCGCCCATGATGCCGCCCAGCGCGTCTACTTCGCGCACCAGGTGCCCCTTGGCTACTCCGCCGACCGCGGGGTTACAGCTCATCTGGGCAATCAGGTCCAGGTTCATGGTGATCAGCGCGGTCTTAAGCCCCATGCGAGCCGCGGCCATGGCAGCTTCGCAACCCGCATGGCCGGCGCCCACAACCACCACGTCATATTGTTCGGTAAACGCCATCTAATCTTATTGTACGGATTTACTGGGTTCTGGCTTGCCTGGCGCCCCCGCACGAGTCGCTCCCCGGGGCGCTGCGCCATAATTAGCAGGAAATCCCTGCGCGGTTTTTCGCCGCAGGGAAGCTGGCAGGAGGAACATGCGCTCGCTCTCGAACCTGGTTGCAGTCTTGCTGGTTATGCCCCTGGGCGCCACGTCTGTCAAGGCAGCCGTTCCGGCGCCGCAGCAGCCCGCGACGACTTCGACTCCGGCTGCCGCCTCTTCCCCGGATACTGATATGCAGCCTTTCACTTCCGCCGAAGGCCGCTTCAGCATCGACCTGCCCGGAACGCCACAGCAATCGGCGAAACCCCTGGCCCTGCAAGGCGGAGGGGCTTCCACCCTGCACCAGTTCTGGGTGGACATCGAAAACGACAACATCACCTACATGGTGATCTATAACGACTACCCGCCCGACTACGCCACCGCCTCGCCGGAGGAGCTGCTGCAAACCATGCGCGACGGCGTGGTGAGGGATAAGAAGCTCACCAGCGACGTGCCCATTGACCTCTACAGCACGCCTGGCCGGGCATTTACGGCCCTCGACAAAGACGGCTGGCAATATGCCGTGCACCAGTTTCTGGATGGCAGCCGGCTTTACCAGCTCATCGTGGTGAACAACAAAGACCATCCGGCCGCCCGGACCGAGCAGTTCCTTAATTCGTTCAGGATCCTGAAGACCCCGGCCATCGGCACTCCCGCGCCCGCTCAGCCGCAGCCTCAAGCCCCGCCTGAGCCGTCGCCTCAGCCGCCGAGCTAATATCCCTCGGCGCTACCGGCGCGTCTAATTTGTCAGGCGCATGAGAGACTGAGATCAAAGCACGCGGTTTTCCCCATCCCGGATCAAGGCAGACGGCGCGAAAAAGAGGAGGAATCCATGAGGCGATTCCAACCGGTATACATCACCCTGGCGCTCGTATTGGGCGCAGCCACTGCTGCAGGCGCACAAGGCAGTCAGGGCAGCTTCACGCCGATGCCGCTCGACTCCGGCTTTGGTCCGTTGCAATTTACCCAACCCACGCTCCCAGTTGAGAAAATCATCAGCGACTTCACAGCGCAGGAAGCGCAGTTCGGCGAAGCGCTGAAGCACTACACCTACCGCCGCACCGCGCGCGTCGACACCATCAACGACGACACCAAGAAGGTAGACGGCGAATACTACGAAGTGGACGATGTCACCTTCCGCCCCAGTGGCGGCCGGCTGGAGCAGGTGGTCTATGCTCCGCCCAACACGTTGTCGCGCATCTTGATGATGCCGTCAGACTTTCAGGACATCCAGCACAACTACCAGTTCGTGCTTACCCCCGACAACATTGCCGAGTACGACGTGAAGTACGTGGGCAAGCAGAAGATCGACCAGGTCGACTGCTATGTCTTCGATGTAAGCCCGAAACAGATGGAAAAGAACAAGCGCTACTTCAAGGGGCGCATTTGGGTCGACACCGACGCGCTGGAGATTGTGGTCACCAACGGCTGGATGCTGCCCGACGACACCAAGCCCGGCCACCAGGATCTCCATCCGCCGTTTATCACCTGGCGGCAGCAGATCGACGGGCATTACTGGTTTCCGGTCTATTCCAAGGGCGAAGGCATTCTGCACTTCACCGGCGGCAACGGCTACATGGACGACGATGTGCACATCCGCGAAATTGTGAAATACAGCAACTACAAACGCTTCGGCACCAGCACCATCATCCTTTATAACGGGCAGGACATCACCAAAAACGGAAATCCCCCGGACGGCCAGCAGCCGAAGAAGTAGCGGCGCTTCCTGCGGATTGCCCATGTGATAATGAAGGCGCAAATCGGGGGCCTGCATGAATCGGTTTGTATCAGTCCTCGTTGTCTCCGTCTTCTTTGGTGCAAATCTACCGGCGCAGAATACGCCGGCCACCCACGCGCCCGATTACCGCGCGCCGTTCTTCATCGCGCCGCTTTACTTTTCATCCAAGGCCGAGGCGCCCTTCATGGCCATCGCCAAAACGCATGTGGTGCGCATCATGCCTGACGGTTCCACGGTGACGAGTGAGAACCAGCGCGTTGTTGCGCGCGATACCGAAGGGCGAATCTTTCAGGAACGACGTACCTTCGTGCCCGTTCCCAATCCCGACAATCGGCAGTCGATGGTGCGGAGCCAGGAGTATATCGACCCCCTGGCGCACACTCTCTACCTGTGTAATCCATACGCCAAGGTCTGCAACTTGTTTCCTTACGTTACACGGCCCGAGGCCGCCGACCGGCCGGTGGGCGTGCAGCCCGGCGGCAAAACGTACTTGACTCGGGAAAATCTCGGCAGCGATCTAATAGGCGGGCAGGTAGTGCTGCATACCCGTGAAACGCTTACGGTCTACGCGGAAACAATCGGCAATACGAAGAACATCATTCGCACCGAGGACTACTGGTATTCGCCGCAGCTCGGAATCAACGTGAGAGTGCAGCGCCAGGATCCGCGCGACGGCGAGCAGACGCTATGGCTCACCGGCCTGACGCTGTCAGCGCCCGATCCGGCCGTATTCCGGGTCCCGCAAGGTTACCGCATCGTCGATCACCGGAATCCGCAGAGGCCTGCGCCTGCGAACGGCGCGCAGTAGCAACGACTGCCATCCGCCTATTCAATTTCCTATCTGGATCACCTGGAAGCTGCCGTCGATCGCCTTCATGCGCAGCGAGCCAATGCCGCCCGGATGGGTCAGATCCGCGCCCTCGATATCTGTCACCAGGTACACTTCGCCATCTTCCGCATCGACCGCCATTACGAAAGCCCGCTCCCGCGTGGGCAGATTCTGGACAATCGCATAGGTATCTGTAGTGAAGTTGCGCTGGATGACGGTCAGGTTTCCGTCTTGTGCGCCGTCGGCGGCGAAGATGTAGCCGTGCACCGGGTCATATCCGATCTCGTCCACACCGGAACCGATGGCCAGCAAAGCGACTTGCTGGCCGGTTGCCGTGTTGAGCACCTCGAGCGTCATGTTGCCGCAGGCGGCAAAGATTCGGCCGTTGCGGCCGTCAACATCAAATCCGTGCGGCACTCCGCACCCGGAGCCCAGGGGGATGTCGTTGAAGCCGCCACCCGCGTTACTGTTCGCGCCTTGTCCGCCTGTCCAGTCGAGCAGGACCGGCTTCTTCTCCCCGGCCTGGCGCGCAGCCTGTTTACCGGCCGCGGTCGCAGTTGCCGGCATATGCGCCGCTTCCGTCTGGCGGTTGCGCATTTCCGCGGCCACTGCTCCGGCGCTGAAACGCAGAATCGCGTCGCGATTGGAGTAGCCGACGTAAACCTCTCCCGCGCCGTCTGTCTGCGCGTAGCCAAGATGGCCGGCAATCAGGATCGTGCCCAGAACGGAATCCGCTTGCGGGTCGATGACGGTGATGAACGAGGCTGCATTCGCATCCCGTGCGGCTTGCGAAGGCGTCGTCCTCCGTCGCCCTGGCTGCGGCGGAGGCGTCTGTCCCGGTGGCGCAGTCTGCACCACAAATACCAGCCCCGAACGCGGCTCGTAAACCAGCGACCTAGGATCGGGTTCGGTGGGGATGGCAGCGATCGTCTGCAGCGATCGGCGGTCAAACACCACCACCCGCGCCGCCGGACCGTCGCTGATGTAGCCGTAGCCTCCCGAGTCATCGAGCGCAATGGCGCGCGCACCGGCAAGGCCCCTGATTTCGCCAGCCACCGTGCCGGTTTGCACATCCACCACCTGCACTACTGACCCGTGTGCAATGTAGAGCCGCTGCGCCGCAGGGTCCATCGTCATCGTGTCCCACGGCCCCGCGCCGCCGATGTACCACGTATTTCGAATGAAGAAGGGGTGGCTGGGCAAAGCAGTGGGATGGGGAGGCGGCGTATACCACTGCGCCAGCAGAGTGCCACAAGATAACAGCCAGATGAGCAGGGCTTTCCCCATCGCGGACCTCGTTGCGACATAGACGCGGCGCAGGCCGATGACGTTCAGACCCTCAGTTCTCTCCAGCAAAATAAACAAAAGTCGCGCTTGGACTCTGTTCCCTGTCCCCTAATCCCTGTTCCCCGTTCCCTGTTCCCTGTTCCTAATAGAACAGGTACTTCCGCCAGCGGTCGTCGCCCCGGCCCAGCATGCGCATGATCTGCCGGCTGGTATGCAGCGAGAAGGCGCGCGGCTCGCGCAGCAGGATCATGTCTTCGAGCTCGCTCAACAGGCGGTTGCCCTTGCGGCGGTTGCAGGAGTGGCAGCATGCCACCAGGTTCTCCCAGGTGGAGTTGCCGCCGCGCGAGCGCGGGACCACGTGGTCGAGCGTCAGTTCGCCCGGCGCCTTAGTTTCCCCACAATATTGGCAGGTGTTGCGATCGCGCAGCAGGATGTTCTTGCGCGAGAGAGCGCGCGTCTGATGTGGAATCCGCCGGTACTCGAGCAGGCGGATGACCGACGGCATGGGCACGTGGGCGCGCTGGGCGTGCAGCGTCAGGCCGTGCTCTTCCTCGGTGCGGGCAATGCCCTTCAGCACCAGCACCAGGGCGCGCCGCGCTCCGCAGATGTTGATCGGCTCATAGGACGCGTTCAGCACCAGCACCGGCATCTGCAGGATGTGTGTGTGCACCGCGAGTTGCACCGCGCCGTGGTCGGCAGCTGCCAATGCCGCCGCTTTCACGGCCGATTTCTGTTTGCGTGCATGTATCATGGCCTTTCCCAAAGACATGTCAGTCTCCCGCGTCAAAATGACGGTTGGCCTGCGGATGAATTCGTGGAATAAAAACCTGCTGCTTGCGAAAATACGGCCGGCTCTCCGGCCACTTGTTTCAGATTGTCGGCGTTTTCAAACGAAACGCGGCTTTCTGCAGTGATCCGCCGCGCTCGAGCCAATGTCGCTACCCACACCGATTCCGCGCCAGCGCGAAGCAGCGCCTGCGACGCGGCCCGGGCCGTTGCTCCCGTAGTCATGATGTCGTCAATCAGTAAAACGTGCCTGCCCGCCACCGCAGCCGCATCTGAAACCGAAAATGCGCCACGCACGTTCACTCGCCGTTGCCGCGGAGTTAGTCCCGCCTGGCTTGCGGTCACGCGGAGCCGCATCAGCGTTCCCGGGGCAAGCGCGAGCCGCCACTGGGGATGGCTCTTGCGCAAAGACCGCAGCGCCTCGCGGGCAAGCATGCGCGCCTGGTTGAATCCACGCTGCGAATACTTTGATCGGTGCAGCGGCACGGGAACTACTAGCATTTCAACAGGGGCTTCGCCGGCGAGCCGGCCAATGGCGAGGGCGAGCATCCTGCCCAGCCCGCGTGCGGCCGGGTGCACCCGATCGTACTTCAATGCGTGAATGGCGTCCCTTAAACGCCCCTGGTAGACGCCGTAAGCCACCGCGCGTTGAAACGGCGGCGGAACCAGCCGGCACGCCCGGCAGTACTCTGAAAACTGAGGGCTTTCCGGCGCCGCCAGCGAGTCGCCGCAGCGCACGCATACCGCGCCGCTCTCGGATGGGAATTCCGTCCAGCACGCATCGCAAATTGGGGCGGAAGAAAGTCGCGGCAGCGAAGCGCCGCAGAGAACACACGAGGCGGGAAGAAGCGAACAGGCCAGGGCATCGACCGGACTTCGCAGGACGCGGACTACTGCCCGCCATCGCGAAGTTCCAGATGTCGGCGGGTTAACCGCGATAGAACCTGAGCTGCTGCTGAAGACGCACCTCGCAGGCTGCACGCCTGTGGCGCGCTGCCTTGACCCTCAGTATACCTGCCTCGTGTCGAAGTATCCATCAGGCAAAAAGAATCGCCCGGTCAGGCGAGTCGATCCTTCACCTGAAACCGGGCGTAACTCAGCCGAACCGTTATTTTTAATGGCGTCCGGAGTCGTGCTCTGTGTGTTCCGGGTGCGGTGCCTTATGCGTATCGTTGGAATCGCGTGCGGCGTCCTTCGCCTTGCCCCACGCGTTCTGGACGCGCCCCTTGATTTCCTGAACTCCACCTTCGACCTGCGACTGCGTGTCACCAGTCCACTCGCCGGCCTGACGCTTCGTCCTGCCTGCAACTTCATCTATCTTTCCCTTTACTCTGTCTTTATCCATAGCTACCTCCGTCGTTTAGCCCCTCACCGGGGTCTATTAGAACTTCAAGCCACCTGGGTTTCACGCCCGCGGTGACTATCCAGCATTCGTCAGACCACATGCCTGCGTCCGGTGATCAGCTGGATCAGCAGTACAACGAGTGCTGCCACCAGCAGAAGGTAAATGAGCCCGCCAAACGTATATGAGCTCACCATGCCCACTAGCCAAAGCAGCAGAAGAACCACGAATATTGTCCAAAGCATCGCTCTTCTCTTTTCTCCCCCCTCCCGGCAATACAGGCTTTTGACGCCGGCTTGCCGAATGAAGTTGTTCGGAAAAGAAACTCGTATATTTCAGGGAAAAAACGGATGTAAGAAGGGGAAAAACAAGGAGAACCGCGCAACCTGCCAAGCTGTGGGCGCATCAGGGGTGGACCGGTGACACACGAAGCACGACGCACGAACCACGAATCGCGACCGGTTTAGAAGACTCCTGCCATGTACGCTTCCGAAGAGCGCACTTTCTCCGCATCGGTTTTGGATCCGCACTCGGCCAGCACCACCGGCGAAAGCGTCATCACCGGACACTGCGAGTGGGCAAGCACCTTGTACACCACGCCCTGCCGCGTAATTGCGGCAAATGCCGAGGCGCCCTGCGCACCAAGCACGATAAGGTCCGCCTGCTGCGCGCGAGACTGGTAAAGCAACTCTTCGGTGGGATCGCCGGGAACGACAATGGCCTGCGCTTCGATCTTCTCCGCCAGCTCAACCGGAATCATGGAGAGAATCTCGGTTTCGATCTGGTCGATCGACTTGCCTGCCATCACCTCCGCGCGGTCCTGCGGGCGGATGACGTGCTGAAGAATGAGCCGTGCATTATGCTGTGCGGCGAGTTCCGCGGCAAACGGAATCACAATGGAGCTGCCCTCATGCAGACTCGCTGCGGCCAATATGGTGCGCGTGGCGAATTTGCGATAGCTGCCGTCAACCACATCGGGACCAACGATGTACACCGGCGCAGTGGAACTGCGCAGCACAGCTTCCGCCACCGACCCCACCAGCAGCTTGCCGATAGGACCGGGCGAATGTGTCCCCATCACAATGCGGTCGATGGCGCGCTCGCGGGTGAAGGAAAGGATCTGGTCGGCGGGAAGCCCCGGGCGCACCACTACTTCGCAGCGCACACCTGCCTCGGTCACCCGGCGTGCGAGCGGCTCCAGGTGACTCTTCTCTGTCCGTGCCGCCGCGGCGTAATCGTAATACCGGATCCCGGATTGCTCGGATGCCGCAACCACAAGCGTGTCATAGGCATGAAAGAGGATGAGATCCGCGCCAAATTCCACCGCCTGCGCCAATGCGAACGTAAAGGCCCTCTCGTTGGCCGGGATCTCGGAGGCAAAGAGAATCGTGGCTGGTCTGGTCCAGCCAGGCTTTATAGTGGCGGCCATGGCAACCTCCCTGACTTGCTTCAGAACTATCGCAGAACGGCCGCCGGGCTGCGGTGCCCGGTGGCACATCGAAAAGTGATTTAACTCACCTTGCTCTTACGGGCCTACCTGGCTCTTGCCTTGGCAACGCAGGCCCCCGGCGATCAGGGGGCAATGGGGATTCGATTGTGCCCCGATTTTGGTCTTTTTGTCCAGCGCCAATGCGTCTTTCGCCCAAACTGAGGTATCCAGCAGGTCTCCTGCAGCTTTGTAGATATCGTCTTAGACGCACCGTAGGGCAAAATGAGGTGATCTCAATCACAGCCGCAGCCGTCTTCTACCTGTTCTTCTGGTACCGAATCGTGGCTCGCGCAAGCGGATTTCGAACGGCTCGGCCACTGCTCCCGCCTTCCGGATAATCGGAAACGACCGGCGCTAAGGGCAGTGTCTCCGATTTTTTGAGCTTTCGCAACCGCTTCGTCCCCGGCGCTGGACCTCTTCTCCACCCCGGCTCCGCCTCGATTCCGCAGGAGGCGTCATGCAGCCCATGCACCACATACCCGCCCGCGGCGGATTGAACTACGACGAAACTCCATTCCTGGCCATCTGGGAAGTCACACAATCCTGTGATCTTGCCTGCAAGCACTGCCGCGCCGCCGCGCAGCCTCTGGCGCATCCTGATCAGCTCACCAACGCCGAAGGCAAGGCCCTCATCGACCAGATCGCCGCCATGCACATCCCCATCTTCGTGTTTACTGGCGGGGATCCCCTGAAGCGCCAGGATGTTTTCGAGCTGATCCGCTACGCAGCGGACAAGGGCGTGCAGGTCGCCGTAACCCCCAGTGCCACGCCTCTTCTGACCCGCGACGCCATCTTCAAAATGAAAGAGGCCGGCCTGGTGCGCCTGGGCATCTCGCTCGATGGCTCCACGCCGGAGATTCACGACGCCTTCCGCGGACTCCCCGGCGCCTGGGCGCGAACCATCCAGGCCATCGAGTGGGCCAACGAAGCCGGCATTCCCATCCAGGTTCACTCCACCATCAGCCGCCACAACGCCCACGACCTCGACGGCCTCTGCAATCTCTTCGAGAAGCTCGCCATCGTCATGTGGAACGTCTTCTTCCTGGTTCCCGTGGGCCGCGGCCAGCTCGCCGACCTGCTCAGCGGCGAAGAGTTCGAACAGGTCTTCGGCAAAATTTACGAGCTCTCGCAGCGGGTCAGCTTCCAGATCAAGACCACCGAAGCCATGCACTATCGCCGCTACCTCCTGCAACATAATCTTGAGGAGCGCAAATTCGCGCACGGCCATGGATCACGGGCCACGAACCACCAGCCACAGGCATACGAGCCGGGCGCCCCCACCGCCGACGCCAAAAGCCGCACCATGGGCTGGGCCACGCGCCGCGTCAACGACGGCAAGGGCTTCATGTTCATCTCCCATGTCGGTAACGTCTACCCCAGCGGCTTCCTGCCCATTCACGCCGGCAACATTCGTCAGACCCCGCTCGCCGAAATCTACCGCGAAGCGCCTATCTTCAAAGCCCTGCGCGACACCAGCCGCCTGGAAGGCAAGTGCGGCGCCTGCGAGTACAAGGAGATCTGCGGCGGCTCACGCGCCCGCGCCTATGCGCTGACCGGAGACCCGCTGGCCCAGGAGCCATGCTGCATTTACCAGCCGCGCAACTGGACCCCGCGCCAGGCAGGCGAGCCGGCAGCCATCTGCCAACCCGAGCAATCGGCAACGCTGATCACGCTCTAGATGCGTTTCGGGCGCCTCAATCAGTTTCTTTGCCTGCCCCTCCCCACAGGCACGACAGCGGCGCAGCAAAAAGATTATGACCGAACGGCGCCGTCTGCTCGCCGTCGTAGAGCACGGCCCCCAGCTTGAAATCCGCTGCGCACGCATGCGCAAGCTTGCGGAGCCCTTTGAAGTCCCCGCTGTTCACCGTTGCGCTCGCCTTCACCTCGATGCCCACGACAGCCCCAGACTCGTCCTCTACCACGAGGTCCACTTCATCCTGATCCTTGTCGCGATAGTGATAAGGAATGGCGCCGCTACCCATCCAGGAAATCTCCTTCATCACCTCGGAGAAAACAAAGGTCTCAAGCAGCGGGCCAAAGACCGCGCGGTCCCGGGCGACGCGTTCCCCGGCGGCGCCCAGCAGCACGGCCAGCAGTCCCGAGTCGAGAAAATGCAGCTTCGGCGTTTTGATCAGGCGGCTGAGCCGGTTGCGCGACCACGCTTCCACCCGGCGGACCAGAAACAGCTCTTCCAGGATGGCTACATATTTCCGCGTCGTCTTGTCGTCGAATCCGATCTGACCGCCCATCTGCGAAAAATTGGTGAGCTGACCGGAATGATGGGCAAGCACGTTCACCAGCCGCGGCATCTGATCCAGCTTCTCCACTTCAGCGATGTCGCGTACATCCCGCTGCACGATGGCGCGGATGTAATCCCGCGCCCACGACTGTCGCCGCCGTGGATTTTTCCGGCGCAGCATTTCCGGATACCCGCCAGTCAAGACTGCTGCCAGCAGCTTTGAGCCGATGAGCAGTTTTCCCGGCCTGGCCAGCTTTCCGCGAAACGCCTCCCGCAAAAAGGCTGGTTTGCGGCGCTGGATTTCCGCCTGCGCCAGCGGCAGCAGATTGACGATCTCCATGCGCCCGGCCAGGCTCTCGGAAACGCGCGGAAGAGCGAGAAGATTGGCGGATCCGGTAAGCAGAAACCGGCCCGGCTGGCGATCTTCATCCACCGACTTCTTGATGGCGCGAAGAAGATCGGGGGCGCGTTGAATCTCGTCGATCGTGGGTTTGCCCAGTCCGCGCACCAGCCCGACCGGATCGCTGCGCGCCGAAGCCAGGATCGTATCGTCATCCAGGGTGAGAAATTGTCGGCCGCCGGCGATCAGCTCGCGGACCAGGGTGGTCTTTCCGCATTGGCGGGGGCCGGTCACCATCACCACCGGCGTGTCGCGAAGCGCCGTGGCAATCAGCGCCGCGGAAAAGCGGGGATAAAGCATGCGTTCCGCTCCGTCCATTTCGGATTAAAAGCCCGTCTATTTCGGATTATACTTCCGTCTATTTCGGATTACCATGTCGTCTATTTCGGATTATGTCTTCGTCCATTTCGGAACATCGTCACGTCTGTTTCGGATTCACCATTCGGCTATAGGGAAGCACATCCGCGCCTGTGGCCGGAATCCACCCCCTTCGCTTCCATCCATTACACTGCTCATACCCGCAGTCGGCAGCAAGCGAGGAATCTCTAGCGAATGACTCACCTTTACGTCGCCGTTCTGGTCGCGATCGTCGTCGCGCTTCTGGCCGTGGCGATCTATCGCACGTATCTGGTCAAAACCAAGGCCGACTACCTCGTCGCCGGACGCTCGCTGCCCGCCATCGTCCTGGTGCTCACGCTGCTCACCTCCTGGATCGGCGCCGGCTCGCTCTTCGCCGGTGCGGAGAACGCCTACCTCAACGGCTTTGCCGCGCTCTGGCAGCCGGCCGGCGGCTGGCTGGGCCTTCTGCTCATCTATTTCATCGCTCCGCGCGCGCGCAAATTCGCGCAGTTCACGCTGCCTGACCTGCTCGAAGCGCGCTACAATCAGGCCGCGCGCGTGCTCGGCACCATCGCTATTCTCTTCGCCTTCACCGCCATTACCAGCTACCAGTTCCGCGGGGGCGGCGACGTCCTGCACCTGATCTTTCCCCAGACCGTCTCCTCCAACCTGGGCACATTCATCATCGCCGCATTCGTCATTCTGACCACGGCCATGGCGGGCATGTCCTCGGTGGCCTATATGGACGTCGCCATCGGCTCCCTGGTCACCGTCATCTGCATCATCGCCGTGCCCATGCTCTTCGCCAAAGCCGGCGGCTGGCCGGGCCTGCACGCGGCGCTGCCTCCGCAGTATTTTGAGGTCTTCGGCAATTACCGGCTCGGCCCCAACAACATCGTCGAGCCTGCCTACATGGGCTTCGTGCGCGCCATGGAGTTCCTCGTGCCCACGCTGCTGCTCATGCTCGGCAACCAGGTGATGTATCAGAAATTTTTCTCCGCGCGCAGCGAAAAGGACGCGCGCATCTCCGTCGTCGGCTGGACCCTGGGCACGCTGGTGCTGGAAACGCTCATCGTAGCCATCGCCGTTTTCGGCCGCGCACTCTACCCCACCGGCGAAGTCTCCCACGCGCCGCGCGAGATCATTCCCTATACGGCTCGCCACGGGCTGCCGGCGCTGATGGGCGCGCTGCTCCTCGGAGCCGTCTTCGCAAAAGTCATCTCCACCGCGTCGAACTACCTTTTCTCGCCGGCCACCAACCTGGTCAACGACATCTTCGTGCGCTATCTCGCGCCCGATGCTTCCAACAAGCGCGTGCTGATCGTTTCCCGGCTGGCCGTGGTGCTGCTCGGCTGCTGGGCGCTTTATCAAGCCATTTACGCGCAAAGCATTCTCGCCGCCATGCTCTACGCCTACACCATCTATTCGGCCGCGCTCACTCCCGTCGTTCTCGCCGCGTTTTACTCCCGTCGAGTCACGGCCTGGGGCGCGGTCTCAGCCATTGCCGTCGGAACAGTAGTCACGCTGGCCTGGGACTCTCGCCTCAAACCAATGATGCATCTTCCGCAAGTTCTGGCCCAGCGCGACGCCATCTTCCCCGCCTTGTTCGCAGCGGTTGCCGCGATGGTGGTAGTTAGTGCGCTAACACCCAAACCCGCCCCCGAGCAACTGGCCCAATTCGCCGACTGACCCGCCTCAGCCCCAAAGCTGCTCATTCCCTCGCCAGCCCGAAGCTGAAAGCTAAAAGCTGAGAGCTGAAAGCCAGTCCCTTAGTCCCTACGTCCCTATTCCCTATTCCCTATTCCCTATTTACACTGGCGGGGAAATCCTGACGCCGCTATGCCCGTCGCCCAACTCACGCTCGAACTACGCATCGAGCATGCCCAGTCCCTCAAAGACCGCCGGCAGGTGGTGCGCTCCATCAAGGACCAGTTGCGCCAGGGCTTCAACGTCTCCGTGGCGGAAATGGATGAGGCGGCCACCTGGCAATCGGCCACCATCGGCGTGGTCGCCGTCTCCCGCTCGCGCGATTACCTGCACGGCCTCGTCGAGGAAGTAGAGCGCGCCGCCCGGCGCATGGCCACCGAACTCGGCGCCGACCTGGCCGACTCGTTCTGGGAGTATCTCGAAAGCTAACCGCGAGGCGTGGTGGTCGGCTAGTTCGGAGTTTCACCAGTTCAGGGTGGCGGGTGTTGCGCCCGCGATCCAGATACTGCCAAGGCTTACCAGCCGAGATATTAGCTGGCCGGTAACTGCAGCATTGCCGACCAGCCTCTCAGTGCCCGAAGAGGCGAACAGAGCGGGTTCGCCACCCTGAAGCTCACGAGGTCATGCTGCCGCTTCAGCGACATAGCCACGAATGATTTATGGTTACGGAATCCAAAGGAAGCCGTGCGCCGCGTAATTTGCATCGTAGTAGAACCCGGTCACCTGCCCTTCGAGATTGATGCCATAAGGGACGGTTCCTTGGGACCCTGGGACCTCGATCTCGGCGTACCAGCCACCGGCGGTCCGCAGAAATCCGTGATTGAAGCCCGTAGGGTCCCAATAGTATCCGGTCGTCAAGCCTAAATTGTTGTTCGCAATTGGGAAGGTCCCGCCGCCGTCGCTTGATCCTGGCGCATCGAAGTTGGCGAATCGGCCATCAGGGCCGCGCAGGAATCCGTGATATGCGCTTTGCGCATCGATGTAAACTCCAGCGATCGTTCCCCTTGCGTTTATCGACAACAGTTGCGTGCCCTGTCCCGCCCCTGTTCCGGCAGCAGGGTCATCGATGTCTACGAGTTTGCCGCTCTGTTGACGCAGCCAACCATGCCAGGCTCCGACATCGTCGCCGTATGCTGCGATCGCTGCGCCCGCCGGCGACAGCCCGTAGGACATAACCGCAAGAAAGCCATTCGCGTTGCCAAAGTCGATAGTGGTTAGTGCACCTTGCGCCGAAAGCAGGAAGTAGTAGTAGATATTGTTTTCATCTAGATATATCCCTGAAATCATTCCCGCGGCGTTGATGTTCCCGGCCCAGACGCCCTGACCGGGTTCGCTCCCTCCACCCGGGATCTTGATCTCGGTGAGGCGCCCGTCTGGAGTTCGCAGGAGACCATGGTTGACGTTGTTTGGGTCAACGTAAAATCCGACGGCTACGCCCGAGCCATTCATGGCGTACACGATTGTCCCCTGACCTGGCTGAGTACCTGCGCCCGGAGCATCCACTTGGATCATCGTGCCCCAAGGCATTCGGATGAATCCGTGATTAACCCAGCTAGCATCAGTGTAATAGCCGAAGATGATTCCGTTTGCGAGGATGCCGCACGGCGTTGTGCCTTGCCCCTGGGCCGCTCCAGCTTCAGGGCCGTCAAAGGTAAGGATGATTGGTTTTGGCGCCTGCGACCACGCGGCCAGAGCCAGGCAGGCAGAGAGGGTTCCTAAAACAATCTTCAAAGGATTCATCGTCACCCTCCTTTCATAGGTGGAGATGAGGTAACTCAATCTTCAGAGGTTCGTCTCACCCTTCTCTCGCGGGCAAGATTGAGACGTTCTGATGGCTAGAGGACCGCCAGGATTCTGTCTCAGGGGGTGTGCGGGGATGAGACGGTTGCTCTTCGGAGAGGCGAACAAATCCGCCCCAAACCTTTACCATCAAAAGAGAAGACGTTAAGTGATGATCAACACCCACCTGTGTGACAAAGTGTGATTAGGCCTATTTAAGACGCGATGAGTCGGTTCCGGCCTTATCACCCGCGACTCTTCCATTGACATCCTTTCGCCCGTCCTGCGCTGCCATTCCTGCGTTTGCATTTCCAGACTCGGACCAAAACCGAGACTTCGGCGTCCCGCGCCCTCTGTTATCCTGATTGGTTTACCTGGGGCTGGGAGGGCCGCCATGCCGGAGCATCGAGGAAGGCAACATCACCAGGAGCGGGTCGCCGAGACCCTGCGCGTAGAAATCGGAACCATGATCGAAGGCGAGCTTTCCGATCCGCGCATCGGCCTCTGCCACGTCAGCGAAGTCACTCTCAATCCGGGCGGCAAATCGGCCCGGGTCTACGTGGCCGTGGACAGCACAGTAAAAGATGTTGCCCAGACCGAAGCCGACACCATCGCCGGCCTGGAAGCAGCCAAGGGCTACATACGCCATGAATTAAAGGAGCGCATGGGTGTGCGCCATGTGCCCGAGCTGAGCTTTCTCGCCGATCGCTCGGGCCGCTTCCAGGCCCGCATCGAGGAACTGATGGAACGGTCGCGCAAGCGGCGCAAACTTCCGGCCGGGCAAAACCCGCCTGCGGAGGAAGCTCGGCCGGAGTAGCGGCATGAATCTTCCCATTCCCAATCCGGATTTTCGTCTGCCCACCGTCGCCCCTGAAGGCGCGAACGGAACCACACCAGGTGGTTGCGGCGCCCAGCAGCCGGAGGACCCCACCGCGGCCATTCTCGATGTCCTGCGTAAAGGCGAGCGCTTCCTGGTTTGCTCCCATTCCCGCCCCGATGGCGACGCCGTTGGCAGCATGCTGGCCATGGGTTTCCTGCTGGAGCAATTGGGAAAGCGCTGCGACCTGGTTCTGGCCGACCGCATACCTGTCATCTATCGCACTCTGCCCGGCGCCGACTCCATCCGCACGGCCACGCGCGCGTACGGGCCTTATGACGCCGTCATTTTGCTCGAGTGCGACGGCATCGGCCGGGCGCGACTGCGCGGCCTGGAAGAGTTCTTCCTGATCAACATCGACCACCACGTAAGCGGGCGCCCCTATGGCAGCCTGAACTGGATTGACTGCTCCGCCGCCAGCGTGGGCGAGCTCGTTCACCGCCTGGTGCGCGCCGCGGGCGCAACGGTGACGCCGGAGATGGCCACCTGCCTTTACACCACCGTGCTCACAGACACCGGCGGTTTCTGCTACGGCGCCACCAAGGCCTCAACCTTTGAGCTGGCGCGCGAGCTGGTGCAGGCCGGCGCCGATCCCATCGCCATTGCGCAGGAGGTGTGCTTCTCCACGCAGACTTCCAAGATTCTGCTGCTGGGGGCCGCGCTCGCCAATCTGAAGCGCGAAGGCCGGCTGGCCTGGCTGTCGATTACGCACCAGGACATGGTCCGCACCTGCGCCGCGGAAGAAGACTGCGAAGGCATTGTGAACTTCGCTCTCTGCATCGCCGGCGTGGAAGTCGCCATGTTCCTGCGCGAGCTGCCCGATCGGCGCGTTCGCCTCAGCCTCCGCAGCAAGGGAAGATTTAATGTAGCCGCCTTCGCCGAGCAGCTCGGCGGTGGCGGCCACGAAACTGCCGCCGGCTGCACGCTGGATGGTCCTCTGTCGCGTTCGCTCGAAGAAATCCTCAATCTTCTGCGGCCGGGCATATCGCGCCTCGCCGGGGAGACGGCCCGCGCCACTTGATGTGCCGGTCAAATCTGTTAGCCTTGACCGTGGCGCAACCTGAACGCAGGCTCTGCGCCGGCTCGTGAACGCAGGATTCACCAGGACCGGACGATTGCCGCCCGCCATTCCAGACGACGCAATTGATATTCCGTGCAAAAAGTCCAGCAGCCCGCATTTGGAGATATGCCGGAAGTGGAAAAGACAGAGGGATCGCCCTCTCCGGGTAAGTCCTCGCTATGGCGCAAACTGCTGCCTCATGGAGCCACCCTCGGCGAGGTCATCGAGTTTCTCGCTTTTTCCGTTTTCTTTCTCGCCTACGGGCTGACTCCGTTTTTCGGCGGGGACGGCCTCGGCCTGGTCGGCGCCGATGAGCCTCGCTACGCCGAGATCGCCCGCGAGATGCTCGGCCGTTTCGACGCCGCGCACTCTTTGATCGGCAAACTCAGCGCCTGCGTCACGCCTTATCTCTACGGCCATCCCTGGCTGGAAAAACCCGCGCTCTACTACTGGCGCGCCATGTTCCTCTTCCAGGATTTCGGCGTGCACGACTGGAGCGCGCGCCTGCCTTCCACCACGTTCGCTTTCATCATGGTGGGGCTGATCTATCTGCACATGCGGCGGTTCCGGCCCGGCGGCCACCTCGACGCCGCGCTCATCACCGTAACCTGCGCGGCTATTCTCGGGTTTTCCCGCGGCGCCTCCACTGACATGCAGATGGCCGCTCCGCTTTCTATCGGTCTGCTCGGCTGGTATGCGTGGTACGAAACCGGATCCAAATTCTGGCTCTACGACATTTATTTCTTCACCGCGCTGGCCACGCTGGCCAAAGGTCCCGTGGCGCCGCTTCTGGTACTGGTCATCGTCTTCGCATTTGCATTCCTGCGCCGCGAATGGTCCATCATTCCCAAGTCACTGTGGTGGCCGGGCGTCGCTCTTTATTTCGCTATTGTGCTGCCGTGGTTCATCGCCGTCCAGCAACAGAACCCCACTTTCTTCCGCGAATTCTTCCTGCAGCAGAATCTCCAGCGCTTCGCCACCAATCGCTATCAGCATCCGCAGCCATTCTGGTATTACATCGTCGTCGTGCTGCTCTCTACCATGCCCTGGACGGTCGTCGCCATACGCGCCCTCATCGATGGCGCCCGTACTTCCATAGCTGAGTGGCGGCTGCGCCACTCCCGGGTCGAACAACCCGCTCCCAGCGCTGTCGGCGACGCGTTCCCGGAGTTCCTCGTTCTTTGGGCGCTGATTCCTATCGTCTTCTTCTCCTTCTCACAGTCCAAGCTGCCGGGATACATCCTTCCATCCATTCCCCCCATAGCTGTCCTCACCGGAGACTTCCTCTTCCGCAGGCGAAAAGCGGGGTTGAGCCGCTGGACCCTCGGAGGTCACGCCGCCGCCGCCGGCTGCATGACCGCCGTAGTGCTGCTCATGCCCTGGTTTGTGACCCATGCGGCGCAGATGCCGCCGCTCAATGCCCTGGTCGCGGCGCTGCTCGCGGCCGTCGGCGCAGCCCTGCTCATAGTCATCGTCAACAGCGTCTTCGGCGTCATGCACCTGCGGCTGGCTACCTCCTGCGTGCTGGTAGTGCTGATGCTTTTCATCTACGGATTCGGACCCTTCGTCGGTATTCCCGCCGTAGCGCGAACCAAGCACGAAATCCAGTTGCTCGACAACACCTACTCGGCGCGGCCGATCGCGCAACGTTTGAACACACTGGTGCCGAGTGACGAAACCGTGGCCGTTTTCCGCGTAAAGCGAGAGACAGAATATGGCCTCTCGTTTTATCGCCAACGCGAGGTGGTCGATTACGAAGAGAGCGGCGTGCCGCCGGAGCAACACCTCCTCGTCGCCCGGGTCACCGGCCGCGGAGGAGTTGACCTGCATACACAAGCTGCATTACAGGAGTACCTCGCCGGCCGTCATTACGAGCAGCTATTTACCTGGCCCGATCAGGGACTCGTCGTCTATCTCGTAGGAGCCCTTTCCCCCGATCTGCCGGGTCCGGATTTGTAGGAAATAATGTATCCCGAGCATCGGCTGAATGAACGCAACCCAAATACGCTTTGAACGGCAATCTTTCCCTCCCGGAATGCAGGATGCGGCAATATTGAGCCATAGACAGGAGCGCCGATACTTTCGTAAGACGCCTGAATTGCGCTGGATTCAAACTCGTGTCAAAGTGAGCGAGAAGGAATGCGGCTTATGAGCCGGGTGCATAATCCGACCCAACCACCGGCCGTCTGTACCTCCAGGGAGGATCGTGGCACCGAGCGATTCCATCGAGATTCTTGATCTGCGGCACTTTGCCGCGGCGCTCATCCGCCCTGTGATTGAAGCCGAGGGAGAGTTGTGGCGGCAGCGCCTGCATTGGGATTATCGCACCTCCGCCAAGCTCCTCATGCAGTATCTCGACAGCCATTCGCTGCCCGGCTATGCCGCCCTCGAAGAGGAAAAGGTCGTCGGCTACGCCTTCTGTGTCTACGAGGAAACAAAAGCCATCGTCGGTGACGTTTTCGCTGTCAGCGGCCGGCTCTCCGCAAATGGTTCAAATGGCACTCGGTCGGCGGTCGAGACCACCCTGCTCAAGCATCTCTTCGAAACGCTTCTCAATTCGCCCCAGGTTAATCGCGTCGAGTCCCAGCTCCTGCTGCATCCTTCTGGCGCCCACGCTGAGATCTTTCAGGCCAATGGCTTCCGCATCTTCCGGCGTCTGTTCATGGTCCAGCACCTAAAGGGCGTATGGGCCCAGCCGCGTGTCGATCTCCCCCCCGAACTGGAAGTGCGCGTCTGGCGCGATGACGACCTTAACTCCGCCGCGCGCCTCATCGCCGAAGCCTATCGCGGGCATCCGGACAGTCTCATCAACGATCAGTACTGCTCCGTTCACGGATCGCTGCGCTTTCTCCACAACATCGTGCGCTACTCCGGCTGCGGCCAGTTTTCGCCGCAGGCCTCGCACGTCATCCTGCACCGGCCCAGCCGCGAGCTGATTGCGCTCATCCTCGGTTCGCGCGTCAGCCCGCAAAGCGGCCACATCACCCAGGTTTGCGTGCACCCGAATTATCGCCGCATCGGCCTGGCCCGCATGTTGCTTTCAGCGGCAGCCAGTTGTTTCCTGCGCCAGGGCGCGGAGGAGATCTCGCTCACCGTTACCGAGGCCAACACCCACGCCATCGATCTTTACAAGGAAGAAGGCTACGCCTGCGCGCACGTTTTCGACGCCGCGGTATGGCAGCGGGAAGCGCAGGCGTGAAGCCCGCGCCGCCGTCAAATGACTATACTTTGTGACGATGCTATGCGGCAGGCGGCATATTGAGCCGCTTCTCAATTTCCAGTACGCGAGATTCGAGAGTGGTCACTCGTTTCTTGAGGTTCGTATCTGCGTCCTCCAGACCATCGAAGCGTTGTCGCACAGTTTCCGTGAAGCCGTAAAACGCCTTCAAGAGTTCTGTCTGGGAATCGTGAATAGCCTCTTCAATGTGCGTTTCGAAATTTTCCATGCGCTCCCGAAGCTGGTCGGTGACGCGATAAAACTCGGAGCGCAGCTCGGCAATGTCGACTTTCGTGGCGGCGCGCTGTTCAGCCATCTCGGAGCGCAGCTCGGCAATATCGGCTTTGGTTCCAGACCGCAATCCGGCTATATCCGCTTGATTCGCGGCGCGCAGTTCAGCAATATCGGCTTTCGTTGCGGGCGCTGTGTCGTCTGCCATCAGTAACTCTATGGTACTACCGGAGTTTACCGGACTCACCAGATCTTCCGATGCTTAAAGGTGGGCCGCCCTACGGCGATATAAACTTCATCACCCAGCTGAACACAATCACCGAACCCACAAACAGCGCAAAGCAGTAGGCACCATAGCGAAACATCCGCCGCGGTGTCTCGCGCATGGTGATGCCGAATACCGTGGACGCAAACAGCGCAAACAGCAGCACCGCCGTGAAATGGGAGGGCTGAAACACTACGTCTTTCTCCCCGTGCGCAGGTTATGCGCATCAACAGCGGCAATCACGTTCAGCAATCCGGCCACCACAATGAACTTGGTGCCATAGTCAGCAGTGGTAAAGCGCACATGCTGCGCGCCAATGCCGAGGAAGTGGCAAACCAGGAACATCAGTCCGTTGCCCAGGTCGCCGATCATGCCCAGCAGGTCCAGGATGTCCTGCGCGCCGGAATACAGCTTGCCGCCCATGGCCATGCCCAGCGCAAACATGCACACCACGGAGACAAACAGCAGCGCCCCGCGCCACCACTTGCGCAGCAGAAAATGCCCCGCTCCGGGCACCAGCCAGCCGGCGATGAGAGGAAGATAGACCGACCCCGTTTGCGACGATTTCCTCACCGGTGCGGTCCTGTTTGGCGCGGTTGCCATCCTCTCTTGACTATATCGTACCGGGCGGCCTCGCATCGTTAGCGTGACCTATCCCCAACATTCCGTGCCCCATCCTTTTGCGTTTTTTGCAAAAGGGTGGGATGAGTCCCCGGGCGGCCTCGCATCGTTAGGGTGACTATCCCCAACATTCCGTGCCCCATCCTTTTGCGTTTTTTGCAAAAGGGTGGGATATGCCGATCGCCGCAACAACACACCTGCCCACCGCGACCCCACGAGGGGAGCCGAGTAACTGATCCTCTGCCCCGCTAACTCACAGCCTTTTTCAGCAGCCCCCGCTCCAGCACAAACCGCTCCCCACGCCACACAACGGTGTCTCCCGCGAATCCCGCCACCCACAACCCCATCGCCATCAAATCGCGCAGCGGCACCAGCCACAGCGTCTCCAGCACCTGGCGATCGCCCAGCACTCCTGCGCCCACCGTCATCGCCTCAGTCAGTCGCAGAAAGAAGCTCATCGCCAGCAGCCAGATGCTCAGCCCGCTCGCGCCACTCGCCAGCAGATTCAGCAGCGCCCAGGCCAGACCATGCGTGAACACCAGCCCCGCATAACCGCCCGGCCGCGACGTGCGCACCGTGCGCAGCCAGCGCAACTGGTGTTCGAAGAACCCGCGCCACCCGTACTCCGGCACCGCCGTCTCCACCACTTCCGTACACAGTTCCACGCGGAAGCCGGCGCGCGCCACTCTCGCTCCCAGCTCGTAATCATCGGCAAGATGATCCACCAGCGGCAGCAACCCACCCGACTTTTCCAGCGCCTCGCGGCTCACCGCCAGCGTCGACCCCAGGCCGAAGTGCAGCCCGCGCTCGATCATGCGCGCCACCAGCACGCCGGGCATAAAATCCGTCGCAATTCCCAGCGCTTCCAGGCGCGCCGCCAGCCCACCGCGGGAGACAAGCGTGCCATGCGCCCGCCCGCGGTACAGCGCCGTCACCATTCCCACCGGCATGGCGCCGCGCCGATCAAACCGCGCCATTACACGCTCCAGGTAGCGCGGCGAAACCGTAATATCCGAATCATTGATGAGCAGGTACTCACAGCGTGCCTGGGGCGCCATCTGCGCCAGCGTGCTCACCTTGCCGTTGGCGCCCAGCTTCTCAGGACACTCGATCAGCCGGATGGCCACGCCGGGAAATTCCCGCTTCAGCTCCTCCACCGCGCCGGCCGCCGGGTCCGCCAGCGACCCCACCCCGAACATCAGCTCGAACTCGCCCGCGTACTGCTGCCGGCAATGGCTGCGGAAGGCCTCCATCATCTCCGGGTCCACGCCCTTGAGCGACTTCATCACGCTCACGCCCGGAACAATCCGCGCGGCATTCTGCCCGTGCCGCCGCAGCAGATAGTTTTGTGCGGCCACGATCGCAGCGGCCATGTATCCCATTCCGGCGACCGTCATTGCCGTGGTCACCCACTCCACGGCTAGCGCCAGATCATTCCCCGTCAGCGGCATCTTGCGCCTAGTCTATAAGACGATCAGAGGACAGGGATCAGGAAACAGGGAACAGCATGCGTTGGGACGCTGAACCGTGCATCGTCCTAAGATTTCTGGATACGAATCGATGACTTCCTGAAGACTTGCCGAAAATAGAATTGATACAATTCGCGTCCCCGAAAGCGTTGTCATCCTGACCGGAGTGAAGGATCTGCGGCTGCTCTTTATCCCGGCTTTTCAAGCGAACCTCTGGTTCGTTTGATCCTGGTATACAGAGAGCGCTACGCCCGATCTCCGCTACGCACTCGCGCCGCCGTCCGGCCCTTCCGCGCATGGCCGCGATGTCTCCTCGCCGCCACCTGCCGCCTGGTCGCCGAAGCATGTCTATGGCGGTGGCGCACGACAGCCGGCCGCAGAACGGCGCCGACGCGCTGCTCCGCCGCCGAAGGATCATCTTGATACGCCGGGTCAAGCATCGCGATGACGGCAATCGCCCGCGTGCGATATTTGTGCGCCCACTGGCTCCCGATCAGCGATTTCTGTACGCCCTGCCAGAATTCCGGCGACTGATCCACAGGAATTGCTGCGGCGTCTGCGTCTGGTGCGAACGTCGCCGAATCCATGGCCGCCAACTGCGGTCCCGCCGCTGACTCCGTGCCGGAATTGATCTCCGCCAGAAACTCGTCGAAATGCTGCAGGTTTACACCCATCTGGTAAACCAGTTGCGTGATTGCCATCTGCTGAGGCCCGGTCCACCGGTCGAAATTCCGGCAATAGGCTCGCGCATTGTAGATGGCCTGGATCGCGCCAATCCGCACCAGTTCCGTCGCGTCCTCATCAGAGATTTGTGCCGGCAGGCTGTAGAGCCGGCGCCGCCACGTGCGCTTGCTCCATTTCCGTTTGCGTTGGTAGAACACTTTCAGAATGTCGTTCAGCCGGTCAGGATCGAAGCCGGCTGCCTGCCAAAGGTCTGCGGACGAAGGTTCCAGGAATTGGTGCTGATTCAGCGGATCGGTTTGCGGGTGCTCCCGCTCTGGCAAGTCGAGGCTGAAACCCGCTCCAATCAGCGGCTGTCTGGTCCTGGGATCCGGATAAGCCGCCAGTACCCAGCCCTCGTGCTTCCGGTCGCGCAGAATCTCCACCAGCTCACTCATATCGAACTTGACATCGCCATCCTTGAAATCCGCCACCATCCGCGCCGCCGGAGTGATAACAGCATCAGCGGGAACCTCGGCGGATTGCTTCGCCGGAGTTGAGGCGAGCGTAATGGGGTCCATCCCGGATGTGCTTTGCGATAAAGCAGGAAGACTCAGGAACAGAGCCAAGACGACGGCACTGACGGAGTGAGGCATGTTCTCGCAATATTTCCTTGCTTCAACATTGAGGGATTTTCTCCTTGCGCGCAACTGGAGAAATAACATGTGCGCGCAAAAGGTAATCGGATGATCGCACGAATAGCACAGCCTGTGACCGTCGGCCCGGAGGGCGATGATTCTTCTCTTGAGCAGTGAAAATAACTGGCAAACCAGGAAATTAATTGAGGACGCAATTTCTGAAGCGGGTGCGGTTTGCCTTTCTGAATCCTGGAATTTTGCTTTGAATACATCTACGAACAGTACGCAAGGGCAGCTCAAGCTGCCGCTTTGCGAGCCGAAATTCCGTTCACAAGAATCGCGTTGTAGGGGATTAACCAGCAATGCTGACTCTTGCCAAACGAACACCGAAATGATCGCCTGCTGATCCCTGTTCCCTGTTCCCTTTCCCCTGCTTCTCAATGCCCGCAATGATATGGATGCCCCATCAGTATCGTCACCGCGCGATAGATCTGCTCCGCCATCACCAGCCGTGCCAGCCCATGCGCCATCGTCATCGGCCCCAGCGAGAGCAACATGCCCGCCTGCTTTCTCGCGGCATCGGTCCAGCCATCCGCCGGCCCGATGGCAAACAGGATTTCCTGCGCGCCCTCGTCACGTTGCGTACTCAGCCACGCCGCAAACGCTTCTGACGTCATCTGCCGTCCGCGGCTGTCCAGCAGCACCAGAACGACGCGCACCTTCTGCTTCGCCGCCCGCTCCAGCAGCGCCGCCTCGCTCCGAAATACCTCCGCAGTGCAACGCGCAAATCCCGAACACCGCTCCAGGTAGTCCGTCACCGCCGCACTAAAACCGTCTCTTGAACCCGAGCGTCCGCCCGCCTGCGCCAGTACGATCCTCATCATTTCCAACGAGGATACAAGCTTGCTGCCCCGGCGGCAGGCTTCGCGGTGAATCAAAATTTTTTGACTTCGATACAGCTTTCCATATCATGAGGTGGCGCGAGCCTCCGCCCAATTCGTCTAAGTGCCGCCGCCGCATGCGCTTAACTACCGTCTCTCTCTCCAGGGCCAAATGGCACTCTCCGTGCTATTGATCTAATAACAATTCAAGTTCGCTTAAATACTTAAGCCAACCGCCTCTTGCGATGCGTGCCAGGGGCTCTTTGCCAGTACGTGTCTCTACGCGGTGCGGCGCATGTTCAAAGTCCAGATGCTGTTGCTCGTTTTTCCTGATCTGGACGAGCCTTCTTAAGCACGGCCGAAGTGATCGGCAGAAGAGGTGAGGCGTCCATGTGGCACTCCGTAGTGAATCAAACCTGGAAAATTACCATCCCTGATTTCCCGCTTATTCGCGGGGCTATTGCCCTGCTTGCTTCTTTTGCCCTTATCCTGACCTTCAGTCCAGCTTTGGTAGCCCAGGATGTAGCCTCTGTCACGGGTACCGTCACCGACATCACCGGCGCCTTGATCCCCGGCGCCAGCGTCACCCTGCAAAACACCGCAACCGGGGCGACCTACAACGCCGTCACCAATGAACAGGGCTCCTACACTATTTCCAATGTGCCACCAGGACCTGGCTACACTCTCACCGTTTCCCATGTCGGCTTCAATTCTGCGGTAATCACCGGCATGTATATGAATGTGAACAGCACGCGCACCCAGAATGCGCGCCTGACGGTGGGAAGCACCACGCAGACGGTCGAGGTCTCGGCCAACAGCGAAACGGTGACGCTCAATACCACTGACGCCACCGTCGGCAACAATTTCCAGGCTCAATTCCTCAACACCCTGCCTGTCGCCAACCGCGATAATCCGGCCGCGCTATTCACGCAGCAGCCCGGCACCACGCTGGATGGTGCGGTGACCGGCGCCCGCACCGACCAGAACAACGTGACCCTCGACGGTCTCGACGTGAACGACATCTTCACAGGCAGCTTCGGAGCGATTATCGGGCATGCTCCCGTCGACTCGGTTCAGGAATTCCGCGGTGTCACCGCAGGCCAGCTTTCCAGTTCCGGCCAGGGCGGCGGCGGCCAATACGAACTCGTCACCCGCAGCGGAACCAACAAGTTTCATGGCGCCCTGGTTGAATATCACCGCGACACCGCTCTGGAGGCTAACGACTGGTTCAACAACGATACAACCCCGATTACGCCAAGGCCTCCCCTCATCCGCAACCAGTTCGGCGGCAACATTGGTGGCCCCATCCTGCGCGACAAGGCATTCTTCTTCTTCGATTGGAACAGTCGGCGCGACACCCTTTCCAACCTGGTGGAGCGCGTCGTCCCCACTGACGCCTTCCGCAACGGCACCATCGTCTACTACACCAACTCTGAAAATGGAACCACCAACACCCTGAGTGCAAGCGGCATCGCCGCGCTCGATCCCAAGAAAATCGGCTTCGACGCCTCTCTGCTCAAGATCCTCACCGACCGCTATCCCCACGCCAACGATCTCAGCGGCAATTACGGCGACGGCCTCAACACCGCAGGGTACCGCTTTAATGCGCCCTTTCCGCGCACTGACAATGACTACGTCGGCCGCGTGGATTACAACCTGACTGCCACGCAGAAACTCTGGGGGCGCCTCACCTTCGCCAGAACCAATGCGACGCAGGATGCGGTTCAGTTTCCCGGCGATCCCGTAACCCACCCATTCCTGGACAAGAGCTACGCCTGGGTGGTTGGCCACGCCTGGACCATCGGCAGCAACAAGACCAACGAGGCCTCCTGGGGTGAGACGGTCACCAACTACAACTTCGCGAACACCTACAACCCCACCGGCGCCACCCAATACACATACGCCTTCGGCGGAACCGGCACCGGCAGCACCATCCTTTCCGGCCCCTACGGCAGCGCCGTCAACGCGCAGAACCGCCTCGTCCCCATCCCCGTACTCCGCGATGATTTCAGTTGGCTGAAAGGGCGGCACAGCTTCCAGTTCGGCGGCACGTTCAAGTACCTCAACCCCGACAGCACCACCATCCTCGATTACGATCAGCCCCTGATCGGGCTCGGCGGAAACATGCCCAACCTGGGCGACGCCACTGAATTTAGGCCCGAGGACATTGACTACAATTCCGATACCGCCGTATCTCTATACGACCGGGCGTTCAGCTTCGCCCTGGGCCGGTACGCCTCCGTCCAGAGCACTTACAACTACGACGCTAAAGGCAGCGTTCTTCCCCAGGGAACAGGATCGAAGAATCACTACCGCTTCTTCGAAACTGAGCTCTATTTCGGCGATACCTGGAAGCTGACGCCCACCTTCACCGTCTCCTATGGCCTGCGCTGGCAGAATTACAGCGTTCCCTATGAGAAGAACGGCATCGAATCCCTGCCCAACATGAATTTCGACCAATACTTCGGCGCGCGCATCGCGCAAAGCAAAGCCGGCCAGTCAGGCAATTCGTCGCTTCCATTCATCTCTTATTCGCTGGCGGGCAAAGCCAACAACGCGCTCGGATATTTCCGTTCGCAGTACACCAATTTTGCCCCCCGCCTTGCCTTCGCCTGGAGCCCGGGCAGCGATCGCAAATCCGTCATCAGCGGCGGCGCCGGCGTCGTCTATGACCACACCGTGGTCAACGCCGTCCAATATCAGGCCGCGCAGTATTCCTATCTCTTCCAGGCAAGCGCCAATCGCCCGTTCGGAACGACGGGGGATCCGGTTGCCTCTTTGACAGATGACCCGAGGTTCAGCGGCTTCTCCAATCCGCCGCCGCCTCCCGATGCGCCGGCGGCGCTCACGCCTCCCTATACGCCTTTTGTCAATAGCGCAGGTGTCCCGCTGGGATTGAGGAACAATGAATTCAACGAGGGCGTGACCAACAACCTCAAAACCCCTTATTCCATCATGTTCAATCTGGGATACCAGCATGAGCTCCCGGCCAGCATGCTCCTTAAGACGATGTATGTCGGCCGTCTGGGCAGGCGCCTGCTGGCTCAGGCCGATGCCAACCAGCTCATCGACTTCCCCGATCCCGTGTCCGGACAGCTCATGTCCCAGGCTTTTGCAACCATCGAGCAGCAGATGCGGTCCACAGGCACCGTCACCGCGCAGCCCTGGTTCGAAAATGTCGTCCGGCCAGGTGCGGGCCAGCGCTACGGCTACGCTAACAACACCGAGCTGGTGGCCTACCGTTCCGCCCCCTACATTCCCAACGGCGACTTTGCAGACACCATTCAGTGGGTTTCGGGCCTGCTGCCCGCCAACGTCGGCATGGGCTCGCAATTCGCCGAGTTCACTTATTACACCAACCTCGGCTTCTCGTCCTACAACGGCATGCTCGTCACCCTGGTTAAGAACAACAGCCACGGCCTCCAGTTCGACCTCAACTACACCTGGTCGCATTCCATCGACAATGTTTCCGTCGTTGCCAACGAGCCGGCCATCGGCGGCTACGGGTTCATCTGCGATGTTCTGAGACCGCGGCAGTGCCGGGGCAACTCCGACTTCGACGTCGCCCAGTACTTCAACGGCAACTTCATTTACGAAATGCCTTTCGGGCGCGGACGAGCCTTCGCTGCAGATGTGCCTTTCTGGTTGAATGAAGTCATTGGCGGATGGGACGTGAGCGGCCTTCCCTCTGTTCACAGCGGAAACGCCACCTTTGCCACCTCCAATGCATTCGTCGCCGGATACGCCAACGATGCCCCGGCAATCCTCACCGGGTCTATTGCAAAATTCAAATCCCATCCCAACAAAGGCGCCGATGGAACCCTCTGGGCCTTCGCCTCCGGCGACAACTCAGGCGTCAAGGACTTCGTCGGCCCCATCGGATTTCAGGAAGGCAGCCGCAACAATCTCCGCGGCCCGAAATACTTCAATCTCGACCTGGGATTGGGCAAGACCTTCCCGATCTATGGAGACAGGGTCAATCTCAAATTCCGCACGGACGCTTTCAATGCTCTCAACCATCCCAGCTTCAGCAGGCCCGATCCGATGGATAACCTCGACATCACCGAAACCTCCGGCACCTTCGGCGTCATCACCAGCACCGCCAACTCGGCCCGCGTTCTCCAGCTAGCCCTCCGGCTCGAGTTCTAGTCCGGAGCTCCAACCTCACCCACCAGAAACCCCGGCTCGTCCGGGGTTTTTGTTCTCTTCTGGACTCGACTACTTCCCCTCTGCCCGAAGCGAGCCTGGCTCTTCTCAAGTCCTGGACTCGCCACCGTCCGGCGCTAAACCGGCTGTTCGGCTTCCCTCGCTCCGCGGACCTTAGCACAATCGTTTGCATTGATGATTTTTGGAATATCAAGGCCCTTTTCTCCGGTTTTTCATAGCTTCAAATCCTGCGTTGCCCGCCTCAATCATTCTTTAACTTCTTGTTAATCAGCAGATCGCACGCCAGACCGTCTCCGTTCCGGATTTGGAACTCCTCGTGCATCTCCTCCCCTACATCAGTGGCCCTTATTGTCCCTTGAGACCTAGTTAATTGCTCGAAAAGTGATTAGTTCTCAGTAGTAAGCACTTGCGGTGGTGCTTTCAACTCCGAACCTCTCCTCTATATGGATCGGTCCGGATCGCTGCCGGCACCAGGCATTTAGCGGACCGCAACAGTTCCCCGAAGGGGGTCCCGGTCCACATGAATATCGGAGGAAAAACATGCGGTTGTTCAATTTGAAGAGTGCTCTGGCGCTGCTTTGCTGCACAGTGGCGTTTTTCGCCTTCACAGCTATCCCGGTCTGCCACGCGCAAGCCACCTCGGGCATGACCGGCACGGTCACCGATCAATCCGGCGCAGCCATCCCCGGTGCGACGATCGTCCTCAGCAACGTATCTACCGGGGCCAGGTTCACCCAGGTAACCGATTCCGTCGGTGGCTACCGCTTCGCGCAAATTCCTCCGGGTTCGAACTACACCGCACGTGTCACTGCCAAGGGATTCGCCACCGTTACCGTCAATAGAGTCACTCTTCTCGTCGGCCAGGTGCGGACGCAGAATGTCTCCCTGAGTGTCGGCACTCAGGTATCCACCGTCGAGGTCACTGCCTCCAACGCGGTGGTCACGCTCGACACCAGCGACGCCATCGTCGGCAACGACCTCGACCCGCAGCAGCTCAACAACCTTCCTGTGCAGCAGCGCGGCGACCCGACGGCGCTCTTCACTATGCAGCCAGGAGTTACCGCAGATGGCGCAGTGACTGGCGCCCGTGTCGACCAGAACTACGTCACGGTTGACGGCCTCGATGTCAACGATTTCGCCACCGGCGGCGCGAGCCAGAGCAATTCCGGCGCAGGCGTTTCCAGCGGATTTGCCGGGAATATCGTCGCCAACGCCCCCATCGACTCAGTGGATCAATTGCACGTAGGAGTCGCCGGCAACCAGGCCGACATCGGCGCAGCCAGCGGCGGCCAGTTCCAGTTGGTCACCAAGAGCGGCACCAATCATTTCCATGGCAACCTCAATGAATACCACCGCGATCCCTCGCTGGTCGCCAATAGCTGGTTCAGCAACAACTCCAATCCCATCATCCCCCGCAACCACCTGATCCAGAATCAGTTCGGTGGCAATGTTGGCGGCCCGGTCATGAAGAACAAGCTGTTCTTCTTCTTTGACTTCAACGACTCCAAGATTATTCGCGGCCTGCTCGTGCAGAGGACCGTGCCGCTCGACAGCCTGCGCAACGGCATTATCAACTATTGCACCAACACTGACTGCACCGAGACCAACAACCTTACTCCCGCGCAGGTGCAGGGCTTCGATCCGGCCGACATCGGCGAATCCCAGACCTTCCTCAAGTTAGTCACCTCGCGTTTCCCGCACATCAACAACACCAACTCCGGTGACGGTCTCAACTCTGGTGGCTTCGGCTTCAACGCCCCGTACAACGACTACACCACTACCTATGTGGGGCGTGGCGACTACCACATCACCCCCAACATGAACCTGTGGGGCGTGCTGCACATCAACCGCGACAATGCTGTGCATGCGGCCAATGAGTTTCCTGGCGACCCGCAGACCTCCCCGGTTCTTGATAAATCCTATTCGTTCGTTCTGGGCCACACTTGGACAATCGGCAGCACCAAAACCAATCAGGTCTACCTCGGTGAGACCGTCCAGAAGCTCTCCTTCCCTGATCAGTACAATCCCCAGGGAACAACCGCCTTCACCTTTGGCGACGGCGCCGATCAGTCCCTCACTTCAAATCTTTACTTGTGGCCTAACTCGCAGGCGCGCCGCATTCCCATCCCGGTCCTCGGTGACGACTTCTCCTGGATCAAAGGACGCCATACATTGCAGTGGGGCGGCACCTTCAAGGACATCCTCGCCCATAACACCAATGTTGCCGACTTCAACCTCTCCGAGATTGGACTCGGCGGTCAGATCTTTGGACTCTGCGGACCTACCGCAGGCGACTGCGGTACGGGAAACCCCAGCCTGCGGCCCGAAGACATCAACGCGGATAATTCGCTCCTTTATGACGAGGCCTTCGCCTTCATGCTGGCGCGCATCGGCAACGTGCAGAGCGACTACAACTACGACTCACAGGGCAACCCCCTTAAGCAGCTCACAGGTGACCAGCGCTTCTATCGCTATTACCAGACGCAGCTCTATATGCAAGACAGTTGGAAGGTTGTGCCCAGCTTCACCCTCAACTATGGCCTGACTTATCAATATTTCTCCGTGCCATACGAAACCCGCGGTTTGGAGAGCGTCGAGCCGCTCAGCTTCAACCAGTACTTCCAGGCCCGCGTGACGGCGGCTAAACTTGGCGAATCCGGACCCGGAGCAGTGCCGCTCCTCTCGTACTACCTCGGAGGAAAGGGCAATGGCGGCAGCGCCCCGCCCCTCTACAATCCTGAGTACAGGGATTTCGCCCCGCACGTGGGCTTTGCCTGGAATCCCGGCTTCGATAAAAAGCTGGTCATCAATGGTGGAGCCGGTATCGTCTACGACCGCACGGTTATTTTTGCGGTTCAGTCCATCCAGGATTCCAATTCCTACCTCTTCCAGCAGAGCAACGTCACCCAGAACGGCAACTCGAAGGATGTCTACGGTTCCATCAAGAATGACCCGCGGCTCGACGCAAACAACGGACTTTCGAATGTGAGCTTCGGACCGCCCGCGACACCGAGACCGCCGTATCAGCCATTCTCTGATCCGGCCACCTGCGCCGCAGCGGGCTACTCTTACGCCCCCTGCGGACTCCAGAACGGCTACGACTTCAACGCCACCATCGACCCGGCCTTGAAGACGCCTTACTCCTTCATCTTTAACTTCGGCGTGCAGCGCGAAATGCCGTGGAACATGGTGGTGAAGGGGAACTTCGTCAGCCGCCTGGGTCGCCGCTTGCTGGCGCAGCCCGATGCCGAGCAGATTCTCGACTTCCCGGATGCGGCTTCGGGACAGCTGCTCTCCGACGCGTTCTCATCCATCGTGAAGCAGGTCCGGCAAGGGGTTTCGGGGGCGAACATAACCGTGCAGCCCTGGTTTGAGGATCTCATTCAACTCACTCCTGGCGATTGTTCGACGTGCACCGGGTACGGCAGCAACACTGAACTCGTCACTTCGGGCGGCATACGGGGCTTGGTCCGCAATGGCGATTTCGGCGATTTCATGCAGGCTCTTTCCGGCATCCTTCCCGCCAACGTGGGAAATGCGGCTCAGTTCTCCGAAAACACCTTCTATTCCAATTCGGGTTTCTCGGACTATAATGGCTTGCTGCTGACCCTGACCAAGAATCCCTCACATGGCATCAGCTACGACTTCAACTACACCCTGTCCCACTCCATCGACAACGTCTCCTTCTTCGCCAACTCCGCTGGCGACACCGGCATCGGCGGCATCGGCCTGATCTGCGACGTCATCCGCCCACGCCTGTGCCGCGCCAGGTCAGATTTCGACATGCGGCACCTGATCAGCGCCGACGGAACTTACCAGTTGCCGTTTGGCAAAGGCAGGATGTTCGCCGCCGACGCTCCCACTTGGACGAATGAATTGATCGGCGACTGGGACCTCAGTGGAATCGGCTCCTTCCACACCGGCTTGCCCTGGAGTGCAACCTCGAACGCCTTCGTCGCCAGCTACTCCAACAATGCGCCGCCGATTTTCATCGGTTCCGATCCGTCCGTAATTAAGAACAAGGTCTCTAAACTGCCCACCGGCGGCGTGCGCGATTTTGCTGATTCGCTCAAAGCGAGCCAGTCTCTGGAAGGTCCGATAGGTTTCCAGATCGGGCCCCGCAACAGCTACCAGGGACCGGATTACTTTAACACCGACCTCGGGCTGGCAAAGACCTTCCCGATCTACAAGGAAGCGGTCAACCTCAAGTTCCGTGCTGATGCCTTCAACGCTTTCAACCACCCGAACTTCGATATTCCCGCCGAGAACGTCTACAACGGCCTCGACCAGCAGGATTATCAGCGCAAATCCGGATTCGGCCAGATCAGCTACACGGTCGAGCCTGCCGGAAACCTCAACAACGGCGCCCGCGTGCTCCAGCTCTCCCTGCGCCTCGAGTTCTAAAGCGCCGGGTCAAAATACCACCACCAAAAAAAGGGACCGCTTCGGCGGTCCCTTTTCACGTTCAGATAACCTCACAAAGACTCAGCCTTTTTGAGAAGGCTCCGGCCTGGGCAGTCCTGAGCTTGCCGAAAAATTCCGAGGAGCGATCAAAATGAGAGCGGGCTTTAAAGGCTGCGGAAAGCAGCAAAGACTTTGTAAAAGGGCACGGCTTTAAAGGCTGCGGACGAACTTAATCGAAGGAGCTTTGTAACCAGGGCACGGCTTTCAGCCGGGCCGTAACGATCGCAAAAATGTGCGCGGGCTTTAGCCCCTGCGGGAATTCTTCCTTGAAATTGCGCAAAATCCCACGTTTCCATTACAGCGGTTCCACAGTTACCGTCTCTCGGAGCCACTGAGGCTGAGTGACTTTTTCAACAAGAAAAAGCCACCTTAAAGTCCGCCCGAAACCGGGCTATACCAACTGTGGAACCGCTCTAGGCTCCGCCCGATCTCCTGCGGAAGAGGGTCGCCCCAATCTTGTCAAGAGCAAAATCTTATAACTTACATAGAATCAGCTACTTTAATTTGCCGATTAATTCTTCGCCTTGGCGCATACTTATTACATCGTGAGCATCCCATGCCGGGCGGCTGCTGAAAGCCTCCATCGAGCGTGAGTTGCTCCGTTTTTTTGGGGCACTGAAATTTCCGAGGATCTCGATGACAGGGAACGATCGCAAAAGCGCTTTTCACCAGCAAACACGCAGTCTTTTCGCGGCCCGAACTTCGGGCAGATCCTCCTCTGCAGCCGCAAAAAGGCAATTTTTAAATTGCGCTGTAAAACTGTAAAACTGTATTGCTCCTCGTAAACCCATGAATATGGGCTAGTTATCAAAAACGACGGTTTACAGAATACCAGTTTTACAGTTTTACAGGGGCCGCACTCTCCATCGAGGGCGCTCCAGGTTTTCGGCCTGCGACCTACTTCCTCGCCGCGGCCTTCTTCACCGCTGCCTTCTTCACAGCAGCTTTCTTGACCGGCGTCTTGCGCGCCGCGGTCTTCTTCGCCGCGGCGGTCTTGCCGCGCACCGCGCGCGTCTTCGCCGCCAGTTCCGCCTTCAGCTCCTCGTCGAACTCCACCGGCGTCAGCGGCCGCGCCGACTTGCGCAGCCTCTCAATGTCGTAGAACGCCCGCCGCTCCTTCAGGAAGACATGCACCACAAAGTCCACGTAGTCGAGCAGGATCCAGTCGCCCTGCCGCCGGCCCTCCACCGAGTTCGGCATCACCCCGAACTGTCGCTTCAGCCGCAGCTCGATCTCATCGGCAATGGTGATCGCCTGCCGGTCGTTGCTCGCCGAAGTGACCAGGAAGAAATCCGACAGCCCCGAATCCACCGGATCCAGTTCCAGAATTCGTGTCTCTTCGCCCTTTTTCTCTTCGCAAACCGCGGCCGCGGCCTGCACAAGGATGCGCGTCTGCTGGTGCGCCTTATTCTCTGCCATTACTGTCGTCGTGGTCTCCAAAGGAAATCCTATCGCAAAACCAGAGTGGCCGTATCCTGCAACTGCGGCCTGGACCTGCGGTAAACTAACCACTGGCAGAGGGACCGGGCGGTCGCTGCCGCCGGCTCCGGCGCAATCCGGACCGCGCGGGAGAGGAAAGTCCGAACTCCGCAGGGCAGTGTGCCGGATAACGTCCGGGACGCGGACGTCAAGGTCCGTGGACGGCTAGTGCCACAGAAAACATACCGCCCGCCTCGGCGGGTAAGGGTGAAAAGGTGCGGTAAGAGCGCACCGCTTCGGCGGTAACGTCGAAGGCAGGGTAAACCCCACACGGAGCAAGACCAAATAGGGAGGAAAGCGGTCAGCCTAAGAGTCCGGCTCCGCTGCGTGCCGGCCCGGCGCGCCAAGGTGGCTCGAGCTATTGCCGAAACCTCCGGGTAGGTCGCTGATGAGCGTCCGCGGCGACGCGGCGCCTAGAGGAATGATCGCCCTCGACAGAATTCGGCTTACAGGTCCTTTTGCCAATCCAACTGCTTGAGCTGGCGCCGCGCAAGCACGCGGTTAAAGCCGGCTCATCGCTTGGCGGGCGCGAGACCCCACGCTCTCGACTATTTTTCCTTGCCTGCTTGAGGCAGCGCGAACACATAGTAGCCCTGCGCTTTCAGCGGGCCCTGAGAGCCCACTCCGTTCACCTGCTCCAGAGGCGCAAATCCGCCACCCGAAACAAGCTTGTCGCTGTCCGGCCTGGCGCTGATCACCACGTACTCGCGGCCACCGACTTCATAGACGGCCGGAATGCCCTCCGGACCAACGGGGAGCTTTACGTGCCACACGACCTTTCCCGTCATTTCATCGTAGGCGCGCAGCGTCTCATCCGACTTGGATCCTCCGAAGATCAGTCCTCCGGCCGTCACCACAACTCCTCCACGCGGCCAGAAACTTCCCGTATTGGTGATGCCTTTTTCCTCCAGCCGGTCGACGCCACCGAAGGGAATCTGCCATATGATCTTTCCGGTGTTCAGATCGTACGCGGTGAGCCTCGACCAGGGCGGGTTGATTGCAGGCAGGCCGTCCTCGGAATTCATATAGCCGTAGCCCGTCCAGTAGCGCGTGCCCGGCGGCGCGAGTTTCGGCGAGGTAGCCGAGGGCGCCCGCAGGAATGACAAAATCTGCGGAGAGATGTTCGCCTTCTCGGGGTGGCGGATGTAGGCAATCAGATCGTCCACATCGGAAGAAGATAAGTCCGGTACTGCCGGCATCGGCGCCATGGCGCCGCTCACCGCAGCCTTCACCAGCTTTTCCACCTGGTCGTCCTTGAGATTCACCAGCGCCGGAATTGCCGGGGGCTGTCCTTTCATATCCGCCTTGTGGCAGATTTCGCAATCGCGTATGTAGAGTGCCTCGCCCTGGTTCTCCGGCGGCCCAGTCATAGTTCTTTTCGGAGGCTTGGCGGCGAGCTGAATCATGGACGGCGCCGCCTTGGAAAGCACAAAAAATAATCCGTGCGCCGGATCAATAGCCGCCGATCCCCAGTTCGCGCCGCCATTGTTGCCCGGCATCTCGATCGTGGGCGTCGTATCCACCGGAGTGTAAATGCCTTCATTGCGGGCCGACGCCACCTGCTGGCGAATGGCCTCGAGTTCCTTGGGATCGCTGATGTACGGATCCACGTCGGCCGCCGTAAATTTCTGGCGGCCGAACGGCGGAATCACGGTAGGAATCGGCTGAGTGGGCCACGCGACCTGATTGGGCATGTCCGACTTGGGCACCGGGGTCTCGACAATTGGCCAGACCGGCTTGCCGGTTTCGCGATTGAGGACGTAGAGAAAACCGTTCTTGCCGGCCTCGGCAAGAATATCCATCTTCTGGCCATCGTGGTTAACGGTCAGCAGCTTTGGACCCGCTTCCAGGTCGTAGTCCCAAAGATCGTGATGCGTGGTCTGATAGTGCCACAGGTATTTGCCTGTGCGTGCATCGAGCGCAAGGATGCAATCGGAGAAAAGATCCGCGCCGTTGCGGTCCGCGCCGTAGAAATCGTAGGTCGGTGACCCGGTGGGAATGTAGACGACGGCGCGCTTGTCATCGACGGACATCTCGCCCCAATCGTTGGTACCCCCGATATAGTGCCACGCATCGGGAGGCCACGTATCGTAGCCGAATTCACCTGGATGCGGCACGGTGTGAAAGATCCACACCATCTTTCCGGTGATTACATCGTAAGCGCGCAGATCGCCCGGCGGTGATTCGTATTCTTCGCCGGTTGCAGAGCCGAGAATCACAAGGTTGTCGAAAATCTTGCCCGGCGTGCCTGAGGCGATCTGCCGGATTGATTTCGGATCGCGGCCTAAACCCTCGCGCAAGTCCACGCTTCCGTGATCGCCAAATGTATCGATCGGGTCGCCAGTGCGAGCGTCAATTTCCCAGAGGGCGTTGCTGGCCGTGTAGAGAACCCGGCGATCCGAGCCATCTTTGCTCTCCCAATACATCAGGCCGCGGTGTGAGAAGTTAAAACCTTTTCCGGTGGGGTGCAGCCAGAGTTCTTTGCCCGTTGCGGCATCGAGAGCGGCCACGCTGTTGTTCACCCCGATGACATACATCACGCCGTGAATGATGATCGGGTTGGAACCGAACCGGAAGCCGTTATTTCCCGCGGGATAGAACCATACCTGCTTCAACTCACTCACGTTGGAGCGGTTGATTTGCTTCAGGGCCGAGTACTGCGCATCGTCCGGCGATCCTCCGTACTCTCTCCAGCTCGTGTATGGCGCGGCCGATTTGGCGCCGGTGGCGGTCTTCTTTGCGCCAGCCGCAAAAATCGAGACGCCGGCAATCAGCGCAACCAGACAGATCGCTGCACGCCAGGGAATTCTTCGCATGATTTCAGGTCCCCTTGTTGCTCTCATCATTTCGAAGGCAGTCACTGCTTCGCTACACAAATGTAAGCTACCGAGCGAAGCCACTCGCACGCGCCGACCCAGCTGTACTGGCCTGCTCTATTCCAGATTTTGTGCCCGGCGGCGCCGAAAAAGGAGAAGCCAAAATATTGCATAATACGCAACAGATTTTGCGCCGATAATACTAACAAGCCTCCGAGAGGCAAGTCAACGGAAATGCCCGCTTTTGCGGAGCCCAGCCTGTGACTCATCGGAAGATGGCTGAGCCTTTCAGCGCCGAGGCGCGTACCTCCGGAACAGGGCTCTGATTTGGCTTTTCGCAATGCTGACGCGCTGCGGCCATCTGCCCCCTCCGAGGCCAGCACCCCGGTCACCGCTAGGTAAGCCGCCCAGGCTCAGGTGTAAATCTGCGGACTTGGAATCATCGGCCATGGCGAAGCTGGTACTGTGCTTCGGCTTCCGGCAACTGTCCACGCGCCGCGAGCAGATCGGCAAGCCCGCCATGTACCTCGAAATCCGCATCATGACCTCCATCATTCCGGGGATCCGGTTTCGCAACTATTGTTGCGTAATATGCAACATACCTTGCGGCGACGAAAACACTAGAATCGTCCCCTAAATCACCGTCAAGAACTGTTTTTTGGGAATATGTCCGTTGGAATTCAAAGCAATCATTCAGAGGTTTTGGATCGTCGGAACTCGCTGCGGTGAGGCTCACTCACCGCGTGAGAAGGCAGGCTAGAGCAATTTCAATCTTCGCTTATCGACCGATTCATTTGATCAAGGCGCGATCGTGCCCAGCGGGTTCTGCGATACCATGGCGGAAGCCCGGTTAACCTCCGACGGCAAAGGTGATTCCTTGGATAGACGCCGCTTTCTCGCAACTACTCTTGCAACATCCGCATTCTCCACGGTAGAACTGGCACGTCCCCAAACCGCCACTCCTGGCTCGTCTAATGGGAAGCCCCGACAGTATTACGAGCTTCGGACTTACTCTTTGCGCTCTGGCCGCCAAAGCCAGATCACTGGACAATATGTCTCCTCCGCTCTTATTCCGGCGCTCAATCGGCTTGGCATTACGCCTGTCGGAGCATTCAACCTGACGATCGGGCCAGACACGCCGACGCTCTATCTCCTGCTCCCGTGCGATCACCTCGACGTTCTCGCCAATGCCGAGCTTCGCCTTCGCCAGGATCAGCAGTTTCTCGCCGCCGCGGACGCCTTCTGGAACGCGCCCGAAGAGAGCCCTGCATTCGAGCGCGTGGAAAGTACGCTGTTGATTGCCTTCGAAGGCTGGCCGCAACTGGTGCTCCCTCCCCCTGCGGCCCGGCATGGCAAACGGATCTTCCAGATGCGTACCTACGAGAGCGCAAGCGACCGCGATCACCTGCGCAAGGTTCAGATGTTCCATAGCGGAGAATTCGAAATTTTCGAGCGCAGCGGTTTCTGGCGGGTCTTCTTCGGAGACGCGCTCATCGGCCCACGCCTTCCCCGCCTCACTTACATGCTTAGTTTCAGCGAACTCAAAGAACTCGATGACCTGTGGGATAAGTTCCGGGACGATCCACAGTGGAAAAAGCTGACCGCCTCAAAGGAATTCAATTTCGAGCCGATCGTCAGCAGCGTGACAAATTTGATTTTGAGCCCTACCGAATATTCTCAAATCTAGCTACTGCCGACGAAGTGAACGGGAATCAATCTGCGCCGCCGCTGCTGCTTGACACCAGCAACCGAATTGAAGACCCTATAGCACAGTAAGACTTGAGCAAATTCGATTGCGCATTAAGCACAGATGACCTGCACAGTCGCGCCCCATGAAATCAGGCGCGAAGAGAGCTGCGGGGGGAGGATTCGCAGCGTGCAACTTCCAGAGTCCAGCCTGTTGGCTTCGCGAACAACGTCATTCGATCCGTTTGCTACGCGTGAGCATCTGTTGCGCCGGGGCATGCTCAAACTGCTCGCGGTCAAAGATTCTGATATCCGTATCCTGACCATCGAGCAGAGCCGCGACGCGATCGATAACGGACTGCACGCAGGCGGCGCCTTCTCCGCAATTGTCCCTCTCGTGGCGCTTTTTTACGGGGGCGGGCTGCGGCTCGATATCGAAGATCCCACGCGACGCGGCCAGGATATCTTCACTCTGAGCAAAGGGCACGCGGTTGCCGCGTTAGCTTCCATCTATGCTGACATTGGCTATTTCGCAAAAAATGTCCTGAAGAATTCGCGATCCTACGAGAGCATCCTGAACGGCCACCCCGGCCCCGTGCTCCCCGGCGTCCAAATTGCGACCGGACCTATGGGCCAGGGCATCGGCGTCGCGCAGGGCTTCGCCATCGCCGGACGCTTCGAGCCGCGCTTCGATTCCTATTGCATGGTAGGCGACGGCGAGTTGCAGGAAGGCACGGTGTGGGAGGCCGTAATGTACGCAGGTCAGCATCACCTGGACAACTTTTGCGTCCTCGTCGATCGCAATCACGGCCAACTCGACATCCATACCAAAACTGTTTATCCGATGCCCGACTTCGCGCAGGTCTTTCGCGCCAACGGCTGGGAATCTGTTGAAGTGGATGCCACGCAGCACGACGGCGTCCTGGCTGCACTGGAGCAATTCCGGCTGGGCCCGCGCAAAGGAAAGCCGCTGGCCATCATCTGCAACTCGACCAAGGGTTATGGAGCCTGCTCCGATTTCCTCAACAAGCACAAGGTCGTCACGCCGGCTTCTCTCGTCGAGCAGGAGCTCGAGATGCAGCAGCAGCGGCGCCAGAAACGCGTTGCCGAAGCGCTCGAATATCTCGAACGGTTAAGCGATTCTGCGTCCCACGCCGAGCTCAAAAAGCTCCTCGTTTCCGCAGCCGGCACAATGCACCTTGAGCTCAAATCAACCGCCGACGGTCCTGCACTTATCTCCGCACCCGGTCCCGTGCTTACCCGGCGCGTGCCGCGCAGGGACAAGAATATTCAGTACGATCCTGCGCAGTTGCCGAAGATCGATCGCAGCAAATCGTATACAGCGGCTGCCATTGTTACCGCAGCCATGAAAATTTTTGCCCGCGACAGCCGCGTCGTTTCCATCGACTCCGATTTGGCATCAACCAGCGGTCTCGAGGGAGGAATAGCCGCCGTCGACCAGCTGCGCGCGCTCAACGTTGGCGTTGCCGAAGCCAACATGATGCTCATCGGCGAGGCCTTTGCCGCGCTCGGTGGAAACGTGTGGGTCAGCACCTTCTGCCCGTTCTTCAATTGGCAGGTGCTGCGCCGCATCGCCGTCGGGCACCAGGAACGTCTCGAAGCCATGGAAGCGCGCGACGGTTGGCTCAGCGAAGGTCACGGGCTTGACCTCACTTTCCTGGCTACAGCCGCCAATTTCGAGACCCGCACCAACGGCGCCACGCACATGGGCAACGACGACATCACCACTCTCGATGGCGTCGCCCACCTCAAGATCATCGACGTCTCCTGCCCGCAGCAACTGCTCTCCATCATGAAATGGATAATGGAGGGCAATCGCGGCCTGTTGTACCTGCGCGTCATGCGCACCGAATCGGCCGTGCTCTACGGCAGCGACTACGAATTTTCTTACGGCAAGGCCTCGCGGCTGCGCCATCACGAGAATGAGCAGGCGGTGATTGTCAGCAGCGGACGCGGCGTTCACGAAGCTCTGGCTGCATCAGAGATTCTCGCCCGCGACGGCATACAATCCGGTGTCGTCGATATGCCTTCCGTCGACGAGAACATGATGATGGAGCTCGCCAGTTCCGGAAAACTGCTGGTCATTGCCGAGCAGAATAACGGGTATCTCAGGCGCAACCTGCTCGAAACGCTCTACCGTCGCCGCAATTCTGCCGCGGTGGATTCTCTGAAACGAATCCTCACCATAAACACGCTCGGTGCCGACGGCGAGCCCCGGTTCATTCATTCAGCTACCTACGAAGAACTGTTACCTGCATTCGGCCTTTCGCCTGAAGCCATCGCCGCCACCGTCGCCAGAGAATTGACGCGGCAGAAGCACGGCTCTTAACCTGTTTCTGTACGCGGAGTCTCAAGTGAAATTGCCCATAATCGACGAATCCACAATTGAAGCTCTCGACCTGCCCGGCCGCCAACTGCGCTGGGTGGTAACCGGCGAGAATACCGGAGCGAAACACTGCACCATGGCTGTCATCGAGGTGCAGCCCGGCCAGACGGTACGCCCCGCCCATTCCCATCCCAACGGAGAAGAGGTCATTTACATCATCCAGGGATCGGGTCGGGTGATGATCGAGGGCGTCGCGGAACCAGTGAAAGCCGGCTGCGCTGTCCTCTTCCCGAAAGGGAACATTCACATGCTTCAGAATTCAGGCAGCGAGCTTATGAAGGTCGCATGCTTCTTCGCGCCACCGACCAGCCTCGACAACTACAAATTCTTCGAAGAGGTCGAGTTTCCCGCCTGATGTTGCTCGGTCTGACGATCCGATAAGCGCAACGTAGCGCCGCCGCGCATTCTTCTCGGATCTCTTACTTACCGACCCACCCGCCATCCACGTAAATGGATTGCCCGGTGACATATCGCGCGTCGTCGGAAGCAAGAAAGGCGGCCACCGACGCCACTTCGCACGGCTGCCCCGCCCTTCCCATGGAGATCTGCCCGAGAATTCCCTCGAGCAGGTCCGGCCGTTTCATTACCCAGTCGGTCATCGGCGTTTCAATCAGCCCGGGATGGATGCAATTCACACGAATCCCCAGCGGGGTAACTTCGGCCGACATGTTCCGCGTAAGCGCCTCCACCGCCAGCTTGCTCGGCGCATAGTGAGTGCGTCCGGGAAGGACCCGCGCCGCCTGAATCGACCCGATGTTAATGATTGCGCCTGAGCGCTTCTCAGCAATGGCTCGCCGGCAGAAGACCTGCGAGCACATCCAGCCACTCTTCAGGTTTACCTTGGTGACGTCGTTCCATTGCTCATCTGTCATCTCGAGAAAAGGCACGATGGTCTCCACGCCTGCGTTATTCACCAGGATGTCGATGCCGCCCATCTCACCCCAGCTGCGCTCGAACATGTCTTCGACCTGCTCCCGGCTGGAAACGTCCGCCTTCACCGCCAGCGCGCGTCGCCCCTGCCCGCGGATGCATTTTGCCAGCGCGTCAATCTGCTCGCAGCAGTTGATGTCGTTGATGACTACGTCGGCCCCCTCTCGTGCGAATGTCTCGGCAATACCCTTTCCGATTCCCCGGGCAGCCCCTGTCACCAATGCAACCTTATTTCCGAGTCTCATGAACGTCCACCGTCAATACTTGAGGTTCAAAAATGTGTCATCGTACCAATCGTCTTAGTGGATTGTCCAACCGCCGTCGACCATCAGAACGTGCCCCACAATCATGTCGGCCATGTCGCTGGCGAGAAACAGGACCGAGCCAACCAGATCTTCCGGCTGATTCCAGCGGCCGCGCGGAATCATTTCGCCCGTCGCCCATTCCTTGTAGCCGGGCCGCTCCAGAATGTTTTTTCTGGATTCCGTCTCCGTGATGCACGGCGCCACCACATTCACCACCACGCCGTCATGGGCCCATTCCAGCGAGAGCGCGCGGGAAAGATGATGCACACCCGCCTTTGCCGCGGCGTATACCGAGCGCTTTTTGAAGCCGACCTCACCAAAATTCGAGCCGATATTGATGATCCTGCCCCCGCCCTGGGGAATCATGATGCGAGCCGCAGCCTGGCAGGCAAAGAACACGCTCTTCAGAGACGCGGCCATCGTCTTGTCGTACTCTTCCTCGGTCACTTCCAGCGCCGGCGTGGTGCCTGTCCAGCTTGCGTTGTTCACCAGGATATCTATGCGGCCGAACCGGCTCTTCGCAACGTCCATCAGTGCAGTGATTTGCGCCGGCTGCGAGATATCCGTCGGCACGATAATCACCTGACGGCCCAGAGCTTCAATTTCGGCACGCACCTTCCCGATCTCGTCCATATTGCCCACCGGGTGCTTGCCCAGGACCAGGTGGGCGCCCGCTTGCGCCAGACCGATGGCGATCGCCCTCCCGATACCCTGAGACGCTCCCGTCACCACGGCAACGCGATCCTTCAGCCCGAAACACGAGTAGTCCATGCGGTCCTTACCCTCTCGATTGCGTACCTTGGGTGGGGAACTGGTGAAGCGATGTTCCTGTGCACTTCCACAACGTTGCGTTGACCGAGATTCTTATTGCGTATCGTGCATCAAATGACCTAATCATCCACTTTTGCGCTAGTGCCGTCAAGCACTGATCAGCCGCTGCAGCCGTCGAACTCAGTGACACATACTCTCAAGTGGATGATTCGCTCCTGTTCGTGGCTTGTGCCATTTGCACTAGAAGCGTGACAGCTCTTCGCTGCAGGAATTCCTGCAACCCATAACAGCAATTCCGGCCGCAAATGCACATTTTTGTTGCGCATATTGCACTCGCTATTGTATGAAGGGAAATTCAGCGGTCAGTTATGGGACCGTTCGGACTCAACCGCGCTCGCGCGTGCAGTCCACAGGAGACGGAATCATGCTTCAATCTATGTCACGCCGGGCTTTTAACCGGCAACTGGGAACTCTCACCGCAGCCGCGGTGCTGATGCCGAAGGCTGTACTGGCCGAAAAAACCCGCACGGTCCAGCTTGGCCACACCGGAATCACCTGGCTCAACCAGGACCAGTACGAGGCTATCCGCGAAATCGGCAAGTTCGGCTTTTATGGTTACGAGACGTTCGCCCAAGTGCTCGAACGCTTCGATGCTGCGGGCGACCTGCAGCCGTGGCTCGAACAGAATCACTTGCCGCTGATCTCCGGATATTGCACCATCAACCTCACCAACACGTCGAAACGCGCCGAGGAGCTGGAGAAAGCCGGCAAATGGGCGCGCTTGATCAAAAAGTACGGCGGCCGTGTCTTTGTTCTCGGCCCAAACCCTGTCAATCGCGAGGCCTACGATTACGGCGCCAATAAAGCGGACATCGTCCGCATGCTGAATGAGGTGGCCAAAACCGTAGCCAGCGAGGGGCTGACGCCGGTTTTGCACCAGCATACAAACACTTGTGTCATGACCCGTGACGAAACCTACGCCACCCTCGATGCTGTGGATACGACCGTGCTCAAGTTCGGACCGGATGTGGGTCAATTAACGGCCGGTGGCGCGGATGCGGTGCAGGTCGTCAAGGACTACCTGCCCCTTGTTCAGCATATGCACCTGAAAGACTACAACGGGAAAGACCAGCATCTAGTCGGCTACTGCCCGGCAGGACAGGGGGTGGTGAATTTTCCTGCGATTCTGGACATGATGGAAGGCCGCCAGCTCAGCGGCATGATCATGTCCGAGCTGGACAACCTGAACGCCTGCGATCCGGATCCGGTTCCTCCGCACCAATTAGTCGGGGAGACGGTGAGTTATCTTAAATCTATCGGGGTGAAATTCCGCACCTGAGACCACACATGCCCACGCTGACCAAAACAAGCACCCAGCTTCCCCTCATCCAGAGCCTGGACCGGGGTCTGGCGATCCTTCAGGCGGTCGCTCGCGCTAAAGAGCCGGTTTCTCTGGGCGAGCTTGCCGAACTGCTGGATATCGACAGAAGCAGCGCATTTCGCCTTGCGCACACGCTGCGGCGTCGCGGCTTCCTTTCCTGCCCGCCGGGACGCAAGGATTACGTGCTGGGCTCGTCGATGTGGACGCTTTCCCGTCAATACGACTGGAACAACATGCTGGTGAAAGTGGCTCACCCCGAATTGAAGCTGCTCGCGGCGCAGATCAACGAGACCGCTCATCTCGCCATTCGCGAAGGCAAAAGCGCGCTCTTCATCGATTCGGCCCATGCCAAAAATGTGATCGCCGTCGCCGGCCAGTCCGGAGAACTGGTGCCCCTTCATTGCACAGCGCACGGCAAGGCTTTGCTCGCCGACTTTGACGAGCGCGAATTGCGTGCGCTCTTCGGAGCAGGACCGCTGCAAATGTTTACCAGGACTACGATCACCGCCATTAAGGCGCTGGCCAAGGAATGCGCTACCATTCGCGAACAAGGGTACGCGGCGGATGAATCGGAATACGCGCCGGAATTGCGCTGTATCGCCGCGCCCATCCGGTTTGGCAACGATATTGTCGGCTCCATCGGCATCTCCGCCCCCTCGCAGCGCTTTTCCAAAGACCTCTATCCTGAATACGCAGAGAAAGTCTGCGGTGTGGCCACGCGGATCAGCAATACCCTCAACCAGACCGCCGAAAGAGAATAGATCTTCCGCACCGAATCGGCCGCGCGAGCCGGAAGAGGGACCTAACACGAGACAAGCTGTAGCGCATTGCGTCATCTGAGCTCGGCGCAGCTCATCCCCGGCTTCCAAACGCATCCCTCATTCGAATATGGCCCATGCCATGCTATTCTTGCAATGTCCTTTGCATCATGCGCAATTCCCCGCAATCCCATGGCCACCTCAATCGCCGATTTCGAATTGAAGAAGTCTTCGCTGCAATATGTGGGCTCCGGCCTGCAAAGGCCTGAATGCATCCTGGCTGAGCCCGACGGCTCCCTTTGGGCCGCAGATGCGCGCGGCGGAGTGGTGCATCTTCATCCCGATGGAAAGCAGCAGATCGTTTCGCAGCGTCACTCCGGCCATTTTGCCGGGGTGACCAGCGAAGCTTCGCGGTATCTTGAAGGCACATTGCCCAACGGCCTCGCCTTCGCTGATAACGGTGATTTCCTGATCGCCAACTTCGGTACCGACCGCCTGGAAGTGATGACCCGCGACGGCGCATCGAGGGTTCTTGCCGACAGCATTGATGGCGAGCCGATCGGCAAAGTCAATTTCGTCCTGCGCGATTCCCACAACCGCATCTGGATCACCGTTTCCACTCGCATCAAGAACTGGATGCACGCCCTCCGCCCCGATCTCCCCGATGGCTACATCGCGCGTTATGTCGACGGGGAGTTCCGTATCGTCGCCGAGGGCTTTCACTTCACCAACGAGATTCGCATGGACGCGCGCGAAGAATACATGTACGTGGCGGAAACCACCGGCGGCTGCATCAGCCGGATGCGCGTCCACGACGATGGCACGCTCGGCCCGCGCGAAGTTTTCGGCCCCTCCAGCCTCGGCAAAGGAGCTTGGCCTGACGGAATTGCCTTCGACAGTGCCGGCAATCTGTGGGGCACCATGGTCTACTCTGACAAGCTTTTTGTGCTCGATCCGCGCGGCGATTTGCGCGTGCTTCTCGACGAAGGGGCTCCCGAAAAAGTCGACGCGCTCGAGCAATTATTCCTGAAAGGTAAAGTCAACGAGCAGGTGCTGTTTGCAACCGGGCGGGGAATCGCTCCATGGATGGCCAGCGTCACCTTTGGCGACCCGGATCTGCAAACGCTTTATATCGGATCGCTCAAGGGCAGCCGGATTCCGTATTTCCGGGCGCCGTTTCCGGGCCTGCCCATGGTGCATTGGAATGAGTCGAAGCCGGCGTAAGGTCGACGCGAAAGGCTTGTGCCGCGAGGGGCCGAGGTCTAATCTGAATCATTGCATGCGCAAATGCGTACGGAGGATATAACCATGGCGCAGGTAGCGGAATTGCTTGCAGGGAATTACATAAACGGAACTTGGGAAGCGAGCCAAACTGAATCCGCAGCGGAGATCGTCAATCCCGCAACCGGCGAATCGCTTGCTCGCATTGCCATGGCAGGCGAGGCGGAAGTGGCGCGGGCCGTGGCAGCGGCGGCACGGGCTTTTCCTGCATGGCGGCGCGCCCCGCCCCAGGATCGCATTCAATTCCTCTTCCGTTTTCGTGACATCCTCATCCGCCGCATTGACGATCTCGCGCGCAGCATCACCCTGGAAAACGGCAAGACGCTGGCCGAATCCAAAGCCGAAATTCAGCGCGGCATTGAAAACGTGGAAGTCGCCTGCGGCATCCCCACGCTGATGCAGGGCTACAACCTCGAAGATGTGGCTAGCGGCATCGACGAGATCATGATCCGGCAGCCGCTGGGAGTTACTGCCGCAATCACTCCGTTCAATTTTCCGGCGATGATTCCGCTCTGGTTTCTTCCCTATGCCATTGCCACCGGAAACACTTTCATCCTCAAGCCCTCTGAACGAGTGCCCCTCAGTGCGCGCCTGCTATTCGAACTGCTGCACGAAGCGGGCCTTCCGGAAGGCGTAGTTAATCTCGTAAATGGAGCCAAGCCCGCCGTCGATGCCCTGCTCCGCCATCCAGACGTGCGCGCCATCAGCTTTGTCGGTTCAACGCCGGTGGCCAGGTACATCTACAGCGAAGGCTCCGCGCACGGCAAGCGCGTTCAGTGCCAGGGGGGCGCAAAGAATTTCGTTGTCGTGATGCCCGATGCGGATCTCGAAACGACCTCCAAGATCGTCAGCGACAGCGCCTTCGGCTGTGCCGGGCAGCGATGCCTCGCCGTTTCCGTGGCCGTTGCCGTGGGCGAAGCGCACGGCAAGTTCTCCGACGCGATCGCCGAGCGCGCATCCTCCATCCGCACCGGCAACGGCCTTGACACCAGCGTGCACATGGGCCCGGTGATCACCGCCGAGAGCAAATCCAGAATTCTCGGGCTGATCGACAAAGGCGTGGGAGACGGCGGCAAAGTCCTGGTCGACGGCCGAAGCGGAGTAGATGGCCACAAAGGTAATTTCATTGCGCCCACTATCCTGACGGATATCGACACCTCCAACCCGCTCACCTCGACCGAAATTTTCGGCCCGGTGCTGACCGTCAATCGTGTCGAAACACTCGACGAGGCGATCGAGACTCTATCGCGAAGCCACTACGGAAACTCGTCCGCTATTTTTACCTCCAGCGGCGCTGCCGCCCGCAAATTCCGCTACGAAGTGCCCACCGGCAACGTGGGCGTAAACATCGGCGTCGCGGCGCCCATGGCCTATTTCCCTTTCAGCGGCTGGCGCGACAGCTTCATGGGCGTCATGCACGGCCAGGGTAAAGATGCTGTCGAGTTTTATACCGACAAAAAAGTCGTCATCGAACGTTGGCCGAAGGAGTGGTCGCGCAAATTCTGATTCCGCTCCCGGTTCCTGCCGGATAAAATGCTTCGACTGAAATGGCCCGCCGCGTTCGTTGCTGCGTGCTATTCTGGGCTCGCTTTCTGCGTTCTTCTCTGCGACCCGAACGAAGGAATTAGCCAAACCGGCGCCAACTTCGCGAGGTTGGAAAATGAAGGGCTTTCTCTTACCGCTCACTTACGTCGCTTCTATATCGCTCCTCGGCCTCTTGGCGGGCGCCAATGTCTCCGCCCAGAACGATGCCTCCTCCGACTTCCATACCTCCGATCATTGTGTGAACTGCCACGGCAAGGTCACAAGTCAGAAGGGGGAAGCCATGTCCATCGCCGGGGAGTGGAGCGCCAGCATCATGGCCAACGCCGCGCGCGATCCGTATTGGCAGGGAAGCGTGCGCCGTGAAGTGCTCGATCATCCCGCCGCCAGCACTGCCATCCAGACCACCTGCGCAAGCTGCCACATGCCTCTGCAATATCTGGCGGACAAGTCGCAGAACCACCCCACCGCCATGTTCAAGCAGTTGCCTTTCCATGCCGGTACCACAACCGCCGCGGCCGATGGCATTTCCTGCGCGGTTTGCCACCAGATTCAAGCTGCTGGCCTGGGCACTCCCGCAAGCTTCAACGGCCAGTACACAGTGGCTCCTCCGGGCACCCATCCGCGGCCCGTCTTCGGCCCCTTTGACATCGCCAACCCCCAGATTGTCCAGGTACATCAGACGATCAGCGGCTATGCGCCGCAGCAGTCCGAGCACATTCGCGACGCCGACCTCTGCGGCAGTTGCCACACGCTCTACACTGAGACGCTCGGCGCCGACGGCAAGCCGCTCGGCCGTTTCCCCGAGCAAATGACCTACCTCGAGTGGCTGCACAGCGACTATCACAGCAAAGAGACCTGCCAGCAGTGCCACATGCCCGCGGCCAACGGAGCTGTGCCCATCGCCTCGCTCCTCGGGCAGCCGCGCGACGGCGTCCGCCACCACACCTTCGTCGGCGCAAACTTCTTTATGGATGCGATGTACAACGCGCATCGTGATGAGCTTGGCGTGGCGGCGCAGCCGGCCGATCTTACAGCCGAAGCAACTGCCACCACTGCATTTCTCCAGTCGCAGGCCGCGCGCGTCACTGTTGGTCCAGCGGAACTGGCGGGCGCACAGCTCTCCTTCCCGGTGCGCGTGGAAAATCTTACCGGTCACAAACTGCCCACCGGCTTTCCCTCGCGCCGCGCCTGGCTTCACGTCGTAGTCACGGGAGCGGACGGCACAGTCGTCTTCGAATCCGGCAAGCTCAACGCCGACGGCTCCATCGTCGGCAATGAGAACGACGCCGATGCCACGCGCTTCACGCCGCACTATACCGAGATCAGCAAGCCCGACGAGGTGGAAATCTTCGAAGATATCCTCGGCGACAGCCAGGGCCACGTGACCACGGGCCTCGTCTTCACCACGCAATACCTTAAAGACAACCGCATCCTGCCCACGGGATTTGACAAGGCGAATGCGCCGGCCGACATCGCCGTTCACGGCAAAGCCGCCGACGATCTCGCATTCATCGCCGGCTCCAGCACGACGAAATATACTGTCCCAACCAATGGCGCAAAAGGCCCGTTTCACCTCGCCGTCGAGCTCGAATATCAGCCGGTCGGCTTCCGATGGGCGCATAACTTCGCTCCATATAACGCTGCCGAACCCCAGCGCTTCGTGAGATATTTCGACCAGGCTGCCGCGCACTCCGCTCTCGTCCTTGCCCATGCCGACACCACCGCCGGCTCAGCTCAGTGAAGTTTTTTCGCGCCCGCAATCACCCGCAGAGCCCTTCGGAGATGTTCGGCGCCATTCGCCCCGCTTTTGTTCCAGTTTTCACATTGCGCATAAAGCACAATTTTGGGTGTAATATGCAACGGTAGCTTTTTTGCAGATTTGAGAGGCTCTCTGTGAGGTCGCAGGGACCTTGCACATTCCCCGGCATGATCCAACCGGATCGGACCGGTCCACCGAGCAAGAAACGTGCGTGAAGTTTCTTCAGGCCAAGCCTGAACACTGTGGGAATAGGAAATGCCCATGTCCAAGAAGCACCTTCTGCTTTCAGCAGCATTTGCGCTGCTCGGCACTGCGCCAATTTTCGCTGGCGGTCCTTCCTTTCACCCTGACGTCACCTTTCATGGCTCCAGTCTTGCCGGCTGGCATAGCGTCGGCCAGGCAAACTGGCGCGCCGAAAACGGCGAGTTGATCGGGATGCCCCAGGCGCAGGACGGCGGCTGGCTCATGCTCGACCACTCCTACCAGGACGTGGGTCTCTATGCCGAGTTCCGCTGCACCGGCGGCTGCGAAACCGGCGCCCTCTTCCGCATTGAGAAGACCGCTGACGGCTGGAAGGGAATTTACGTTGCGCTGACCGAGCCCGAAACGCCGTCCTACAGCGTGACTCTGGACGCGCAGGGCAAAATCCTCACGCGCGACAAGCTACGCCGCGGCGGCGGATTGATGCGCATCGCCCCGCCGCCCAATCCCAATGCGCCGCCCTTTCACTTTGTCATCCCCCATTACGACGTGACGCTGCCCTTTACCCCTCCCGATACGAAGCTCCGCCCCAACGACTGGAACGAAATCGAGTTCATGTTCGACGCCAATATCGTGCGCGCCGTTCTCAACAATGGCCGCGAAGCCGGCGGCGTGGCAGACGATGGCTACGGCCCGATCGCACTCTATGTCGGAGGTACGGGCGAAGTGCGCTTCCGGAATCTTGCCTACAAGGATCTCGGTCTCAAGGTCCGCACACCTGAAAAGACCTCGCCCAATTTCCGCAAGCAGCAGATCAGCGATTTCTACTATTCCATGACCGCCGCCGCCGCCGATTTTAACCATGACGGCTATCTCGACATCGTTTCCGGGCCCTACATCTACTACGGACCTGACTACACGAAGCGAAGAGAGATCGCTCTCGCCGAGACCACGAGCCCGGGCACCTCATTCAATCATTACTGGGTCGAATACGCCGCCGACTTCACCGGCGACGGCTGGCCCGACATCATCAACGTGACGTATGGCGGTCGGGACAGCGGCGTCTATCTCTACGTGAATCCCAAGGGCGAAAACCGCCGCTGGGAAATGTACAAAGTCGTCTCCGACGTTCAAAGCGAAATCGCCGTCATGGGCGACGTCGATGGCAGCGGCAAACCCGCGGTGGTCTTTATGGGTGACGGCTACGTCAGCTACGCCAAGCCGGATCCCGGCAATCCTACCGGTCCCTGGATCGTTCACCACGTCTCTGAGCAGGGTTATGGCACCGCTCACGGCCTGGGCGTGGGCGACATCAACGGCGACGGACGGATGGACATCCTGAACATGTACGGCTGGTGGGAACAGCCGCCTGCCGGCAGCAACCAGCCATGGAAGTATCACCCGGAAGTGTTTGGCCGCTACGGTCATGGCATCGCCGGCGGCGCAACGATGGCTGTCTATGACGTCAACGGCGACGGCCTCAATGACGTGATCACCTCGCTAAATGCGCACGGCTGGGGACTGGCTTGGTTCGAGCAGAAGCGCGACGCCCAGGGCAACATCTCTTTTGTCCGCCACATGATCATGGACGATCTCGGCACGCAAAAGGAGAACGCCGGAGGAGTCGCTTTTTCCGAGTTGCACGGAACTACCAGCGCGGATATCAATGGCGACGGCATCCCCGATTTCATTGTGGGCAAGCGTTACTGGTCGCACAATGCCGACTACCTCGATCCCAATCCCTTCGGTCCGCCGGTACTTTATGCGTACAAAACGGTGCGCGATCCAAAAGCTCCGGGAGGAGCACGCTTCGTGCCGGAACTCATCGACAATGCTTCCGGTGCGGGATCGACTCTGCTCGCCGTCGACTTGAAAAAAGACGGCGCCATCGACATCGTGACCGGAAGCAAACTGGGGACTTTCATCTTCTGGGGTAGACCCCACGATCAAAAAAGCGCGAAACGTTCAGGTCGCTAGCAGAAAGACGGCCCCGCTGAGGCAATTCTCAATGGGGCCAGCTCCTTTCCCCCTTTTAGGCGGCGAATTCAAGGACTATTTCTTCTAACTCCGCTAGCGCCGCTATCATCGAGCCATGCTTCGCGTAAAGCTCCTCGATCCGGCGGCCCGCCTGCCCGTCGTCGCCCATCCCGGCGAAGACCTAGGTTACGATGTCTTCGCCCTCGAATCCATCACTCTCGCGCCTCGCGCCACCGTTCGCGTCCGCACCGGCATCGCCGTCGAGGCGCGCCATCCCTCCACCGGCGATCCCCTCGGCCTCCTCGTCCGCGACCGTTCCTCGGTGGCCTCTCGGGGAATCGCTAGCACCGCGGGCGTCATCGACGCCGGTTACCGCGGCGAAATCCTCATCCTCATGACCAACCTCGGCTCCGAGCCCCAGCAGTTGAACGCCGGCGAAAAAATCGCCCAGATGATCCCTGTCCCCGTCCTCACCGGCCCCGTCCAGCAGGTCGATGCCCTGGAAACCTCCGCGCGTACCCACAAGGGCTTCGGCAGTTCCGGCAAATAATCCGGCTTTTCACGCCCCGGGGAACGCATCCGCCCCGTTCCACGTATCATGGATGCAGAGCCGTTCCATGAAATACGGTGAGGCCTTCAAGGTCGCGCTCCAGTCGCTCTGGGCAAACAAGATGCGCTCCATCCTCACGCTCCTCGGCGTGGTCATCGGAGTTGCGTCCGTCATCATGGTCGTCACCCTCACCAACGGCGCCAGGCGTTTTGTAACCACCAAAATCAACACCTACGGCGCTAATGTCATCACCATTTCCAAAATGCCGCAGACCTTCCTTACTCTCGAGGAGTATCTGAAATTTCAAAAGCGGCGCAATATCGATCTCGAGGACTACAAAGCGGTCAAAGCCGGCTGCAGAATCTGCATGTCTGTTGGCGCCAGCCGCTCCGTCACCGGTTCCGTCGTCTACGGCACCCACTCGACCACAGACTCTCAAGTTCGCGGATGGACTTGGACTATGCCTTCCATGTCCAACCTCGAGGTCGCCGAAGGACGCACCTTTACTGAATTGGAGGAGTCGCACGATGCCCACGTGACGGTCATCGGTGCCGACATCGCCAGCAACATGCTCGCTCCCGGCGATCCTCTGGGCAAGGAAATTCACGTCGATGGCATCCCTTACACAGTCATCGGCGTAGCCAAACCCCTGGGAACCATGTTCGGCCAGAGCATGGATAACTGGGTAGCAGTCCCGCTTCCCGCATTTCTCTCCAGGTATGGCGCCCACAGCAGTCTCACCATCTACGCCGAGGCCCCGGCCGGCGGCGCAGTACTAGAAGAGACCATGGATGAGTTGCGCGTAATTATGCGCATACAGCGGCACCTGGCGCCCGGTAAGGACGATACCTTCACCATCGAGACCAGCGACACCTTCCAGAACATATTGGGCAAGATCCTCGGCTACTTCGGCGCGGTCGTGGCAGCCATCGCCAGCATCGCGCTGGTCGTGGGCGGCATCGTCATCATGAACATCATGCTGGTCTCGGTCACCGAGCGCACCCGCGAGATCGGCGTGCGTAAGGCACTGGGCGCACGCCGTCGCGATATCCTGCTGCAGTTTCTTATTGAATCGTCCATCCTGGCGGCCATCGGAGGATTGTTCGGCATCATCGCGGGCATCGGCATCGCCAAAATCATCACTCTCGTCATCTCGTTCCCGTCTTCCGTGCAGCTCTGGTCCGTGCTCCTCGGGCTCTTCGTCGCCACCAGCGTAGGTCTCTTCTTCGGCGTCTACCCCGCCGCCCGGGCCGCCAAACTCGACCCCATTGTCGCTCTCAGAGCGGAGCTGTAACCATGCGATTTATAGACGCCAAAGAATCCGTCAAGCTCGCCCTGGACACGCTTCGCAAGAATAAGCTTCGCTCCGGCCTCACTATTCTCGGCATCTCCATCGGCATCTCCACTGTCATCCTTATCTCTTCCGCCATTAACGGCCTCAATACCAACATCAACGACTTCGTCAGTTCCCTTGGCACCAACAATCTCTGGGTCTACCGCTTTGAGCCGTTCGGCAAGCGTCCCACTACCGCGGAATTGAACCGCAAGCAGCTTACTTATGACGACGCCATCGCCATGCGTAGCCTGCCCCACGTCACCGCCGTCGATCCCGAATTGACCGACCAGAATTTCCAGCTCGGCATCGGCAGCGTCTCGCTCAAGCACGGCCAGTACAGCGTCTTTAACTCCATCCTTTACGGCTCTACCACCCAGGTTACAAAGACCGCTAACGTCAGTCTTCTCGAAGGCCGCATGTGGACGGAGGCCGAGGAAGATCGCGCTGCCGACGTAGTTGTTCTCGGACATGACTCAGCCGAAGATCTTTTCCCCCATGAAGACCCTATTGGCCAGCAGGTGCAGTGCAGCGGCGATGTCTTCACTGTCATCGGCGTGCTCGACAAGCAGCCGCAACCCTTCGGTAGCGGCCGCAACACAGCGGACAATTCTGCCTATTTTCCTCTTAGTACGTTCCACCACATTCATCCTGAGATTCTGGATTACTGGATCGCCGTGGCATATGACAACCAGAAAAACAAGAATCTCGTGACCGAAGAAATTCGCGAGCTCCTGCGCATCCGCCGCAAGGTCAAAGTGCAGCAGGACGATAACTTCGCCATCTTCAGTCCCGATTCGCTCACCCGCTTATGGAATCAGCTCACCGGCGGATTGTTCCTCTTCATGGTTTCCGTTTCCTCGGTGGGCCTGATGGTGGGCGGCGTTGGCGTCATGAACATCATGCTGGTCTCGGTCACCGAGCGCACCCGTGAGATCGGAGTCCGCAAAGCCATCGGCGCCACCCGCAAAAACATCCTCCTGCAATTTACGGTCGAAGCGGTAACTCTATGCGCAGTTGGAGGCCTCATTGGCATCGGCGCCGGGTCCGTCTTCACCCTGATCCTGCATTTTGCAGTCAAGTTTCTGCACGCCGCCCTGTCGCCTCTATGGGTCTTCGTCTCATTTTCCGTCTCCTGCGCTATCGGCCTTCTCTTCGGTATCTATCCCGCCTGGAAAGCCGCCAACCTCGACCCCATCGATGCGCTGCGCTATGAATAGTCGGCGCGACGGTTCTCGCTGCACATCCGCAAGTTGGCCGCCCTGGCCGAAGATCGGCCCTGTATGGCAGGGGCCGGGGAAGATAGGCGCGTCCAGCCAGGTGCGGACGGCGATTAGGTCCTGGTCAACCGAGAGTGCCCTGGACCGCGCGACTCATGGGCGGGCCCCCGGCAGAGATTTTTCCAGCATCAGTTGGCTGGCCGCTCGGGAGCGGCGCACTGACTGCTCTCTGTTTCAGAAAGCAGGAGCGGCAAAGGACCGGCTTTCCGCGTGTCGGTTTAAAAGGGACGGTGGTCTCTACACCGCATTCAGAACAATGAATCCGGGTTTCGGTCACCGTGCGCACATTCCCGCTTGCGCGTTTGGCTTTGCAGCTTTTGCAATGTTTTGGATCGTGCTTGAACTGCTTCTCATAAAAGAACGACTGCTCGGCGGCCGTAAAGATGAAATCACCTCCGCACTCTACGCATTTCAGCACGCGATCTTGAAATTCCAGATCCGCTGATTGCACGATGGGTACACTCTCAAACACGGTAGACAAAAAAATCACCTCCATCCATTCCCGGCATGACCCGCTTGCATTCTGAGCCTCTGTTGCCGTTTTCTCCGCTTGGACTAAGACCTCGAATTGCGCCTGAGATCCTGCTTATGCAGATTCGGCTCGTTCCATCGGGCGCTTAGCGCTGTCACAACTGCTGGAGAATCGCCGTCGTGATTCCGCAAAGCGGCTCGCGCCGGCGACATTTCACTCTATGCTTCTACGATGCCGGGCTGTAAATGGGCCGTTGCGCCTCCAGTGCAAAGACTAGGGAAAATCACGGGGAACAAAGAGGAAAATCCCAGATAACACGTCGCTAAGCAGTGCGAAGTTACAACCAGCGCCCTTCAGAGACACCATTGTCAAACGGGATAACTTCGCCAACTCCGAACGAAAATGAATGAAAGCTGAATAGAAATCCACCTTTCGACACCATGCTCCTGCCGCGCCCCAGCCGAGAAGGGACGACTAATAACAGCATGGCAAAGAGATACTAAAAGGATTGACAAATCTGAATTAACACACGCGAAGGATAGAACCAGCTCCGACCGCGCCCGGACTAACGAGCGAGAAGATCAGCTTCTAAGTCGCCACTTACTGCTTCGCAATCAGCGACGCGCGCCATCCATCCTCACTGAGTGCCCCTCTTCGGACTCGCCGGCGACGAGCCCCCGCGCACAACATAGAATGCAGCCATAACCGGCATTTAAAATGTCCCTGTGCATGAAGTGGTCGTTTATTCCCGCAAAGATTGCCATCTCTGCGAAGTAGTCAAGGAAACCCTTGCCCAACTCCAGCCCCAGGCTGCCTTCCACTGGCGCGAGGTTGACATCGACGCCGACCCCGAACTCCGGCAGAAGTACAACGACGAGATCCCCGTGGTATTCATCAACGGCCGCAAGGCATTCAAATACCACATGGACGCGCAGCAGTTTCTTCGCGCTTTGGCGCGGAGACCCTGACCCGCTGATCGGCTCCCAGTCCGGCCAGCAATACCGTCGCCGCGAACAACAGCGTGTCGCCCACATAATTGAGTCCCTCGATCACCAGCGCGGAGTGAATCTCCGTCGCCAGAATTGGCACATAGAAGAAGATCGTCAGCAGCACCAGCACGATCCCCGCACCGGCAGCCGCCATGCGAACCGCCGGCCGGATCAGCAACCCGATACCCCCCGCCAACAGCGCGACCCCTACCGCCCAGGAAAGCACCACCGGCGCCGGAACCCAGCCCGGGATCAGCTTCTCCAATGGAACACCCGGCACGTGCCGCGGAAAGAGAAAGTGTTGCGTGGCGTAAAAGATCATCACCAGCGCCACAACGCTCCGGCCGACCCGCACCAGCGCCGCGCTCGCCCAGCTTTCGCGCGGCCACACGCTGCCGGCCAGCACCATCGCGCCGCTGGCAAAAGACGTCTCGCGCACGGTAAGAATCCAGAAGAACCGGTCGTGCATTTGACCGGAGATGTTGGCCAGGTCGAGCGTGGCGACAATAATCAGGAAAAACAGCGCCAGCATCGACGCCGACCAGCGCACCTGCCGCCAGGTGATGAAGCTGATCGCCGCCGCCAGCAACGCCGCGCCCACAAGGTATGTCCAGAACAAATGCCCCGGCAGCCACTTCGGCACCACCCCCATCAGCTCATGTGCGGCAGTAAAGTGCTCGGCGGCAAACATGGCCAGGGCGGTAGCCTCGCAGACCGGCCCCAATACCAGGACGCGCCCCGCCCCGGAAGCCGCCGTGAATCGCTCCCGCCCAAAAATCAGCCCCGTAACCAGCGCGGCCGAGCCTGCGCTCATCATCCCCACGGCCTCAACCGTCATATCCATCTCCTGAAATCCGGCGCACTCTATACCGCATGTAGGGCTGCCAACCGGCGCGCCGAAGGCTTCCAATTCAATTGCGACACCTTCTTTTACAACTATCCGATCCGTAAGCAACAATAGACTACGACCCGAAGTTGCCCATCATGCTCAACTCATCGCGGTCGGCTGCCTGCTGCTTGCTGTTAGTTTCTTGCCGTGAACTGTCCACTACGAACTGTGAACTGACTGCCGTCTGCTGTCATGCGCCAAGGCCTTCTCCTCATCAACACCGGCCCCGGCAAGGGCAAGACCACCGCCGCCCTGGGCACCGCCATGCGCGCCGCCGGCAATGGCATGCGCGTCCTCATCCTCCAGTTTCTCAAAGGCTCCTGGCATTACGGTGAGCTCGACTCGGCTCAGACCCTCGGTCCCAACTTCGTCCTCAAGCAGATGGGCCGCGGGTTCGTCAAAGTCGGCGGCGCTGAAACCGATCCCGAAGACATCCGCCTCGTCCAGGCAGCATGGGACGAAGCCCGCCAGGCCATCTATTCCGGCGAGTGGGACATGGTCGTCCTCGACGAGATCAATTACGCCATCAACTACGGCATGCTCGACCCCGCCATCGTCGCCGAAGCCCTGCGCAACCGCCCGCCCATGGTCCACGTCATCCTCACCGGCCGCAACGCCCACCCCCTCCTCGTCGAACTCGCCGACACCGTCACCGAGATGCGCGAAATCAAACATGCCTACCAGAAAGGCATCCAGGCCCAGCGCGGCATCGAATATTAGCCCGCCAGGTCAATTGCATCCCGGCACAAATGGTTCCATAATCTCCTACGCAGATCGACCTGCCTGTGCGGGCGGCAAATAATAGGGGCGCTGTTTCTCGAAAATCGGCCGCGAATTCCGAAACCGCTCGCGCACCTTGGCGGCCCTGGGAACAGCGATGCATGCGGAGGTGGGGTTATGCGCAATTGCCTCGCATGTCTGCTTCTGTTCTCGGCACTGTTCGCCTCAACCTGTGCCATGTCCCCCGCGGAGAACGTCCGCGACGAGCAGGCGCTCGACTCGCTGGAACTGCGCGCTGCCAAAGCGCCACCCCGGGATCAGTGCTATCTCTACGCAGAGCTGATAAAGGATTCGGTCGAATACAGCGTTCGTCAATATGCTTCCGGTAACTCTGAAAAAGCCGCCAGCAATCTTAGGCGCACCCAGAAACTTGCCCACATGTTCCGAACCATGCTGACCGGCAATGTCAAAAAACTTAAACGAGCGCAATCCATGCTGCGACGGGCCGCCTTTCGCCTCACCGATTTGCTGCACGCGAGCCACTACGAAGATCGGCCGCTCGTCAAAGACACCCTCGCGGAGGTCGACCGCGCCGAGCAGGCGGCACTGACGCAGATGTTCAAGGAATAGTTTCCTTGTGCCTCGTTGCTTTCTCGGCTGATCGACTACAAGAAAGACGTTGGAGCCCGAAGCGCCATCGAAAGCTGAGTCAGCCGCGCGTCACTGCAGCTTCGCGTACTCCGCCTTCGCCTGCCTAAGCACCGGAACATCCGGATCGGCATTCTTCCAGGAGGCAAGAAATTCCCGGTATTGTTCCTGGTCATTCTTCGCGTCGCCGGACATGGCATAGCTCCGCGCCAGGCCGAGGCGAGCCAGCGCCGAAACAGCATCGCCGATCATCACCGTGCGATCATCGATGAGTTTCTGAAATTCCCGCGCAGCTTCCGGACCCTTGCTGGCGGCAAGGTATGCGTCGCCTCGAATCATTCTTCGGCTTCTCGACCTCGCCCACAGCCTGCGTCCCAATGATTTGGCAGAACGGCCAGATGGTTCCGCTCCCGACATTGGGCGGTGTGAACGGATCAGCCACGGAGATCAACAACAGCGGCATGGTCGGCGGCTTTGCGGAAACCCCGACCGCGGACCCGAACTGCCCCGCACCGCATAAATTTCAGTTCAAGCCTGCCGTCTGGACGAATGGCGCGGTTCAGGCGCTTTCCACCGGGAGTGACGCGGACGGATTGGTTATGGCGGTCAATGATCGCGGTGACGCGGCTGGCTCGACCGGAAGCTGTGCCCCGCTCAACCCCCTATTTCTCATCTATCTCAACCTAACTCATGTCGTGCTCTGGCGAAATGGGGTCGCGATCGACCTCGGCAACCTGGGACAGCAGTTTAACAACCTCCCGCACGGCATGAACAATCTCGGCCAGGTGGTCGGTGAGGCCGGGGAGTACGATGCGAATAACAACCCGACTGCTCATGCTTTCCTGGCCAGCCCGGGCACGAAGATGCAGGACCTGGGAGTGGTTGGCAACGACGACTACAGCTTCGGGTTCGGCATCAACGACGCCGGCGAAATCGTGGGCCTTTCGGCGAACGCGGATTTCAGCGTGATTCGCGCCTTCATCCGCCAGAACGGCGCGCTCGTGGACCTGAACACGCTGGCCGGAAACGATCCGTTTCCGAACGGGACTCTGCTGACTGCCTGCTACGTCAATTCCAAAGGCGAAATCACCGGCATAGCGCTCGATTCGAACTTCCAGGAGCACGCCTATCTGGCAACCCCAGTCCCCGGAGCCGCGGCGAGCGCTTCAAGTGTCAGTAAGCCTGTCGCATTACCTGCGTGGGTGACATCGCGATTCAGGTCCGCTTTCCTCTCCCGCCGGTAACCGGGGCCGCAGTCTCAACGCCCGATGCCGAGTGTGCGAGTGCGTCAAAACGCAACTCAGAACGGCCGGGGATTTGGCCCGTCTCCGGCCGTTTGAAATTCGCAACGGATTCTTTGTTTCACACCGTCCGCGGTCGCGGGGTGCCGCTTGTCAAGAGGGTCTGCGGAAATTATTTTCTAACCCTTTTGTTTCCAAAGAGCTGCGACGCCCCCCTTTTGCCGATTAATTCATCGCATTCCTTACACTTGAATCATGCGTACGGAATCAGCCAAAAATCGAGCCACCAGCCCCGCTGGGCAGGCGTCTTTATTTCCGCCGGCTCTCGTTCCCTCCGCTCCTGGCGCTGCCCTTCGCCGACACGGGCCAAGATTCACGGTTCACGAACCTGGAACGCCGGCTCCCTTTTTCTCGCAGCGATACTTGGAAAATCGGATTCCCAGCTCAAATCGGCTCCGTTTTGTTTTTGTGGGGGAAACTGGAAAAATGGCAAACTGGGAAACCCATTTATCCAGAAACTGCACCGCTGTGCTCAATGCATCGCCCCGGCGCCCGCTCCCTCCCCGGGCTTGTTCTTGCTCAGCAGAAACGCCAGCGCAATCAGCAACACCGACATCCACGATAGCTGCATGTAGACATCCTGATACCCCTGCATCTGCGCCTGCCGGTTGAGCTGATCGTAGATCGTCGCCAGCGCCAGCCCGTGCGCGTTGGCGGCACCGGCCGTGCCGCTGAAGAACCCGCTCAGCGCCTGCGTCCGTTGCTGGAACCCGAGGTTCGCCGACTGCATCGCGTTCTGCAGATGCTGCTGATGCCACAGCGCGCGGTTCGTCACCTGCGCATTGGTCATGGCAATTAGAATGCTGCCGCCGATGTTGCGCGCAAAGTTGATGAGCCCCGCCACCTGGTTGCTCTCCTTCTTCGGCAAGCCGACGTATGCCGCATTGGTAATCGAGATGAAGCAGAACGGCAGCGGCAACATCTGCACCACGCGCAGCCACGAAGCCTCGGCAAAGCTCATCTGCAGATTGGTCACATTCGCCGCGTAGCGGAAGGTAAGCACGAACATGATGAATCCACTCACCGCCAGCCAGCGCGCCGGGACCTTACTCGTAGCAATTCCGGCGAGCGGCATCATCACTACCAGCGCAAGTCCGCCCGCGGTCAACGCCAATCCCGCAGTCATCGCCGTATAGCCAAGCAAAAGCTGCATGAACTGCGGCTGAAGCACGGTGTTCGCGTTGAGCACACCGCCCACCAGCATCATGAGAAAACAGCAGATCGCGAAGTTCTTAAACCGGAAGAGCTTCAGATTCATCAGCGGCTGTTTTCGATTCCACTCCCAGACGACGAGGCCAATCATGCCGGCGACGAACAGCACTGCCATTACGCGAATGAAACCGGAAGCGAACCAGTCATTCTCTTCGCCTTTGTCGAGCATGATCTGCATGCCGCCCATAGCGAGGGTGAGAAAACTCAAGCCCACGTAATCGATATTGCGCAAGAGGCCGCGATCAGGTTTGATCCAGGGCGGATCATCGACCATGCGCGTGACGAGAACGAATGCGAGAATGCCTACCGGAATATTGATGAAAAAGATCCAGCGCCAGGAATAATTATCCGTAATCCAGCCGCCCAGCGTGGGACCGATGGAAGGTGCGAGCACCGCGACCAGTCCGTAAAGCGCAAACGCCTGACCACGCTTGTGCGGTTCAAACGAATCGGCCATGATGGCCTGAGCCATGGGCTGAAGTCCGCCGCCACCCGCGCCTTGCAGCACGCGGAAAACCAGCAACAGAGTCAAGGTTGGCGCAGTACCGCAAAAGAAGCTGGCAACGGTAAAGATAGTAATGCAAAGAACGAAAAAATTACGGCGGCCGATGACGTTCGAGATCCAGCCGCCCAAAGGGAGCACGATGGCGTTGGATACGAGATAGCTGGTCAGCACCCAGGTGGCGTCGCTTTCACTAGCTCCCAGATTGCCGGCGATATGCGGCAACGCCACATTGGCGATAGAAGTATCAAGCACCTCCATAAAGGCCGCGAGCGCCACGGTCATCGCAATCAGCCACGGATTTACGCGCGGCTTCCAATGCGCATGCTCGTAGACCTCGACGGACACCTCGGGCTCGGGTGCGGGTTTACCGCTCAACGGGACCGGCGGCACTGCTGGTTGCAGTTCTGACAAGTCGTACTCCTCAGGCTCTTTTGGGTCAACACGACCAGGGGAAGCGCGGGCTCGTTGCTCGGCGCGGGCGCGCGGTCAAATGTCTCGCCAGGCGCTCACTTCAGAATAGATTCGTTTGCGGGCTCCCGAGGTTCACGGGATGCATGCGGAAAGGAACTGTCATATTTTCGGAGGCGGGTGCACCCCGCCCCGAGTTTCGCTCGATCAGTCTCCCTGTGAGTTCCCTGAGACTCCAGGAGCCGGATGCCCCACGAAGACTTGTTGCGGCGCAATCAGCTTGACGGACGTTCCGGTTGCGTGCAAGCTGAGGCTCTCCACTTTGGGGCCATTGGGCAGCGGCACGGTAAAGCTCAGGCTGTACTGATTCTTGAGCCGCTGATCGAAATCCTTGAAGTACGGCTGGAGCGACACGGGGTTTCCGACACCTTGCCAATAGCTGTAACCACCTGTCGCCGCTGTCAATTGTGCCAGCAGGTTTTGACCGTCATTGGCCGCATACCAGCCACCGCCGAAAGCGCCGTGACCGCTCCAGTAGATGGAATAGACAGAAATGCGGGAACGGACAGCATCGTGGATTGCTGCCTGGAGATAGGGATCCTCGGGATCATAACGCACTTCATAATTGTCGACTCCGTTGGTGATCATCACAACCGTGCGCCGGGCCGCAGGATTCTGCGACGGCCAGTGATGCGCCAGATCCGAAAGGCAGAAATAAGGACTGCCGCTGACACCGGGCTGGCCCATGGGGATGCGAAGCTCACGCGCCACGGAAGCGTGATCGGTTGAAAGATGACCGGCGAAATTCGCGCGGCCGTTATCCATATACGCTACTGCCACCTCGGCGTTGGCCGGCAGGCTTTTAACGAATTGCGCGACATCGCCGAGCTGGTTACTCAGGCTACCGCGTGCAGCATCGTCAATCAGAATCACCATTTGGATAGGCGCGTTCGAGTCCTTCAAGTGTTCCCAATTGGAAACCACGGCTGATTTGCCATTGAGTTTTACGGCCAGTTCGTTCTCTGGAACGGCAGGCGATGTAGCTCCTTGCTGCGTGGGCAGCACTGTTACCACCGCATTACCCTGACCCCGGTTGTATTCGTTGCCTTGCGAAAATGCGAAGGCGGGCCCAAGCAAGATGAACATGGCGAACATTGCAACAAATCGAATTCCTCTGATTTTCATTTGACCTCTCTTGGCCGGGGCATGTTCCTCGGCGCGCCGGTGACACCCAACCCGGTCACTTCTTAGATGTTTAAACGGACGATTCGATACAGAGTTGCGGGGCGGCACTCGTTGCGGGAGCGGACAGGGACAAAACTGATTTCTGTTCAGGCGGTTATAACGCGAGGCAGCAAATACGGAAAACAACGCTTAGAGATGAACCCGATGTACTCCAGACAAAAGCACCGCAACAGAAGAATTCTCTTGACATAACAGACACATGTAGTAGACATTACTACTGTGATAGGAGGGAAGCGTGCCGGCGCCCAAATTATCAAGGCTTGAGTACCAGATCATGGAGGTGCTGTGGAGCGGGAACGAATGCTCGATCCGCGAAATCGTGGAATCGCTGCCGGCAAAGCGCAAACCGGCCTACACCACGGTTCAGACCACCGTCTATCGCATGGAAGCGAAGGGAGTGGTGCGGCGCGTAAAAAAGGTCGGTAACTTCCACATTTTCGCCGCCACCATCTCGCGGGAGAACGCGCAGCATCGGCTGATCGATGATCTGCTGGCGGTCTTCGGCGGCCGCTCGCAGCCGGTGATGGCTCACTTGATCGATACGGGCAAACTGACGCTGGAAGACGTAAAGGAAGCGGAGCGGAGCTTGCAAAGGCTCTCAAAGGAGAAGAAGTCATGACGATTCCGGAATTCTGGAACGAGAGTTGGACGGCGCCGCTCGTAAACCATCTGTGGCAGTCGACCGTGGTGGCGGCAGCGGCGTGGCTGCTGACGCTGACGCTTCGCAAGAATCCTGCCCGGGTGCGTTATTGGGTGTGGATGGCTGCATCGGTGAAGTTTCTGGTTCCGTTTTCACTCTTGATTGCGGCAGGTGCACGACTCGCGCCCGTGTTTGCAGCACCGATCGCGACAAGGCCCTCTTTGGCAGCTCTTGCGCAGCAGATTGAACTGCCGTTCCCGCAGGAAGAATATTTTGCAGGAGCGGGGCATGCTGCGTCTGTCGCGCGCCATGCGGCTTGGATTCCGCTTTTGCTTGCCATGACGTGGCTTTGCGGGATGGTGCTGGTGATGGCGCGCATATTGCGGGGATGGCTTCGCGTCCGGGCGGCTCTGCGCAATGCTTCACCGATGAAATTGGCGCTCGATTTTCCTGTGTTCTCGACCAATGCGGTGATGGAACCGGGCATCTTCGGCGTGTTTCTTCCAGTGCTGCTATTGCCGCAAGGGGTAGTAGACCGGCTGAGCCGCGCACAATTGGATGCCATCGTCGCGCACGAGATGTGCCACGTTCGACGCCGCGACAACTTGACGTTTGCGCTGCACATGCTGGTGGAGGCGGTGTTCTGGTTCTTCCCCGGAGTATGGTGGATCGGCGCACGGCTGATTGATGAGCGCGAGCAGGCCTGCGATGAAGCGGTGGTGCAGGCCGGAAGTGCGGCGGAAACCTATGCAGAGGGGATTCTCACGGTATGCAAGTATTGCGTTGAGTCGCCGCTGGCCTGCGTCTCCGGGATCACCGGATCCGATCTGAAAGAGCGGATCATTCGCATTATGAGCAACAGGATGGCTCGAAAGCTGCATGTTGGTCACAAGTCTCTACTTTGCGCTACGGGGATTCTTGCGCTGGGGATACCGCTGCTTCTCGGAATCACACGCGCACCGGAAGTGCTTGCCGAGGTCGCGCAAGACCTATCTGCGGCTAAGTTACCCAAATTCGAAGTTGTCTCTATCAAGCCGTACACAGCGGGCGCGATGATGACAGGCATAAGGTTTACGCCCGATGGCGTGAATATCACAGGCATGCCGCTGTACATGATGGTGCGGGAAGCATTCGGATTGTCCAACGACCGGATACTGAATGAACCGAGCTGGGTGAAGTCGGATCGCTACGATTTAGCCGCTAAGGTAGATGCGGCGGATGTCTCCGAATTAGAAAAGCTCGAGCCGGAACAGCGCTGGGCGATGATGTTACCTGTATTAGAGGATCGTTGCGGCCTGAAGTACCACCACGAGACAAAAACGCTTGAAGTATATGCGCTGGTCGCGGCGAAGGGTGGCCCCAAACTGAAGCTGTCCGAAACCCCGACGGATATGCCGCCGATGAAAACGGCGGGACCGTCGACGGCGGCGCCACCAATCCCACGTTCAAGTGATGGAGTGAGCGACAAGAAGATGGGACAGTTTTTCATGCGCGCATCGACCGAGGGAATGTCGATGAACGCTCATGGAGTCCCTATTGCGGGTCTTATTCGACTGCTGTCGATGCAACTGGGAAGCACCATAGTGGACAAGACTGGCCTTGCGGGCAAATATGATTTCACGCTCAGCTGGGCTCCAGACCCGGCAGCTGGCGGAATGATGCAGGGACCGGGTGGTGGACCGGCACAGGAGAAGCCAGCTTCGGCAGATACGACGGGACCGTCGCTTGTCACTGCGCTGCAAGAGCAGCTGGGACTGAAGCTGGTGGCCAGGAAAGAGCCGGTCGATGTGGTTGTGATTGACCACATTCAACAGCCTTCGCCGAATTAGAAGCGCGCGCGACCCCTGCGAAGATTGGAATTGCTGGAACAGACGAGAGTAAGGCGGTGTCTAAACATGCAGGGAGTCCTCCGCATACGACAAACCTATTTCTGAAGTTCGACCGAATTGACAGAGATTTGAGAAGTGACGAGTTTCATGCCGGTGAGCCAGGCAGGGAAATCCGGGGATGAGATGCAAAAACTCCAGTGGCGCGCTTCGTAGAGGTGTATTCTTCTCGAATTCAGGAAGATCGCGCCCAGCCGATGTTCTCTTCGGGGTGCCAGGTTCGGAGGGTTATTTCGCATAAAGGGTGACCCGGCGATGAGCAGAATCGATGCGGTTCATCCCTCGCGGAGTAAATCGTGGACGCAGCGAAATAACGGCCGCCGAGCAAATTAAGTGTGAAAGTTATGAACAATCAGCCTCGACGTGCGTCCTATAAGTAAGCACTCTTTGATGTCTGTGAGGAGCGGCTGCGAGGTCCATCCGCTCTCATTGAGAGAGCCGTTCGGGGGTAATTCTCAGCAGTCATATCCTGGAGCATGCGCCGGACCAGCAAAACGGACGCGTATGCGAAGAACCGGAGCGCGTATGCGGGGTGGAGTCATTTCGAAACAGTTGACATGAAACGAATGGTTCAACTCGTTTGCGCGGTTGCCTTGCTTCTACTGCCGATCTCCGTGGCGGCCTCGTCTTACTACGGCAAAGTTACTTTTAACGGCTTGCCGGTTCCGGGAGCGACCATCACCGCGACGCAGGCAGGAGAGAGGCTCACCGCAATTACCGACGCCGGAGGCGTGTTTCGGTTTGCTGATCTCAAGGACGGCGCTTGGAAGATCGAAATTCGAATGCAATTCTTTGCCACGATCGATGCGCAGATAACGGTAGCTCCGAAGATGCCTGCGGGAAGCTGGGAATTGACGCCGCTGCCGATGACCCAGCTGGTTGCGAATGCACAGAAAGAGCCGGCCGCAACGGAAGTGGCACAACTGCCGGCCCTGGCGAGGCTCAAAACGCCAGGGCAGCAGCCGTCGCAGGGCGTCGCCACCGAAGGGCCCAAAGAGCCACCTGAACAAGATGACCGAAGCGCGGATGGATTGCTGGTGAACGGGAGCGTGAATAACTCAGCCACGTCGGTCTACTCAACCAATCCGGCATTCGGGAATTCACGCACGAACAGCCGCGCTTTGTACAACGGCGGGTTCGCCGCAGTCGTGGATAACTCGGCAATTGATGCGCGGCCCTTCTCTTTGAGCGGAGTGGAGGCGCCGAAGAACAGCTACACGCATCTCACTGCCGGGTTCACGTTGGGCGGACCGCTCAACATTCCGCACCTGATGCCTCGTGGACCGAACTTTTTCGTTGGCTATGTCTGGACGCGGATCAACAATGCGGCGGTTAACCAGGGACTGGTTCCAACGCTGGCCCAGCGGAGCGGTGACCTTTCAGACGTGCAGGCGCCCATATACAATCCGGCGACAGGTTTGCAGTATTCGAATAACCAGGTTCCTGTGAGTCCGCAGGCGCAGGCACTCCTGAATCTATTTCCATTGCCGAATCCAAATATTCCAATTAGTTCGGGATATAACTATCAGGCGTCTGTGCTCAACAGCGTGCATCAGGATTCAATGAATTCGCGGCTCGCCAGGCACATCGGGACCAAGGACAACATTTACGGCGGGTATAACTTCGAAAGCACCAGATACAACAACGTGAACCTTTTCGGATTTGTCGATAACTCGGCCGCACTGGGCATGAATGCGAACGTTCATTGGATGCACCGCTATACACCGCATCTGTTTGTAACGACGACGTATACTTTTGGCCGGACGCGTACGCGGAGGGCCACGAATTTCGGAAATCGAGTCAACATATCGGGCAACGCGGGAATCGGCGGCAACGACCAGGATCCAGCGGATTGGGGCCCGCCGGCGCTTAACTTCACTAGCGGCTTTACGGGCCTTAACGATGGGAACAGCGAATACAATCGCAACCGCAGCGATGAAATCTCCGTGTCGGCGTATCTCTATCAAGGCAAGCATAATTTTACGGGTGGTTTCGATTTCACGAAGGAGGACTTCAACTGGTTTGCGCAGCAAAATCCGCGCGGCGGATTTTCGTTCACCGGGGCGGCAACCTCAGCCACCGGCAGCGTGACTCCATCGAGCGGTTCGGATCTCGCCGATTTCCTGGTCGGAATTCCGGACACGAGTGCGATCGCCTATGGCAATGCCGACAAGTATTTTCGCGAGCCGCTTTTCGACGCCTATTTGAACGATGACTGGAGGATGACGCCAACTCTGACCTTGAACGCAGGAGTTCGATGGCAATACAGCGCGCCAATGACGGAGCTGAAAGGAAGACTGGTGAATCTGGACATCAATCCCGATTTCTCAGCTGCCGTGCCTGTTCTGGCCAGCGACCCGGTGGGATCGGTCACGGGACAACATTATCCGGAATCCTTGATGCGGCCGGACTGGAGCACATTCGAGCCGCGTATCGGGATTGCATGGCGGCCTATTCCAGCATCGTCGGTGGTGATTCGCGCCGGATATGGCATCTGGCATGACACGTCGGTTTATCTCCGGATCGCTTCGCAGCTTGCGCAGCAGGCGCCGCTCTCAAAGAGCCTGAGCGTACAGAACAGCGCGGCGTGTCCGCTTACGCTGGCGGACGGCTTTCCTGCATGCTCGGCGACAACGAGCGACACATTTGCGGTGGATCCAAATTTTCGCGTTGGCTATTCGCAAATCTGGAATTTGAGCGTGCAGCGGGACCTGCCCTTCGCGATGCAAATTACGGGCACTTACACCGGGACCAAAGGAACGCACGGGTCGCAGGCGCTTTTACCTAACAGCTACCCGATTGGTGAAGCGAATCCTTGCCCGGGATGCCCGTCGGGCTTTGTGTACGAGATCTCGGGTGGAAATTCGACGCGTCATGCTGGCGAGCTGCAACTTCGCCGCAGACTAATGAACGGCTTTTCCGCTTCGGTGGATTATACCTACTCGAAATCGATCGATGACGATGCTTACCTGGGCGGAACCGGACACGTGACGGCCAGCGTGCCGGGGCAAGTGCCGTCACAGCCGGCAAGTGGAAGCGGCGCAATTGCGCAAAACTGGCTCAACCCCCATGCGGAGCGATCTTTGTCTACGTTTGATCAGCGACAGCTGGTGAAAATCGAAGGGCAATACACGACTGGAGAGGGGCTGGGAGGGCACACGCTGATGAGTGGATGGAGGGGCCGGCTGCTGAAGGAGTGGACACTGACCACAAACATCAACGCGGGCACCGGATTTCCCGAAACGCCGATTTTTCCAGCGCCGGTGCCGGGCACGGGAGTGAATAACACGATCCGGCCGGATTTGACCGGCGCGTCGATCTACAGTGCCGGGCAAGGAAGGCGCGTGAACGCATCGGCCTACGCGCCGCCAGAGGTGGGCCATTGGGGAACGGCAGGACGAGATTCGATTACCGGCCCCGGACAGTTCGCGCTGGACAGTGCGCTGGCGCGCACGTTCCGGCCGCATGGAAAGCTGTACCTCGACTTGACGGTGAGCGCGACCAACCTGCTCAATCACCCGGAGTTCACCAGTTGGAACACCTTGTGGGCGCCGTCTAAGGGATCCAATGCGCCGGGCAATTTGCAATTTGGCTTGCCGGCGTCGGCCGGCGCAATGCGCAGCCTGCAAACCGTGCTGCGCTTGAGGTTCTGATGATGCGGACCGCAATTGCTTTCGCTTTGCTTCTGGCCTCGGTTGCAGCCGGTGCTCAAGTTATCGGTTCGAATACGTCGCCTGGCCAGGCACAAGGATTCACGCTTCAAGTTCAGTCGCAACTTGTGGTCGAGGCGGTGACAGCAACCGACAAGCAGGGCAACTTCATCCATGGACTCACCGCCAAGGACTTTGCCGTAACAGAGGACGGCGTGCCGCAAACCGCACGCATCTTCCATTTTGAAGATCTGGCGAAGCAGTCGCAGACTATGCCTGTCAAAACAGCTAAGGAAGAGAACATTACGCTCTATAACCGGTTGGCGCGGGAACAGATTGCGCCGGAATCGCCGGAAAACCCTCGCTACCAGGACCACCGTCTGCTGGCGTTCTATTTCGACATGACGACCATGCCACCGGAAGACCAGCTTCGCGCGCTGACTGCGGCAGAATCATTTATCCGGACAAAAATGACCACTGCCGACCTGATTGCTCTTCTGCGATACCAGGGAGGCTCCGTAGACATATTGCAGGATTTCACCGCCGACCGCGACCGGCTCCTGAGCATTCTGGAGACGATGATTGTGGGCGAGGGCCAGAACTCGATGGAAAATACCGACGACGCCAGCAGCGCGGATACCGGTGCAGCGTTTGGCCAGGATGACAGCGAGTTCAATATCTTCAACACCGACCGGCAGCTTTCGGCGCTGGAAACTGCTGCCAAGATGCTGGGCCGGGTGAATGAAAAGAAGTCACTGCTCTATTTCGCCAGCGGGTTGCGGCTGAATGGAATCGACAACCAGGCGCAGTTTCATGCCACGGTCGACGCCGCGATCAAAGCGGGAGTTACGTTCTGGCCTATTGACTCGCGCGGTCTGGTTGCAGAAGCGCCGCTTGGCGATGCCACGCAAGGCTCGCCGGGCAGTTCCGGCATTTACACCGGCGCTGCGGCGCAGGCCACCTCGTCGAATTTTCAGCACTCACAAGATACTCTGTTTGCTCTCGCCGGCGACAGCGGCGGCAAGGCTTTCCTTGATAACAACGACCTGAGCCTGGGCATTGTGCACGCGCAGCAGGCGGTCTCCGATTACTACATCATTGGCTACTACACGACCAACACCGCGAAAAACGGGCATTTCCGGCGAGTGAAGATTTCACTCACCCAGGATCTGGGCGCCAAACTTAGTTATCGCGAGGGCTACTACGCCGATAAGGAATTCGCCAATTTCAATGCCGCAGACAAAGAGCGCCAGCTTGAAGATGCGCTGATGCTCGAAGATCCAATTACGGATTTGACGATAGCCATGGAAATCGACTATTTCCAGCTCAACCGTGCCGAGTACTTTGTGCCTATCGTGGTAAAAATTCCGGGTCGCGAGCTGGCGCTGGCCAAGCGAGGCGGGGCGGAACACACACTGATCGATTTTGTCGGAGAAATCAAGGACACGGTGGGCGGCATCACGGTAAGCAACGTGCGCGATCACGTAAATATCAAGCTTTCTGACGCGACGGCTGCCGAGCTGGCCAGGCGACCTGTCGAATACGACACCGGATTTACGCTGCTGCCGGGAACTTACATGATTAAATTCCTGGCGCGCGATGACGAAACCGGGCGCATTGGAACTTATCAGACGACCTTCACCATACCGAATCTGAACCGCACCGGGAATCAGGTGGCTATCAGTTCGGTAGTGTTGAGCAGCCAGCGCGTGAATCTGACTGATGCCATCTACGATGCTTCCAAGGCGAAACAACGGGTGAGGGACGAGGCCGTAAATCCGCTGGTGGTGAATGGGCAGAAGCTGATTCCGAGCGTCACGCGCGTATTCAACAAGGGTCGCGCGATATATGTGTTCTTCCAGGCGTACAAGCAATCTTCAGTGCCGGAGACGCAGCCGCTGTTCGCGTCTGTAAGCCTCTATCGCGACGGCAAGCAGGTGTTTGCCAGCCAGCCCGAATCGGTGATTCCAAACGCGTCGAGCCGGCTGGGCACCATGCCGCTAAGCTTCAACCTGGGACTCAATTCACTTGCCCCGGGCAAGTACCAGTGCCAGGTAACGATACTCGATCCGACGGCAAAGAAGGCCAGCTTCTGGCTGGCGCCCATCGAGCTGGTGCAGTAGCTGTGATTCTCTGAAGGGGAATTGGAGTCCGTTCGGGTGTCGGCCCCAATGGCGCGGCGGACACGATAACCTGTTAGAAGCGCATGCAATCTTCTTCCCCAAAGCCTTCCAGGCGCGGCATGGAGGCGTTCACTTCCCGCGACTTCAGGCGATACCAGATGGCGCGCATCGCGGCGATTCTTGGAGCCGAAGCGCAGGCGGTCGCGGTCGCCTGGCAGGTCTATTCGATTACCCACCGGGCCATCGATCTGGGCTACACGGGCCTGGCACTCTTCCTTCCCGGATTCATTTTTCTGTTACCCGCCGGCCACGTCGCCGACCGGTTCGACCGCCGCCAGGTGATCCTCGTCTGCTACTCGCTGCAGATCCTTTGCAGCGCGGCGCTCTTGATGCTGGCGCGCGCGAACACGCGCAACGTGATGCAGATTTACCTTGTGCTGTTCGTCATCGGAACAGGGCGCGCGTTTTCGAGCCCGGCGGCAACGGCGCTGATACCTCACCTGGTGCCGGAGGAACACTTTGTGAATGCCGTCACCTGGGGAGGAGGCATCTATCAGCTCGCGAAAATCACCGGGCCCGCGGTGGGTGGGCTGCTGTTCACTTTTCCGCTTTCGCATTTTATTGCGCGCACGCGGCTTGAGGGAGCAGGCATCGTATATGCTTTCACCCTCGGCACACTGGTGTGGTTCCTGGCGCTGGTGAGCACACTGCACGCACGCCCCGGGCGCATGGAGCATCGCGACGTCTCGCTGAAGGTAGTGCTCGCGGGGTTTCAGTATCTGCGCCGCGCCCCCATCCTGCTGGGATCGATCTCGCTGGATCTGTTCGTTGTGCTGCTGGGCGGCGCGGTGGCGTTAATGCCCATTTTCGCCCACGACATTCTGCACCAGGGCCCACGCGGGCTAGGCATGCTACGCGCCGCCCCTGCCGTGGGAGCGGTAATGATGACGCTGGTGATGGCGCGCTTCCCCCTGAAGCGGAAATCGGGGCATTGGCTGTTTGTGGCCGTGGTAATCTTTGGCGTCTTCACCGTCGTCTTCGGACTGTCGCGGAACCTGTGGCTTTCTCTGGGCTCGTTGGCAATCGCCGGGGCAGCCGACGCGATCAGCGTGATCATCCGCGGTTCGATGGTGCAACTGGCTACGCCGCCGCAGATGCGCGGTCGGGTGAGCGCGGTGAATTCGCTGTTTATCGGCGCGTCCAACGAGCTGGGCGAATTCGAGAGCGGGCTCACCGCGCAGTGGTGGGGTGCGGTGCGCGCCACCGTAGCCGGCGGCGTGCTGGCATTGGCAGTGTCGGGACTATGGGCAGCGCTGTTTCCCGGGCTGCGCAACGCCGATGAACTTACCAGCGAGTCGCTGCGGGAGTTCCTGCCCGCCGATGAGGTTGCGCCGGAGCTTTAGGTTTCGACGCTTTTTTAAGCTGAAGGCGTGGTCGACGATTTCCAGTTGATGACGTGATAGATGGCCTGATCCGCGCCTACGTTTCTCAATCCGTGGAGTTGATTCGAGCCGTTGAAGATGACCGAGCCGGGACCGACTCGTTTCCATTCGCCGTTGGAGAGGGTTTCCACGGTTCCCTGACGGATGATGATCATCTCCTCGTTGGGGTGCTTGTGCGGTTGATGTGGCGATTGGCCCGGATTAAGCGTGGTTAAATGCAACTCAAGATTCTCAAGCGTTGCCGTGGGCGAACTGAAGAACGAGCGTACCGAGCCATAGCTGGTGGGTTTAGCGGGAATGGAATTCCAGTCGAAGACGCGCGGGCCCATGACGGGTTATCGTCAGCGACGGCGAAAGCGCTGCCCAAAGCGGCAAGAACAGGTAAGGCGGCGATAAGATCTCTGCGGCTGGTCATGACCTTCCTCAATGACAATTCAGGCGCTGACCTCGACGGAGTGAAACCAATTAAGGGTGCGCGCCGGTGATACTTATACTCAGGATACTGGCCGCTGGCAAGAAAAATACGCCCGACGAAGTGGTGAAGTACGATTCGGATTTGCAAGATTCTGCCGGGAGTGTTCCAATCAAGATTGTTGAAACAGGGGTGCTCCACCCGCTGAGGCGGGTTGGGCTGAGAGATACCCTCGAACCCGATCCGGATAATACCGGCGTGGGAAGCTTTCTAAGCCGAGCGGCGACTTTTAAGCACCAAGCTGAGTTCCTTTGTTTCGCTGACAAGGGAATTCCATGCACGCAGCCGCAACCACCCGCATCTTCGGCATTCATTCCGTTCTGCGCGTAAACCCGCTTGGCGCCGTCCTCCTCATCATTCTGATGGCAGTTCCTGTTTGCGTTTCGGCGCAGAACGATACCAAGCAGAGTGCATCAGCATCCAAATCGCAGACTTCGGCGCAGCAATCTGCTTCTTCCGCAGAAGAGCAAAAGCTCAAGGGGAAAAGCACAACGGTAGTGGTGCGAGGCAAGGCGGAAGCCAGTTATCTGCCCGAGAGTTTGACTCTGGGCACGCTTGGTTCGGAGCCGCTCAAGAATGCGCCGATCTCCGCCAGCGTGATTACACGCGGCGTGCTGAATGACCAGGTCAGCCGATTGCTTTCCGATGTGGTGAAGAACGACGCGTCGGTGCAGGCCGATTATGTGCCGGTGGGATATTACGGGGACTACGCAATCCGCGGCTTTCCGATTGATCTTGCAACCGGCATTGAGATCGATGGAATGACCGTGGCCGGCGAGCAGGACGTGCCGCTGGAGAATAAGGAGAGTGTGGAGATCCTCCAGGGACTGGCCGGCTTGGAAAGCGGCGTGGCGTCCGGTGGGGGCGTAATCGACTTCGTATCGCTGCTGCCGGCGAATATTAAGAGCGTTGACTTGGCTACAGATCAGCGCGGCAGCACCTACGGGGCTGCGGACCTGGGCCACTTGTTTGGGAGCCGGCAGCAAGTGGGTGTTCGTTTCGATGTAGCGGGTGAAAGGATCATGAGCTACCTGAATGGGGCGGACGGCTGGCGCGGGGTAGGCGCAGGCGCCGCAGATTGGAAGATCTCGCCGCGTGCCATCTTGAAGACGAGGTTCGAATACCAGCACAAGCGGGAACGAGACGGAAGCGGTTACCAGCTGCTGGGCGGCACGGTAGTACCTGACGTCCACCGCATTTACGCGTCGACGATGCTGGGCCTGCAACCGTGGGTAAAGCCCGATATTTACGACGTGTACAACAGCAATCTCCGGCTCGATTACACCCTGCCACATAATTGGCTGGTGTCGATCGAGGGCAGCCTGAGCCACTCGCTGATCGACGACAACGTGATTTATGCGTATGGCGCCTCGCTGGATCCGAACAACGACTATGCAGTGAATTGCCCGAATGCGCCTGACGCTCTGCCTTACTTCTTTTGCCCCGACGGGACTTACGGCATCTACGACTATCGCAACCCGGCTGAATTGCGCATCGATGCCGTGGGCGAAGCAATTTTGCGCGGACAGGTTCGCACCGGCGCCATCACGCATGAGATCAGCGCCGGGGGCGAACTGTTCGTGCGCACCGTGCACATGCCGGGCTATTACACGACGGCAAATCTCTCTTCTCCGGATGGTGTGACTCAGGACGGCGCCGTTTACTGGTACATCGGCTCGGAGAATATTTATCAGCCGCTCGCTCCTTATGCGGCGCCTGGCAGTGCGGATTCGGCGGAGAGCCCGCTCCAGCAGGCCGGCCCGCGCCGTTTATGGCAGAACAGCCGGCAATCGTCGGGAATTGTGCAGGACCGGATGCATTTGCCGGGGCGGATTGAGCTCGTCGCCGGCGGCAGGGTTGATGATCTGAGAGATCACAATTTTTCGCTTACGGCAACAGACCCGGGTACGCCTCCCACGCTCACTGACAAGTTGGTCTGGTTGCCTAGATACGCGCTTACATTCAGTCCAATACAAAACCTGACGCTATATGGCAATTACGGTGTAATGCTTTCACTGGGACCGGAGTCGCCATGGTGGGTTGATAACGGAACTCAGTTTCTTGCGCCTTTCTACACGAGGCAGGTTGAGGTCGGCGTCAAATTTCAGCCGCGCCAGCGCATTCTGGTTTCCGGCGACATTTTTCACATGCGGGCGCCATACATTTATCCCCGGGTGATTCAGGCTCCCGACAGCTTTTGTCCGGCAAGCGAGTTTTCCGCGCCCGGCGATCAGTGCTTCGAATCTGACGGCCGCGAGACTCACAACGGGCTCGAACTAAGCGCCCAGGGTAACGCCGCGAGCTGGTTGCGATTGACCGCTTCGGCTGCGGTTATTCACGCCGTTTCCACGGATTCCGGAACTACGGCCTTCAACGGCAAGCAGGTGATTGACGTGCCGCGATTGCGGGCCGCGGTTTTTGCGGACATCGCGGTGCACCCAATCCCCGGACTGCATGTAATGCCGGGATGGACCTACAGCAGCCGCAATGAAGCTACGCGCGACGATCAGGTAAGCGTACCTGCCTGGAACGTGCTCAATCTGGGCGCGAGTTATACGCCAGGTGGCGAGAAGGGGCGCGTCACTTTCCACCTTTTTGCCGACAACATTACGAATAACCGCTACTGGAGCGATACTGGCGCGAATTTCGGAGATACCTTTTTGTGGCTAGGGGCGCCCACAACAGTGCGGCTGGACGCAAAATACACGTTCTAGCTATTTGCCTTCTTTATTGGTGAAAGGTCTATGAGCATTGCGGCGAAAGCGCACGGCATGGATGGCACTCTGGTGGAACCGGACTGGCCGCCGCTTCGGAGCGATGAAATTCGCTCACTGTTGCGCCAGTTTCCTGAACTGGATGGCCCGGTGGAGATCGTCTCCTGCAGCCCCAGGCCACTTTCGGCGGCCGGCGTTGTAGCTACGCGCGGAGGTCATGTTTTCGTAAAGCGCCACCACTACGCCGTACGCGACTGCGAGGGATTGCTGGAGGAGCATCGTTTTATTGCGCATTTGGCCAGAACCGGAAGGATAGCGCCGCGAGTGCTTGCTTGCGAATCGGGCGAAACCGCGATTGAGCTCGGCGAGTGGACTTATGAAGTGCATGAGACGCCGCCCGGTATCGACCTCTATGAAGAGGCGATCTCGTGGACGCCGTTTCGTTGTGCAGCACATGCCCGTGCCGCCGGAAAGGCGCTGGCTCGGCTTCATCTCGCGAGCGCGGACTTTGATGCGCCGCGTCGCAAGGTGCGGCCGCTCGTGGCCAGCTTCACGATCTTTGCGGCTGAGGAACCTGCGACCGAATTGGAAGCCTACATTTCGGCGCGGCCTTCATTGGCAGATCATGATCGGCTCAATCAGTGCGCACTTGAGGCTTTGCATCTTCTTCAGCCATTCCACCGCGAGCTTGCGCCAGTGCTTCCGGAGCTCAAGTCACTCTGGACGCATAACGATCTGCATTGTTCCAATCTTTTCTGGAGCGACGCAAGCCAAGAGTCATGTGCTACGGCCGTAATTGATTTCGGCCTGGCGGATCTGACCAATGCTGTTCACGATATCGCGCACGCCATTGAGCGCAATATCGTGGAATGGCTGGTGCTGGTGCAGGATCCGGCCCATCCTGAGCGGGTGCCGATCCATTTTGATCATCTCGATGCGCTACTTGCAGGATATGAAAGCGTGCGGCGGCTTACTGCCGCGGAAGCTGCGGCGCTGGCGCCGATGGGCGCCCTCTGCCACGCCGAATTCGCTCTTTCAGAATCTGATTATTTTCTCGGGGTGCTTCATTCCGAACATAGCGCGCGCATGGCTTATGATGGCTGGCTTCTGGGGCATGCGCGGTGGTTTCGCGGCGCAGGCGTGCGATTGGTGGACGCGCTGCGGGAGTGGGCTGCGCAAAGGACACGAGCATGAATTTGATGGCGATCGTGCACTACATGACGGCGCACTGGCTTGAGATATCAGGCGTCGTCACGACAACGCTGGGCATCTGGCTCGGTACCCGGCGATTGCTGATCTGCTGGCCGGTGGTGCTGGCTGCGGACGTCATTTATCTCATCGTCTTCTATCGCGCGCGCCTTCTCTCGGATTCGCTTCTGCAGATTTTCTTCATCGCTTTCACACTCTACGGGTGGTGGCACTGGTGGCGCGGCGTGCGGGAAGAAGGCGAAGTGCGGGTGGTCCCGCTGCATTGGCGCGGCTGGCTGGCAGGATTGATCGCGGGCGCGGTGGGCGCAGTGCTTTTAGGTGCTCTGATGACGCGTATTGGTGCGGCGCTGCCCCATCTCGACGCCACGCTTACCAGTTACAGCCTGGTGGCCAGCTGGTGGGAAGCGCGCAAGCACACTGCGAACTGGTGGCTTTGGATCGTGGTGGACGTGGTGTATGTGGGTGAATATATCTACAAAGATCTATGGCCGACGGCTTTGCTTTACGCTGGCCTGGTGGCGCTTGCGGTGGTTGGGTTGATCGAGTGGCACGATGCAGCAGCCGGACAGAGACAACTGGGAGACGACCCTGAGGCGGCGATATCGCACTGATCCCGCAAACGCTCGGCATTCGCGATGATCAGATTGCGGCCTGGACAACATTGCGCAGGGGTTCGCCACGCATGTAGCGGCCCAATTCGGCGGCTGCAGTGGCCAGTGCGCGCGGCGAAAACTGCGGTGTTGATCCGCCTATGTGCGGCGTGATAAGCAGATTCGGACAACTCCAGAGGGGATGATCGGGGGGCAGGGGTTCCGGATCCGTCACGTCCAAGGCGGCGCGGATCTTGCCGCTTTTGAGCGCAGCAACTAGCGCGTCGGTGTCTACCACGGGACCGCGAGCGGCATTCACCAGCAGCGCCCCCTGCTGCATCAGCGCTAGCCGGGAAGCATTTATCAGGTGGCGAGTGTCCGCCGTCGAGGGGACAATCAGGATTACAACCTGCGCGTTCGGGAGCAGACCATCAAGTTCACTTACGGGATGGACTTTAGGTTGAGTTCGCGGCGTGCGGGCCACACGATGCAGGTCCACGTGAAACGGCGCGAGCATGCGCTCGATTTCTTTGCCAATAGAGCCGTAGCCCACCAGTAGCACCGTCTTGCCGGTCAATTCTTCCTGCATAACCGGGGGATAGACAGCGCGAATGTCGCCAGTAATCGTGGCGTAGTGAGCACTGGCTTCGAAGCGGCGCGTCCACTTAGCCGATTTTTGAATGTCGTAATAGAGAGGGAAATATTTCAGAGAGGCCAGAATCGCCGCCAATGTCCATTCAGCAGTGGAAATGTTGTGCGCACCCTGTGCGTTGCAGATGGTCACGTGCGGACCGACGGTGGCAGGGATCCATTCCGTGCCTGCCATCATGGCCAGCACCAGCTTGACGCCGCGCAGATGCGGCCAGGTGCGCATCGCTCGCGTCGAATATGGGTCGGGAATCCAGACCTCGATATCGACATCGTGATCCATCTTGTCCGAAACGGGGATCATGTCCACGTCGGTGGGGAAGACGCTCATCATCTCGGGCAAAACTGTGGTGGGGTATCCGACTCGTAGCATGGGTCCGCCATATTGCGTGCGATTCGCGTGCTCGCTCTCTATGGTATCGTAGCGGCGATGCGTCTCAAGGCGAACAGGACCTAGTCGCAACACCAGCTTGTTGTGAAGCTGCCCCTGGAGGAGGGCGAGCAGAGCGCCTCAAACGGCCAGAGATTCGGTATAGACCGCCATTCCTACTACCGCATCGGCACCGAGCGTGTCCAGATCGTCGATTTCCTGATGGCTGCGGATGCCTCCCGCGACAATGAGCTGGTGCGCGGTGAGTTTGCGCAGGCGCGCTGCGGTATCTATGGGAAAGCCCTGCATCATTCCCTCACCGTCGACATGGGTGTAGAGGAATGCGGAAACATATGGCTCAAGCGGTGGAATAGCATCGTCAGGCGTGAGCGCAACCTGCGCCTTCCAACCCTTCACGGCAATTTTGCCGTTCCTGGTATCGATCCCGGCGACAATGTGGTCTGCGCCAACTTCGGAGCTGAGATTTGCGGCGAATCCGGTATTAACGCTACCGCCCGCGGAAAAGAGCGCGGAGCCGATGATCACGCGCCGCGCGCCTGTATCGAGCACCTGGCGTGCGCGTTCGACCGAGTGAATGCCGCCGCCCACCTGGCAAGGCAAACGCCTGGAAATCTGCGCCACCAGCTCCGAGTTATCGCCTTGACGCATGGCGGCGTCGAGGTCAATCAACTGCACAAGCGGATAGCGCGAAAACTTTTCGATCCAATACTCACAATCATCGAAAGCAAGGCGCAGTTTCTCGCCCCGCACGAGCTGGACGATGCGGCCGCCCATCAGGTCAATGGAAGGAATCAGCATGGAAGCCTCACGGGTACGCCGGCCCTGGCCAGCTCTTGTTTAAGCGAGCGGGCGCTGGACACGCCGAAATGAAAAATGCTCGCGGCGAGAGCCGCATCCGCGCGGCCCCGGGCAAAGACATCGGCAAAATGCGCCACGGTTCCGGCGCCGCCGGATGCGATTACGGGAATGCTGACGGCTTCGCTTACCGCGGCGGTTAGCTCACAATCGAAGCCGGCGCGCGTGCCATCGGCGTCCATCGAAGTAAGCAGGATTTCGCCAGCGCCGCGCTGCTCGGCTTCGCGCGCCCATTCCACAGCGCGGCGGCCGGTTGGCTTGCGCCCGCCGCTGACAAAGACCTGCGCATCGCGCACAGGGTCGGCAGCTTGCGGATCGCGCCGCGCGTCAATTGCTACGACTACGGCCTGCGCGCCGAAGCTGCGGCCGATGGCGTCGATCAGCGTGGGATCGGCAAGCACGGCGGAATTTATGCTGACCTTATCGGCGCCGGCGTCAAAGACCTGCTCCGCGTCGCGCGCGGTGCGGATGCCCCCGCCAACACAGAAGGGCACGAAAAGTTCGCGCGCGGTGCGGCGCACGGTGTCGAGCAGCGTCTGGCGCCCCTCGTGTGTCGCAGTGATGTCGAGCAGCACGATTTCGTCCGCGCCTTCGCGTGCGTGACGCGCGGCCTGTGTGGCCGGATCGCCGGCATCGACGAGATCGACGAACTGGACGCCTTTTACGACGCGGCCGGCGTGTACATCGAGACAGGCGATGATACGTTTGGTCAGCATAGCTCTCTCTTAGCGCCATTCCGGGCAACTATGTTTCGAAATTCTATATCTTGCTCTGGATCCAATCGTGAAATTGGGAGAAGAAGGAATCGCCGCTTGTCGATATAGAACAACGCCACTTTGTCGCTCAAAAGAATATTGGTGAAAGCGTTCCATTGGAACTTTCCCTCACTAATTCCTGGAATACTTGAAATCACAAATTCGTCGCTCACGTCGAGGGTCATCATAGGGTCGGAAGCGTTCGCTGGGAACATTCGCCGAAAGCAAATGCGAGCATCGACGACTGCCGCGATAGGCAGCGCAATCGAGAGAAAACAAAGAGCAACTGCAAGCACGACCAGATCGAAGTGCAGCTCATCGCTCTTTATCGGAGCGAATATTAGCGTTACAAGCGCTGCGAGCGCTGCAATGGGCAAAACTTCGCGAAGAACTATGCGCCTGATCCGTCTTCCAACACTCTGTGTCCGGTGCAGGTTTAATGCGGCTTTGTAATCTTCGAGAGTCAACTTGTATGTGACCTTCAAGGCGGAAACTCCAAGAAATTCCTCAACACCTTCAAGCCAGTTTCGCCTGATTTTTCCGGATGGAACTGAACTCCCATGACGTTGTCGCGCTCAACCGCGGCGGCGAATGACTCTATGTATTGCGCAACGGCCGCGGTATCGCGCGTCACCGGACTTTTGTACGAATGAGTAAAATAGACATGTTCGCCGGGCTCTATGCCTTCCAGCAATCGCGATCCGTTGCGGACTTCGAGCGAGTTCCAGCCGACATGCGGCACTTTCTCCTTGCCTTCGGGAAAGCGAGTGCATTGTTCGGGGAACTCTCCGAGTCCCGGCTGATTTGGTGCTTCGGTGGAACCTGCATAGAGCCATTGCATGCCGACGCAAATGCCAAGGAACGGCACGCCGCGCGCGATGGCTGCGCGGATGGCGGAATTAAGTCCGGTCGCGTCCAGCCGTTCTGTAGCCTGAAAATGTCCGACGCCAGGAAGCACAATGCGCTCCGCTGATTCAACCAGGGCGAGATCGGTGTCAGTGACCTGAGGTTCTGCACCGAGATGGCGCAGAGCCTTGAGCACGGAAGTGAGATTGCCGGCTTTGTAGTCGATGACGGTTACGCGCATCAGAGCAATCCCTTCGTAGAAGGCAGCATTTCGCCCAGTTGCTTATCGCGCGAGCAGGCCGCGCGCAACGCCCGCGCAAAGGCCTTGAAGATGGCCTCGATCTTGTGATGATTCGAGCGGCCGTACATGGTCTTGACGTGGACGTTGGCGCGCGCGCCGCGGGCGAAGCCCTCGAAGAAATCCGTCACCAGCTCCGATTGCAGATCGCCGACCAGGCGTGTGCGAACTTTCGTGTCGACTGTAAAGGCCGAACGGCCGCTCAGGTCGACAGCGGCGACCGCAAGGGTCTCATCCATGGGCATCAGGAAATACCCAGCACGCAAAATGCCGCGCTTGTCGCCCAAAGCGCGGTCGAAAGCTTCGCCGAGCGCGATGCCAACGTCTTCAACCGTGTGGTGCTGGTCCACATCGAGATCGCCTTCACATTTGAGCTCGAGATTGAAAGCACCGTGGCGCGTAAACAATTCGAGCATGTGATCGAAGAAGCGGATTCCCGTGGAAATCTTGTAGATGCCTCGGCCCTCGATGGTGAGGTTGATGGCAATTCGGGTCTCGGTAGTGTTGCGCGCGAAGGCGGCGGCGCGCGACGCTTTATTGTCACCAGCTGCGGATTTCGCGCTGTTCTTCTTTCCCGTCATTGCGCCCTCGATTCGTTTTGCAGAACGGCCATGGTGCGGTTCAGCGCGGCAATTGCCTGCCTCATCTGTTCGCCCGTGCCGATGGTGATGCGGACGCAACCGTCACAACCAGGATCGCTGGAACGATCGCGCACCAGCACGCCCGCGGTGCGCATGAGATTCACAAATTCTGCGTGGCGCGCGCCGATATCGGCCAGGACAAAGTTGGCGCGACTGGACCATCGGCGCACTTCGAGCGCATCAAGCGCGGCTTCGAATTCGGTGCGGGCAGCAAGCACTTCGCCTACGTACCAGTCGAGGTAAGCGACGTCTTGAAGAGCAGGCGGAAGACACGCGAGAGCGAGCGAGTTCACGCTGTACGGGGAAAGAACTCGGCGTACCCAGCGCAAGAGGTCGGCAGGGCCAGCGAGTGCGCCGATGCGCAGTCCGGCAAGGCCGTACGCTTTAGAGAAGGTGCGCGCGACAACCAGATTGGGGAGTTTGCCAACCAGATCCATCACAGTTTCGCCATGAAAGTGAAAGTAGGCCTCGTCGACGAAGAGCACCGCCTGGGGTGTTCGTTGTGCAAGGTCAACTAGCTGCGCTCGAGTAGCCACCGTGCCTGATGGGCTGTTGGGATTGGCGACGGCGATGATTTTTGTGCGCGGCGTGACGGCGGAAAGGAGGCGCTCAAAAGGGAACTGCATGTCGTTGCCGGCCTGCACAGGGATCGCACGAGCATCTGTGGCTGATGCGTAGACTTCGTACATGGTATAGGTCGGGACGGGAAAGAGCAGTTCATCGCCGGCTTCGAGAAAGGTTTCGAAGAGGACATGAATGGCTTCATCGACACCGTTGGTGAGCGCTACCTGATCGGCGACGAGGCCGAAATGTTTAGCCACCAGGGCTTCCACCGGCTCGCGCTCGGGATAGCGCGTGAGCGCCCCGGCGGCGATGCGGCCCAGGGCCTCGCGCACCTTCGGTGAGCAATCGAGCGTGTTTTCGTTGAAGTCGAGACGCAGTGCGTCGCGGCTGCCGAGCGGAGGATGATACTCCTTCATGACTTGCACGCGCGCGCGTGGAGCGGGCGAAATTGCTGTGGCGGCTTCTTTCATGAGGTCCTCCGCGGATTCAGGCGTGTGCGAATGGCTTCGGCGTGGCCGGTGAGCCCTTCGGCTTGGGCGAGCAATTCGGCCTTCGGGCCAAGACTGCGAACTCCCTCTGCGCTGTACTGCTGGACGGTGATGAGCTTGATGAAGTCGTTGACGCTCAAGCCGCCGCGCACGCGAGCCATTCCGCCGGTGGGCAGGGTGTGATTGGGCCCGGAGATGTAATCGCCCATGGGTTGCGCGGACCAGCGGCCGACGAATACGGAACCGGCATTCCGCACCCATTCGAGATCGCTGGGCGAATCCACGGTAAGATGCTCGGGCGCAATGCGATTGGTGATGGCGCGAGCTTCGGCTGTGTTTGCCGCAACGAAGACCAGGCCGTTGCAATCGAGAGATTGCCGGGCGATATCATTTTTGCGGCTGCGCAGCCTGGCTTCGGCGATAACATCGTTGGCCAGATCGGCACGAGTGGTGATGAAGACCGCAAGCGCTTCAGGATCGTGCTCAGCTTGCGCGACGAGATCGGATGCAATGTCGGAGGCGCGGCCACGATCACTGGTGACGACGATTTCTGTCGGACCGGCAAGCATGTCGATAGCGCAATCGAAAGCCACAAAACGCTTGGCTGCGGTTACGAACAGACTCCCCGGTCCTGCGATTTTGTCCACGCGAGCGATCGCGTCCGTTCCGTAAGCCAGGGCAGCGATTGCCTGCGCGCCGCCCACGCGATAGAACTCGCTGATCCCGAGCAGATGCGCAGCAGCCAGCGTTTCTGGCGCAGGCCTGGGCGAGACTGTGACGATGCGTTCGACTCCGGCGACCTGCGCCGGAATTGCAGTCATCAGAAGTGTAGATGGGAGGGGATGACGACCACTGGGCACATAACATCCAACTGAGCCGAGCGGGCACACGAGCTGTCCTGTTGTAAGGCCAGTCCAAGACGAACTGCTCCACGACTGCGGAAGCTGGCGCCGGGCGAATTCACGAATCTGCGAGGCAGCCGTGGAGAGAGCATCACGCAGATTCGGATCGAGAGCCCCCCATGCGGCGGCCATCTCTGCGGACGATACCCGCAGCGCACTTGCACCGGGCAGACCGTCGAATTGCTTGGCATAACGGAGCAGTGCGCGGTCACCCTGCTTGCGAACACGCTCCACAATACGCCTGACGGTAGGCATCACGCTGTTGAGGGCTGCGCCGCTTCGGTGTTCGAGCTTGAGCAGCGCTTCTTCGGCGGCCCGAGCGCCCCGTCCTTTGGTGCGGATCAACTTCATTCGTTCGTTCCTACCTAGAGAACAACCTTGTTCAGCGGATACTCGACGATACCCGCAGCGCGCGCGGCTTTCAGCCGTGGAATCACGTCACGCGCCACGCGCTCTTCCACGATAGTGTTAACCGCCACCCACTCGGAGTCGCTTAGTTGCGAAACCGTTGGCGAATTCAGCGCGGGAAGCACGGAGAGTACAGCTTCAAGGTCCTCTCGCTTCACGTTAAGCATCAGGCCAACCTGCGACTGGGCATCAATGGCACCGCGAAGCATGGTGGCAATCTGGTCGATCTTCTGGCGCTTCCACGGATGAGCGAGTGCGGATTTACCGGCGATCAGATGGGTTTCACTCTCTAAAACCGTGTCAATGATTTTGAGGTGATTGGCTTTGAGCGAACTGCCGGTTTCAGTGACCTCGACGATGGCGTCGGCGAGCATGGGCGGCTTGACTTCTGTTGCGCCCCAGCTGAATTCAACCTTGACGTTCACGCCTTTCGAAGCGAAATAGCGCTTGCTCACTTCGACGAGTTCGGTAGCGATGATTTTGCCTTCGAGATCCTCGGCTTTTTCAAATCCACTTGCTTCGGGTACTGCGAGCACCCAGCGCACTTTGCGCCGGCTCTGTTTTGCGTAGGTGAGGGTGGTGACGCTGGGAATGTCGAGGCCGCTTTCAACTACCCAGTCGATGCCGGTGAGGCCGGCGTCGAGCACGCCGTGGTCGACATACCGCGCCATCTCCTGGGCGCGAATCAACATGCATTCGATCTCCGCATCATCGATGGAGGGGAAGTAAGAACGGCCGTCGGCGTAGATGTTCCAGCCCGCGCGCCTGAATAAGGCGATGGTCGCTTCCTGCAGGCTTCCTTTGGGGATTCCAAGACGAAGCTTCTCAGCCACGGGCGGCCTCCGCATTCTGCGCGCCGACCGCGATCGGGCGCGTAAAGCAGCTTACGGTGCCCTCGTGGCAGACCAGGCCATCGCCTTCCACTTCCACGCGAAAGAGAAGCGTGTCGCGGTCGCAATCGGTCGAGGCCGAGATGACACGCAGGCGGTTCCCGCTGGTTTCGCCTTTCATCCAGAGTTTTTGGCGCGTACGGCTCCAGAAAGTCACGAAACCGGTTTCAAGTGTCTTGGTGTAGCTGGCCTCGTTGAGAAATCCCAGCATCAGCACTTCGCCCGTGCGCGCATCCTGGACGATGCCGGCGACGAGACCGTCCATCTTGTCAAAATCGAGTACAGATTCGTTGCTCATAGTTCTTTCCTGATTCCTTTTTTTCAGATTACGCGGCAGACATTAAAAAACCCACCAGCGAGTGGCGCCGGCGGGCTTGGGTGTTGCTTTCGATCTCTCTGGCCTATCAGCTCAGGCCATGGCAGTCCGCCGGCATGGGTCTCCCCTGATGATGGTGGTGAGCGTGATAGCGGACGCTTTTCATCTAGATTCAAGCTAAAGGCTGACACCACATGGTGTCAATCCTTCGTTCTTCTCAGGCAACTTCGTTCCTAGTCGGGACACTCCCGCAGGATTGAGGCCAAGTCAGTTCAGGCTGACTGCCGCAGTTGTCGCCGGGCTGGGCTTCGCATGAAGCAATTCAATCACTCGGCGGTACAGACGTGCGCGAATGGCCGAGCGTTCTGGGGCGCGGGTGACGTAGCGTACCTGCAAATCGATGCCGGAAGCAGAAGGTCGAAGATTGACGGTGGCGGCCGCACTCAAACTGCTCAACCGGTTTGCGCGCGGGCCATGCTTCCATTCCTTTTCGGCAAGGCTAGCATTTTCGGCGGTTTCTTCGGTCACCATTGTCTCGACGCTCTGGGCGAGAGATTGAATGTCTGCGCTGGCAGGCACGCTGACCGTGATCTCGTCTCTCAACCACTGGCCTTCGGTTGAGAAGTTAAAGTACTGGCCCCGAATGGCAAATCCGTTAAGGAACGAAATGCGCCGACCCGTGGGAACATCTTTATCTACCAGGCCACTTGTCTCGAGTAACGTAGTGCTGATCAGGCCGACCTCGGCGACTTCGCCGCTGACGCCATTGATTTCAACCCAATCGCCGACACGGATGCCGTATTTGCCGACAAGAAAGAACCAGCCCAGGAACGCGATGATGTAGTCCTGAAGAGCGATTGTGAGTGCAGCGGTGGTGAGGCCGATCATGGTAGTGGTTTCTTTCGGCGGTCCGAAGAAAACGAGGACGATTAGCAGGACGCCGATTACCTGGATTGCCACCTGGAGGATGGTGCGCAGGGTCTCGGCTTGCCTGCGCTCAAGCGCCGGATGGGCAAGGAGACGGCGCACGGCTGCGTCGCCGAGAACCATGCAGAGGATGATGATAAGGATGAGCTCAAACGATTGCAGAATGAGGTGCAGAAGGATGCGATGCTGCAAAAGCACCTGGTCGGCCCACTTGCCGTAAACAGAAGCGAGCTGCTGGTCGGTTTGAATGCGATCGTCGTCGATGGAGAGGACCTGGCGTTGCATGCTGCGGTCCTGCAATCCGGCGAGAGTAAGCGGGCCGGATGTTGCTGCCGCGGCATCAGCGTTGGCTTTGGCTTCAAGTGTGTTGTGCTCCGCCGTAAGCGTGCGAATGTCGTTTAGCGTTTGCTGCTGCGCCTGCGTGACCATCGTGTAACGGCTTCGCTGACTGAACCACGCTTTGATGCGGCCGGCAAGAGTGCCATGGCTCTTGGCGTTGACTACTGCGATCTGCCCGCCGCCATTTTGCTGCTCGCTGTCATATTGGCGCATGGAAGCTTCGTGGGTCGCGAGCTCCTCCTGAATGCGGACGCTCAGGTCGCCGGTTTGGCGCTCGAGATCGCGCTGAGCGTCGATGAGCTGGTCCTTGTCGAGGCCAAGTTGTGCTTCGGCGACCTGCAGACCGCCCGGAGTCGAAACTGTTGATGCGCTATTGCTCGCGGGCTTGGCTACTGAAGCGGATTTCAGGTGATCCACCGCGGCCTGGTCCTGAACGATTTCCTGCTTCAATTGAGCGATGCGCTTTTGTGTCGCCAGCGCATCACCAGTAAGGGTGGTGTGCCGCGTCTGCAACTGCGCCGAGCGAAGTGCCGCGGCGAATGCCTGATCGACTTCGTGGTCGGCGAGATGCTCGGCCTCGCGGGCGAATTCGTTCTCTTCGGCGGTGACGGCGAGGGTAGCCAATGTAGAAGCGGTCTCCCAAGGGGTCACGTCGACGAGCGTGTGGCTTCCCATTGTGGATTGCCCGCGCAGGAAAGAGAGGTTTGCCATCACGCCGCGCGTTGCCCAGGAGATGATCACGCAGACGATCAGCGCTGCCGAGAGTACGGCGATGAGCGCGTATCTGGTCCGGCTGAAGATTCGAGAGCGCAGGCTGCGCCGGCCAGCGATTGGGGAGGTCGCCATAGGTATGTCAACTATTGTATGCAAAGTTCGTCGTGACGGTGTAAGTGGCCGGCAGGACAGAGTTTTGCGATGGGCAAGTTGTTGCGAATACTTCCATGGGGGCGGAGAATGGGGTAGTGCGCGGGAAGGTAGTGTCGGCCGTGTTGGCGCTGGCGATGGCCGGCGGGGCGCTGGTTGCGCTTGGGGCGCGCGAGGCGCGGGCGACGGGCGCGGTGGCAACGAAGCGTGGCGTACCCGCGCCGGAGGAACGCGTCGACATCAACCGTGCCAGCGTGGCGGAGTTGATGAAGGTTCCGGGGATGACGAGCAGTTGGGCGGGAAGGATTGTGCGCTTTCGGCCTTACCGCGCGAAGTCAGACCTGTTGGAGCGCGGGGTACTTCCGAGCGCGGTTTACGACCGGATCAAGGATTACGTGGTTGCGCACCGGGAGAAGAAGCAGGAGCGGGTCGGCGTGCAGTTTCACAGTTTCTGTGTATCTGGTTTTTACAGTTTTGCAGATTTACAGTTTTACTTTCAAAAATCAGGGGAGCCGTTTTTTTCGTGATTCGTGATTCGTGGTTCTTGGTTCTTGGTTCGTGATTCGTAATTCGTGATTCCTGGACCGTGGACTGTGATTCGTGAACCGTGGACCGTGGTTCGTGGACCTCGTGGTCTTGCGGCGGCGGGGAGAAGGCTCGGTGTTGGGCTGTTTCTTTATGCATGATTCAAGGGTAATGAATCCGGAGAATTAATCGGCAAAAAGTGTGGTGCGGCATGTCGCTGGAAACACAAGGGTTAAAAAATACTTTGGCGTAGACCCCTTGACAACTTCCGGGGCTGAAGCCCGGAAGCGAGACAGTTTCGAAGCCAATGGCCCTGGAGACGGGGTGGTCTCAACGGACCTGGGTTTGATGATTTGCGTGCATCTCGCGGCGCAGTTGCAGCGCGCGGGGAAGAGATTTGACGTCGTGCGCCCACTGCGGAAGGACGAGGGACACGGTCAATCCTTCGAGATCGCAAAGGATGCCCCATGCCAGCGCGAGCGTGACCATCCAATAGGCGCGATCCAAACAGAGCAGTGCAATGGTAGCGGCTGCGAGCAGAATGCCCCAGATTTTTGCGGTGTAGGAGTGATAGCTGGCCATGCGTCGGAACTTGGCCCAGTCAAACGAAAAGCGGATGGCTTCGAGGGCGAGCACCGCAAAGAGCAAGCCGAGATTCGCGCGCAAGACCGGCAGATGGCGTTCGATGATGGCGGTGAGCACGCCGAGATAAAAGATGGTGTCGGCAATGGAATCAGCGATGCGCAAAGCCGCAGTGGCGGTTCCCCAGCGACGGGCAAGGATCCCGTCATAGACGTCGGAGAGGAAGCCGGCGGCGATCATGCAGCCGAGCCAGAGTTCAGGATGGGGAAGGCGGGCGGTGAGGGCAATGGCGGGGCCGAGGATGGCCCGGCAGATGAGCATGGACCACGGGATTTGCGAGCGCAGGTTCATGGTGTCCGTATGATGACGAGTAGACGGGGGTGAAGCCCGCGGATATTTTGCGGTGCTTAACGGCCCGGCTAAACAGGCTGCGGAAAAACTCTTTCTTTTTTCTCCTACTTCTCTGAGTGAGGGAGTTTTTGCGCCGAGTTTAGCCTTTCTGCAGCGGTTTATGGTTCTCGGTTCGCCTCTGCAGGCCGCTTTTCCGACCTGCAGAGACACTTCGGCCCGATCAGGCCGTGGCCTGA
>DASYWU010000002.1:0-31173 GCA_035935755.1 Occallatibacter sp. | reverse complement strand
TGATCCGCCGGTATCCGCTGCGCCAACGTCACATAGCTGTACATCGCCGTCTGCTTCTCGTCTTCTCCACGCATGCTTCTTTCCTACTCCCCTGCTCTGTGGAGAAAAAGTAACTACCCTGAGACTTTTTCCGCAGCCTGTGAAGCCGTAAGCATGCGCCAGTTCCACATCATTACGCCGATGGCCGCGCAGCTTTCGCCATAGGCCCGCGCATTCGGCAATTCGTACGGATCGCCAAAGGCTTCGCCAGCTTGCCGCGCGCCCACCCCGCCGGTCACGTACAACTGATCGCGGACAAGGTCCTCCCACAGGAGATTCAGCGTCTTCCAATAGGCCGCATCTCCCGTCTCCAGGTAGTAGTCCGCCGCGCCGCAGCAGGCATACATGGCACGCACTGCGTGACCTTCCAGATGTGTGCGTGACGTGAATGGAATTCCGCAAAACATGTACACAATTTGCTGCGGACGCAGCGGGATTCGCGGATCACCGTGCAAAATATATCCCGCCAGGTCGACGTACTCGCGCTTCCCCGTGGTCCGATACAACTCCATCAGCGCCATTTCGATTTCCGGATGGCCGGCGACGATCCCTTTCTGATTCGGCTGCGGCCCATAATTCGGCAGCAGAAAATCATCGACGAAGCGAATGCCCGCGTCCAGCAGCGTGCGGTCGCCCGTGGAGCGATACATTGCGATCGCGCCCTGCAGCATATGACCGAGGCAATAAAGTTCGTGGCCTGTTTCCTGCGTCGGGTAAAGCATGCGCAGAGATTTACGGTCCCCCTGGTAATAGGTGTTCAGATACCCGCTTGGTTCCTGCGCGGCGACCACCTCACCAATCATTTCATTGACAGTGGCGCGAAGCTGCGGCTGTTCGGCCGTCTGAAACGACCAGGCCGCGGCCTCCGTCCATTTGTAGATATCGGAGTCGGAATAGACCGGCCCGATCTGCGGCTCGGTCGATTTGCCCTCCAGCCGCAGGAAATTATTCATGCGCCCGTGTTCAACCAGTTCGTCGTGCATCGAGGGAATGCTGGAACCGGTATTCGTTGTGCGTCGCGTCGACCAGAATCCCTCCCGGATTTCGACGGCCCCCACGGGAACAGTCCTCAACTTCGCGTAGGGTGAGCGTGAAACGTCAATCACGCCGGCATCCTTCCACGCGTAGCCGCTTGCATCGGGAAGCGCGGCCCCGGCCAGCGAATGGATCGTTCCCGCGATCCGCGGCTGAGCCTGCGCCAGCGCGGCGGGAACAACGGATGCCGCTGCCGATGCCAGGAATCTGCGCCGGGACAGTTTCGCTTTCATAGTGCAACTCCTTAGACCTGCGCAAACAGCGTTCGAATAGCGCAGGAATGGCGAATCGGCCGCGAATTTCAAGAAACTTGCGTGCCAACGATAACAGAGGCGTGCCGATTCTTCAATCGACACCGGGGCACAACGTGGGATGCCCTTAATTTTCGGCTTAGTCTGCCGTCTGCTCAGTCTCTACAGCCGGCAATTCTGGCTGCCACCGACCTCTTTACGTGGGCCAAATCACTTGTCAAGTTACTCTTGCGAGCAAATTCACAGGAGTAACCCGCCCCGGAGTGTTACTATTTTGTCCCGGGAGTAAAACCACCATGGACAAACGTCTCTGTGTCGCCGCATGTTTGATGTCTTGCCTGGCTCTTTTGTCGACCGGCTGCAAGAAACAACCGCCGATCACGCTCGCTTGCAATGCAAGCGCGCCCTCAGTCTATCCGGGTGATCAGCTCACCGTCACCGCCACACCCGGCTCTGTAAGCACCAAGAAGAACAACAATCTGCTCTACACCTGGAGCGGCCAGAACGTCACCGGCAACGGGACCTCGGCCACTGTGGACACTTCTTCGCTGCAGCCGGGTAGCTATACCGTCAAAGGCGAAGTGAAGGAAGGGAAGAAAGGCAAGGAAGGAACGAAGCCGGGTCAGACCGCCGACTGTTCGTCTGACTTTGCGGTCAAGGCCTTCGAGCCGCCTACCATCTCCTGCTCGGCCAATCCAGACACCATCAAGCCAGGAGAAACCTCCACCATTACCGCCCAGGGCGTCAGCCCTCAGAACCGCCCGCTCACCTACAGCTACTCGGCTTCTGAAGGCAGCATTGAGGGCACGGGAACCACCGCAACCTTCTCGTCTTCTGGAGCGCCTACAGGTGCGGTTGGAATCACCTGCAAAGTCTCTGACGACAAGGACCACACGGTAAGCGCCAATACCAACGTCACCATTCAGGCGCCGCCGCCTCCGCCGCCTCCGCCGCAGGCACAGGCGCTCTGCTCCATCAGCTTCTCCACCGACACGCGGCGTCCCACTCGTGTCGATAACGAAGCCAAGGCCTGTCTCGACCAGGTTGCGCTATCTCTGCAACAGCAGCCCGACGCCAAGGCCGTCATCATCGCCGACTCCAATGCCAAGGAGAAGGGAACCGAGGCCAAGGAGCAGAAACGGGCAGCCCACAACCGGCATGCGAAGGTGCAAGACTTCGCCGCCCAGCGTGCCGTCAACGCCAAGGACTATCTGGTTACCGAAAAAGGTATCGATGCTTCCCGCATCAGCACCTTCACGGGAACCGGAGACGACCAGTCCGCACAGGACTTCCTCGTTCCTCAGGGCGCCGACGTTCAGAGTGCTACCCAGGGAGCGACGCCTGTCGATGAATCCACGGTGAAGCCGCAGGCACGCAAGACACTGCCACAACGGCATCACCACCGCGCAAAGTAGAGCCAGTAATCACCCTTGCTCTCAGTTGCGTCGGTAAATTAGCCTGCGCGGCAGAACCATTCGTCGAATGGTTCTGCCGCGCATTTGTTTTTGTGCTCGTGTCGCCACTCCGGCCAATCGCTTCGTAGCAGGACACTCTAACTTACGCGCCGGCCCCAAACCGAAGGATCCGCCGTGCGTTTACCGAGGCCACCTTCGCCCGCTCCGTCTCCGCGATTCGCGCCTGTTCGATGAACTGGGCCGCAAGCTCTGTTTTCTCGAACGGGTAATCGACAGAGAACATAACTTTGTCAGCACCCATCGAATCCAGCGCGCAGCGCAGAGAAATGTCGGAGCATACGCCAGAGGTGGTGATCGCGATATTTCGCTTGATGTAAAACGAAGGAGGCTGGGCAAGCGCTCGCGAGCCTCGATTACACACCAGCCATCGGCTGTCGAATCGCCACAGGTTCAGCGGCAAAGTCTCACCCATGTGGCCGAGAATCAACGTGGCCTTCGGATACCGTTCGAACACTCCCGCAAAGACAAGCCGCAGTGCGTGAGTGGCGGTTTCAAAGGCCCAACTGCATACCGGACCCCAGAGCTCGGAATGGCCCGAATAGGTAGCCGGGTGGTCGACAGGATTCGTAGGATGGAGATAGATCGGCGCTTCCAGCGCTGCCGCCCGCTCCCAGAACACGGAAAACTTGTCCAGGTCAAGGTATTCGCCATGGGTATGCCCGTTGATCATGGCTCCTTGAAATCCCAGCTCGCGTATGCAGCGTTCCAGCTCTGCGGCCGCGTCGGCGGGATCCTGCATCGCCAGGTGCGCAAATCCGCCATATCGTCTTGGACGCTTCTGCATCTCGGCAGCAAGAAAATCATTTGCCGCCTTTGCCCTGCGCTTTGCAACAGCCGGATCCTTTTCGAACTGAACGCCGGGGCCGGCGATCGATAAAACAACAAAATCGATCCCGTTCTGGTCCATGATTGCGATGCGCCTGTCGCCCAGATCCTGCAGGACGCCGGTCCCGAACTTCCGGATCTCGGGACTGATGTTCGGATACGTCTCGGCAAAATAGTCTACAAACTCAGGAATCAGGAAGTGTTCCTCGAGCGCGATCTTGCCGGCACGATGGACGTGCGTCGACCCGGCATCTGCCGCAGCCGATTGAGTTACGGCGAATCCGGAGGTTGCAGCGCCGGCAGCCGCCAGAGAAGCAGTCTTCAGAAGATCTCTGCGTTTCACTTGACTGACCTCTTTCCGTGTTCGCAACCGGCATTACCCGCTTTACTTCGTGCTCAGCTGCACCGCAACCACTGCATCGCGGGGAAGAGTGACGTCTATGGTCGCTTTACCTGCATGCACACTTAGGCGCTGACCGGAAACGGTCTCCGCTAACTGGCCGGCTTTTTCAAGCTGCGCCTGTTGTTGCGCAGTCGGCTGCGCTGGGCTGCCCATCTTCACCCACAGCGGGTATGCATCGCTGTGGGTCGAATCCATCCTGAATTGCGATTCCCGCACCGCGTCGCCGCTGATGCCGTCGACGGTGAGCCGGACCTGCGCCGGCGCGGCAGGGAGGTCGGCATCGTGATAATTCCAGAGGAGAATGTTGACGTACTTGCTGTCGCGCGTGGCCACCGCGTTGATGTCCGGCGCATTCTTAACGCTGCCTTCAAGGATCTCGTCAAGGGGCAGAGCACCGCTACTGTCAGTAGCCAGCCACTCAGTGCCAGGCGCGCCGCCCAGCTTGCCCATGAGCTTGAAAGCGTTGAGCACCGGCTTGTCGATGCCATCAGTGGCGAGAGTGCGGAAAGGGGTAAAGGCAGGCTGATCATCGTATTCGAACGCCCAGGTTACCGAACCCGCTACATTAACGCCATACTGTCGCGCCAGATCGTAAGTTCGCATCGTCGCCTCAGTAACACTGGCGCCGTAGAGCGGAATGTTGCGGTAGTTGCTGGTTGCGCCCAGGCAGGCGGCGCATCCTTCGGGGTCGCTTTCCGTCAGGATGATCGGTGTGTTTCGCCACTGGGCATAGCTGGAGATGACCCGCATGCCATTCCGCGCCGCCTGAAGTTGCGCACCGACGCTCATCACCAGGTGGCCATCAACCACCGTGGGGTGTCCCTTTGGGTGATACGAGATGAAGTCGAGCGGCGCACCGGTCTGACCCGTAGCAGCGTTTGCCCCGTTCGCGCAGTGCTCGAGAAACTGGCGCAGAAATTCTTCCGAGCGCCCGGGGTGAATGCCTGTGGCCGCGGGGCCACCAACCTTGGCCTCCGGAATCGCCTTGCGAATCGCAGCGGCAGTCAGGTCGTAGAGTCGGTCATACTCCTCCGGAGTGCCGTGCCAATAAGGGATGTCGGGCTCATTCCATACTTCCCAGTACCAGGTGGCTGTTTGTGCGCCGTACCGCTGCCGCAGATGTGTAGCGTAAGCCAGGATTAGCGCAGACCACTTGTTCCAGTCGTTGGGTGGGTAGCTCCAGCCGGTAAAAATCGACCCATGCGGAAAGTCGTGGCGATAGGGATCGGGATGCGTGGAAAGCGCCTTGGGCATGAAGCCGATTTCCACCAGCGGACGCACGTGGGCGGCAAGCAGAGCGTCGAAGATGCGGTCGGTAATGGCAAAATCATAGACCGGCGACCCATCAGGACGTTCCGTGTAGACATTGGTCGATCCCCACTTCAGCGAGCGCTCGCCATTCCCGGTGGTGAGCAGGTTGTGCGCGCGGAAGTAGACGGGTACCGGGCTGAGCGCAGAGAGCTCGCGCAGCAGCTTCTCCCCGTATGGAGCGTAAATATAGTTGGGCTCGTCGGCGCCGAAAAAATTCCAGATGGGCGTATATGCGCCGGTGCTCTGCCCGGCATGGACCCGGATGAGCACAGGAGAGGAGGCCGCAGCGGGCTTGGCTTGCGAACGCGCAGCCGTAGGCGACGCCGCCACAAGGGCAAGAGCCCCGAGAAGCAGGTGCGGAAATATCTGGGTTTTCACGCGAACCAAGATATCATCGCGGCCCACAAACTCCGCAATTCTGGGCTGCGAGCATCGAGAGGCGCGGCTCCATCAGCAGTTGTGACCCTGCTGCCCCCGTCCGCCGCAATTCGACGTCCCGAGCCCAGCCTGCTTTTGGGTGGAACAATCCGCGAGGCAACGGCGTATAAAATGCGCAAGAGGTCATTTGCCATGAGATGGAGAGTAATCCCTTTGTTCATTAGCCTGGGCGCCATGGTCTGCCTGGTGGGCTGCAAGGTGCATGTGGACAACGGTGCCAGCGCTGATCAGAAGAAGGTGCAGGTGGATACCCCCTTCGGCGGAATTCGCGTGAACACGGGCCAGACCACGGCCGCGGACGTTGGCTTGCCCGCGTATCCGGGTGCGCAGCTCGTCACCGACGACAAAAATCACGACTCGGCGGACGTGCACATGGGATTTGGCCAGTGGGAACTGCGCGTGCAGGTCGCCAGTTACTCCACTGCGGACGACCAGGACAAGGTAGAAGCCTTTTACCGCAAGGCGCTGAGGAGCTATGGCGACGTAATCGCGTGCCGCAACGATGTGCCCGTGGGCACGCCGGCGCAGACCTCAGAGGGGTTGACCTGCTCGGATCACGGGCACGCGAAGGTAAACGTCAACGATCACGGGGAGAATTATGGGTATCATTCGGAGCACGGCAGCCTGGAACTGAAGTCTGGCTCGGAGCGGCATCAACACATTGTCTCCTTTGATAGCACGCACTCGGGCCAAACACGGTTCGCGCTGGTCAATCTCGACCTTCCCGGCGCGGCCTCAGGTGCTAGCGGAAAGAGCGACTGATTACGTGCCGAAGCGCGCCCTGAAGGCCCCTCCAGGGAGACTCAAGTGACACGCCGAATCGCTCCTGCCGTCTCCCCGAGGGACTTGGCTCTATCCAGGCTGGGCGCCATGATCCATCGCATGCATACTCCAGCATCGAATCTTCCGTTCCCGCTCTTGGCGGGCAGCAGCCAGAAACGACGAGGGGGCAACTCTGCTAAACTGATGCAAGCGCACGTGGGTGCATTTGGGACGCAAACGGGGTACCGCGCCAGGCGCACCCCGCAACAGAGCGCCCGGTGAGCGCGGTTCGGGGAGTGGCTCAGCCTGGTAGAGCACCTGGTTCGGGACCAGGGGGTCGTAGGTTCAAATCCTATCTCCCCGACCATATTTAGAATCAAACACTTACGTCGGATTCACTCCTGCCCAAAATAGTAGACTCAGGTACTCAATTTCGCAAGTGATTCTTTGCGTCCTACCTCAATTTTTCCCGCTGCAATTTGCACGGTATCGCATGGCAGTGACAAGTGTCACGCGAGGGAAAAGCTCTGCGGCAATAGGCTAGTTCTGCGATTCGTGTGGCCGAGTGCCCGCAGAGAGGCCGGGATGCCAAAGCGTAATGGTCCCAAGAAGGGGCACAAATGCTCCGAAGAGTTTGACCGATTCTGCGATCAGTGTTGGGAAGAGCGACTCAAGACTATGGGATGGGACTATGGGCGCGCCCTGCACTCCAGCGAAACCACCTACATCCCGCAGTTAGAGCTAGAGAACTCCCGCAGTCTCCCTGATGGCACAGACAAGGATTCGCATCCGGGCAAGTGCAACTGTAAGGTTTGCCGGAGAAGACGGAGAGAGGAAACACGGCTGCTCCGCGTCATCAACGGTGACCCGGAAACCACGGCGGAAACAGGCGCATGGAAACTGGATGTTCCCGTTATCCTGATGTCCTCTGAAGAATTGGACCGATTAACGTCCGCTGTTGTGCTCACGTTCGCGTTGAGAAATAAAAAGAGGCACAACCCGCGTCGTATCAAGGACATTGCTGCCCGGAGATGCTATGTGGGAGACGTGGACAGTGAATCGGATGGTGAGTCGGACAGTGCTGCACCGTATGGAGATGAAAATAAAAACGAGTCAACTTTAGAGGAATCAACGATTTAATAGCTGTGGGATGCTAGATGGAGAGTTGAAATGGTGTTGACCGTTAAGGACAGGAAGCAAGTCTCCGATGCAATGCGGGTAGGCTTGACACCGGCACAGCGCGTACAACAAAGGCTGAACGCCGAAAGAATAGCCAAGCTGCCAGAGTCGCTGTCCGTTGCTGAAGCAGCAATCCGGCTGTCCAATGAGGCACGCAAACTGGAAATAGCTATGTGCAGAGAGGACCTGGAAGTGGCGGACAGTCACGTGGGTCTCTTGTTTGCCAACACCGCTCCAACAGGAGAACAAATCGGGGTGGTTTGGTCACACGGCGCAAGCATGAAAATTGGACCAATCATTACTAAACTTGAGGGCCTTGAGGCCGTCTCGATTCTGGGGCTTGTTTGGGGTGTGCTAGACCGGCAGGCAGGCGTGGGGCGCATGTGGGCACGCCCTCTAGTGTCCGGCGAACACGCCGCTGCAAGGCTTCAATTGGCACAGAATATGTTCAAGCTGCCAAGGATTATCAAGTAGAGATGGGAAAGGACGGAGAGGAATCGCAAGCCTCTCGTTGTATCGAATTGACACTCGCCTAATCGCTCCAAGTCCTTTGGAGATTCGCTTCCGACAATCTTGAATGTTCAATCAGGGCTTGCCCTGGTTTGAAGGGAGCGTTATGACCTACACAGAGAAGTCACAAAAGCTGGCGCTTGATTCGTCCGTGGCAGTTCTGGCACTCAGCAACGCGGATTGCACAGACCTGGAGCTGCTCCCATTGCGGCCCCGTCAGATGTCCGAGAATGAGCGGGCACAATTGGCGGCCCGTTGGCATGGGCGCAATCTGCGGTCAATCGGCGTCATTGGACTTGTGGGCACAACGCCCAAGTACGCGCTGAAGGACACACTGGAGCCGGAGCAAGCCTCCGCGCTTGCGGATGCCTTCCTTGCGTATCTTCATGCACTCTACTGTGACAGCTTTGCCGCTCAGCAAGAGACAGAAGAGATTCAGGAATTGGGGCGCTTGTGGAGCCTTCCTGATACGCACATAAACTAGCGCAAGTTTGGCGTAGCCCGTCTTCACTACGCCGTGGGGCGGCATTAACTGGCGTGGCGTCGTGTCGCCCTCAAGTTTTTACGCTTCCGAGAATCTCGCCTTTCGATCAATCGCACAATAGGTTTTCCACCCGGCTAGAAAGGGCCGGGCATCCCGTGAGGTATCCGCAGTACGCGGTGACAAGCGCGGGGCACCGATGGCAAGGGGAGTTGCCGGGTGGTGCGGAGCTATGGCTGTGAACGCGGCAAAGGGGAGTTGTCGCCTTAAACCAGCGGGGTAGAACGGCCCCGTTTGGCCGCATGAGGCGCGGCAGTACGCCGTTGCTGAATCGGGTGATGAGCAGGACCGGCGCAAGCCGAGAACTTTCACCCAAAGGATTCACCAATGAACTTGCAAGAACTCATTCAGCAGAAAAAGGAATGCGCAGAGCGCCGGAAGGCTCTCATTGCAGTTGCGGAAGGCCCCAACGCCCGGACAATGACCATGACGGAACGTCTGGAGCACAACGCGGCTTTTGCGCATGAAATGGACCTGGATACACAGATTGCGGAGCGCGAGTCCCAAAACACGCTTTCCGCGATGGTCCGAGACAACGGCGGTATTCCGCCGTGGATTCATAGCCCCAATGCTGCCGCTTCCAATCCTGTGTTTGGTAATGGTGCTCAGCCGGTGCGCGATTCCCGTCTCCGCCTGTCGGCAGACTATCGGGATGCGTTCTACACATATTTGGGCAGCAACGGAACCAAGGTATCCGCCGCACTCTATGAGGGCAGCAATCCCGCTGGCGGATTCGCTGTGCCAATCACAGTTGAGGGGCAGGTTGTGCCGTTGGCTCCGCCTGATACGGGGTTGCGGTCCATTGCCACGGTGATTGCTACGGCGAATGACGTAAAGATTCCCCGTGCGACCACCATCAGCACGGCAACCGGAAAGGCTGAAGGTGATGGCACCGGCTCGAATCTCTTCCAAGAGAGTGAGCCTGTGCTTGACCAATTCACGCTGTCCGCGTTCATGGCCGGAGTCCTCCACCAAATCAGTTGGGAACTGGCCGCCGATGTGCCCGCTTTCCAGCAGTTCGCGGTTGGTGACATGCTGCTTGCTCAGCAGCTCTACGAAGAGAATCTCTTTGTGAATGGCACTGGCACAGGACAGGCACAGGGCATTAAGGGCAACGTGGGCACCGGCACTGGCGTTGCTGTTGTTGCTGGCACGGACAACTACGCATCGGAGTTGCTTGACGCAACCTTCGATGTGATGGGCACATTGAAAGGCGCGTACCATGCCGGGGCCTCTTGGCTGATGGCTCGCTCCACTGGCATCTATCTCCGCAAGGCTCAGAAACAGGCCAATCTCTTTGCCCCGGTGTTCTCCAGTGTGAACGGCAAGGACTATCTCCACGGCTTCCCGGTCACGTACAGCACAAGCGTTGACGCCGTAGCAGCGGGCAAGACGCCCGTCTACTTCGGTGACTTCAAGCAGGGCTACGTGATTGGTGACCGTGGAGGTGCTGGAGTGAATGTCAAAATCCTGGACCAACCCAAGGCCCTGGAGGGCATTCTCCAGTTGCTTTGCTATCGCAGGACTGACGGACGTGTCCGGCGCTCGGAAGCAATCCAGTCCATCACACTGCACAGCTAAAACCCGCCGTCAGTCGGCATAACTGACGTTTGAGCGAAACGGCCCACGTAGCAACGGGGAGCGTGGGCCGGAGTAGCCACCCATTAGGCGCGGAACCTTTTTCCGTGAGTCAGCACGGTTACCCGCTGATCCGTGCCGGGCGTATGCGTCACGCCTTCTAAGCGGGACTGACAACAGGGACCCGGCTTCATGTGCCTGTGGAGCCGGTGTCCCGCAAAGTTTCCAAAAGCGGGAGGCAATCGCTTTCCGCACGTGGCCTCCTGCGGGCGCTCCCCGGTGCCTCTTCCACCCACGTGCGGAGTTTTTTCAGGTTCAAGATTGCGGGGGCAGCCCCGCAACGGGCGAGTCAAGCGCCCGCATTTCAACTGTGCGGCGGTCTTCATGCAAGCCCGGCCCCGATGGTGGCGTCTATTGCGGGCCGGGCACTTTTCAAGATCGACTTCGGATTCGGTTATCGCGTCAGCGCACCAACGCGCACAGAGGCATTGTGCGCACAACACCAACAGCAACCAAGAAAGGAAGTACAGATATGCACCGCACACAGGACGTAAGACTTGGGCTGACGTGGGCACGGTTTTTCTCACTGCTTGGATGGAGATGGCGCGTGTCCCGTGCGCCGGGCTTTGACCTCAACTTGACGATTCCATGCACGCACAGCGAGTGCTCCGGCGCACATGAGCTACTTATTCGGATAGAGCATGGCAGCCGTGAGTATTTCAAAAAGTTCCACGATGATTTGTTCGATGTCACTGAGGTATGGGGGACGCCGAGTCCCGCCCTTTTTGGTGACAACCCGGAGGATACCTTCTGGACGATGGCTCATGGCTCTGGGGGCGGTGATGAGAGCATCGCTCAATGGGTGCCGGATTGGAAAACCATTTGGCAGCGTGCCGGGGGTGCGCTGTAATGACACTCACGATTGAAGCCCTCAAACTGCAAAAGCGTTGGGTGCTGTGGCGTCTGGAGGAGCGTGACGGGAAGCCCACGAAGGTCCCATACCAGATTCCGCATCAGGGAAAAGAACGGAAGGCTGCCTCAAACAATCCGGCGACGTGGAGCACTTACGCGGAAGTGTCCGCAAACACTGTGGGATTCAGCGGTGTTGGTGTTGTGCTTGGCGAAGTGGATGGCATCCACGTCTCAGGTATTGATATTGACAACTGTTGTGATGCTGTCACTGGCAAATTCACGCCTGAATCACGCGAAATTGTCATTGGATTGGACAGCTACTCGGAATACAGTCCCTCCGGTACAGGCTGCCACATCCTTGTGATTGGGCATCTACGCGGGCGCAAGGGGATGAAAGAGCCGTTTCAAGGCATCAAGGCTGTGGAGTTGTATGACAGCCTCCGTTATCTGACGTTCACCGGGCGGCACTTAAAAAAGACGCCCGATGACATCATTGAGCGGGAAGATGCACTCAACGCGCTCTATGACCGCGTGCAAGCCGCAAAGCCGCACCATGTGGGCTTGACGGTTGCTGTGACCGTCTCAGAGGCGGAGCGTCTGGAACTGCTCATGGCCGGTGACATGAGTCTCCACAACGATGACCACAGCACGGCAGACTTTGCCTTGTGCTGTCTCTTGGCGAAGAAGCACGCTTGCAACCCCGTCACGATTGATGATGAGTTTCGGAAGTCTGGCCTGTACCGCGAAAAGTGGGAACGGGACGACTACCGGGGAAACACAATCGGACGGGCAATCATGGCCGTAGCCAAGGAAGCGCCCGTCATATTTGCTGATGAGGATGCCATTGAAGAGGACGGCGAGACAGAGTTTCTCGTTGAGAGCCTCCAAGGTCCCGGCAATGATGGGTGGTTTCCCAAAGGTGAGTTGTCCATCATCGGCGCTCCGTCCGGTGTTGGCAAAACATCATGGGCCATGCCGCTGCTTGAGAAAATCCGGCGCGGTGAGGACGTATGGGGTCACAAGGTCAGCAAGCCGCGTGACTACCGCGTGTTGCTGCATGACCGTTCCAAAAAGGCCATGCAGAGGACAGCAAAGGCACTGCACATGAGTGACGATGCAATGCATCGCATCATCCGGTTGAGCACAGAGCAACAGAGACGGCAGCCCGCAGAGATTCTCCAAGGGTGCGTTGATGCTTGCCCTGGTGTTGAGGTCTGGTTCATTGAGGGCCTGGATTTATGGATACCCGACATGAACAAGATGAACGTGGTTGCGCCGATTGTGGACAGCCTCCAGCGCATTGCCACGCGCTACAACGTGGCTGTGCTGGCAACAGTGGGAGCGCCCAAGCAGAAAGGCAAGGACCGTTACTTTGGCCGTGACGCTCTGTTTGGCAGTGCCGCACTTGCACGCAAGGTTGAAACGGTTGTCCTGATGTCCTTGCACAATGAAGAGGACCCAAACAGTGCCCGGCGTTGCTGGATTCTGCCGCGTGCCGGACGTGCTGAGCGCATGTACTTCATCTGGCAGAACGGAGGGCTTCAACTCACCACAGAGCCGGATGCCGCACCAGAGGACAGCGCGTTTGCGCGGGTCACTGCCGCTGTGCGGGCCGTGTTCAAGCCGGGTGAGCCGGTCACGTACTCCGAATCACTCGGGCCGGAGAGCACCTTCTACCGCTGGAAGAGATGGGCCACCGAACGGCGCATCCTGATGAGGCTCAAAGGCAAGCATTGTCTTGCTCCCACGGGCTGCACTTTGACCGAAGCGGCATAGCGGATTGGACGTGCCTTGAGAGTTGGGAGCACTCTCAGCTCTCATGGCACGGCCACTCTCACAGGATGTAAACCATTGATTTTATTGACAGCTATTCGTGACCCTAGATTATGTTTATTGATGGTGGTAGTCACTTCCACCACCACACCGGCAGGTTCACGGAAAAACACAAGATTGCGGCGGAAAAGCCTCATTTTCTCTCATTTTCGAGAATTGTTACCGTATGTAACATTTAGGGTTGCGGCGCTCTAGAAAGGAGATAACGGCAAGATTGGACCCACCCCCACCCCCTACATTGCAGATTCGATCCATCCGGCACAAAAAGTACCGCAGTCGCACTTCGGCGTTCTGCCCCTTACTCGAATCGGATGGATTGAATCCGTTGCATAGGTGGCTTTGAGGGATGCTGACTTTACGACGGCGGAGTAGCCGGGGTCACGTCGGAGATAGGCTTTGCAAAATCGAAAAGCGTAGAGTCCGAGAGCTTCTCTTCGAGCAAAGCGATGATTGTTTCAAGTTCCACCTTGGCATTTGCTTGGAGGCCAAGCGAAGTGGAGACTCCGGCTGCATCGGTGCTCAACCGGTTTGTCAAATCCAATTTCCAGTTGCTCTCCCCATTCAGCGCAAGACTATAGCCGTGAATGTGCATGGAATCGCCAAGTCTCGCGTCTCCCACGTGCCCAAAATTGAAATTTCCTCTCATGTATTCAATGAGCGGGCTTTGAACGACCAGAACGAGGTGCTTGTTGATGCTCTCGAAAGTCTCGACCTTGTGATGAAGCTGCACGAGGATCGTCTTTGCAGTCATTTTCCAGTTCATTCCGAACGAGTCATCGCACTCAACATCTTCTTTCGGTACTGGTATCCCAACCTCATGCAAAAAACGTTGACGCTCCGGCCAAACCGTTCCGGTGGTATCAAGGGTCTGTAGCTCGATTCCCACGAAGTCCTTGACCTTCCGGTTTCGCACTGAAGCCAAGAAGTAATCCACGGAGCCACCTGGAATCGAAACCTCGGGGATGATATGGAATTCATTGCCCGGCTCATGAAGCGTGAGCAAGTGGAGGCAGTCAGTGAAAATCTGACGGCGTTCAAGTAGCCGGTGCGGACAGATAATCAATGCTCGATTCTCTTTGCCGTAATTGACGGTGCAAGTGCCGATCAAGACTTCTGGATTGCTCTTGCGATTCTTTAGGCAAAGGCGGTTAAGAAACGGGCACCATCTTGCGTCAACTACCTGCTTCCAATCGTGCTTGCTTGAGGTGGAAAGGCCAAACAGTTCGGCAACTTTGCTCATAGCAGAAGAGAGCACCGTCCTTCAGCGACTCGGATGTATTCCTCTGAGGTGTCCAATCCGATCGATTTTCGATTTAACTGCTGTGCGACAACCATTGTAGTACCCGTCCCGCAAAACGGGTCCAACGCGACTCCGCGTTCGGGGCAGGTCGCTAGGAGCGGAATACGGCACAAGTCCTGCGGATACGGAGCAAAATGAGAGCCACGCCCTTGGGTATCCTCAGGGATAATTTCCCACACGTCCTTCGGCTTCGCACCATTGGGGTGGTATTTGAGGAAATAGAATCCACGCTGCTGCATCTCGCGTGCTCTACCTGATACGTTCTCCGAATCCGAATGCGTAGTCCGCTGGCAGCCACGAATTATCATCCGAAAATCTGAAATTTTGCCTTCCTGAACCTCTTGTAACACTTCGTCCAAGGCCGCGAATGCAGCTCTCCGTTCGCCATCCGTCAGAGCGGTTGAAAGTTCGATTTGCCGCTTATACCGCACTCCGCTGACGCCGGTTGCAGAGACAACCGAACCATTGACAACCTTCGCTGACCTGGGTGAATTCCGAACGGCATCCGCATCGTAGAAGTAGCCCTTCGGGTTCTTTACAAAATGAAAAACGTTCTCATGTATATTGCGGAGCTTGTCCTTTGAATTGTCGGGGCCGCCTTTGACCTTGTTCCAGATCACGCTATTTCGCAGAGTCCAGTTTTGTTGATCCGTCATGGCGATGGCCACGCGCCACGGCAGCCCCAACAATTGCTTGTCAACGTAGGCATCTCCAATGTTCAACCAAAATGATCCGGTGGGCTTCAAAACCCGGCGAATCTCCCGGAAGACTTGAAGAAGATTAGAGATGTATTCCTGATGCGTCGATTCAAGCCCAATTCCCTCGGCAGCATATTGGCGTTGCCCCCAATATGGCGGAGATGTCATGCAAAAATCGATGGAGTTGTCGGGGATGTCCCTCAACGTGGTAAGGCAATCGCCCACAACGAATAATGGAACGACCGATTCGTTGCGCAGATAATCAGCGAGGGCAAAGCGCGTGCTCGTGCGAATGTCCGAAACCAAGGTTGCCATTTGACTTTAGATTACTCGCAAGCCGGAGGCCGTGGCGAGAAAAGGGCAAGTCTCTGACCGATTGAGGTTTGCCCCGAGTGAAGATGCCGAAATGGGAATCGCGTGTGGAATTCTGACCCACCGTCCCGCAAATCGGACGGACGGCCACCATTGGGCTAGTGTGAAAGCAGACTGACGCGCTCATGGACGGCCTGGAGGTCTGCCGTGACAAGGTTTGCATACCGCCGCGTCATGTCTAGCGTGGAATGTCCAAGTACCTTTTGCAGATGGAACACGGAACCTCCGCGCCGGAGGTAGTTCACTGCAAAGCTGTGCCGAAAGGCATGAAGTGTGCGGACGGGCGGCTCAAAGCCAAGGTAGCGGCAGAGGGCCTTCACATCCCGCAGAATGTTCCTACGGCTCAACAGCGTCAATGAGCGGTTGGCAAACAGCAGATGGTCCGGCTTGCGCTCAGCCTCTTTGATGTATCGCACCACTGCCTTGCGCAGCTCGAAACTGAAGGGGATGATGCGCTGTTTGCGCCCCTTGCCGTCCAGCGTGACAAGCAGGTTGTCCAAATCAATTTCCGAAACATGCAGACTGAGCGCCTCAGAGATGCGGCAGCCGGTGTCAAGCAGGAAGAGAATCAGCACGTGAAGTCTCCGCTGATATTTGCCTTTGGGCTTCCATGTGATGAGCAGCCGGACTTGATTCTCTGTGAACGTGGGCAGCACAAGGTCCGGCACTTTGAGATGCGCAATCTTCGGGTGCTTGCAACCAGCCCCGCACTTTGAGTCAGAGCCAACGTGCGCCCAATGAGCGTAGGTGTTGAGCGCCTGAATTGCAGAATTGCATCCGGTTGGTTTGCAGCCCTTGGCACGCATCCGCATCACAGCGTCTTTCAAATCCTCTTGCGATGGCGTGTCTGTGCGAAGCCATTTCAGGCTGTTTCTGTACCACTCGATTGTTGCGGGCGTGACGTTGGCTAGGTATTTCCGCTCACTGATGAATTGCTCAAACCGGGATTCCATGATTCCTCCACTCAGGTGGTAAAAATGGAGGAATCCGACCTAACATATTGATTCTATTGAGCCTGGTAGAGCACCTGGTTCGGGACCAGGGGGTCGTAGGTTCAAATCCTATCTCCCCGACCATTTCAAATCCAATCACTTACATTGAATTCCGACCGGCTGAACGGCCTGGGGTTCCCAAAAGGGTTCCCAATCTCCGCCTTCGGATGACTTCTCCGGCGAAGGGTTGAGGGTCTTTCCGTCCTCCTGGTCCGGCTCGCTGAAGACGGCTTCGACAATCCAGTTCACCGCTTCGACGCGCTCTTCCCACCACGTCTTCGAGTACACATCCAACGTGATGCTGCCGGTGCTTCCGGCGTGTCCCATATTGTCCCGGGCAACCTCGAGACGGGCGAAGCGCCGCATGAGGCTGGCGTGCATGGTCCGGAAGCTGCGGAAGTCGACGGTCTTGGGCAGGCCCAACTTCTTCGCCGCCGGCTTGACGTGACGGTGAAGCAGGTTGTGCCGGTCGAGAGGCTTACCGGACGCGTTGGCAAAGACCAGGTCATCGGGTTTGCGAAACTTCTTGTTGCGCTCCCACATGCGTTGGATCGCTCCGAGAAGAACGCCGTGACGGTCGAAGGGCACCTCACGGTTTCCGGCGTCCGTCTTTACCTCGTCGAACTCGTCGTCGTAGACACGTTCATCCACGATGATTCGATCCCGCTGAATGTCCTTCCACCGCAGGGCCAGAACTTCTCCAGCCCGCATCGATGCAAAAACGATCAGTGTGATCATCGACCTGGTGGGCTCCGGAACCGCCTCGATCATCTTCCGGATGTCAATCAAAGCAAGCAGCACGGTCGGTTTTACCGTGTGCTTTCTCGGCAGCTTCACCCCTACTGCGGGATTGCGATCCAGCAAGCCCCACGCGATGCCCTGGTTCAGGGCCGCGCGGAGCGTGCCATGGATCAGCCGGACTGACTTGGGAGAAAGACCGTCCTTAAGTTCGTTGAAGTATTCCTGCAGACCCAGCGTAGTCAATTTGCGGATTTCCGTTTCCCCAAATGCCGGCAGAAGATACCTGCTGAAGTTCTCCTCGTATTGCTTGCGCGTGGAGTTCTTCAGGTAAGGCCACGTCTGCTCCCGGCACTTGTCGTAGAGAGTCCGCAAGGTTTCCTCGTCGCTGGTAAACAGGTGAGGTTGATTGTTCCGTTCGTTGACGCGCTCCATGAATTTGTCGGCAAGACGCTGTGCCTCGCGCTGGCTCGGTACCTTGCTCTTGGCCCAGGACTTGGAACGCCTCTGACGTGGAACTCGGGTGTAATCCCAGTAAAAGAGTTTCCACTTGGACCCAAGATCATGCACTTGGGCCCGCTGATAACGGTCACGCACCACGTTCCTCCTTCCGTGGTGCTTCAGTCGTGGTCTTCTTGTAGCATCGAAGGTCGTCACTGCACAACCTCTGACCCGTTGAGAAACGGGAGCAGGACGGCGGGCCGGAACCGAATATAGTGGCCGAGACGCAGCACGCCCGGTATCTCGTCCGCATTGGCATAGACCCAGGACTTGGGAACGTGCATGAGTTGACTTGCCCGTTCGGCGTCGAGCACTGGTTCGAGGGAGCCAAGCCAAGCCTCGACTGCCCTGCGGCTGAAACGGAAGTAGGAGCCGAGGCGCTTGAACCCTGGGAGTTCCTTGGCGTGCGATCGTACCCAGTCGATGGTCAGCAATAGAATGCCGGCGAGATCTTCGTCGGACAGCAGGAGCGGATCCGCCGCAGCGGGCGCCTCCGCGGAGTGGACCCCGAGTTGTTCTAACACATTGTTCCTCGCTAGGCGGCCGGTTAAGCCGGACGCCGGAGCGAAGGGTTCCCCCTCCGCTTTTTTATCGCTCGGGACCTCGTCGATGAGCGCATCGCTGCCCCCGAGAAACTACCTGGTTGGTAGTTGATTGAGGGCAGTGGCCTGCCGGACCAGATTGCCCTCGAATGTTGTTTCTCTTCAGCCATAGTTCCTGCTCAATGCCTGTGGCCCGGATGTAGGTGCCGGACAACGGATCTTTCGATCTACTTCTGAGGCTCCCACGAGGAGTTCTTCCAGCCAAAGCTCCATCTCGGGGCTCTTGGCCAGGCACCATCGGCGCGGATTGTAGAACTCCCCCGGGGCCTGGTTCGCGGGCTGCCTGGTCCCTCAGCGGATTCCGCGCGCTGCTGCGAGAAGCGTCCCGCCAACGACCGCCACAGCCAAAGTCCGCTGGCTGACCGCTGCTGTCACCGCGGTCTGATCTACATCGAGCGTCCCACGGTGATTCGTTTCTGCCAAAGGCACGATTTCGGCGCCTTCTGACAGAATTCAATCGTGTCCGCATCGCGCCCTTCCTGTGTATCGCTTTGAGGCATAAAGAGTTCATTGAAGAACACGAAGGTCTAAAATACTTGCAGATTTGCAGGTGATCCATGACCCGACAAGAACGCATCGTCGACGCGCTGGCCACTCCCGGCTGTCTCTTCCTGGTGCTGACCGCGCCGGAGCTTCGCCGTCAGGGAATGACATACTTATCGCTCTACGCCCTGCTGCGGGTCGTCGAGAAAGCGGATCAGCGGCCCGGCCAACGATATTCGGAGCAATGGCTTCGCCGCGAAACCGGACGAGAGTATTACGAAACCAGCCGCGCCTGCACGCTGCTCCTGAAAAGCGATCTGGTCATCGCTTCGCCGGATCCCGACGACCGCCGGGTGCGGGAGTTCGTTCCGACAGCCCGGGGCAGGCTGGTACTGCAGGCAATTTTGTCCGCGGCTGGCCGACGTCTGTGGGATGGGATCCAGCCCCAGGGCCGCACCCGGCAAGTCAAGGAGGTCACCGGCCACCTGCGTAGCGCCAATCGTATCCTTCGATCCGACTTTCAGCTCTCCATTTTCGACAAAGACCTTAACCTCAAGGAGGCAACGACACGCCGGACACGCGGAAAAGGAAGCGCTCGCCGAGGCCCTGTTCAGCAGACCCGATGACCAGCGGATGACCGCAGTGGGGTGGCCGGACGCGGAGTGCCGGGTTCCTGCCGCAATGGGTCCATGCGGCAGAATCGGATGGTTTTGGCGAAATCCTGGCGCGGATGTACTGCTAAGATCGGGTCTCCGTTTTCTGGCGAGCGGACATCCGGCGGGATTGGACAGCATTCGGTGAAATGGTGCTCTCCACTCGCGGATGCGACACCGTTCAATATGCGTGATCCATGGGAGCCCATCAAGCGCGCGCGTCGAACCCCGATTCGGTGTCTTAGGATCCATGATCAACAGGATGACCCAGCCATTCTCCGGAAGGAATACCTGAAACACCGTATTTACTGAAAAACATTCCCTTAGAACGGTGAAAGCTCCCGCAGTCCGCGGCGAGGAATAAACATCATTCAGCCAGGGCCTGCTGTCCCTGCTGGAAACACATGATTGAGCTTTGGCTGGAAGGCCATAACGCAGGACGATGGAATCGGCGAGGAGGCCAAGTTTTCGCTTCCCGCGCCGGGAAAGAGAGGAAGCACAAATGGAAGTTATAGAGTCCGATGGATTTGCCCATTTGGCAAATCTCCGTAGCGAGCTGAAGCTGGCCGAGGCGGCTGGTTCTCTCGATACCTATGATCTGGAACTCAAGAATGCGCGGGAGGCAGTGCTTCATTGGGTCAAGTCGTTCCAGCATTCCCGGTATGAACTGGGCCGCGCGATATTGAGGTACAAGACCTACTTCAAGAAGGAGGGCAGTTGGACGCGGGCGGCGAAGCTGATTGCAGAGAGCATCGGCACGAGTGAACGGACCGTACATCGGATTGCCGAGGAATATGAGTTCGCCTCGCACCTGCCGGAGATCACGCGCGACGCTATGGTGGAGCAGAAGCTCGATCCGGCGGCGGGGAAGAACGCGGGCGTGGTCGGCAAACTGCTTGAGATGCCGCCGCCGCAGACGCGGGAAGAGGCGGCCGCAATGGTGAAGTCGGCTTCCCAGGCGGATGTAGAGATGAAGCGGTCGGGCAGGAAGGTGGTCGCCGAAACCTCGCCGAAAGACGGCCTTGATCAGTTTGCGCAGCACATCCTGAGGCAGTTCAAGGAGCACTACCGGTCCGCGACGCCAGAGCGGCGGGATGCCGAGGTCCGTTACATCCTGGAGCTGGTGGTGAACACGGTGGGTGCCGACGTTCACGAACTGCGGCAATACGACCGACCGGCGCTCGTTCCGAAGCCGGAGGCCAGGAAAGCGGCATAGCGTTGCAGTTCTTGGATCGGCTGGGCCGAGATGACACTGATCGACTTCTGCAGATGCCGAACGCGGTTTCTGTTCGCCACCTGCGCGCCATGCGGCCGGACGAGGTCAAACGTGCACAATCGGCCTCCGCGAAGGTGCGTGTGTCTTGCCGCTTGACCGAACCGACGAATACCTCTTCCGGGCTTTTTGGAACAACTCTGCCGCCTGCTCTACAGCTTCCTGGCAGCCCGCTTCGTCCTGCTGCTCGCCGGCGCGTTCCGGGGAAGGGCCCTGGCCATGGCCATTGCGGCGGCGGATTCTCCCTTGATCAGCGCGGCAGCCGAAGCAGACCGGAGTCTCCGATACCAGAGGGCAAGCGGCGGAAGGGAGTCCGGTTCGTTCAGGCCATCGTGCCGGTCGGCGGAACTGAGCCGTTGAGCTGCTGAGCGGCGCAGAAAGTCGGCAGCCATCGAGCGATTCTGACCCACCCAGAGGGCCAACAAGGCCGCGCGCAAGTCGGCATCGAGGTCGCCGCTCGGACCGTCGTCGATCAACTCCCGCCAGCCGTCTTTCAGCCGCCGACGACCTTGTGCCGTGATCTTATGATCCGTGCGGCCACGGGATCCCGGCTTAGCCTGAATCACAAGTCCTTCGCTTACCAGCCGTCGCAGGGCCGGGATGCTGGCGCCTGGCGAGATGTCGGCAGCCGACTTCAGATCGTAGGGGGTGGACAAACCGCTCTCCACCAGTGCGAGCACGAAGAGATCTAAATCCTGGCGGCGGCGCTTATCCCGGGTGGCTCTCACCGGAACAGTATATGTGGCAGGCTTCCTTAATCTAAGGAAGGCTCGGGGCGCCGTTCCTCCTGTGGCTCCCCGCCTTGGGCTGACTGGTTCAGTTGAGGTTGCGGCGTCGTCTCATTCGCGCCGCGAGCCTTGGACACCAGTACTTCGGGTCCTTAATGGCAAAATGCAACAGGTACGGCGCCAAGCGCTCGACATTCTCAAAGAAGTTGAGCGCATCGGCAGGGGTGAACCTGTAATCATCCCAAATGCGGCTGGCGCTGATGCTTGCTGCGTCGGCCTGAATCGCATCCAGGTATACGCCAACTCGTGTGAGGGCCGACATCATCGCAAGTGAGTAGAAGCACTGAAGCTCAGGTTCAAGCTGAGCGAAGGGAACATGCACGTTGTCTTGGGTGTCCATGCTCTGATTCTGGCGTTTACAGGACCGTTAGCCAAAGCTGTGCCGGATGAAGATCTTGGGAGAGATGGATAATTCGACCTACATTTCCAGCGGACCATCCGACTTTTAATTCAGTGGAACTGTAGATCAAGAATTCTGAGGGGCAAAGGCAACGCGCGCCAAGAGAGTATCCTCACCAATTTCCATCTCGGCGAAAGCTTTGTTCCCTCGGAACATTTCTCGCACACCGGTCGCCGAACGACACCACAAAACCAACAATGAAACAGCGCTGGCTAACTGGTACCGGATCACCAAACTCCAGTGATAACTAACGCCCACGCCATTTCGGACGCGTGCTCGTGGAGTAATGTTAGAGCGATTTTGGATCGTAGGCCACCGCGTCGGCACCCCGCTTTTGGGCGGCGGAAGCAACGGCTGCCCGATCCGGAGGCCGGTTTTCCACTTAAGTAATGACAAAAACTGTTCGGAACAGGGGAATACTTCCCGTCAGCCTTTTTTCTATACCGATTTACGTTTATCGTGATTCGATGGGAGAGAAGGAAATGAATGGGGTCCGGAATGCTGGGGTCGATGGCCTCCACCTTGCCCATCTGGGCAAGACAGGAAACCAATTGCTCTCCGAGCACTTGAGCGGAGTAGCAGCACGCTGCTCGGAATTGGCGAAAAAGTTAGGTTTAGAAAAAGCTGGCGAGTTAATTGGTCTGCTGCACGACCTGGGCAAGGCCACGAAAGAATTTCAGGATTATTTGCTCAGCTTCGAAAGGAATGGCGAGGCGCACGACGATCTGCGCGGGAAAATCGATCATTCGACCGCAGGCGCGCAGTGTCTTCTAGCAAACATTCACGGGGCGCAGCGGGAAGATAGTCTTCAGGGTATTGTCGCGCGCTTTTTGGCTCTCTGCATCGCATCCCATCACTCGGGCCTAATTGATTGTCTTGAACCGGATGGTGATGACAAGCTCAGTCAAAGGCTTGCAAAGCCCGACAACAGCACCCGATTCGTGGAGGCATGGACAAATCTCGATCCGTCGGTGAAACGTCGCGCGGAGGCATTGATGCGGGACTCAAGCCTTGTTGCGGAAGTCCGCAACGCAATTGCCAGCGTTGCCGCTTCGCTCGATGAAGGCGAAGGAGACAAAGACGTACAGATGGGCCTTCTGCTCCGCCTGCTCTTCAGTTGCCTGATCGACGGGGACCGAACGAATACGGCGAATTTTGAAAAGCCTGCGGCAGCCGTACTCCGCCAGGATCAGGCGTATGAGACTTGGGAGATATTACTTGAGCGTCTTGATCGAAATCTTTCACAGATGAACACGGATGGGCCTGTGAATGGTATCCGGCGCCAGGTTTCAGATGAGTGCTTTCGGGCTGCGGATCGACTACGTGGGATCTATACGCTGACAGTTCCCACGGGAGGCGGCAAAACGCTCTCCGCGCTCCGTTTTGCTCTCGAACACGCGCGACACCACGCGCTGGACCGAATCATCTTTGTCAGTCCATATATATCAATTGTGGATCAGAATGCAGCAGTAGCCCGTTCCATTCTTGAGCCTGAGGGTGTTCCTTACGCGAGTGTTGTTCTCGAACATCACTCGAACGTTCAGGATGATCCGGAAGATCAAGTGGGCCGGCCGGATCTGTGGCGACGGCGAGTACTGGCGGAAAACTGGGACGCGCCGGTTGTTTTCACGACGAGTGTTCAGGTCCTCGAAGCTCTCTTCGGCTCCGGAACGCGTGCCGTGCGCAGGCTTCATGCCATGGCCAGGGCCGTCATTGTCTTTGACGAAGTACAAACCTTGCCCATCAAAATTGTTCATCTGTTTAACAATGCGATCAACCTGTTGGCATCTCACTGCGGATCAACGGTTGTATTATGCACAGCCACACAACCGCTACTTGAAACGGTTTGCAAGGCAAAGGGGGCCGCGCGATTGGGCAAACCGCCCGGGCTTGTATCTAACCCGCAACAACTTTTCGAGCAACTGAAGCGGTACGAGGTCTTCGACCACACGGATCTGCCGGAAGGTTGGCAACTTGCCGATGTCGCGGAACTGGCCCTAACAGAAGCGCAGAAATATGGAAGCTGCCTGGCAATCATGAATACAAAGAAGGATGCACGTGAGCTCTTTCAAAGCCTGCGTGAGCGGGCAGGTGCGAATGCACTGGTCGTGCATCTCAGTACAGGCATGTGCCCGGCGCATCGCGTCGAGAAACTTGAAAAGTTGCGCGCACAATTACCAAATGCGACCGGAGATCAGCCGGTTATTTGTGTCAGTACGCAGTTGATCGAGGCCGGTGTCGATATCGATTTCGCATGTGCCATTCGCGATCTTGCCGGGCTCGATTCGCTTACGCAGGCGGCGGGACGTTGTAACAGGCATGGAGCCCGTTCCACTTCGGGCAGGGTTCACATCGTCGTGTTGCCTGACCCGCCGGCACAGCTTGAAGAGATTCGCCAGGGGCGCACTGTTGCTCGGGAGTTGCTGGGCCAGTGGCGTCGATCGAATCCCGGAAGACAGTTTCCGCTCGACGACCCACAACAGATGGCAGAGTATTACAACCGCACTTTCTATCGCCGCAGAGATGAAATGTCATACAGTGTTGGTCCGGAGGGAATCGGCCGCAGTACGTCCTTGCTTGAACTGCTCGGCGCGAACCGACAGGCGAAAAATGATGCGGTAAGGTCGCGTCAAGCGTTACATCGCTCCTTGCTGTTCCAGAGCTTCCAGACTGCGAACGATGCCTTTGCGCTGATCGCAAACACGCAGGGTATCGTCGTTCCCTACAGCGATGAAGGTCGCAGGATTGTGAACCAACTTGCCGCGTCCTTTGATCTTGAATCGGAATGGCAACTACTCCGCAAGGCGCAGCGATTCACGCTCTCAGTCTATGCCTCGAAATTCAAGGAATTAGCTAACAAAGGCGCGGTTTATGAGGTCCAGCCCGGCTCAGGAGTATACTGCCTCCGTTCCGAGTTTTACGATTCTGCATTCGGCCTACGGCTGCAAGCCGGGCCTCTGGAGGATCTCATTGCCTGATACATTTGCCACGCCAAAGAATTGTCTCGAGTTTCGTGTCTGGGGACGCTATGCGCTCTTTACCGATCCACTCACACGCGTGGGCGGTGAAAAATCCTCCTATCATTTGCCGACTTATGAGGCACTGAAGGGGATCTGCAAGTCGATCTATTGGAAGCCGACCTTCATTTGGTATGTCGATAAGCTTCGCGTCCTGCGCCGGATTCGCACGCAGACGCGGGGCATGAAGCCGCTCGATTACATCTCCGGGGGCAACACGCTGGCCATCTATACCTACCTGACCGGCGACGCCCGCTCTGAAAATCCTGCCGATATTACCGACGGTCCCGGCGTCGAGTATCAGGTCTGCGCGCACTTCGAGTGGAACCGGTATCAGACGGCGCTTGCCAACGATTGCATTGACGGCAAGCACTATGCCATTGCAAAACGGAGCCTCGAACGCGGCGGACGTCAGGACATTTTCCTCGGCACGCGGGACTGCCAGGGATACGTGGCGCCATGCCGCTTCGGAGAAGGCCCGAGCGACTACGACAACGATGGCTCGCTCGATTACGGCCTGACCTTCCATAGCTTCGACTATCCGGACGAAACCGGCTCGGGCCGGCTCGGAGCCAATTTCTGGCGGCCGAAGCTCGTCGACGGCGTGCTGACATTCCCCCGCCCGGATGACGCCAGCTTGATCATGAAGAAAGACATTCGAGCCATGCAGCCGCGCGCCTTCGGCGTAGATCGTGTGCGTTCTGTTGAGGCGGAAGCCGCAGAACTGGCCGCCGCCACCGGCAATCTCGACCGGGAGGCGGCATCGTGAGTTGGATACAGAAACTGGTCGAGACCTACGATGCCTGCTTTGGGCAGCCACAGTTTGCGCAGAATCGGCTGGCGCCGATCAGCACCGTTCCGCAAACCACACAGTTACATATGGAGTTACATTCGGATGGGAGCTTTCACCACGCCTCTCTAGTGGAAGAGCGGGACACATCACTGTTTGTCTCAGAAGATTCGGCAACACGAAGCGGAAAGTTCCCCGCTCCCAATCCACTGACCGAACAATTGGAATACTGCGCGAAGGGGAGTGAACATTACGGCGGCAAATCCGACAAATATGACAGGTATGTCAGTCAATTGAAGTTATGGTCGGAGTCGCCCTACGGCGATCCGAAGATCACAGGTGTTCTCCAGTACATAGAGAAGGGAACGATGCTCGATGATTTGCTGAATCAGAAAGTTTTGTCAGCAAGTGACGGTGTTCTACAAAAAGTTAAGGTGGGCAAAAATAATGCCCAAGATCCACTTAAAATCTGGGTCTGCTGGAGTGTTATCGGTACGCGACAGGCGGAAACATGGTCAGATGCAGAACTCACGGAAAAGTGGCGGAAGTTTGAAGCGACGCAGTCAAAAGAACGCCAGTTCTGCATGGCCAGTGGCGTGAATACACGCACAACTCAAAAACATCCAGCGAGAATTAGGTTCACAAGTGATCGCTGCAAACTGATCAGTTCGAATGATACGGGGGGATACACCTTCCGAGGACGCTTTGACAAGAGCGAAGAGGCGCTGACTATCGGCTACGAAGAATCTCAGAAAGCACATAACGCCCTGCGCTGGCTCATCGCCCGCCAAGGTGCAAAGAACGGCGATCAGGTTGTCGTCGCATGGTCCGTAAAGTCCGCAGATGCGCCCCCAGTCGCGGTTGATAGCTGGCAGTTCTTCCGCGATGCGGGAGAGAACACCAAAGAAGCACAGGAGGGTACGTACGAAGGCGACGCCGGACAGCACTTTGCGCTGCGACTAAAGAAAGCCATCGGCGGCTACAAACAGAAGCTCGACGACGCGGCCGACATCGTCGTAATGGGTCTTGATTCCGCCACATCGGGTCGCATGGCGATTCTTTTTTATCGCGAACTCAAAGAGGCGGAGTTTCTTATACGCCTCGAACGCTGGCACGAGTCGCTGGCTTGGCCCCAGAAGAACCTAGGCAATAATAAAAACCTCAGCTTTATGGGCGCGCCCTCCCCAGAGGACATTGCGAAAGCCTGTTATGGCCAACGTGCGGACGAGAAGCTCCGCAAAGCCACACAGGAGCGCCTGCTGCCCTGTATCGTCGATGGACGCCCGCTTCCGCGCGACCTGGCGCAGTCGGCTGTTCGGCGTGCGGTGAATCGTGCGGCTCTTGAACATTGGGAATTTGAACGTAATCTCGGCGTGGCCTGCTCGCTCTATCGAGGCGCACACCCAAAGGAGAGTTACTCTATGAGTCTCGACGAGTCGCGCACTTCGCGCGATTATCTCTATGGCCGTCTGCTGGCAGTTGCCGACAGCATTGAAGGCCTGGCCCTGAATGTCGCGAAAGTGCAGCGCGACACCACTGCCGCGCGCCTCATGCAGCGCTTTGCCGACCACCCGTACAGTACATGGCGCACGATCGAGCTCCAGTTGACGCCGTACATCGCGCAACTGCGTTCGAGTCGTGCTGCTGCCCTACAGCGCCGACAGAGCCTCATCGACGCTGTCTACGGCCTGTTTGAAACCAGCGGCGAGGAGAGCACCTTTCTGGACAATCGCCCGCTCTCCGGCGAGTTTTTGCTCGGCTTTCACAGCCAACGTGAAGCCCTGAAGCCGCGCAAGGACAACTCTAACGATGCTGAATCCGAAGCCGAGTCCGAAGAAGGAGACAACCAGTGAGCAGCCTGTCCAATAAGGTTGATTTCGCCGTCATCCTCCGCGTGAACCACGCCAACCCGAATGGCGATCCGCTCAATGGCAACCGCCCTCGCACTGACTACAACGGCCTTGGAGAGATTTCGGACGTCTGCCTCAAGCGCAAGCTCCGCGACCGCCTGCAGGAAAGTGGTGCCGCGATCTTTGTCCAGTCCGATGACCGCAAGAAGGACGAATACACTAGCCTGAAGGACCGCGCCCAGAAGGTACTTGGTAAAGCATTTGGTGGCTCAGAAATGGCGGCTAAGGCTTGCGAACTTTGGTTCGATGTTCGTGCATTTGGTCAGTTGTTTCCATACAAGAACGAATCAAAGGGGAAGGGTAAGAAGAAGCAGGACAGCGACGAAGAATCCGAGGGACAGGGTGGCCCCATATCCATACCTGTCCGCGGCCCCGTCACAGTGCAGTCCGCCTTCAGCGTTGCGCCGGTCGAAGTCACCAGCACGCAGATTACGAAGAGTGTCTCCGGCGAGGGCGACGGCACCAAGCGTGGTTCGGACACCATGGGCATGAAGCACCGCGTCGACGACGCCGTCTATTTCTTCTTCGGCAGCATGAACCCGCAACTGGCCGAGCGCACTGGCTTTAGCGATGCCGATGCCGAGGCGATCAAGGCCCAGCTCCCGAAACTCTTTGAGAACGACGCATCCTCGGCGCGGCCCGAGGGCACCATGCGCGTGCTCAAGGTCTTCTGGTGGAAGCACTCGAGCAAGCCCGGCCAGTACTCCTCGGCACGGGTCCACGGAACGCTCAAGGTGAGCCCGGACGGCACCTACACCCTGGAGAACCTCGATGGACTCACTCCAGAAGAGATCGACGGCTTCTGAATTCTTCGCCGATGAGGATCTCGACAGCGCTCTGCCGCTGAGCGGATTGCAGCATCTTGCCTTTTGTCCGCGGCAGTGGGCGTTGATCCACCTTGAGCAGGCATGGGCAGAGAATCGCCTTACCTCGGAGGGTCGGCTTCTCCATGAGAAAGCCGATCTTCCTGGGCAGTCACGGCGGCATGATCTCCACACCGTCCGTGGTCTGCCGCTCGGCAGCCGTCGTCTCGGCCTTAGTGGCCGCGCCGATGTCGTCGAGTTTCGCCCTGAGCCCTTTCCAGTCGAATATAAGCGCGGCCGGCGTAAACCAGACGATTGCGACTTGGTCCAGCTTTGCGCGCAAGCGCTCTGTCTTGAAGAAATGCTAGGTCAACCGGTACCGCACGGCGCCATTTTTTATGGCGAGCCGCGTCGTCGGCTCGAAGTAGAATTCTCACCTCAACTCCGCGCCAGGACGGAATCGCTTGCATCCGAGATGCACCGCCTCTACCAGTCTCGTGAAACTCCGCCTGCTAAACCAGGGAAATACTGCCAGAACTGTTCGCTCGTCAACATCTGCCTGCCCCATGCCACCGCTGAATCCACCATACAAACCCGCTGGAACCGGCTCCAGCGCCAAGCCCTTCAACTTCCCGCGTAACTCACCATGCGAAAGCTGCTCAACACGTTGCACGTCACCACGCAGGGAGCCTATCTCCACCGCGACGGGGAAACGATTGCGGTCAAGATCGAGGACGAAACCCGTCTGCGTCTCCCCGTCCACACCATCGAAGGACTGGTCTGCTGGGGGCGTGTCTCCTGCTCGCCACCCGTACTTGCTCTCTGCTGTGAACACGGCGTCGGCATCTCCTATCTCTCGGAGCAAGGCCGATTCCTCGCGCGCGTCCAGGGGCCAGTCTCCGGCAATGTTCTTCTGCGCCGGGAACAATACCGTGCCGCGGACAAAGAAGAGACCGCACTGCCCATTGTTCGATCCATCGTGACGGCGAAGATTGCCAACAGCCGAATCGTTCTTCTTCGTGCCGCGCGCGAAACCTCCACTCCCGGCGCTCAGGAATTACTCAGAGTCGCGGCGGACAAATTGTCATGGGAGGGAACGGAATCCATGCAAGCCGCGTCCGTTGAGCAGGCGCGTGGACACGAGGGAATGGCCGGGCAACTTTACTTCTCCGTCTTTGATCACATGATTGTCGGAGACAAGGATGCCTTTAGTTTCTCTGGTCGGACGCGGCGTCCGCCGCGCGACCGCGTGAACGCTGTTCTGTCATTCATCTATGCGCTCCTGCGCCACGATATAGAATCTGCGCTGGAGAGCGTGGGTCTCGATCCCGCGGTTGGATTTCTCCATACCGACCGCCCTGGACGTCCCAGTCTCGCTCTCGACCTGATGGAAGAGTTGCGCGCGCCGATTGCCGACCGTCTCGCTCTCACGCTTATCAATCGGCATCAGCTGCAGTGCGATGATTTTGTCGAACAGGAAGGCGGCGGAATTCTCCTTGAAGAAAAGGCCCGGAAGGCGATCATCGCGGCCTGGCAAGCGCGAAAGCAGGAAGAAATCGAGCATCCATTCATTGAGGAGCGGATTCCGCTCGGCCTCATCCCGTACGTACAATCACTGATCCTTGGGCGCCACCTGCGCGGAGGACTCGATACTTACCCCGCCTTTCTCTGGAAATAAGAAGTCATCGGTGACAGAAGATGCTTGTCCTGGTTAGTTATGATGTCAGCACGCGAACGGAGGCAGGAAAACGCCGTCTCCGCCGAGTTGCGCGTCTCTGTCAGGATCGCGGACAACGCGTTCAGAACTCGGTCTTCGAGTGTCTGGTTGATGCCGCCCAGTGGGTGGCATTCCGCTCAGCGCTTGTCGCCGTGGCGGATGCGGAGGAAGATAGCCTCCGCTTTTATTTCCTCGGCAACAACTGGAAAGGCCGTGTCGAGCACGTAGGCGCAAAGCCGGCCTACGACCCCGAAGGTCCGCTGATCCTCTGACGATTTTCCAGACTGGAACTCCATCCAATCAGTGAGATCTCTTCGCGCGGACCTCAAGTGATCGCGCAATCTCTGGCCGGTTCGCGTGGAAGCTAAGCCAATGGCTCAGGGGCATTTCGCGCCGGTCCTGGCCTTTAATATCTCAACTTGTGATGGCTCTTGTCACAGGTTCGCGCATATGCCAGACTAACCACTAGCGTGACAGAGACTTAGACTCTCCGTTGTCGCGCCCCATGCGGGGCGCGTGGATTGAAACATTTCCATGCTGGCGCAGGCGCAGCGCGCGATCGGTCGCGCCCCATGCGGGGCGCGTGGATTGAAACCGGGTCAATCGGAAGGAATGGGACCCGCGTCGGCCGTCGCGCCCCATGCGGGGCGCGTGGATTGAAACGCCGCGGTCTGCGCAAGGCCGCCGCCGGCATCGCGTCGCGCCCCATGCGGGGCGCGTGGATTGAAACAACGCTCAACACGATAAACATTGACCGCAACGATCGTCGCGCCCCATGCGGGGCGCGTGGATTGAAACATGCGTATCTCCCACATGATAAGGCGTGCTCCCGGTCGCGCCCCATGCGGGGCGCGTGGATTGAAACGATTCCGCGCCGTTCTCTGTCTCAAGTTCCGTTCGTCGCGCCCCATGCGGGGCGCGTGGATTGAAACCCGAGGCGCTCATCAAGCCCCGCCTGGAGATGGAAGTCGCGCCCCATGCGGGGCGCGTGGATTGAAACCGCCTGGGCTTATGGACAATCCGCCGGGTATCAGCGTCGCGCCC
>DASYWU010000001.1:0-1995 GCA_035935755.1 Occallatibacter sp. | reverse complement strand
TATCCTTTTCGGCCATGCAGGTTCATCATAACTGGGCAGTTCGCATCAAGGTGTCGCGATAGTTCCAGGGCATCCATTCCGATGGGGAGGCGGCCAGCTGGCGAGCATGGCGCTGCAACTCGACTAGATAGTCGAAGGAGTTGGCGCCACACAACTGGCAGGTGTGGATCAGGCTCATGAACAGATCGCCCACTTGTGCGCCGTTCAGAGTGCGATAGTACAGAGCGTTCTTTCGATGCAGAACAGCTCGCTTCAAGCTTCTCTCAACGATATTGTTGTCCAGTGGTGCTCCGGCTTTGCGAAGGAACAACGTCAAGGGCTGCCAGTGCCGCAGCAGATAGTTGATCGCCTGACCGAGTCCGGAGTTAGGCTCTGTCTTCCGCTCCGCCAGTTGCGACTCCAGCCAGAGGTGCAGCTCGTCCATGATCGGAGTGCTGTGTTGCTGGTGAAGCTGCAACCGCTGGTCCGGTGTCATTCCAAGTTCCCGCGCTTCGGCATCGTTACCGTATACCTGGGCGAGCATCTCCAGCACGTAGCGACATTCGCCGGGGAAGTTCTCCGCCACATCTACGAACTGTCTTCTTCCATGCGCCATACAGTTGGCCAGCAGGATCTCTACTCCCGGAGCTAACTCCGGCACGTTGCGCGACAGTGCATCGCACATCTGAATCGGCGCCGGCAGTTCTCGACTGCGCTTCTTCAGCACGTCGGCAAGGTTTTCGCCGGCATGCTTGGGTCCGGTGAAGTACAACGCGATCTTCCGTCCCTCGCTGGTGGCGACGATGCCGCTGGTAAACACACCGGTGCGCCCGTCCCTGGGATCGCGCTCGAGGCGTAGCACGCGCATGCTGGTGTCGTCGTTGTGCACCACCTCGCCTTGCGCCGCCTGCCGGATCAGCTCGTCACGCGCCGGTTTGATCGGGTGCGCGGCCCGCGCAACGATCTCCCATTGCGTTGCCGCCGGCAACGCAATGCCCATCTGCTTTTCCAGTTGCTCCAACCGGTTGAACGGCGTGCCGCTGCCATATTTGAGCTGGGCGATCATGGCCGCCGCCGACTCATCGTACTTACCCTCGCCCACGCCTTCCGGGGCCTGCGCCGTGAACACCTGCCCGCAGGCGCCGCAGCGCAACCGCTCCAACGAATAGACCGTGGCCGCCAGCGGAGCTTGGCCGATGACGCGCACCAGCACCTTCGGCTCCTTCTGCGCATACACGTTGCCTTGCCCGCACGCCGGACAGCGATCTCCGTGGGCCAGGGTCGCGTGCTTGACCTCTACTCGTGTGGCGCCGCTAAAGGCTTCAGTTCCGTTGCGCCCGTGTCCTGGTGGCGGAGGTGCATCTGCGTCCGGCTGCTTTCCACTGTCGCCTGCTTCGTCTTCGGGCTTCCCCACTACCGAACTGGTCTTCTCCGTATTGCGCGGCCGCACCAGCATCGCCGCCAGCGCATGCAGCGCTTCCCGCAGCTTGCGATGATCTTCTTCGCTGAGCGGCGCCTCACGCGCTCCATCCAGCACCCGGTCCAGTTCTTCCAGGTTCACTTCGATGCGCCGCCTGGGCTGCTTCACACCGCGCCTCCCAGCAGTTCGCGGAACCGCCTGGTCAACGGGTAGCCGAGGACCTCTTTGATCGAGCGGTTCGGAACATAGCTGTTGGATTGCTTGCCGCGTCCGGTGGTCCTGCCCATCAGCACCCAGTTGGCTGCTTTATAACAAGTGCCGCGGAACCGCTCCGGATCCACGAACGTCTCCAGGAAGTAAATCGGATGCCCGTAGAGTTGCTGCCAGTCATCGGAGATCTGCGCCGCCATGCGGCCCAGGATGTGCGAGGCCAGATGCTCCACTCGCACCCACGGCAGGATCAGGAAGCGCGTGTTGTAGGCGATGAAGCGGATGCGGCTGCGCCGCGCCGCGGCGTCCCAGCCGATATAGTGATCGCGGCTGGCCAGGTGACGCGGCGCCGAGGACCAGGCCAGGCACGCTACAGGCCGATTCTG